>CAJTKM010000003.1 GCA_910576545.1 Lachnospiraceae bacterium
CAAAGAGCAGCGCGACTATGATAAATATCTCTATAAACTGCGTCATTTGGTAGAAAACTGTTTCCTTACCCTGAAACGCTGGAGAGGGATTGCCACTCGTTATGCCAAGACTTCTGATGCCTTTATCGCTGCGGTACACGTCCGTTGTATCGCTATTTGGGCTGCTATCCGTGCTTAACACGTGTAGACACTATCTAGACAACATACCCAATTCCTTTGCAAAATCTCTAAGTGAAACTGTTTCACTTAGAATATTTATGTAATCAATACCTTCTTTTATGCGGTTTTTATCAATTAGCCTGTTTATAGATGCATTTAGATCGGATAGTCTTATTTTATGAATATCTGCTATGACTTTTCCAGTTACTGCTCTGCGGTTTTTACCAAATCCACCTTCAACAATAGGAATATTAATTCCCATAAAAGTTTGTGTTCCATTAATTTTTAATTCGTTCATATTTACGCCTTTCCCACGCACTTTATTTTATTTGTAATAAGAGAGGGCAGTAGGGCGTGAACTACCATTCACAAAGTTTGCAATTCTTTGTTATCCTCTCTGATTCAGTTACCAACTAATGAAGTTGACGATTCTCTCATAACTGATATTTTTTTTATTCTCTTTTTATTTCTTCAAAACAACAAAAAAAGAGCCATGATATTTCACATGACTCTTTCAAAAATCTTATTAAATTTTAGATCAAGATGCTTATTCAATACAAAAGAGAGTGGGGGAGATGCCTGCGCTCTTTTGTACAATCAAATATTCTTAACCATGTTGCGGAAGTAATCCAAGCGTCCTTTCACATTTTCTGCATGAGAAGTTCCTTCTTTGGTAAACTTGATATACGCTTCATTGCTATCATAATTTTCAAGAAAATCTTTTACAGCAGCGATATATTTTTCTGTGCTTTTGTTATCTTTCAAAATACGATACATGCCATAAATAATCATTGAAATAGATGTTTTGGGAATTTTGACATCTTCGTCAAATGCACCATCTAGTTTATCAAGCGACTGTATGATAATAGAGTTTTTATCAGCATTTACTTTATCATTATAATACTGAATAAATTTCTCACGGTCTGTTCTACTAAATGAGCCAAAATCGTATTCATTACTCATTTCACTCAACATGAGGACTTCTAATGCAATTGCCATATCAACAGAACTTTTTAATTGTGCGCCCGTCAAAACCTTTTCAAAGAATGGATGCTCGATTATGCTGGATACAGCAGCACATAATTCATCGGACATGTCAGGAGTCATTTTCTGTACTGTATTCAAAGGCTTTCCTGAATTAAGCCGTCTGAACATCTCACGAATATCTTTATCTGTATATTCTGTGATTTCATATACCTGGATTTGAGCAGAAGACAATTCATCTTTTACAGGATCATCTAATTTTGAGAATTTTTTTCCTGCGATTTCATATGAATCGTTACCAATTTTGACTGGCTGTAAATTTTTGGATAAAGAAAATTCATCATTCATAAATCCGACTAATGTTGAGAACCGTTGCACACCATCAATGACAGAATGAACGTTAGCTTCTATGACTGTATATGTTGGATTGACCGCATATCCTCTTAGCAATGAATCAACCAGCAAGGATTTCTGTTGTTTGTTCCATGCCCCTTCACGTCTTTGTAGTTTATGAGTTAAGACAATATTTCCACGTTTGATTTGGTTGAATATGGTTTGTACAGGCTTATTTTTACTTGCTATGTTCATGATACACCTCCGTAAAATTTAATAATTTTACATTAGCATATATGAAAATTTTTGTAAATAGATTTTACAAAATTTCCCATAAAATTATACAGAAACGATGCTTTCACCCTCAAAAGCAGGGGCTTTCTTCCTTACTTCTGTCATAATATCTGATATTGCTTTGCATACAACATCAGCAAAAATTTCACAATACGCTTGAGCCATGATTTCCTTTGTTTGAATTATATTTTCATCAAGTACCACAGATGGAATCTTAGTATAATCGACTTTATAATAAGCATTGAAACTATCGTCAATTAAAATTTCCTTATTAGATAGCGGCGGAAGGGTAACTTTTATAACACCATTACTTTCTTCGCCTGTAGCAGCTGGCTCTGTATCTGTAATCACTGGGACGGAACCTTCTATTTTAATATTCCTGCTAAACATAAGATTCCTATAAGCAAGTTTAACGGGAAAATTGGAGATGAGTTCACGTTCTTCAGATTCGCTTAACTGCTCATTACCATATGCGTCAATTGTAATGCTTACAGAAAAAATATTATTGTCAATATTTTTTGTAACTTTTAAATCCATTACATTTCTCCTTTCTGTGATTCCTTAATTTGATTCCTAATGATAATCAGTGCTTTTATAAGTGTGTTCAACATATCTAAATCTAAATTTCCGTGCAACTCAGTATTATCAGTAATCTTATCTTCCATACTCATAATAAGAGAAACTGATTCTGGATCATATTTTAATTTTAAAATGATGTCCGTCAATAGTTCAAAAATGACTTCATCAGTTACTGAGTTAAGAAAATCTGAATATTTCATATATACTTCCGACATAATTCGCCTGCTTTCTTTTTTTTGATGTTAGGTTAATTAAACATGTCCTGCAGGACTCGAACCCACATCTTACAAATTTGGAGTCTGTTGTTTTCCCAATTAAACTAAGGACATAGAAATAGAAGAGTACTAAAGACTCTCCTGAAATGTACTGTCTTTCCAGAATGCCAGACTGCTCAGCGGTCATTCGCTAATTACTGCCTACCACAGACAACCACTCCGAAAAGTGGTAGAGTTGATTTTCACATCAAAATTTATGAATGTTATACCTTGAAATTGGAGTTCTATTGGGTCAAATGTTGATAGAATCCTTTATTTTACGAACTTTGGAAGTATCCGTTTTTATGTAGAATTTCTTCGTGACATCAGTTCCAGAATGATTTAACATAACAGATACATCCTCTAAATTTACGCCTTCATTTTTAAGCAACGTGGCATATGAATGACGAAAATCGTGGCAGTGAAGTGTTGGTTCACCGATCATTTCTCCAATTACCTTACACCAATCATTCAAAGTTCCATTATTTATAGGTTTATCTTCAGTAACGTAAGGACTAATAAATACCCAACCATAATCATTTATCTCATTATCTTTTCTGTACTGTACAAGATTTTCAAGATATCTCTTTGTTTCTTCCGAAAAAGATAATTCAACAATTTTACCCTCTTTTTCTAATACGTCCGAAAATATTCTTTCATCCCAATCAATCTGTTCCCAACGTAAATTTGCAACAGCATTTACTCTTGCCATAGTAGTTAAGGAAACAAAAGCATAAGTCTGTAATTGAATATCTCCATGCTCCTGTAATTTCTCACGCATTAACTGTACTTGATCTTTTGTAAGATATGTTTGCACAGTAATTGGTTGTCCTGCTTTTGGACGTTCAATAAATTCAACAGGAGATTCTACGATTAATTTTTTCTTACGCAAAAACTTATAGAAAGCAGAAATAGAAGCCATTACACGTTTTTGTCTATTAACATTATTCCCTTGCTGTTTTCTCCAATAATAGTATTCTTCGAGATCTTCATCTTTAGCCTCGACTACAGATAAATTAAATTGATTGTTATACATATAAATAAACCACTGCATAAGATCTGAATTATACTGTAAAATAGTATTTTTAGATAAATCACGAATTGACATATCTATCTGATATTTTTGGAACAATTTTAATGTTTCTGGATTTATATGTTTTGCTTTTTCTTCATCATAAAGACAAATTCGTTTACTGCGTTCTGGCATTAAGTATCACTTCCTTTCAAACAAAAAAAGAAGTGATTAAATATTAAACCGCTTCTTTTAAAATCGTTTTAATTTTGTTATCTATTAATGACTGATATGTATTGTCGATTTCAGTCCAATATGGTATTTCTAAAAAATTATATCCATTTTTTAAAGCATATTCTTTTTTGTATTTATCTTTCCATTTTTGATATTTTAATTCATATTCAGGCGTAGTATTATAATGCTTTGCTGTTAATTGTGTAAATCCTGTTATTTCGTAATGTTGTTTCCCATGGACTTCAATAATCAATTTCAATTCGACAATTTCATTATCAAAAGGTAATGGAAAATTTGTTTTTGGATTAATAGGAACAATATTACAATTATGTTCATGAAGCGTATTATATCCATATTTATCCATAATGTATGTATCCACTTTTTCTTGTAAAAATGATATACCTTTTTCATATGAACACTTAGGACATCTAAACTCATAATTTACACTATCACAAATACTTCTAATATAATCTTTGTGAATATCATCCTTACATTTCCACCATACTTTTTGACTTGAATATGGTAAGTATTCATAAGGCGTCTTATTATTTTTATCAGACCAATATTTAAATGACTCTGGATATATATAACCAAGACTATCTTCTTTGCAAACAGATTTTTTAGCACAATAACTACAATGATGTTCATGATTTTTTACATCATTAGGATATACATGAGTTGGAGGATGATATGTTGTATCTATACAATTCAACCAAACTTTTGATGTTCTTGTAGAAGGTGCTATTGCAAATGGATTAATTGTATTCATATTATAATTCCATATTTTTTCAAAATTATTTTTGCCATATTTGTCAATCATCCATTGAGCAAAACCATCTTTTGGATGAATCCTTATATGAGAACAATATGGACACTCGTTTCTTAAAGCATTTTGTCTGGAAACCTTATATGACCCATGATAATCTGTTTTGATACATTTAATCCACACATGTTCTTTTGAATATGCAGGAATTTCCCATGGATTTTGTTTGTTTTTATCATAATCCCAGTATAATTCTAAAGCATTTTCACCTTTTTCGTCTATTAACTTTTGTGCAAAAGAATTACAATACTTACATCGTATAATGTCCATATTAGAAACATGTGCCAATTCATATTTTGTACTATTATGAATTCCTTTATCACATTTAAAATAGACTTGTTTATGTGCACAATATGAGATATGTTTTGGATCTAAATTATTTAAATCATAGTCCCATCTTTTTAACCATTCCTCATGATGTTGCTCTATGCACCAATCATAAAATGATTGTGAACGAATGCTTCCCTTTAAGTTTGCAACGGCCTCATTTCTCAAACATCCACAACTTAATGATTGTTTTCTTTTTAGAGCATTTTCACTAACCTCTTTAATTATTTCGCTTCCACATGTACATTGACAAATCCAATAAGGAATATTTTTATTCTTTTTAGATTGTTTACTTTGTCCTTTTCCTATTATTTTCCATCTGCCAATAATATCACCAATATGAATATCTTCATAAATACGTCTTTTGTCTTTTATGCTAAATTGTTTATTAAATTCATCAATAGATATTTGGCAATCTTTTAATATTTTTAAAATGATTTGTCTTGAGGGTAAATTATATTGATATGTACATTTATTTGCTGTTGGAAATTCATGAAATTTATTTATATATTGATTATATAAAATAACCAAGTCATCATATTTCAAATCTCTAATATTTTTATGTGTTCCATTTACATCTAAAGTTCTTACTTTTCCAAATTGTAATAAAAATTCATTATATGAAATACCCTCATTTTTAACAACAGATTTAACAATTCCTGATTGCGGAAGATTGTATTTAGATGAACATTGAGTAAGCATAGGAACACTGCTATATTTTTCTATATATTGTTTATATAGAATAATCAAATCATTATAAGTTATTTTTGTTGCTAATACTTTTCTATTACCAACATCTAAATAAACTGCTTTTCCCATTCATATTTCTCCGATCTCTCCGTATCAAAATTAAAATAGAAGAGGGCGGTGGGATACGGAGTACCACCATTCTGAAAGTTAGCTAGACCTTCATATCCTCTCTCTCAAATTCCAATGCAGGTTCCGACACCACATTCAACTTCACAAACAGTAAGCTAAACGGATTTTCCCTAAATCGCATTGGACACTATATATTTCTCCAAACAGAAAAGACTTACGCTCATTTTCTGAACGCAAGCCTCTATAAAACTCTTACAATGAAATCAACTTTTTCCTTAATCCAATTTTAGACTTTGTAAAATATCATTTATATCTTTTTTGCTCAGATTTTCAGAAGTGTAAAATGAAAAGTGGTAATATCCATTATCACTTTTCTTACTTACAGAAAAACTATGTAGATCACTTTCATCATCACATTCAGAACAGGATAGAGAAGGGTGGTCATCTTCTTCACCAATATGAACATCATACTTGTACTGTGAAATGCAATGAGAAATAATCCTGGACGAACAATCACCTAAGATAAAAGTAATTATAGCTTCATCGTCAATATACTCATTATCACGTTTCATTGGCTCACACCAAATTTCGTATTCGCCATTAAAGTTACAAATAGAAATAATATATTCACTAGTATATCCACTACAGTCAGGCGATTCCAGTTCAAAAATCTCAGCAATGGAAAAATCATTGCGTAATAATTCTTTAATAATTTCCCGTGCATCATTATATTTAGCAATAATCGAAATGCGATTTTCACCATTTCTAATATTATAGCATTCTTCTAATACTGCATTTGCAAAAGATTTATAATCATAAAAACTTAAAAATTTCATTTTCTCACATCTCCATTCATTCAGAACACTCATTTAGAAAATCCTTAAATGCTTTAGAAAATTTCGCTTTTGGTACTTCCTTAGCAGGTACATTCACGTTTTCTCCAGTCTTAGGGGAACGAGCAGTAGTCGCATCTTTATAATTTTTAGTAAGTTTTACAAATCTAGGAAAATCAACTTCTCCATCTTCTTTGATACCTGTTTTAATAATTTCAAGAATTGCATCAACAATTTCACCAGCTTCTTTTTTAGAAATATTTTGACAGGCAGCCAGATTATTTACAACATCATTTTTTTTCATATAAATTTCCTTTCTTTTTTATATTAGTTTAGAATATTTACAAATTCCAATAAAGAAAAATCGTAACCTTCATTGTCAAATCCATATAAGTCCACGATAATGCATCCACATTTCTAATCAATTATTCTTCAGATTGAGCTGGTTCCGATAGGTCTTCTTCAATTTTTGTTTTTATATTGATCTCAATATAACCATTATCAAAATCCGACAGCAGGGCAGAGAGTTTTTTGCTAACTCCTTCAATATCAACTGTCATATCATCGGTATTGAGAATTCCAGATATTTTCATAGCTGTTGTTTCGGTCTTTTTGTAAGTAAATGTACTCAGTCAAATCATCCTTTCCTGTATAATGTAATTATAAATCGTCTGAATCCAAAGAGTAGGGGAGGGCTGCGCTTAGCGTAAGTCATTTTTGGGGTTTGAAATTTACATATGGTTTCTTTTTACCTTTGTTTCTTCGCATGGAAATCAGCTCATTTATTTTTGATATGTAAATCGGATCATCACTTAAGCGTTTCATGCTAGTCAAAACAAACGTGCTAGAATGTAAAGGTATTTTCTTATTACAAACATTTGATATAATTGTTTGTGCTAATTTGTAGCTTTTGACATGTGTGTGCAAATCTCCATCAACATCATTACGAGTAATTCTAAAACAATTGTCACACTTATCAATTGTAAAGTTTTGAACTTCGAGCATATACAAAACCTGCCTATCTCGTATCGGTTTTTAGATGTGTTGAGTGGTATAAACCATTCTGCTTATACCACTCATTTCAGTTAGAAATGTGAGTAGAATAGTAAATCAAAATATATGTGAGTTATTAAATTTTAAGTCTGAATACTTTCTAAACAAATGGGTCGGGGTATTGCGAGATTTATATCCTTACCATATTACGAAAATCTCAGTTTGAAAATACAAGCCTCAAAAGTATTGATTTTTACTACATTTTTGGCATGTATTTTTTATTTTCTATTTTCCTAAATTATTATAGTAATAAGATTTGTTCTGTTCATTTTTTATATTTTTGCCGCAATCTTTGCAATATTTTTTTCGATTAGATGATTTTTTTACCAAGATACCACAATCTGCACATCTGATATATTTTTCACCCTTATATAGTCTCCATTCATATCCGAGTTTTCTAAAATCGGATATAAACAATTTATTTTCGCTGTCATCATCTATATATAAAACTTGAATGTTGAGGTTATCTACTTTTTTAGCATACTCGATAAGCCCCAATTCTTTTAATGTGTTAAATTTTATGTCTTTTTCAAAAGCAGTTGTGTTGATGCAGGCAATTGAGTAAATTTCACCATTGCTATAATTTACCCAATTGTTATTATTGGGGTTCCTGAAATTTCTGAATTTAGCCAAACATAAAAGAGTAAAAGCAAGCCGTTCCAGCACTTTATCGTGTATTTCGTTAATGGTTTTCAGCTCATTTTCTGTAATCCAAACCCCATTGCATTCACACAGCGGATATTTAGCAGCTTTAGTTGCATATTTTTCTAAACTTGAAAACCAATCAACAGAATTATAATTGGAATAATTTTTTTCCATAAAAGTATTCAGTTCTTTTATAATGTTCATTTTTCGTAATTCTTTTTCGTGATACAAATACCTTGCATATATACTTAAAAAAACATATATTTTTGATGGTTCAATATTTGCACCGTTGAGAATATCGTCTACATATTCTTTTTCGTTTAATATTATAATAACTCGTCCACCTCCTCAAACTTTTTCTCGCATATAATAAACTGCTCTCCGCCAAATTCAAATTCACCATCTGAATTCACCAAGACGGGATAATGAATCATATGGTTATTTTTCTGCAACAAATTCTTAATGATAATTTCCCCGCAAATATCCCAGGCAAATTGTTTTGATTTATAGGAAGAATAACACATATCAATTACAATATCACATAGTTCTTTTTCATTAGGACAGATTTCTTCACATTGAGATTTAAACTTTTGCAGCATTATGCTTCTATTGACACTTACTTCGTCTTTATCCAGACGCTTCTTATTAGCAAGCTGCTGATAGTATCGCAAAGAATCATCGTATTCAAATTTAATCTGCGAGATTCTTTGATAATCATTTATACTATACTCAACGCCAGATTTTAAAATAGAATAATCAAATTCGTAGTATTTGTCATATTCAGCAAGATATGATTGGAAGGCATCCTCAAACAACCATGAAATTCGATTGATGGTACATGGATTATTCCCAACTGGCATAAGCCTGTTATAATAATCAATAAATTCTTTTTCGCGTATAGTTTTATTCGACTTTTCCATTAAATCCGACATTGACATTTTGAATTCCCTGATACACTTGCTGTTTGTATCTTTGATGTATTTGTTGTACTTGGCCATCAAATCCGGATACACATATCTCATAAAATAAGGCTTGTTTTCAGCTACAATTTTTAAGCATAATTCTTTGAAATGCTTTTGATCCTCTGTATCATCGGGCAGCTTATTACAGGCTGCTTTATCATACCAGTATTTTGGCATTGGTTTAGCAATTATTCCTTTAGATTTGTCTATGCTGCACTGCTGGAAGTGCTGACCACACATAATCCGATATTCCAATGTCTTATATTCTTCACTATTTTCATCAAATACAGACTGCCTCTCAATCATAGATGTAATTCTGTTTGTAGTAGTTCCGATTTCATCTCCAAATGCCAATTTGTTTGCTTGAATTATATCTTTCTCAGTCGGGATAATCTTATCGGCTTTTTTTTGCATACACTCAATAGTCGTTGAGTTTAAAGTGTTTTCAATGATTATATTATTGTCTGTTGAAAAGAAAGTATCCGAATCTTTATCTGCTCCATTAAGCGCATCGCAAGTAGTGTCCCAGGAATTCAAAATAATCCCTGTAGTATTATACTGATACCAAAAATCCATTTCTTCATTGTGAACAATTCTCCTGAGCCGAATATTATTATGGCAGGTCATTGGAGCACGAAATAAGGCGATTTCTTCTACATTTTTATCAATCCAGTATTTATGATAAACCTCTCCAGATTTTAACAGACCTGTAACTGGCAAACCGAATATAGACTGAGCCAGGGAAAATAAGTCACCAGACACAATAGCAAAATTTCCGCTTAATTTTATAGAACCTTTTGCTGCATCTGAAATTCTCTTTTTAATCATAGAATAGATTTTATTTAGAACAAAAGGATCTCTTAATAACCGCTGGTCAATCATTATTGCTTTAATAAAGTCATTATCTACATAATCTATGGTACTTTCATTCAGATACATGCCTTTTGCAAAAACAATTGTTTTACGCCAATCTTGTCCCAATACACCTTCAATTTCATCAATAGTGGGCTTACACAGTGCATACAGGTCTTCTTCACTCAAATTATATGTTTGCAAAAACTGATAATTTGTATTTCTAACATTTTCTAAATCATGTGGGGAAGTTTTTACAATAGAAAATTGATAATGGTTTTCGTTACAGCAATCAATATAGTGCTCAAGATTATTATATGAATCCCATAATTTAACCATAGATGTAGTTAATATTACATCATAATTTCTGACATCACGCAAATCTCCCCATGCATCCTTAACCATATATATTTCATGGTTTACTCTTTTAGCAAATTCTACAAAATCAAATGTAAATAACATTCCTTTTGTCCATGCATAGCGGGTGTTTACACCTGATATAGTTTCTCCTTCGTATTTGCTGCCATATAAATCTTTATTGATCTTACGAGAATAGTCGGGTGACATAAAACCATATCCATCAGAATCGCAATATTCAATTTCATAATTTTCCTCATAGATAATTTCTGGCTCACCATCGCACTCGTCATTAATTTTTATGACGTTTTCCTGAAATGTAACATTACAGTCATTGACTATTAAAATTCTTGGCATGGTTACAGGAATAGAAGCACTGCATATAAGTGCCTGGTATGCCTCTAATTTTGCAGGAATGATTGGTTTTGTTTTGTCCCGTCCATTGTCCATACGTTTCACAATCTCTTTGTAAACAGTATCGCCAATATATGTAATAGTGGATTTTTTAATTCCTCCATTGGTTCCCAGCAAACGATGATATACATAGTTGTTAATCTTAAAGCCCATGTTTGCCCTGTCATAATCTTTGTTAGAATCCATAACCATACAAAAGTAGTCTTTCTGATATTGCAAAGAATATAATTTTTTATATAGCTCTTTTATTTTATCTTTATTCTCTTTACTCTTTGGCTGTTTTTTTATATATTTTATTTCTTTCCTTATTTTAGATACTTCAAAATCTAAATTATCAATTCCGTTTAACTCACATATCCAGCGAAGGATCTGGCTGTCGTTAAGAGCCACAATATCGTTTTTATTTTTCATAGCAATATCAAGCGGAAGGCTTAAATCCCATCCCGCTTGTTTCAATCTTCTGCTGTGTAATTTATAAATAAACTTATGGCATGATTTTTGTTTTGCTATAATTTATCCACCTCGTTTCCATAACTAATTTAATTTGAAGCCTGTATATCATTAATACAACTTTTATATTCGTTCATACACATATCCGCTATCAGATGTATAATAGATATTCCTGATTCCCATATCTTTTATCATAGCCATACAAGCGGGGCAGGGACGGGACATACCATATAGTCGGTCTTTCCTTGAGCGAAAGATATATAATCTGACTTTCTGCCACCTGATATCCATATCTTTAATAGAGTTCAAACAGGAGATTTCAGCATGAGTTTTATGCTCTACCATAATGTCATCTGGGATATGTCTGTATTGATTATATCTTTTTTGATTCGGATGAGTTTTATTCGTATTGCAGCCAATTCCTATAATATGTCCCTGATAAACAGCGATGCATCCAATATGTATTTTCTTAAAATCAGAAATTAAAGATACCTGCCGAGCTTTTTCA
Organism: Lachnospiraceae bacterium; assembly: GCA_910576545.1. Lineage (GTDB taxonomy): Bacteria > Bacillota > Clostridia > Lachnospirales > Anaerotignaceae > Anaerotignum_A. Next base: position 11,893 of record CAJTKM010000003.1, read on the forward strand.
AAATATTTATAGTCTATATTACGAAATATTATTATCACCACCCAGCCATTCCTTTTCGAGTATTTCATTCCCTTTATCGAAACAGCGCAGTTCATATCTGCATCTGTCAAATTCAGCTTCAAATGAACCACCTGCGCAATGTTCAGATATCATTTTTAAGATAATAGAGTTAATGGCTTTTGCACTGGCTCTTATCTTTATATTCTCAAATTCTGAAATCAAATCCCATTTTCCGACAGAATTTTCCATCAATCTAAGCTGGATTTGATATACTTTGTTTTGATTGTCAAAAGACTTTAATGCAATCACACTAAATCCGTTATGCAGGTCAATTACTAAAACATTTTCCATATCAAAATATTTCTTATACGTTAATCTGTTCATACTATCATTTCCTTTCTAACCATACTTCCCAATAACCATCGCGATATTTTGTGTTAAGATCGTTATAATGAAATTTCAACAAATCTTCAATTTGATAGATGTAGTAACAATAGTCAACTTGTCCACTACGAATATTTCGTAGTACATCATTTATGTAATTACAATATTGCTGCCAATTTGTCTGCCCATAATATGTACCATGTGTTTCTTCATTCCACTTGCTTGTTTCTCTGGCATACTTTCCCTTTAGTTTTTTGACATTTTTATCATATGGTTTGATAAATAATTTCCGTACATTGAATTCTTTTTGCCATTTTGTATCCGTCAGGGCAGGGGAGGGAGTGCCATTCGTATTTGAAATGATTCGCATTTCTCTCAGTTCTTCTAGTGTCATATGTTTATATTTTTGTGCTTCCTTTCGTTGTTTTGATTGTTTGATTGCTTCTATCTGATTATTAATTCTATTTTTATTTGGAGTTGTAGTGCTGAAATCTTCGATTGTAATTTCTCCGCTAAAAATAGAGTTATCAGCCTTATAAATTTCTTTGTTGAATTTTTTTGTCATTATTTACTTCAATTTCTCCTTTTCTTTGTTTTATCCATTGTTTTAATAAATTTCTCATACGAATGCTTGGTATATATATCCATATTTCTTTACTTCTTGATAAGGCGGATTTGAACATAAATTGTCAAAGTTCTGTTAAAGCATATTGATTTTCAGTCATTTCAAAATTGTTTTTCGTAGTGGTAGGATAGAAATTATTAGCCCAATATGCGAGATAGATTCTATCTGAATAATCTTTTTCGCTATCTTTACTTAAACATACAAAATCTCGTCCAAACCCCTTATCTTTAATATCTTCTCTAAATTCTTCGTATGTAGTCCATAAATTATTATGAGTAGAATTTGAATTGCCTTTTGGTGTTAGATTACGAAAGAAATTCATTACACTTTTTCTGAGTTTATCTACCAATCCGTCATATCTATGGTCGTTAAACCACTTTTGTGTAATTGCATATTTATCCTTCCCAATCTCATTTAATTTTTCATGTTCAATGATATGTATTAAGGATTTATAATCGCAATTAGGAACTTCAACAACATATTTATTATATTTTTCTAATGTGCCAACTTCCTTATTTTCTTGGCGATATTGATATTTATATTTTCTCCAATTGTCATCCAACCCAATATCTGTCATTTGACCACCATGATATACATCAGAAATATTGGTGCTTAAATCGTTATAATAAAGATTAATATAATAAATTTCTTTCCAAGCCATTTCCGCTTCTGAATCACACTCAATATATTCAATTTTTGAAATGTTATTATTTAAGTGATTATGTTGTAAAAATCGTTTATACAAATCAATAGTTCTTCCAGCGTATATAATGATGTTGTCTTTATTCAGAAATCTGTATACATAATATTTTCTTTCTTTAGTTTGCAAACTATCCAATAAATAACTCCTTTCTACTTTTGATTATTTCCTTTAACAAAAGGATAAAATTCATCGGTTCTATATAATTGAACGATTTTATCCAAAGCCCATTTAATTTCTTGTTCATATCCTTCTTTATTTAGAACATAAATATTAGGTACATTTTGAGGTGGTTTGGTTTTATCAGGTTGTACACTCCCTACTTCTTTTTTTATAAGTAAAGCATCTCGTTCATCAGTAGAATTGGTTAAATATTCTATACACTGATTGATGGTATCTTTTGACATAGACAATTCTTCTGACATATGTTTTATGCTCTTAAAAAATGCTTCTGGATTATCTTTTGCACTTTCATAGTCAGAACCATCATTTTGTCTTGGTCTACATCCTATGTATGAGTTTATATAGAGAAAAGCTACAAGTATGCTTTCTCTATTCAAAGAGCTATCAGCCATCATAATTGTGTCAAACTGAGAAGATGTAAGTTTGGCAAATTTTTCTGTTGAGTCAAAATTTTGGGGGATAATTTTAATTTCAATACCAGTATCATAAGAAAGCGAATCTAAATCTTGCTTTACTTCAATCATCTGGTTATTTATCATATATTCCAACACATCTAATATTTCTTTAAATGCTTTTGGCTTTCTACTTGTTGTTTTATACCCATAAAATTCAAGTACTTTTCGTATGGTTATCCAACTGTAGTCTTCATAGGAGCGATATTTGTCAATCAAGATATAAATGATATAGAGCTTTCTACTAACACCAAATTTTGTTTTAATATTTCCTTGGATGTATTCATTTGGAAATCTTGTAAAATATTCTTTGTTTTGTTTTTTAATAATTTTATTCTCCTTTCAATTTTACGAGAGTTCAGTAAATGTCAATTTTAAAGCTTCAAAATTTTCAACCCTGTTCAGCAAACGTCAATTTTATGTATCTCAACTGAACAGAATAAAGATATACACCTTTAAATAAGACAGACATATTACAGCGCAATTTACTTTCGTAAATTACTCTGTAAAAAACTTTTTGATTGTAGATGGTTGTGTAATAGTGGTGGTAGTATATCATCTACTTCGCTTTTTTAATTTCTTCTTTATCCATTATTGTTATTTGATATTGGTGTATCAAATATAGTTATGTGTTTTGTTGATGTAATTGGATCAGATTCAGAGGCAATACCATATTTAATAAGATTGCTATTTACGATTTGTTCAATCATATCTCTGTATTTTTGTGTAAATTCATAAGGTTCTAATGGGTAACAAGATGAAAAATTATTTTCGTAACAGTAATCAGCTTATATCTGTTGAGTATCTATATCATATAAATTCTCTAATTCCCAAAGAATATTTTTATAAAGTTGACCTCTTGTAATATTAAAATGTTCTTCTAATAATTTATATTTTTTCTGCATTTTAGCGAACCAAGGATTATAAGGTTTATTATATGTAGTTTCTATTGCTGGATGAGATTGTGTTTGTTCCTCCAACTTGGAAAGACGGTTATCCATTGAAGCTAGTAATTCTACCAATTTCTTATCTATACTGTTATTGGTTACTGATTGTAATTTTTGTGCAGTTACTTTTAATCCTTGCTCACAGGCCACAAAATATTGTCTTGCTTGTTCATGACGCTCTGTGTTTCCTGTCATTGATAATTTCTTTGCAAAGTCTGATGTGATCTTATAGTCTGTCTTTGGTCTACCGCCTTTTTTGAAGTTTTCGTTTTCAAAGACGAAAACTATATAATCTTCATTCTCTACAGCAAATTTATTTTTCTTTATATTTCTAAGACACCAATGTGAAAAATTCTTTGGCTCTAATTCTAAGAATGCATATAAATTAGAAGCTGTTGTCATTCCGTTCTCATCAATTTTTAATGCTATCTCTATTGGTGTCTGAGATGAAGTATTTGTTTTAGAGTTAGTTTCTGGTAAAGTAGTAGATACTTTTGTTGTTTTGTTTTTAGATTCTTTTGTCATTCTTATTTTGATCTCCTTTATGATTTTTGTTGTTATATGTTTCTGGCTATATCTCCTACATTTAGTCATCAAATATTGTTTTCTCTCTTACGGTTACATTTTCTAAAACTAAATCATATTTTTCCAACAAACCATCAACTATAGATTCAAATAATTTTCTGACTGTCTTATCATGCTCTATAGCATCTAATGTAAAGCAGCTATCAAGTCCATTATCATAACAGTAATCATCTACAATCTGGTTTATTTCTATATCCGGATACGCATTATGAAATTCTTTATATAGTTCTTTATATAAGATTCCATTTTTACCAGTCGGTATCTCGAAATAATCCATTAATAGCTGATACTTTGGGAACATTTTAGAATTCCAGTAAGAAAATCTTTTCTTTGGTAATGATTTTTTAACTTGTTCCTGGGACTCCTCTAATTTTAACATTCTTTCATTTAGAGACAGGAGAGTATCATTTACTGTTTTTGTAAAGGTATTTAGCGTATCCAATATAGGCTGCATGATTATCTGATCTGTTGTTTTGTGGTCTATAAATACAGAAGCTAACACATCAGCACATTTATCTTGATATCTTAATAATTTTTTACTTAGTTCTGGTTGAGACTTCTTCATTTTTGGTGTAATTGTTATTTTTGCTAATGTTAAAGGAAGTTTACGATTAGAAATACAGGATACTTCATTTACACTTGGCATATTTAAATCCACTCCCGAAAATTTTTGGGTGTGATTTTTCAGTATCTCGTCATTCATGATTTTCTTTTTTTGATGCTCAATCTGTTTTTCTGTGAACCCAATCCCTCTAAGAACATGTGTAATAGAAGTATAGATTTCACCAGTTGCGTTATCTTTCAATGCAATTAGTTCATCACCATAAAAATTGAAATTAGTTACTTGCAAAGCTGTGCTATTTGTCATAATAAAAATCTCCTTTTATAATTTTTAAGTTTCTAATAATCCTTTCGATAAAAGTATTATTCAATCTCCTTCTTAAAAATAATGATAGGGGAGAATAGGAGCGCAGATATAACTTGCAAAAAAATAACAGACAACAAAAATTGTCGTCTGTATAAAGGATTCATTTTTTAATTTAATTATTAAGGCACTAACCAGCTGCTATCAGGTTTTGCAATTAACCTGGCATTGTTATATGCCATTTCCATCGTCAGGCAGGTATGTGCCTGGTAATATCCGTCCATTTTAGTCAATACCAGTGTAAGGTCAGGTTTTTCTTCTTTACTGAAATAAAGTGGAATTAATAATTGGATTTTCCCGTTAAAATATTGGGGAACTGCTAATTTATAATTTGCAATTACCTTTTTGATATCTGTGTCTATCGTTCCCTTCAAATAGTTGATTGGTCTGTTTGCGGCTAATATAAGTTCCGGCAAACGCTGTTTGTTATGTTCATCTTCTAAGATATGTTTGTATTGTACATTTACGCTGCAATGCCAGTCGAATACCAGAAGGGAAGGGTCTGAAAAATAATCAGCTCTTTCAGGAAAATCGGCGATGCCTAGTGCTCCAAGTTCATATCCAGTAAGAAATCCTTTGAAACACCAATCGGCATAATCATCAGGGCTTGTTTCAGCATACACATAAATGTCTTCATAATAGGGGGTAAACAGCCCTGTGTTAAATATGCAATGCTTATCATTGATATATACTTTAGCTTCTCTTTGTAATTTGGCAAATGTATATTTCATATAATTTTTCAGTATCCCAAAATCATTACGCCCTTGAAAACTCCATTGTTCCGGCAGTGCCATAGACGCGAGTTCCTCCATACGTTTATTATAATCTCCCCATGACATAAAGTTATAGAGTTCTTCCATAGATTATTAATGCCTCCTGATGGTTTCTTTTTATTATAATGGTATTTATGGTTTGTGTAAATCATTTAAGAATAAAATACATTTGCTTTTTATGACAAAGTATGACGAAAACAAAAAAATAAGATCATCATAGATGACCTTATGGGATGAATGCAAAACATTACTGATTTGACAACCAATTATTATCTAGTTTTGCTATTAGCCTTGCATTGTTATATGCCATGTCGAGAGTCAAACAAGTATGACCCTGATAATAATTTCCTATTCTTGTGACTGTTAACGCAAGTGAAGGCGTTTCATCATCTTCTAAACATAAGGGCAGTAACAATTGTATCTTTCCTTCATAATACTGTGGAATAGCCAGTTTATAATTAGCAGATACTTTCTTTTTCATGGTTTCGATTGAACCATTAAGATTATTAAGAATGTTTTTGCTGTCCTTTAATTTTTCAGGTATTCTTTCAAAATTATTTATATCTTTTAGAATATGCTTGTAATTAATATTGATTTCATAATGCCAGTCAAACAATAATAATGATGGATCATCAAAATAATTTGCTCTTGGTGGTCTTTCAGATATATTCATATTCCCCAATTCATAAGCGGTAAGGAATTGTAATCCATTTTTATCATTGTATGCGTATATTGACTGGTAAAATTCTGTAAATAGTCCTGTATTGAAAAGTGCATAGTCTTTATTGATAATGATATTTTTCTCCGATGATAATTTTCTATAAGTATGCTCCATATAGTTGCTAAGGATTTTTTTGTCTGGATATGTAGCACTTGACCATTCTTCTTTAGCTGCCAGCTCTGAAATTTCATTGATATAATCATTCCAGTTTACATTAAAATATGTCATTGTATTATTCTCTGCTTTTGTTGTTTTAGATATTATATTATGATTGAGAGGTGGGTTACAATTGTTTTCAACTGATATAATACAAGAAACGCTATAGCCAGTATATTTTTCTTTGTAATATTGATTTTTTTGAGCATCTTTATAGTTGAATGTAAATCTAGGATTTTGATAATTGTATAGTACAGATGAAGCTTTATGTAATGCTTCTTCATCTGTATCTGCATATATAATTAGCCAATCCCAGTTGCCATTAGCAAAGTTTTCAATTTGTACCTGATATTTGTTCATTGTTTTAACCTCCATCGTATTTAAGTATTTGATATTTGATATAAAGTGTTATTCTTTTTTTGCTTGGAAGTATCATCGAAAAATATATGTGTTGTCAAAATTAGATTTTGATGGGTTCGGTGGTAAGAGGATTTATATATAACAATGAATGTTGAAAAGTGTTGATATATATAGAGAGATATGGAATTTTGAGGTGTGATTTGAGGTGACAATTTTATGTAATAATTCTTTGAGGCAAATGAATTTTTCGATGAGTTCGAGAATGTGTTGATTTTTTAAGGGTTATTGAGGATTTTGTAATCGGTTTGAAAATTTTTTAGGATGTTCAAATAATGAAATGCAAGGAAAAATAAGGGTCTACCGAACACAGTACCGAACTGATTTTAGTGAAAAATTAGTGAAATTGAGATTTTAAGAGTTGATTTTAAGTGAAATTTTTGAAATGGAGCGTGAGGTGTGGATGGAACTGATAGGGGCTTTTTGTCAATCGTCATTCTGAATCAAAATGTAAACCTACCCCATATAAAAAGTACCATAATACTATACTATTATGGTATGTTTAGTTATGAATAGTACATTTTTGCAACTTGTGCAACTGATAGGGGACAGGATAGAAAGCTGAATATTTATATTCAATAAATACACCTAAATTATTAAAGGTATGACTATTAAAAGTTGAATTATTATACATACAATAATTATATATATGTTCGATTTTTCAAAAGTGTAATTTTACACTAATGTTAAAAATATACCATATAATGTAAAGTATATTTTACATTATATTATAAATAAATAACATAACAAACAACATATTTGACAATAAGAATACTTTACAACCTCGTAACCATTACAACCACATACCCCCAGTCCATATCACAAAACCCAATACCCACTACAACGCCCTACAATCAATTCTAAGACATTTTTATATTCAGATGGTAATTGTATCGCCGAAAGTATTATTGATTGTCCTACGCTATTATACGCGGTTGTGCAGGGTGTCGTTTATAATTGACCTTTATCATTTGTTATTCCTTATTATTCATTACATATCATTCCCATCAATCATAAATCCCTTATTATCAAGGTCAGCTTTTATCAATGCTTTAATGTAACTATTTGCAGTTTGCCCAGTTTGCTCTAAATATGCTTTTATCCTTAATCCCTCATTACGTTCTGGGCGTTTATATGATACTGCTAAGTTAATACTATCTTTATTATATTTGTTAATAGCTTTCAGCATAGAATCACTTGTTTTTTTTTCCTTTTCCATTTATATTTTAATCCTTTCAATGTATTTGTTTTGATATAAAGTTTTATATTGTATCATATTATCATAAATAAGTAAACCTAACAATTATAATATATACATAATTTATATATAAGTATACCTATCTCTATCTATATTTTATGCACAATTCCGATATTGCAATATAAGTATACTTATGTTATACTTATTACAAGTTAAAAGCAAGGGCAACAACAACCCTTGCAATGTACCTTGATAATTGAATAGGCTTTACATCTTTTACATAATCCGCTATAATGATTATAGGTATAAAACATATAGTCAAAAGGTGGTGAAAGGATGGTTAAGGATATGACAGAAAACGAGCTTATCACAATCACTATTGATACTTACATGAATTTACAACGTATCAAGAAAGCAAATGGCGATTATACAAATCCTGAACTTGACTACCAGTTAAAAGGCACTGTTGCAAAACTATCGTCAATGGGCGTAAATGTTGAGGATATAACACTTTAAGTCGTAACTAAAATATAAAAAAGGTGTAAAGTCTATTGAATTATTAAGGCTTTACACCTTTTTAATTTTGTACTTTGAAAATGTTATATTGTGATTTAATAGGGCGGCTAGTCCTCCGGCGTATCTGGTATATGCTCCATTATATCACCAGGTTGACAATGTAATTCATTACATATTTTGTCTATTACTTCTAGACTGACATATTCATGTTTTGACAGTTTGGCAATAGTGGCAGACGATATATTTATACGTTGCCTTAATTCATCTTTGCCAATTTCACGGCGGTTAAGTAAGTCTAGCAACCTATAATATTTAATCATTTTATCATTCCTTTTGTGTTTGTTTTCGTAATTAATAATATAACACGTCACAAAATAAAAGTAAATAAATCTTTAAGAATATGAAAAAAAGTATTGACAAGTAAAAATAAATTTGATACAATAACTTTAGAAAATTAAAGATAAAATAAATAAAAGTAAAGAAAAATGGGAGGTATACAATGTTTAAAGATTTAAATGATGTCATGAAAAGGTTAACCTTGTTAAAGAACATGACTAACGGATACGATGAATTTAATACTGAATTAAATACTATTGGTGAAATGCTTCAGTTATTTAACATTCAATGGTGCTTTATAGAAGACAAAGAAAATGACAAATTTATAGCAAAGTTGAAATAAAGCCGTCTAACAAACGGCTACATGATACCACTAGCAAGCCTTCCCGTGGCGGTGTCGTAAGTAGTTATACGAGACACAAAGTGCGATCCAGATCCAGTATCTCACGACTGGACACAACGCAAAGGTAACGGTTGTATGAACGAAACTAATTGCTTATATCAATACAATAGCATAACAATAGCATACCCTGAGCTAACGGGGATACGGGCACAATACACTATAACTTAATATTACAGTTATTTTGCAAAATGACAACATGGTTTTCAAGGCAAATCTTTTCCATGCCGGACAATAAAGATTTCCAACCGGTTAATGCAGCCACATTGAATTGTGGGAGTTACAAGCCTCCATAAATGCAGAGTAGCCAAAAATAACAAAAAACTTGCTCTAGCAGCCACTAAACATAAGACTAGACAAGTGCAAGGCTTTGCAGGAGCAGCAAAGAGAAATAAATGCCCGTGACGGTGGCGGAGAGTACACGAAAACCAGGAACCACAAAAAGCAAGGGAACGGCTGACACTTCCCAAAACAAGGCTCAGGAGCAGCAATGTCTTGTAAAATAATTGTGTTGCCATAGGGGCGAAAACAGGTAGCGTCTAACAAAAAAATTACCGTCGGCGGCATGTCGTGATAATGTCTGAAAAATGGAGGAGAAAGGCGCGGGAATGCCTCAGAATTAAGATAATCGCGATGGGCGTACCCCCAAAAGGGATGAAGGCTGAAAAGTTGTAAACCTAAAAAGCTGCCGTCTGGATGCCTGACGAAAACGGCATAAAGCTAAAGATTGAGGGTTGAAAAGAAAAATCCCCATTCCTTTAGCAGAAACAGGGAAATTTCAAGAAATGCAACAGTCGTTACACTCCACCTTAGCAAGTAGAGTATAACACATTTCTTGATATGCTGTCAACTTTCATATCTGACAGTAATTTCCTAAAACGAAAAAATGCGGCGGTGCCGTCTAAAAGAAGACCATACCTGGGTATGGGTGGCGGTGTTGCTTTCCTGCTAGATAGTGCAGGACGGGGAACGGAAACCCGATATCAACGTCCTATATGGCTGTGAAGCCCGATTTATAAGGATTTGTCGGAAAAATCCTACTGTATGTGGAGACGCACGTAAAAATTTTTATCGAAAGATAAACCATATAAATGGCGTGGCGAAAACCATACGGGGATTATGTAATTTGCTTTTGCAAATAATTTTTCTGAAAAGTAGCCCAGGCTACAGTAGGGAATGGTTAGAGGTATAAGCAAATAATCTTATAGTTACATACAAGTAAACCTTGAACGCTGCACAAAAGCCGCTTTACACTTGAATATTCGTTCATAGCTAAAAGTGGATTGGTAAAATCCCTGGCATAACGAAGATTATACAGCGTGGGCGCAATTTTCGGGTAATAGTTTTTGTGCAGAATTGAAGGTTTAAAACGAAAATTTAAATGAGGTGATTCATATGACAAAAAGATACAGGGACGAAAGAGGACAGTTTACAATGTCCGTTGAACAGATTGCGAAAGAAACAGCAGCTGAGGCTGCAAGATATTATCAAATCGGTGGTATTTATCTGAATACCGAAAATGGGAAGGAATATGTTTATATTTCTACTGATGAGGTTCTGGGGCATTTTCAGAGCTTTGACGGCTTTAATTTGTTTATCCCTGTTGAAAGTATGGGGACATTTTTGCCGGATGTAGCAAGCGAGGGAATGGGATTAACTTTTGTAGAATAACTGAAAGGGCGGACACGTTTCGCCCCTGTAATGCAGCCGAAGACGGTCACAAGCCCGTAAAATGCAGAGTGCAGAGAAAGGGAGGTTATAAGTATGGTAAAATATCAAAATTATATAATCACTGAGGAAAACGGAAAAATCCGTATTCGGAACGCTCGGAAAGGCATCAATGGTGGTATGTGTGCTAATCTTGGCCGTACAAGCATGATAGGTTTCAATCTAGAAAGTGCTGATCTTAGCTATACAGACCTGACAGGTGTTGACTTTGGTAGTACCAATCTGATGCGTGCTAGCCTGTTCAAAGCGATTCTATCTGGTGTCGATTTAAGAGATCTCTTTATGATAGAAGCTGACCTAGGTTATTCTGATCTGAGCAACGCCAACATGTCAGGTGCTAGACTGAACCGTGCTAGTCTGATCAGAGCCAAGTTATGCAACGCTGACTTGAGCTGTGCTGACCTGTCATTTTCAAACCTTAGAAATGCTGACCTGACAGGTGCAAACCTTAGAAATGCTGACCTGACAGGTGCCGATCTTAAATATGCTGATCTGTCATGTGTTGATCTTAGCTATACTAACCTGACGGGTGTTGACTTGAGCAACACCAAACTGGATTGGCGGTAAAAGGTGAATAATCTGCAAACAAGAATTTTCAGTCTAGTACATAGGGCAGATAGTGAATAGACCTTTCTATCTGCTTTTTATAGTGGGTTGAAAATGCCAGGAAGTATGGTATAATGGATAATGTACAAAGGAGCGAATCAGAATGGCGAATAACACATATGATATGGTAATAAGTGGGAGAAGTGACAATAATATTCGCTTTAATGATTTTAGAAATTTGCTCCTTTCTTATGGATTTCGTGAAAGAATTAGAGGCGATCATTACATTTATAAACGTGATGATATAATAGAAAGAATCAATATTCAACCAAACAAGAATAAAGCAAAAGCATATCAAGTGAAACAAGTGAGAATGTTATTTGAAAAATATAGATTATAAGGAGGTTTTTGAATGTCTAAGTATTCTATGTTTATGGCGTGGTCTGAGGAAGATCAAGCCTATATTGTTTCTGTCCCTGAATTGCCAGGTTGTATGGCAGACGGGAAAACGCCAACTGAAGCAGTTGAAAATGCAGAAATAATCATACAGGAATGGATTGAAACAGCGTTGGAAGATGGGGAAGAGATACCAGAGCCGCATTTATATAATGCTGCATTGGTATAAAATAAGGAGGCGGTAAAGATTTCACCAGTAAGCAAGGCACAACAAAGGGCTACTGAAAAATATGATAAAAAAAATTATGATAGAATCCTTGTTAAATTTCCTAAAGGAACAAAAGAACAGATACAAGCAACAGGGGAAACAGTAAACGGATTTATTAACAAGGCTGTAGCTGAAAGATTAGAAAAGCAAGCGGAAAAGTAATATTTTCTGCTTGTTTTTTTGGCTGAATAAAAATCAGTATATACTTATATAGTTTGTACAAACAAATGATAAGTATATACTGATTTTTTTGTGTATTTCTGTGGATTGATTATATAAGTATATACTGATGCAATAAAGACAGTAAAACAAAACCGATCTAAACAAAACAGGAGGTAATGAAAATGAAAGATTCTATTGCATCTAAACGTGAAAGAGAAATGAAGTACATAAAACACACCATTATAAATATGTGTGATGAAGCGATTGGAATGGTTGTTTGTGAGAAAAATGAAGAAGCTGTTAAAGTATTGAAGGCGGCGAACACAATTTTAGAGTTTGAAGAGTGGAATAGGGCAGACTATTTTTCAGAATTGCGAGAAATTATTGAAAAGACTGCCAAAGAAGTTTCTATGAAAATTGTATTCAATTATTAGTATCAATAGCCCAGCGTGGACGCAAGCAATACACACGGGATTCGATTTCCCGTTTGGGCATTCAAGGATACTGAAACATCCTTAAAGGTTTTCAGAGCGGAGGCGGAACCGCTGATCAATATCGCCCTTATTGTTGAAGCTGTAGCCAAGTCAGCGAAGTGCAGAATTGCGAAGAAGTCAGTAAGGAAATTTAGGACTATATAAATTTATAAAAGTGGACGATATGAATCGGACTTTCTGAACATCGTCTTTTTTTACAAGTTTATAAAAGAAAGTTAAGAAATGTTTATATAACAGAAGGGGGACTTATTATGTCAAATTATTACGATTATAGAGAAGTAAAGGTTATGATCGCTCATAAACTTATGAGCATGGAAGGCTGGAAGGTGTACGGATATACACCAAATGAAAGTGACAGCATGACGGACTACTGGAGTCCAGCACATTGGGACGGAGTAGCAGAAAAGAATGGCTATATTCTTTGCGTTAATGTGTACGGAGAAGCAAAACCGCAAGAAATCAGGAAGTACAACTATGCAGCTTTTACATATGATAAAAATATCGCTGATAAGATCGCAAAATTGGAAGCTATGACTGTTGAGCGTGGAGCATCGGAAACAGAGGAGGCAAGCGCAAAACTTTCTATTGAGCGGTTGAAACGTAAAGCGGAGGAAGCGAGTGAAAACAAAGAAAAGTATATTGTTACTGGTGTAATTCCTGGGCATATGGCACACCCGACACGCATGAACTGGCATATTGAAAAAGATGGTGTCATCATTGCAAAGGGCAATGGGATTTTGAAATACAGCAAACTTTACAATTACTACAATTATTCGCATTATATGAAAGATTTGGATTCTTATAAAGCGGACAAGGAATCCTATGCGGAAGAACATACTCAGGATTTAATCAATCGCAGATATTACCCTAACGAAGAAAACGCGCAAAAAGCGACAGAAAGACATATTGAAGAACTGGAAAAAGACATAAAGCTGATGGAACAATTTGAAAAGTTTATCAATAAGATTGATACTACTTGTGGTAGCCTTATCGGGAAGGGTGACGGGATTGTATACGAAAAAGTAACCGTTACTGAGTATAAGACGGAAATAAAGCCCGTAGAAACTGCAAGCGGAGAAATCAAAGAAGGACAGCTTTTTATCTTGAAATCCAATTTTAATTATGGATGTAGAAAAGGGCTAGTTTACCGTATCCATGAAACGGAGTACAACGGTAAAAAGACGTATCACGCTTATAAACTCAACGGAAAACTTACAAAGGAATGCAAAGGACAAGCAAAGCAAAGTAATTATTGGTTTATTGGAACAAAAGAAAGTAATTACCTTGCAAAATGGATTGAAAAGGGCTCGATTGCATGGTGTGAATTGCAGGAAGTAAAAACGCCGTATGAAGTAGAAAAGGTAGTCAAGAAAACAATCAAGGCTGAGAACGTGAAGGAAACGCCCGCAACGCCATCTGCGCAGCAAGCGGGAGTCAGCTTTGAAAATTGTACTTATGAAATTGTGGAGGACGTTGACACACGAACAGATGAAAAAATTTGGCTTGTGAAAATAAAACAGCAGCTTTCAAAAGAGGAATATTCGCAAGTTAATAAATACATCCGTTCCATTGGTGGATATTATTCCCGATACAAAAAAGCGTTTCTTTTCCGTCAAAATCCAGCGGAAAAACTAAAAGGGGAAAATCTGGATAGCAAAGAAGAAAGTACAGATTGTACAATGGAAAATGAAACCCCAAAGGAAAAGCTGTATTACAGTGTAACAGAAGATATCCATACAAAAACGGGTGATAAAATCTGGATTGTGAAACCTGAAAAAGCATTAAACAAGGCAGATTTTGCAGAAGTCAAGCGGAAATTTGCAACGTTACAAGGATGGTACAGCTCATATGTAAAGGGCTTTATTTTCAAATATGATCCAACTGAAAAGCTAAAATCTGCATAAACAACTTGAAAGTGTTCTAAAAATACTATATAATAGTAGTCAACAAATAAAAAGGAGTGATACATATAACACTACAACAGAGAGTAAAAGCATCTTGTGAACTTGCCGGAATGAGTTTGACGGAATTAGCTGGAAAACTTGGAATGTCTCAGCAAAATCTTTCTAAACGCTTAAAAGTTGGCAAATTTACACAAGAAGAACTTGAAGAAATTGCTAAAGCATTAGGAGCAAAGTATGTTTCTAGTTTTGAATTTCCCAACGGTACACGGATTTAAAAGCATTGTCTAGCACATTTAGACAGTGCTTTTATTTTACTCATTTATACAACTAAAAAGTTGTAAAAATATACTAAAAAGCATTGACACAACCAAAAAGTTGTGATAATATATAGTTGTATAAAACAACCAAATAGTTTTTTGTTATAATTCTATAAACTGGGTGGTTAGCCAGAATAAAAGCCCATATGCAGCGAAATAGTCCTACGGTTTGAGAAATCACCGCAACTTGAAAAAGTAGACATATGAAAAAGCAGAAGCGTTATAACGTGCTAATATTGTGTTGCAAGTCACAAATGAAAGAAAACGGAGTAAAACGTTACTGCAAGTAGAATATATAAAAAATGTTTAAAGGAGGATTATTTTTGGGAAGAAAATATATTGATTTAATAGGAAAAAGATTTGGAAGATTAACCGTAATTGAGCTTGTTGGGAAAGATAAAAGCTATAATAAATTATATAAATGTAGATGTGAATGTGGAAATTTTAAAATAGTACCACAGGATAGATTGGTAACTGGAAAGACTAAAAGTTGTGGTTGTTTGAAGAAAGAACGATTGACTAAACATGGAAAGAGTAGAACAAAATTATATGATGTTCATCAACAAATGTTAGCAAGATGCTATAATCCTAATTCCAAGAATTATGAAAAGTATGGGAAATATGGAATTACCGTATGTGATGAATGGAGAAATGAGAATGGGTTTAGTAATTTTTATGATTGGTCAATGTTGAATGGTTATTCTGAAGGATTAACTATAGACAGAATTAATACATATGGAAATTATGAGCCTAATAATTGTAGATGGGCGGATTATGAAACGCAAAACACTAATTTGAAAATGTTGAAAAATAACAAAAGTGGCTATAGAGGCTGTTTCTATTTAAAGAAGTATAATAAATGGTTGGCAAATATATCAATCAATAATAAATCAGTGCATATAGGAACTTATGAAACATTAAAAGAATGTGTTGATGCAAGAAATAAATATATTGATGATAATAAGTTGCCACATCAAAAAAATATTTGGAGGGGTGAAGATGTTTGAAAAAATAAACGGATTTTATCCGACACCTAAAAATCTTATTGAAAAAATGCTTTCTGGATTAGATTTTAAAATGATTAAAAACATTTTGGAACCATCGGCAGGTAAAGGTAATATTGTTGACGAATTGAGAAAAAAAGAACAATTGTTCTCAAGTACATATAATAAATTTTCTTTTGATATTGATTGTATAGAAATCGATCGGGATTTGCGATACATATTAAAAGGGAAGAATTATCGTGTTGTTCATAATGATTTTCTTACATATAGCACAATGAAGGAATATGATTTAATTATAATGAATCCTATTTTCACTGATGGATGTAAACACCTGCTAAAAGCGTTGAGGATGCAGGAAAGAAACGGGGGCATTGTTGTCTGTCTTCTTAATGCGGAAACTTTAAAAAATCCGCATACGAAAGAAAGACAGGACTTAAAACGGAAACTTACAGAATATAACGCTAAAATAGAGTTTATACAAGATGCTTTCTTGGATGCAGAACGGAAAACAGCGGTTGAAATTGCGCTTGTAAAAGTTCAATTGCCAGAAGTAAAGAGAGAATCTTTTATTTTGGAAGGACTCAGAGAAGCCAAGTATGCAGAAGAATATCATACTAACGATAATACGCAATTAGTAGATGGAGATTTTTTTAAAGCCATTGTGAACCAATTTCAATTAGAAGTGGAAGCAGGCATTAAACTGATCAAAGAATATTTTGCGATGCAGCCACTTATATTATCTTCGTTTGAAAAAGATGAAGAAACAGGCGAAACAGTTCAGAAGGGAGGTTGTATGCTTTCAATGAAAAGCGGTAAAAATGGGCTTTCTGTGAATGAATACATTAAGTCTGTGCGAAGAAAATACTGGACAGCACTTTTTAGAAATCCTAAATTTATAGGACAGCTTACAAACAATCTGCAAAGAGATTTTTATAATAAGCTGGAAAATCTAAGCGATTATGATTTTTCACTTTATAACATCTATCAATTAAAAATTGATATGCAGGAAAAAGTCGGAAAAGGGATTGAAGATACTATAATGGAACTTTTTGACGAATTAAGCCATAAATATTATTACTATGACGAAACGTCAAATAATATCCATTATTATAATGGCTGGAAAACTAACAAATCATGGATTATCAACAAAAAAGTAATTATTCCGCTCAGAGGTTTTTATGATATGCAATATTCTTGGGGGAGATTTTATCCAACACGATGTGAAGTAATAAATAAACTGCAAGATATTGAAAAATGCCTGAATTACCTTGACGGTGGTTTGACAGATGCCGTTGATTTGGAAAAGGCATTGCAGTTTGCGGAAGAATACGGAGAAACAAAGAATATTCAGTTAAAGTATTTTACTGTAACATTTTTTAAGAAAGGGACATGCCATATCACTTTTACAAATGAAGAATTATTGAAGAAATTTAATATTTTTGGAAGCCAGAAAAAAGGCTGGCTGCCTCCGTCTTATGGCAAGAAAGCCTATCGGGATATGTCAACAGAGGAAAAAGCAGTTGTAAATGCGTTTGACGGCGAAGAGGAATACAACAAGGTTGTTGCAAATCAAAAGTATTATCTTTTTAGTGGAAATACTTTGAATCTTTTAGAAGAAAAAACAGCATGATTGAATCGAAGTATACAAGGAGGAAAATAAAAATGAGTGATTATGAAAAAAGGTTATGGTATGCGCTTTTTCTTAGCATTGTAAAAAAAATGTCGGCGGAGGATTCGCTTCATGCTATGGGTCTGTAAGTATAGATTATTGAATGGAGGGATTTTTATGTTTGACTTTAGGATTATTGTAATGCCTGATGGAACACAAATCATTGACCGCAACTTGCAAACACCGTACAATGCCTTGACGCACGTCAGGATGCTTGATTACATAGAAGTTGAGAAACAGCTTGCCTTTGTGGATAGACAGCGGAGAATGGCGCAGAGGGCGCAAAAAAGAAGAGTGTTAAAGAATAAAATGTTTTACAAATTGGCTCATATATGCGGTATTGTATAATAGAAAATCATGGGTATTGTGATTAAAATACCCATGAAACCTGTTTTGTGGTGCTAATCAAGAACAAATATGGCAGTGGAGAAAGTCCGTTGAAGGTTGCTTTTGATGAATCTGTACAGGAAGATGGAAAGGATTAGTTAAATGGAGTTGGAGGAACAGCCGCAATCTTATTTATAGCCTTAAATCAGCGCATATGCAAATAAGTATGTGCGCTGCATTAAGTTCTTAAATAAGGCAAATTGACACTATAAAAATAGAATAGGCAAGTGACAAATGAAAATGTTACCTGTTTCTATTATGGAGGTAAATGATATGAAAATTAGCGAAATCAATTTCGATTCTATCGAATCAGCAAGAAAAAAATGCATAACTTTTGCAAAGGACGGAAACACGGTTATAAGACCGTATAAAACGCTTTATTGTGTAGAAAAAATAACACATGATAAAACTCATGCAAATCTGTATATTGAAGTAGTCAAAAGTAAGGAACCATGGGAGGAAAACAGTTTTTACCTGTGGGATGATTTGGATGCAGTTTGCATCAGCTTAGGATGGATTTCCCACTATAATTCTTTAGAAGAATTTGTTAATCTGATAGATAAATATGAATATAAAGGCGTTGCAGGATTTTATAAACGTTTGGAAGTGTTGGAACAGAACAATGATTATATTAATAAAGCTGATATTGCTGTGTGCAGCTTGCTCGGAAATATTGATCTTGCTAAACATTATTTTGATTATAGAGAAAATCAGATTGCAGTAAACGCAGCCAGAAGGAAAGCTGAAATGGAGGAACGCAGACAGAAAGAAATAAAAGAGGAAGAAAAGCGGCTGGCACAGATAGAAAAAACGATTGCGGATGCAGGATATAGAATCTACAAACAAGAGGACGTAGAAAATATAGAAGTTGAAGGAAAATCAATTGTAAATGCGCTAATGAAAAAATATGAAATTAAAGTACCTTTGCGGACGCAAGGATGGATAAATTCTAAGCTTGCAAGGATTGTATTTAAGGAATGGGGAATTTCATATATGTATTACGGAAAATCGCAAAAAGATAATAGTAAGGTGTTTAGAAAATATCTCATAGAACTTGAAAATGCAATCAATGAAAAAATGGCATTGCCATTCTGAAATAATACATTGATTGAAAGAATCGTTTGATCGGGAGGAAACAATGAAAGAAGTATATAGAAATGATGATGTGATCGTTTACGATGGTTTTAAAGATGCCTTTGGAAAGAAAATGTTTGTTGTAATTCATGAAACATTGAATGAGTTAAGGATTTATAGTAAATATCCAGATTTTCAAAAGAGACGTAATGCTCTTGATCGTGAAAAATTAAAGCATGTATGGACTCCTGAATATGGAATCGTGATTGATGTTACAGAATCTACAAAGATGAAAATAGAGAAATTATTTCCAGGATTTATTCATACAGAATGGCAGATTATTGGCTAATATGCTATAATATATGATGGAAAGGAAAAAAATAGTCATGAAAAAGGAAAAGCGGAATTATTATAATGAAATTGATGAAGCATTAAAAACTTATGAGGATTTTAAACTATGGCATACAAAAGATATTGATTGGATTTGTAATAGAATTGATTGGTGTTGGAAATTCCATCATATAACAAAAGAGCAGATGGAAGAATTAGCTGATAGAGTTTGTAAGATTCTTGATAGGAGATAAAAATACATAATTATATAACCAGTTAAAAGGCATTAGCGGAAATATTCGTTAGTGCCTTTTATAGTGGTTATAAATACAGATCAAATGGAGAAATAGATAAGTGGAAAGGATGGGTTTTATTATGGGAAACAAAACATTATTAGAGAGATTTACAGAGATTGCAAACAGTAGAAAAACGGAGATCGTGGAGTTGCAACACATATATTTGTTGAAGCAGATTGAAAACGAAATAGTTCAGGAGCGATTTAAAGAAGTATGCAACAAGGTCTTAGCAGAAAATTCTTTTTACTCTGATCGTGATTGTGAACGAAGCAGAGGAGAAAATAAAATTTTCAAAGGGAATAGGATTCTTTCAAGTGATGATCAATGGTGTATGAGTACAGAAGATTATGACAGATTCTTGGAAATTTGCAGAAAGGAAAATTTTGTTGCTGGTCTTACATATGAAGATGGAAGATATACTGAGGAAACTAATACAGAAAATCAGTTAAAAGATATTAAAGAGAAGTTGATCCGTTTGTCAGTAGAAATTTTACCTGATGATTTTCCCAATAAGAAGTTGCTTGAAGAAGCTATTGAGTACAGAGGACATAATTCATATAAGACAAGAGAAACACTTTTTGAGTTGGTTATGAAGCTGAAATAGGGAGGATAGCATTTAATATGAAGCGGAGGACATATAATAACGTTTTAAAAGCTGTGAGATTGATTCAGAAAAAGGGATATGAAAAGAAAGAATCTTTAGAAATGGCAATTAAAATATTTGATGAAATGGAATTACTTAATAATGGAATGTCTATTGAATGGAGAATTAACCAGATTGTAGATAAAGAAACATGGAAACGAGAAGCAGAACTGTATAAGTCTTGAAACAATGGTTTCAAGTAAAAAATGAAAGGATGGTATGAGTTATGGAAGAGATTAGAAATAAGGAATTAGAAAAGTTATTAGAAAATGCAGAAGGATTAGATTGGAGTTATACAATATATCAGGAACCAGAAGGAACATATAATGGATGGCATTGCGATGAAAGAAATTATGTTGAGTTGGAAAAATATTCACCGGCTGGCGAAGATTTTAGCATGATTATTGATTTTGATATGGATGATCCAGTTCATTCTTTTATGGATGATTTGAAAGAATATTCAGAGGATTTTGATGTCGATGAACATGTTGAAATGTGGTTGCCCTCAAGAGGTAAGGGTGGTTGTCCTGGAAGTATTTCTGAGTTAGTACAAGATGCAGAAGCTATTAGAGACATGATTGTTGAGTTGTATCAATATCTGTAATTCTATGGCAACGAAATAATGATTTTAAGTGGAGAAATGGAGGATTTTAATATTATGAATAGAGATTTATATGAGAATTGCAGACAACAAAATGTTTCTAGCGTTTTTGGTGCTAGAAGGGTGGACGGGACTCCGACAATTAACATTTTTTGTATTAATTGTTGTGAAGAAATTACAAACTTTTTTAAATGCTTGGATGTTTGGAAGTCAAACGGGAATAAGACAGAATATAATGTGACAGCTTTTGAAATTCCGAAAAGTCTTGCACCTTTTGTAAAAAGTTTTGATATGGTGAGAATGTTACAAAGGTGGAATGTAATGTGTTTCGACTTTGACGATGTATAAGTCAATGAAAACACAATTTGATCAGGAACGGAGGGGAAATATTATGGCGCGATATGGAATAAGCGTAAGAGAAATTTTAAAGAGAACTGTTATTGTGGAAGCAGAAAATCTTAAGGAAGCAATTCGGAAGGTAGAAGAAGCAGTGGAACGTGAGGAAATTATTCTGGATGTGGATGATTATGATGAACGAGAGATTATACCATCTGAATATTTTGAAGGTGGAAAAGTACCTGATGGTAAAGATGTAAGTTACTATTGGCAGATTGGAAATTGATAAGAAGTAATTTTTCTATTTAACACTGTTGTATAATTTTGAAAATAAGCAAGTCAAATGGAGAAATGATTATTGGAAACAATATTTATTTCAAAGGAGGACTTGCTTATTGTCTGGTAAAAAGGGAAACAATTACATAATTCTTCAAGAACAAGGCATTGCTAAAATCGAACTTAATAGAAGAAAAGGTAAAAATCTGTGGGCTATAATTGATTTAGAAGATTTAGAAAAAATATTGAGTATTCCTTATACATGGTTTGCAAAATATGATGAGGATATAAAAAGTTACTATGCTGTTACAAGCTGGTATTATCCAGAATTGAAAAGATCAAAACCAGTTCATTTACATCAATTTATTATGAATGCAAATGGAAAAATTGTTGATCATGAAAATCATGATACACTTGATGACAGAAAATCAAATTTACGAGTGATCGCAGATAGTAATAATTCAAAGAACAGAAAAACCAGAAATAGTAATAATAAATCTGGATATCGAAATGTTTGTTGGAGTGAAAGAGAAAACAAATGGATTGTACAGTTACAAGTAAACAAAAAGAATACTGTTTTAGGTAGATTCCCTAAAGAACAGTTAGAACAAGCTGGAAAATTTGCAGAACAAAAAAGAAAAGAAATTTATGGTGAATTTGCTGGACATAACTAAAAGACGATTTTAAGGAGGAATAGATATGAAGAAGAAATTAGTGGTTGTTACAACGGATATGGAAATAGAACTGGTTATGTTTGTGGATGCAAATAAACTTGCAAACACAAGAGAAGCAGTATCAATTGCAAGAAAAAAATATTATGAAGAAGATTGTCATTCAAAACTGTTTGACGATGTATTATGTGATGTAATGAAAGAATATGGAATTGATTTTGAAATTATTGAACATGAGGAAATGTAAAGCAATGAAGTCGGAATTTCATCGAAAAAAGAATGGAGGTAAATATTATGATGTTTGTTTGTACAAGGCAGATGGCAATGGACGGAAGTATGATTTATCCTGGGATGTATGCTTTGAAAATCGAAGGAGAAGATTATATCGTGATTGGAGCACAGGGATTCAATCATGATATTAATTTAATTTCCAGCAAAGAGGAACTTTTGGAGTGCGGATATTTCATTGACGAAGGCAAAGTTAAAACCATGCTAAATGTGGAGATTTTGAATAAACTCAATGACGGATCGGCTGCCAACGTATTGAAAAACATTCTGTTTGATGGAGAAAATAAAATTGATTGGAATGAAGCATACAATCTTATGCTGGTTTTTATGCCAGAACTAAATAAAGTTGACGGTTACAAATTGGAAAATATGGGATGAAACTCGTATTTCAACTTGATAGATTGGAGGAATTATGTTAAAAATTGGCGATACAGTAAAAGTAATTGGAAAAACATTAGATGAAAGTGGTGAAGAAAAAGAACTTATTCCTATTGGAACAATTTGTCGTATTGTGGGATATTATAATGACGATAAAAAGGGATTGACAGTTGGAATTAGACCAGTTGATTCACCTTGTTATATCGGTGAATATTGGTATTTAGCGTGTGATGTGGAAAAAGGACATATGGAATGGGTAAAGGATGAATGATTTAGAAGGGAGAAAATATGTGTACAGAAAATATCTTAGAAAACAATCAAAAGAAAATTACAGGTTTATGGAACGGAATTATTAATATGTTACCAACGCAACCGAGAAGTTTTGATACAAATGATGATCCTGGCTTTTGGACAAACGGTGAAGAAATTCTTTGTCCTTCAGAAGCTGAAATGAATATGGTGTATGAATTTCTGAATGATATATTTAGAGAGTTTGGAAATTATACACTGATTACAGGCTGGTATGATCCTGAAGAAGATAGAGAGAACGGAGAGCAGGACGATTGTACTGGCTTTAATTATGTGAGATTAGAGTGATTGGAGGAAATAGAAATGGATATAGACGATGAAATAAGAGTAAAAGTAATACATGGTAAGCATAAAGATAAAATTGGAACTTTAATAGGAATATTTTGGGGTGCCAACGTTGCGAATATAAAGACAGATAATGGCGAAGAAATTTCAGTTAAGCCTATTGAGATAACAACAATTAATTGATAAAATTCGCATTTCAATTAGAAAAGATGGAGGAAAAATAATATGAAAATATTGGTTACAACATGGAGACATTGGTTACCGATAAAAATTTTGTGGAAAGGTACAGAAATTGGATTGACTTATACAATTAGGAAACATAAGTATTATGTTATAAATGTAAGAAAATTATTTGCATATTGTGTGTATTGTGAATAGCCTTTGAAATGTACCTTTCATTTATATAGCAGGTGTGATACAATGTATTAAATGGAAAACAGCAATAGGGAAGGAGAGGATTATATGGAGATTATTATAAGTATTTTGTTTATTATTGGGGTATGGGCTTATTGCAGACACCAAGAGTCGAAAGCAAGTAATTACAGCAACACATACAAGGTTGATTGGAGTAAGGTAAATCAAGACAGAATAAAAGGTGTTTCTGAGATGCAGCTTAATAAAAATATTTACAATGGACAATATGGCAGCGGAAAATTGGAAACACCGAATGAAATCCGTGCGCGACAGAACGCAGCATGGGAAAAATATAAAAAAGACAACCCTTGGATGCCGCTAAATTGATAAGGGGTAAAACCACTAGATTAAATTATCTAGTGGTTTTTGTTTTGCAAAACAATAAAGAAAGTGAGGAAATAATAATGAATAAGAGCGTATATAGACCAATAAATAAATTTGAATGTTGCGGAAAGACTATGGTAACTGTTATAATTAAAGGCAAAGCAGCTTGTGTTATGTTTGAATCAGAGTATAATAAAATCATTATGGAAGAACGAAAATATTTTGTCAAAAATGATTTAAAACATTCAGCATAGACTTAAAATGATTGTTTCCTTGGAGGTATGCAAATGGCGATTTTAATAGATAAACGTATACAAAAGTTTGTAGAAGGATATTTACATGGAGAAAATGATGAAATTATCAGTATTTATCTAAAGGATATTAACGAAACATTTTGGTTTGATAGTAAACTGGCAGCACAGAATTTTTTGAATAAACAAGCTGTTGAACGTGTCGGAAATTCTGAGTTAAGGAAAAATTCTTTTTGTTACAAGAATCCAGAAGGAGAAATTCATAGGTATTTAATTACCGTAAATAAGAAAGGACAAATTGTTTTTTATTTGGAAGAAGTAATAGACGAAGAAGAGATTGAATTTTGGGAGAAAGAAAAGGTATATATAGCAGAAGCAATCGGTAAAGTTACAAGTTGAAAATTTAAGAAATAGAAAAGTAATGTGTGATGCACTAACCTAAGATTAGTGCATTTTTCGTATAAATTCATTGACAATGTATATACTATTGTATATACTAATTGTATGGAAGGAGATGATTTTATGCAAACTACAATTCAGAAATGGGGAAATTCACAGGGAATAAGGATACCAAAAGCATTTCTTGAAGCATTAGGAATGATGGAAAATGATCTTGTTGAACTTAACAGGGTTGATGATAATATTGTAATTACAAAAGTTAAAGAGAAAAAGGAACTTACATTAGAAGATATATTCAAGGACTATGATGGAGAATATGTAGCTGAGGAATTTGATTGGGGTTCTCCCGTTGGGAGGGAAGTGTGGTAATGTATAATCCAAAGCAAGGTGATATAGTATTCTTGGATTTTAGCCCACAATCAGGACATGAACAGGCAGGAAGAAGACCTGGAGTAATTATCAGTAATGAACAGTTTTTTATGAGAACTAAATTTGCCGTAGTATGTCCAATTACAAATACAAGCAACAAATTTCCATTGCATATTCCGTTGGATGATAGAACAAAAACAACAGGTGTGATTTTGACAGAACATATGAAGTGTTTGGATGTAATTTGTAGGAATATTCAGTTTGTGGAGAAGTTGCCAGAAGATTTATTGGAGAAGACATTGGCGTATGTAAAGGCATTTTTCTGATAGAATGGATGAAATAATAGACTTATGGAGGAGTAATATGGCTCTGGAAAATAAATTAGGCATTAATGATTCAGCAGAACTTGCGAGAGTAGAAGAGAAAATAAGCAAACTTAAAGCGATGGAGTTATATGAAAACAATATTGTTGAAGATTGTGAAGTTGGAAAATTTTCTGGTTTAGCAAAAATTCACAGGTACTTATTCGATGAGATATATGATTTTGCTGGAAAGATACGAACTGTAAACATAGCAAAAGGAAATTTTAGATTTGCACCTGTTATGTATTTAGAGGCTGCTTTAAAAAATATTGATATTATGCCTCAATCAACCTTTGATGAAATCGTAGAGAAGTATGTGGAGATGAATATCGCACATCCGTTTAGAGAAGGGAATGGAAGAAGCACTCGGATATGGCTTGATATGATTCTAAAAAAGGAATTAAAGCTTGTGGTGGATTGGAGCAAAGTTGATAAGGAAGACTATTTGCTTGCAATGGAGAGAAGCCCGATTAAAGATGTGGAAATTAAGGTGTTACTGAAGAACGCATTAACAGATCAGATAGACGATAGGGAAGTATATATGAAAGGCATTGATGTAAGCTACTATTATGAGGGATATAATACCTTTAAGACAGGAGAATTGCAGGATAAAATCTAAGTTTCAAGTGGAGGTATAAGTATGGGAAAATGGAAATATAAATTAGGAGACGAAGGCAAGCAGCTCAGAAAATTAATAGATGAAAGCGATTTGACACTGGAAACTGTAATCGCTGTATATAATCAAATGATTGTTTGCTTAAAATCACTGAAGATAAAACTTATAGGAAGAGACAAATCTGACTTATCATATGAAATTGATTGTATGATAGAAGATTATGAATTAGCTCGTCCAGAAGATACAGATGCTTATAATTATTATGAGGAAGAAGATATTCTTAATTTTAATTTGAGAGGATTTTATGATTTCTGTGATGATAATAGAGTGTGGATCGGATTGTGTTTCTGATAATCTGGTCTATGAAATTAGATATTCAACTGAATACATGAAAGATGACAAAGCATTTGGAAAATAAAAACCAGATGCTTTTTATTATACCCAAAATACATATTTAAGGAGGTTTCAGTATGAGTGCAGTAGTGGCAATGAATGAGGAAACAAGGAGAATTGAACAATTTAATGACATAGTGGCAAATATCAAGCCACTTATGACCGTTGGAAAAGGAAAGAATCAAAGAGTGATTACAGGCAGCGCAGTGGTTCCTTTGTCTCTATGCTTTGTGGATGCCAGATATCAAGGGATGAGGACGCATAAACATTTAAACAGATTAAGAAACAAATGGGATGAGAGGAAACTAACACCAATAATTCTTGTATGGCATCTGGAGGAACATAGATTTGCTATTGTGGATGGACAGGGAAGATTCATTATAGCAGGAGAAAAAGGAATAGATAGATTAAATGCAATTATTCTTATGGATGCACCTGAAGATCCAGATGAGAGACTGAAATTTGAGGCTGAATACTTTATCGGACAGGATTCAGAAGTGGAGAATGTGAAGCCACT
The DNA here is from genome assembly GCA_910576545.1 of Lachnospiraceae bacterium. Lineage (GTDB taxonomy): Bacteria > Bacillota > Clostridia > Lachnospirales > Anaerotignaceae > Anaerotignum_A. Next base: position 39,218 of record CAJTKM010000003.1, read on the forward strand.
TGAAAAGCATCTTTCAAGAGTGATCATCGGAGACGGTGCTGCTGTTTCTCTTGATAAACTTTTGAATAAATATGGAATTAAATTTGTAGCAACGAAAGGAAATAGAGGAGAATCAGTGCTGGGTAGTTATACAGATACATATTCTATTGCAAAAGTCCATGGCGAAAAATGCTTGGACTTTATTTTTTCTATTATTGAAAATGCTGGATGGAATAAGGAAACAAATGGGTATGCAACTTTTGTAATGAGGGCATTAAGGGAAACATGGGTTATTCATCCAAACGAGAGAAAAGAAATCCATAGTTTTTTGTCAAAGGAATTGCGCCAGATTGATCCTGTACTATTTAGTTCAAATGCTAAGACAAAATACCCAAAGCGTGATCACAGGGTATCATGTGTCCTTTATGTTGAGGATTTGGTGTGTGATGGGCTTGGAATAGAGAAGAAGATATATGTAGACGGTACACGAAAGTGTAAAGTAGTCAAATAAAATGATCGGAGGAATTGGAATGAGGACAATAGTAAGAAAGGTTGATAAGACAAGAGCGGAATGGACAGCAAGAAAGGCAGTCGACTATGTAAAAAAGGGAAAACTCGTTTTGGATAATGCAATACAAAGAGGTTTTGTGTGGAATAAAGATGCCGCAAGGATGTCGGAATTTATACTTTCTCTTATATATGAACGTCCGATTCCTCCAATTTATGTTGCTAAATTTGGCGATATTTATTCGGCTATGGATGGAAAACAGAGGATTACCACAGTCCAAAAGTTTATGAATGATGAATTTACTCTTGAAGGTTTAGAAACAGTAGAAATTTTTGATGATGAAACTGGAGAAACGGAGGAAGTAGATATCAACACCCTCACTTTTTCTGAATTGGAAGAGAGTTTACAAGAAGCAATTAAGGATTCTGTGTTTACTGTAATTGTTATCAATGAGCCGTCAGATGATGAAATTTGTGAATTTTTCTTTTATCTTAACAATGGAATGCCTTTAAATGCCATTACATCAACGAGGGCAAAGGCAAAGTCCCGGAAGGAAATCACGGAACTTGGTTCACATAAATTGTTCAAAAATGCGCTTACGACAAAAGCATTTGAACGGTATACAAATGAGGATATTGTTGTTAAGTCCTATGTAATGCTGCATATGGATGAGCCTTCAATGGAAACAAAGGTGATCCGACCCCTTATGGCAGAAATAGAGATTACGGATACTGATAAACAGCAGTTGACAGAAATTTTTGATAGGATTTTGGATATGTATAATAAAATAGAAGATGCCAAGATTGCCAAAAGGCTTCTTACAAGGACACATTTAATCAGTGTTGTTCCTGTCGTGTGGAGGTCATTGCAAGATGGTTTATCTGATAAGCAAATGGTGGAATGGTTTGTAGAATTTTTCTCGGGCAAAAAGTCTGCAACAATTAGTTTAACTTATAATACTTATGCAGGATCTGGATCAGCTCGAAAAGAAGCCGTAAGGTACAGACTGGAAGCAATTGAGGAAAGCTATAATAAATTCTTCGGAAATACTGTTATTGCAAGTTAAACATACACAAAATTTGATATAGGTATTCTACGATGTATATGTGATGGAGATGAGTTTATGCTTTCTCATAGTCAAAAAAGCAGTTTATTTTAATAAAATAAGAGGGAATAAAATGTATGCTGTTTAACTAAAAAAATTACTAAATCAATGGAAAAAAGAAAGCGGCGCAACGGGAGTTACTTAATTTAGCTATTGTGAAAGAGTTTTCAAAATATATACATCTGAGTCAGCGTATTTGTTTGGGAAATAAGGTGATCTGATTAATAAATTTGAGAAATTATTAAAAAAGAACTATATAATTTTAATGAACTTATTATCATTGAAAATCGATTCCTATTGGTTATAACATTAAGTTTGGTTTTACGGAAATGAGTTTACGCTTTTTCATGATGAAAAACCAATTTAAATCAAAAATGATTGGAGGCAAAAAAATGTTTAATAGGCACATAAAAGAAATAAGATGCTTAGATTGTAAACATTGTGATGTGAAAGAAATGAAATGTTACCCTGAATCTTTAGACTGTAAACCTGAATATGATTTAGATTATGAGGATATCTATGAATATCACAAAAATAATTGTGATTTTTATAATATGGATTATTGATTGACTTGAAATTATCATTTCAACTTGTGAATTGCAATCGTACAGAATATTGTACAGAATATTGACAATATTATAAATGTAGAGTATAATATATTTAAAGGAGGGTGATTTTATGATAGCAACAAATTTTTCAAATGTGAGGAATAATTTTAAAGAAGTTTGCGATAGGGTAGTACAAGATTCTGATATTGCAATAATTACAAGAAAAAATGATGAGAATGTCGTGCTTATGTCTCAGGCACAGTATGATAATCTTATGGAAAATCTTCATATAAGGGAAAATAAAGCAAATTATGAGTGGCTAAAAGAGTCGATTAAGCAAGCTGAAGATGGGAAACTTGTAAACTTTGATGTGGAGGATTAATCTATGAATATATCTTTCACAGAAAATGCTTGGATGGATTATCTTTATTGGCAGAAGATAGATAAGAAAATTGTTAAAAGAATCAATGAGTTGATTACGGATATAAAACGAAATCCATTTGAAGGAGTTGGGAAACCAGAACCGTTAAAATATGATTTGGCAGGAAAGTGGAGTAGAAGAATTACTAATGAACATAGGTTGGTATATCAAGTAGAAGAAAATAATTTGATAGTGCTTACTTGTAGATATCATTATTGATAATTACGAATTGACTAAGGAGCATTGACGAAAATCGTTGATGCTTTTTCTTTTTGAATGTAGAAGTATTATATAGAGAAAAATCTATGAAAGAGAGGATTAATCATGGGAAACAAAACAAAGCAGACAGGAAAAACTGAAGTATATCCGTTCTGGTATATGGAAGATATTAAGAATATGATGGATTATTTTAAGATGAAAGGTATGTGGCACTGGTATTTGGCGTTTAATTTTGGATTGCTTCTGGGAAGGCGTGTGAGTGATACATTATCATTCAAATGGCTTGATTTCTTTTTTGAAAACGGAAGAATGAGAGATGAGATTGAAATTAAGGAGCAAAAGACAGGGAAATTGACACGCCCTTACGTTTGTGGAGCCTGCAAAGAAGCGATTCAGTTATACGTTGAAAAAACAGGAATTGACCCAATGGAGAACTATAAGGATTTTATAATCACGACTCCACAGAAGTCCCAACTGTTAGAATATAGAGACGAATATTCCCAAGAAGAATATGATGAATTGCTTTGGAAAGCAACACAGAGCCAAGCAGCAGCCTATCGGAAACAATTTAAGATTGCAGCGGATGCTTGTGGAATCAAATATCCTGTGAGTACACATTCAACCCGTAAGACCTTCGGATACTGGTCAATTAAATTGCATCCATATGATGTGACAACGGTAGATAAACTACAAGGGATCTTTGCACATTCGGATCGTAATACGACTCTAAAATATAGTGGTATAGCAAGAGAAGACGAGATTAAATTGTATAATGATATGGGAAATTTCATTGCAGATATTTCTAAAGGCAATAAACCGATTATTAAAAATAGTCCTGTCATTCCATTGAAAGCAGAGGATTTTCGTAACTTTCTTAGTTTGTGCTATGATATGGCACAAAGCGGTGAAGATAAATTTAATGTCATTAATAAGATTATTGGAAAGGCTGAACAATGTATGATATAATAAAATGGGGCGTGGATTATATGAATAATCAAATAAATATAAAAATCCCTAAAAAATATCAAGAACGCATTATGGAGATATATCATGATGAAGATGGCTATTGGGTTATTTTGAATAAAGGCTGGTGTGGATACGAACAAGGATGTCATGTAATCCATGAAGACACACAGCATGATATGCTAAGGAGCATTCGGGAAATCGAAGTGTGTGACTGTGATGCATGTAGAGAGTGAGATGGAATGAAACAATTTGATAAAATACGACAAGAAGTTGGGCAATGTCAATCGTCTATGGAATTGGCTGGTTATTTAGAGGGAATAAGAGTTGCTGCATCTGTATTTTGCAAACAGCATTGCCTTAGCGAAGTTATGATTAGCCAAGGCGGAATGTTAGAGGATATTTCTATTTATGGGATAGTTGAATTTTTGGAAAGCGAAGTAAAAATAAAAGATTGATTTTATTGGAGAAAATAAAATATGGCAAAGAAAAAAGTTGAAAAGGAATTAACTAAAGAGGAAAAGTTACAACAGGAAAAGGAAAGAGAATTAGAACAAATTCAGAGCGAACTTCCTTTTATAAATACCCCATCATACTTTTTTAATGTTGGAGATAAAGTAAGTTATGGAAGATTAAAGGAAAGTATTGTTGAAGAAGTATTATATGATGGAAAAGTTTATGTATTAAAATGTATTGCAACAGACAATAATTATGGAAATCCATATGATTATGAAACATATAGAGTAACATCGTGGGTAAACGTAAGACCTATCGGATGTAGTACAGATACAAAATTTACGGAAAATCAGGATGTTAGATTATTTTACAATAATTCTACAATTGAAAGTTTAATTCATTATCATTATCATTTTGGAATAGATTTTAACCCTGATTATCAAAGAGGTTATGTCTGGGATCAGAAAGATAAAGAACTTTTATTAGATAGTATTTTTAAGAATATTGATATTGGAAAATTTGTTTTAATACATTTATCCAATGAAGAATGGCATAAGAGGGGATTTAGTTATGAGATACTTGATGGAAAGCAGCGTTTAAGTACCATTATTGAGTTTTACGAGAACAAATTAGCATATAAAGGAAAATATTACAATGATTTGAGTGGTATAGATAAGAATACGTTTACAGAACATAAAGTGTCTGTCGCAGAGGTAAGAGAAACGGATAAAAAGATAATATTGAAATATTTCCTCATGCTTAACAGAACGGGAAAATCTATGGATGAATCACATTTGGCAGAAGTAGAAAAGATGTTAAGTAATATGGAATAAGCGGTTAAAATCTGGTTTTCATGGCAGAAATGGAGGATAATTATGAATAAAGAAGAATATGGAAATATTATAGATTTACAGTTTAAAAGTGTGTCGCCAGTTGAAGCAGATGACTTGGATAATAAAAGTGACAGAACTCTATTATATGGTTATACATGTAACAGAGATACTTTTCATGTATACATTAAGGATATGAAAATTCATACTGTTACATACAGAACAGATTATGAAAATAATGCGCCTAATTTTATGGAAGAAATTCAAGTTGGTTCAAATGATGATTATATACCAGACAAGAGATTATATCCAGAGACTTGTGATTATGAGTTTTGTGAAAAATTAAAGAAACTTGGATGTCAACTGCCATTTACTACATGGGGTAATGAAAGACCAGAAGCACAATTTTATGGTTTTACATTAGAAGATAGAAAATGTTGCGGAAATTGTGGTGTGATAGAAGACTCATACTGTAATGAATGTGAAGAATATAATAAATGGTTTCGCAAAAAGTTGGAGGAATAGTCAAATGAGCATATATGATAGAAAATTAGAAGGAACTGATGATATATTTAATGCTATAAAAGAAATTGTAGATAAAGGAAATCTTGGAAACAAAATAGAGATTGTCAGAATGTTTTCAGCAGCAAGACGAGAATATGAATTAAATCAGTTAAAGGATAAATTTGAAGAAAAGTCTGGAAGAAAGTATATTAGAGAAGTGATTGTTATTGATGAACAATCTGCTATTGTAATATCACAGAGAGATGATAATCCTGAGCATGGATTTTGGTATCAGCCAATTATATTGAGTAATTATAGTAATGTTTTATATGATACAATGGATCAGGCGTTAATTGGAATGGTTTGTATGAAAACCGACAATTTGAACGCCTCTACATGGATTAATAAAATGCTAGGAATTGAACAGCAATGAAGGTATAAGGTAGGTATACTATATGAAAATTATCCGTTATTCAATAGTAGCGTTTGAACCACAGGAACAGACACATCATGCGAAACATATTCAATATCATCTTTCTGATGAGTTCAAGTTAGAAGATTATCCTGAGTTCTTGAGATATGAGATCCAGCGTATTCATGAACAAAAGGTAGCTTTCTATAAAGAGCATCTAGAAGATTTTAAGCGTGGTATTTGGTGTTTCGTAGATGGATATAAAAGCAATCAATCACTGAATCATCTGAAAAACAAGGTTTCTTGTTGGGTAGCGGAGGTTCCTGATGATATAGAGTGTTATGATTGTAACTGGGAGAAGTTGATAGCCATTTCTGATCCGACTGTATTATGGGGAGGGTGCTATATTCCTGAAAGAGAAATGTGGAAAATCAGAAATATTAGGAGAAGAAGGAGGGTGGCATGTTGAAAGAAAAGTCTTTAAAAACTATGCCATAAAGGATATAGAACGGGTATTTCTATATTTTGCAAATAGAAATAGTAAAGAGTAGTCTTGAAATGTTGCTTTCAAGTAGAGGATGGTATTGAAGAGACGCTGACCTATTGCGACTTTCCCAGCGAACACTGGACTCGTATCCGCACCAACAATGTCATTGAACGGCTCAACCGGGAGATCCGCCGCCGCACCAGAGTAGTGGGCTGCTTCCCGGATGGCAATTCTGCTTTGATGCTGGTCTGTGCCAGGCTCCGCCATGTAGCTGGCACCCAGTGGGGCAACAAGAAGTACATGAATATGAAGCACTTAGAGGCTGCCCTGGGGGATGCCTCTACTGCTGGCTGATTTTATTCTGCCAGAGCCTGCAAACTATTTTGCGCATTATTCTTGACACTACCTATCAAAATACAATGTATTCAAATAGAATACACAGTACATAAATAGTGAGAAGAAAATAATTTTGGATTTTATTAAATTTATAATAAGAATTTATCTGCAAAGAGTTATATTTGTAAAATTGTTTTATATAACTATGGTTAAAGAGTAATATCATTCTTTTTAATTTCAATTTGTAAGCCAAGTGCGTTACATATATCTACTAACGTATTACAACTGGGATTTCCATTTTTAAAATATTGGCTGACAGACTGGGGAGATTTATTGAGACGTATAGCTAAATCTTTTACTTGTATGTTTTCAATATCCATATGTTTTTTAATCTCTGCCAGTAATTCTTTTGATGTTTGAATAGACATTTTACACCTCGCTAGTCAAATATTCATATTGATTATACAATATAAACAATGAATTTTCAATATTTATATCTATATTTCTATAAATATATATATTGATTAATAAATATAAATATTGTATAATGTGATTATCAAAGGCGGAAATATGATACATAGCAAAAAGAAAGGGGGAGAGATATGGAGCTTCATAGATATGATATTATAGAGGCAGAATTAGATTATGGGACTGGCTCTATTCAGAAAAAGAGAAGACCATATATAATTGTGAGTAATGAGAAAGGAACAACTAATGCAAGTATCATTACTGTAATGCCTTTGACACATATTATAAAAAAGCAACATCTTCCGGTTCATGGATGTTTACATGCAGAATCTGAAACGGGATTATCCGCGTATTCAATGATTCTTGGTGAGCAGCCACAGACAATCTGTAAAGAAGAAGTAATAAAAAAATTAGGAAATGTAACAGATAAAAGTCAGAGAAATAGTGTAAACAAAGTTTGTTTTAATACATTTTTCTTTGGAGAAAAAATAAATTGGGAAGAGGTGCTGGCATAATGGCGATAGTATGTTCAGTTAAGGAAGCGTATAAGTTAATGGAACATATGAACGAAGATGATGTGGTTATATTGACAGTCTTAAATAGAAGAACGTATCTTCATGATGTACCGAAAAAAATAAAAAAGACAGCCGGAAAGGACTTAATTCAAAGGGCGAATAATATTTTATATCAAGATAACGACTATTTTGGTATATTTTCTTTATATGGTGTGAAGAAGGAACCAGACATTATCCATAATATATTGTTTCCGCAATTAGAATAAAAGGAACAAATATTCTATTATGTATTGACAAAATCGAACGTATAGGCTAGAATATAAAAGAACTCATTCATACAAACGGTGCGGCAACACCTCTGAGTGAGTTCTTTTGAGAATAATAGAAGAACTTTTGTGAACAAAGTCCTTTAATACTAGCAGTTGTCTGCTTTTATTATTATACATATTAATGCAATTCCTGTCAACAAAAGTTCCCATTATTTCTTTATCTTTATAGAGTCTATGAAATAGGCTTTATTTTTTGGCTATAAATTATTCATTTATAAATAATAATAAAGAAAAATTAATTTTAAGATTAAGATGATTGAGTTTTATTTTATTCTAATATTCTTAGGCTTTATTGTTATGCCATTTTTTCGGTAGAGTAAAATAATGGGTTCATGATTTGTTGAAAAAAAGAATAGTAAAACACAGACACGATGTTTAGCGTTCATTTTTGTAGGAGGTGTATCCATGAAACATGTTTTAGAGGAACTATACGAAAACAATGCAAAAAAATTATATCTAATGGTAGACAAAATACTACATAGTATTGGTTGTAGTTACTATAACGATAAAGATGAGTTTTATGCCGAAGCCAGTGAAGTTCTTGCTGATATTGTAGTAAATCATAGATATGATGAGAAAAAAGGAAATTTTGAAGGATACTTATATGGAGCTTTGCGGAATGCTGTTTTGGATATTTTAAAAAAAAGAAATACATATAAGCGCAGAGCAAATAAAATGTCACTTTCATTGGATACACCTATTAGCAGTGAAGGAAATTTGACCATCGGAGATTTGATAAATTCAGATTTTGACATTATTAAGGAATTGGAAGAAAGAAATGGTGTCTTATGGGAAGAAAATATAGAAGAATATCTTAAAAGCCTTACAAAAATTCAAAGAAATATTTTGAATTTGAAAATAGAAGGAGCAACCATAGAGGAAATTAAATCACAATTGAACATAACAAATAAGCAATATGAGCAGAACATTAAAGCAATGAGATGTTTTGAGCATATAAGTAAGTTGCAAGACCATATCAAAATACAGTTGAGTTCTAAGAAGGAGGATGAAGAAGATATGAGTATCTCTACACAAACATTAGAAAAAAGTAAGCCAGATAGAATGAGCATCCATTCTATTGTAAAGAAAATGGACAAGCGTACTATTCGTTTTGATCATCCGCTTCAAAGAAGTTCTGACCAATGGAGTCCAGTTATGAAGGGAAATTTAATTTCGGATATACTCCAAGGAAATCCCCTACCTGAATTGGTTTTTGCTGAACAGGTTATAAACGGGATTGCTATTATTTGGGATTTAGATGGTAAGCAAAGATGTACAAATGCGTATTCTTTTATAAAAGATCAGTATAGGATTTCGCGTAATATTAGACGCTGGATAATTGAATATCAGGCACAAGTCGTAGATGAAAATGAACAAGTCGCTGTAGATGAAAATAATTTTCCCGTTTATGAACGAAAAGAATGTGATATCCGCGGAAAGAAATTTTCTGATTTGCCAGAAGAATTACAGGAAAAATTTCAGGATTATAATTTTGAAATTACACAATATCTGAATTGTAACGCAGATGATATTGCATATCATATTGCAAGGTACAATGAGGGTAAACCAGCAACAGTATCGCAAAAAGGAATTATACGTTTAGGAGAGGAATATGCAGCAACTGTAAAAAGCATATCCAATATGTCTTTTTTTAAGGATATGGGAGGATATAAGGTGTCTGAGTTTAAAAACGGAGTGATTAATCGTGTTGTTGTCGAAAGTGTTATGGCAGCATATTATCTTTCGAACTGGAAAAAGAAACAAGAGGATATGTGTGATTACATAAAAGCAAATGCAAAAATGGTTGATTTTGAAAACTTTGAGGAGCTTGTACAACGGCTTGAAAAAGTTGTAACAAACGAGGTGGCTAACATGTTCGATTCAAAGGATTCGTTTTTATGGTTTGGTTTATTTGCTCGTTTCGCACAAATGAAGGAAAAGGATGAACTTTTTATAGACTTTATGATGGAATTTATGGAGTCGCTACATAGTAAACAGATTAATAACATAAGTTTTGATGATTTGAATGGTAAATCAACAAAAGATAAGGTAGTAGTTCAACGAAAAATGATGCATCTTGAAACATTGCTGCAAGACTTTATTGCGTCACAAGAAAAAAAAGGAAGTAGAATTTCTGTGAAAAATGAAAGATGGGAGAAATATGTACAGAGTTTTACAAAGACAGATTTAATACATTCTTTGAATGTTTCTGACGATGAAAAACGTATTTTGTCTATCCAAACAGCTATGTTTGTACAGAATTATAGTAATTTGGATATTCATACAATAACATCATATCTGGAAACAGCAGTTGTCGAAGACGAGGAATTTGAAAATATTTTATTGTGCATGGATATGTTGAATGATTGGAGCTTGGAAATCAAAGATGGAATTGAATTAACGCCTAATAGTATACCAGGTTTGATTCGACTTGCAAAGGATGCTTTAGATATAGAAGTGAATGACGAAATGATGATCCAATTAATTAATAAGTGGAGTAATCATTTTCCTAAATCTTATAGCATTCAACAGATGAAAGAATTTTATTTACATATAAAACATGATTTCGATTCAGTTGTTAACAATGTCAAAAAAGAGATAGCATAATAGGAGGATGCATTATGAGTTTCAAGCAGTTTTGTGAAGATATGGATATTAAATATAATAAATTGATGTTTTATCAGCAATTTGAGTTTTATGAGAAATTAAGAAAGGAGGGAAAATTAAAAATTTTGCCATGTAAAATTGGAGAAATTGTATTTGTTATTACAGAATGTAGTAATATATATTCACGATATTCTGAAATGAATGGAGTTTTTTGCCCATTTAATAAAGAAAATCAAGAATGTAAGAGTTGCTCAAACAATGTGTCTATATTTGAGGATACAGTAACACAAATTATGATTGATGAAAATAATATCCATATATTTGTGAAGAATTGTGCGGTTGATGGTATTTTAGGAGAAAATATATTTTTGGATAAAAGAATAGCAAAGAACGCATTAAATGACAAATGGAAATAAAAGAGGGTATATTTATAGGATGAAAGGAGGAAGGGAATTGAAATATAGCGAACAAATAGAAGGATTTCTGGATTTTCTACGAGAATCCAAAATGGACTATAACATCGCTGTTTCCACTGAAAAAGATGCGAATGATAAAACGCAGGACTTGCTGCATAGCTTGGAACTTTATGAAAATACATACCATGAGTACGCAAGGGCGGCAAAGAAGCTGGCAAAGGTACGGCAGGAACGGCGGGAGGCAAAAGATAAGCGAGAACAGCTCCAGTCTGTTATGGACTGGCTGGAGGAAAATGATAGGGTCATCCATGGGCTGGAACGTCTACTGGGGAATGTGCGGAAGGCGGAGAAGGCAGCGGAGGGGCGGTTTTATATGCAGAGGACAGATGTGCTGGCGGAGATTGGAAAGGAGGACATGAGTTGAAATCAACTACACTGACAATAAGGAGAGGTAAGGCTCTTATGAATAAAACAAAAATAGACTGAAGTGACAGTACATGGAATCCTATAACCGGATGCCTGTATGGGAACAAATTTAAATTACATAATCATTATATATTATAAAATAAAAGTGAGGTGAAAATGTTAATATTGATAGTTATTGTTTGCTTATATATCTGCATTATGTTTGGAATAGTGTTATTTTCAATCAACAGGTTTCAAAAGAAATGTAGGAAATATATTGAAGATGTTAAACGAGATATTGAAAAAGAACAATTTTGATTGTCATTGTATTAATCAAAATGATGGGAGGATTATATGCGAAAAGTGAATCTTGAAGATATTAAAATTAAAGAAACATATGCAGCGAGTATCCCAGGAAAAGATAAAATGGAAGAAAGCAGGAATTATTGGAGCAAATATCATTGCCAAGATAGATACATTGTAATTGATGCCAATAACATTCTTATTGATGGTTATATCCAATATTTAATTCTAAAAGAAAACAATGTTAAAGAAGTAGAAGTAAAAATTTCAAATTATAAGAAAAAACAGTGGCGAAGAAAAAGAAATAACATAATGAAAAAGCTTGAACACAGGAAAACAACTACATATATTTATGGCATTCATCCAGGTGAAAAGGCATCGAAAGAACGGGTATGGAGAATTCCACATTCGTGGACAGGCTGGGAAAATGATTTATTGCCAGGTGATATTATTACTGTGCGTTCTGAACGTGGTATAGTTCCTGTCATTATTACAAAAATTAAATGGTCAAATCAACCTCCAATTGATATTCCAATAAAGAAAGTCGTTTCAAAATATTATATTTAGAATGAGAGGAAGATGTAATGCAAATAAAAAGACCAAATTGTGATATTTGTATCCATTCAGAAGTCTGCTTTCAAAAAAGTGTGGCAGGTTCCATTGTTGATGAGATTGGAAAATTAAAGCATCTTGGAAATAGAGATTTTATATCTTTGCTCAGTTGTTTTTCATTACAATTAAATTGTCATCATTTTAAGAAAATTTCAGATACGATTTAGAAGGAGGGAAGGAGAATTATATGAAAATTAAGAAAATCACTTATCAAAACAGAAGAGATTTTAAGGCGATTTTTGAATGTGAGCACTGTGGACACAATGTAGAAAAATGGGGTTATGATGATGAGAATTTTCATAATAATGTAATCCCTAAAATGATATGTGAGAAGTGTGGTAAAACGGTAGGTGAAGATTATAGACCATTTACAACAAAATACCCAGAAGGAATGGAGGTGTAGTTTTTTGATGTTTTATCTATGAATCGAAGGTTTTATGGTTTATTTAATATAAAAATGAAAGGAAATAAAAATTTATGAAATATGTAATTGAATATGAAGAAAAAGTAAAAAGAATTAATTCTATCACAATTGAAGTTAGTGATGAAAATCAAGGAGAGGAAATAGCTGATAATCTTTATGAAGAGCAAGGAAAATTTGATCATCCAGATTGCATTTTTGAAGAATTACATACTATGGGTGTCAAAATTTTGGAAACATGTAAAGGTGCAGAAAATTGTGAATATGAAATTCAGTAAACGATAGAAGAAACATTTTAACTGGAGGTGTGAAACATGTATCAAAACTGTTGTAAGAAATGTGGAAGTATTTCATTACATACAGAAGTAAAAGGTAATAATACTGGATTGTATTGTGATGATTGCGGAGCCTGGATAAAGTGGCTTGGAAAAGATGAACTGCGGGCATTTGAATATAGTAAAAAGAATCAAGTATTGGCTCAAATGAGAGATTCTACATCAGAAGAAAATCAGGCAATTTCAGAGTATATTAAAAGCATTAGCGTTCCAACAGGGATAAATGTTTTTGACGAAAAATCAATAGTTAAAAGATTGGAGGAATTTGTGGAATTTCTTGGTAAAACAATTGATACAGAATATAATAAGTTTCCATTGTCCACAGAGGATGCAATTAGGAAAAATTCATACTGTTTGGCATTGGAACGAGACAAGAGAGCAATACAGAATATTCTAAATGGACACGATTTTAATTATGTAGAAGAATAAAATAGGTATCCTGATACTTTGGCGAGTGGACAGGATACCTATAAACAACAAAACGGAAATCCGTCTTGATGAATCTAAGTATAACAATTCTAAGAGACTTATTCAAGTCGGTAATTCCTAAAAATTAAAATAGAATAAGGAGAAGAATATGAGTGCAGATAATGGAATTTATATTTTAAAAACTAAGGATCAGTATAGAGTTGCTCATTTACAGGCAATTGATAATGTGTCATGGTCTATTATTGATGGCGATTGGCAGAATAAAAAGGAAACAAGAGGAAAGTGTGTTCCTACAAGAGTTATTGAAATGTGGGGAAAATGTAAATACACAAGAGATGAAAATGTAGCTTATAGGATTGCTCATAAATGGGCAAGTAGTCTTCCGATTTGCGAATATGGTGTCAATGTAATTACATATAACAAAACTTGGAAACATATTGTTGAAGACGCAAAAGAATATGCAAAAAAGGAAATTGATTATATCAGGGAAACTGGAGATGGGAATAGGTGTGATATAGAGCGATTGGAATCTATAGTTGATGGTAGTTATTTTGAGTGTAATAAAGATGATTATTCTCCAGAGTATATTGGAGAAGATAATTAGGGAATAGTTGAAATAAATGTTTTAAGAGGAGAGTGATTATAGATAGTACAGATTTTAGAATTGTTTGGTGGTATAGGATCACCACGAGTAGCGTTAAGAAACTTAAATATTCCAGTGAAAGCAATAGATTATGTAGAAATTGATGAAAAGGCAGTTCGTTCATATAATGCAATGTTTGCTGATGAACTTGAATATAAAACACAGTCTGTTGTTGGATGGAATTTAAAACCAGATATTTTGATACACGGTTCTCCTTGCCAAGATATGTCCATCGCAGGTCATCAAGGTAAGGCTACAAAAGAAGGTGGAAGGATCAATCGAGGTAAGGGAGCAGATGAGGGTAGCGGAACTAGATCATCTTTAATGTGGGAAACAATACATATTATACAGAATATGGGAGAGTGGAAACCTAAATTTGTCATTTGGGAAAATGTAAAGAATGTTCTTAATAGTTATAACAAGAAGAACTTTGAAAAATATTTATTTGAAATGGAGAAATTGGGATACACAAATTCTTATAAAATTTTGGATGCAAGAGATTTTGGTATTCCGCAGGCGAGAGAAAGAGTATTTACAATTTCTTGTCTTAGTGGCGAATGTTTTGATTTTGATAAATTAAGACATACAGAGATGAAACCACTAGCTGATTTTCTTCATGAGGATGTCCTTGATCAGTATTTAGTTACTCAGCCAAGTATTCTAAATGCTATTGGTAAAAAAGGTGTCAAGCGAGCAACAGTAATTAAAAATTATGCCTATACAATTACAGAACGCCAAGATCGTTGCCCTGCTCAGGTTATTGATTGTGGAAATGGAAAGTATAGGTTCCTTACAGAATTAGAATGCTGGAGATTATTTGGCTATTCTGATGAGGATTATTATGCTGCTGAAAAGGTAAATCCGAAGGGCAATGCTATTGTAAATAGAACATTATATAAACAGGCTGGTAATAGTATTGTTGTACCGATTTTTGAGGCAATATTTGAACATATGATACAAAATAAAAATATTTAACGAAAGGAGTAAGAGGTTTGTGCGCACAAAAAACTATAGTTTACTCCCCAAAATACATTGGATATAAATAAAATATATTGTGGAAATTGCATTGATATTTTAGAAACTTTCCCTGATAGAAGCATAGATTGTTGTATAACAAGTCCACCATATTATGGATTAAGAGATTATGGTGTAAATGGACAGATTGGAAATGAAGACACGCCAGAACAATATATAGAGAATTTAGTAATTGTGTTCGAAGAGGTAAAAAGGATTTTAAAGGATGATGGAGTTCTTTGGCTGAATATTGGTGACAGTTGGGCTGGCAGCAATCAAGGTGCAGGAACAAAAAATCTATCAAAGAAACAATCAAGTAATCATGGAACAAACTATATGATTTCAAAAACACATAAATCTAAATTATCAAAATTGAATGGCTATAAGCCAAAGGATTTAATAGGAATCCCATGGATGGCTGCATTTGCACTGCGGGAAAATGGATGGTATCTTCGGCAAGATATTATATGGGCAAAAGGAAATCCGATGCCTGAAAGTGTAAAAGATAGATGTACGAAATCTCATGAATACATATTCTTACTCTCAAAGTCACGAAAGTATTACTTTGACTATATGTCTATAAAAGAACCAGCGGTTACTCAGCCAAAGGCAAGAGATAAAAATAAAGAAGGATATCAGGCAGATTATCCTAAAGGAGATAGATTCAGCTCAGGCGAAAGAGTGTATGGTGCTGATGGAATGAGAAATAAAAGAGATGTATGGAACGTGAATATAAAACCATGTAAAGAGGCACATTTTGCGACATTTCCTGATACGCTGATTGATCCGTGCGTATTAGCGGGATGTCCTGAATGCGGTGTTATTTTAGATCCGTTTATGGGATCGGGGACAACAGGTTTGGTTGCCAGAAGACATAACAGAAATTATGTTGGTATTGAGTTAAATCCAGACTATGTGCAAATTGCAGAAAATAGAATAAACAGTGCGTCTTAAAATCCACGTTTCAAAGTATAAAATAAAAAAATATTCAAGTTATGGAGGAGAAAAAATATGATGAATTATTTTGGAATATTTAATGTAGAAATGACACCTATTACAAAAATTTTAGCATATACAGAGAAAGATATTAGAATTGTAGATGTAAATATTATTGTGCCAGATAAAGTTGTAGAAGTAACCTTTGCAGATGGAACAAAAGAGAAATCTGTATGCAGAGAACCAGATGTTTTTAGTATGGAATCTGCAATTTCAATCTGTATTTCCAAAAAGATTATGGGTGGCTCCGCCGCTTATAATAATGCGGTTAGGCGTGGTATGAAAGTTTATGAAAAGAGATTAGAGTTTGAGAAGTATCAGAAAGCTGAACAGGAACACATTGAGAAGAAACGCGCCAAGAGACTTGCTTGTAAGAAACGCAGAGCAGTTAAGAGAGCCGAAGAAGAAAATCAGAGAAAAGCAAGAGAGCGTGAAGATCAGATTGAAATTCAGAAGGAAGCGTATCTGAGAGCTATGGGCATTATAAGAAATGAAAATAAAGGTGCATAACTTTGTACCATAAAATCCGTACTTCAGCAGGAAGAGGTGAGATAGTGGGAAAAGAAAAGTATTATGAAGATTTTTTAGGTAAACGTGTAAAAATTATTAATGTAAAAAGAAAGAAAAAATATTATAAATTACTATATTTGACTGGGATTGTTGAAAGAATATCGTCTGGGGAAATTGGTGTATCAGTTGACAACATTATTAATGAAGCAAGTAGCTATGGTGTGTTTTGGTTTAAAACATATGAATTAGAGATTATGGAGGATAGGAATATGACAGGATTTAATAGAGTAGCAATTGTTAATTTGTTAGAAGATTATAGCAAAAAGGATTATGCGTTTGCATTATATGAAACGGAATTTAGAGTTTTAAGTGTAGGCGATCTTGTAGTGGTAAATGCCAGAGGAAAAGATAATCGTGTACTTGGAACTGTAAAAGAAGTAATGACTATTGATGAGTATAGTAAAGGTGTTAATGCCCAGGTAGTGGCTGTTGTAAATATGGATGCGTATAATGCAAGAATCGAAGAAAAGAATAAAGCAAAGGAAGTTGCTTAGAAGAAAGCTGCCATTGAGAAAGAATTAGAAGAAGAAATTAACAAGAGAAAGACGGTTGAATTCTACGAAGAAATGGCAAATAAATATTCTGACAATCCAAGATTGGCTGAGCTGGTGGCAGAATTAAAGGGATTGGGTGCATAACTTAATCCTTAAATCTTGCATTTCATTGGTGAGGATAAAGAAGTTATGAGCATGGAAAGTCATTATTATGTAATAGCTGGTTATGATTTGGCTGATTGTGAAACTGATAAATTTAAAGATTGGAAGTGGACTGAAGAAGGAGAAGACTATATAAACAACCAATGTAAAGGCGAAATCCAATTTTTTGATGATCCGATGAGTGGTTCATATTTATATTTTGGATATGTTTTAGCTGCTGGTGATGAGTATGGTTTTGACACAGGAATGTTTGAGGTATCTGATATTGAAAAGTGTTCTGGTAAAGTGAAATCAGAATTGATAAAACTGCAAGAGATGGGTGTGATTACAAAAGATCCACATTTTAAACCTGTATTCAATGTTATTGTATTTGAAGAATGTAGATAGAAGGAGACAGTATGGCAAAAATTTTATATAAGAAAAAGTTATACGGATTTGAAAGAGACTGTGAAGATGAATTCGGAAAGTATCATTGGTATTTTAGAGTGTATGTATGCTTTTCATTTAATGGGCTTAGTTACTCTGTGGAAACATCAGATTTCTTTACTAATCAAAAAAAGTTAAAGAATTGTCTTGATGATACATTAAAACATTTAGAATTGGATAATCCAAGATATTATAGATTAAAGGATGAGGTGTTTAGGAAAGGATTACATAATCAGTTGTGGTAGAAGTATAGAAGAATACATTAGTGATGATTTAGGTAGGTTATCAGACTTAGATGATGTAAACATTGAAATTTCATGAGTATTAGGCACACAAATGAAATAATTGTTGCAATATTTGCTACCATAGGCAACACCTCCAGCAGGAATAGTGAGTAGAAATGTCCCATGAGTCATCACTATCTTTAATCGGATCTTTGTCTGGTATCTGCCAGGGAACACAGATAGTATATAACAAATTTATAGATATAGTTAATAAAACAAGAAAAAGGAAAGGATAAAAATCAGAAGTTCCTATAGGTGAAAAGTGCGCACGGCTTATGACGGTAAGCAAAAATGGAACAGAAGAAGTATATGGATATTGAGCGTCTGAAAGACAAGTACGTTGATGTATTTCAAAAAGGTGATTACATAGTAGTTCAGGAAAAGATAGATGGTGCTAATTTTTCAATCAGATATGACGAAGAAGCAGATAGTATCAGAGCATTTAGTAGAAAGAAAATTCTTGATTTAGGAAATAACCTCCGTGGCGCATGGGAGTGGTCACAGAAGTTAGATAAAGAATTAGTAAAAGAAGTATTGGGTACAAATTTGGTTTTATTTGGTGAGTGGCTTGTGTCACACACAATTGTCTATCCCGATGATAGATACCAAAACGCATATTTTTATGATGTGTGGGATACTGAGTCAGAAAGATATTTAGATCAGGATAAAGTAGAAAATATTGTTAAGCAGCTTGATTTGATTTATGTGCCAGTATTCTATAAAGGTGAATTTGAATCATGGGAACATTTAAAGCATTTTGTTGGAAGAACGGATTTAGGCGGAGAGAACGGAGAAGGTATTGTTGTGAAGAATATGACAAGACTTAATGATCCGAATACAAGACTCCCGTTTTATACAAAGATTGTGGTTGATAAATTTGCAGAAAAGAAATCTGTGAAAAAGTTTGATGAAGGGAAATTGGAGAGACGAGCAAAGTTACAAGCAATTGTAGAATCTGTTGTTACGGAGGGGCGAGTTACAAAGCTGGTACATAAAATGGTTGACGAAGGTATTATCCCTGAAGATTGGGATGAGCATGATATGGGAACCATAGCTAAAAACATTGGAAAAGAAGTTTATTATGATTGCGTGAAAGAAGAACCTGAGACAGTAGAGCAGGTGGGTGAATTATTTGGAAAGTTAGCAAGTGGTACAGCTATGAAGATTGTGAAGTCTATGCTTGCTGCATAGTAATGAAATCGAGATTTCAAAGGTGGATAGTCATGAAGAGCAATGTTGACTATATGAAGAAAATTGTAAAAGAGATGAAAAGTAAAGTTAATTTGTCTATTGTTAGCACGGACTACGCAAAAGGATATTGTTATGCCTTACTTGATTATTTAATAGATAATGATGATGTCTATGATGACTTTGCCAGAACAATAGATGATGTATTCAATTAACGGATAAGATAAAAAATCTGTTTCATCCAAGGAGGTGAGGTAAATAAAAGTATATGAGTTGATGTCAAAGTTAGAGAAGCTGCCTAGCGGAGCAGAAGTTGTGTGTTCTGGTATGAAGACGGTTGATGAAATTGAAGAATCAGAACCAATGGGGCAAAATGATTATGGGATTAACCAATATCAGATTACAGAAAATATTATAGATGTTGATTTGGAAGGAAATCATGTCTATTTACAGTTTTAACATAGAAAATAATACAGAAAGGAACAAAGGTGCTGCAGCCGTGAGATGATCATACCTTTCTGGGTGAAGAAAAATAAATAATATTATTAAAGGTGACTGTATAACATACATAAAAACAATGGAGTCGGATAGTGTTAATTTAACCCTTACTGATATTCCTTATGGTGTAGTAAGCAGGGACGATAACGGACTCAGAAATCTTGATAAAGAGAATGCCGACATTATGACATTTGAATTAAAAGATTTTTTACCAGAGGTATATAGGATAACATCTGGAACAATTATCATATTTTGTAGCAAAGAGCAAATTTCAGAGATATATGAGTTCTTTAATGAAAAGCAGAAAAAGAAGTTAGGTACAGTAAGGCAACTTATTTGGGAAAAGACAAATCCAAGTCCGATGAATGGACAATACATATATTTATCAGGAATAGAAAATGCTGTATGGTTCAAGAAGAAAGGTGCCGCTTTTAATGCACATTGTAAGAATCCAGTTTTTAAGTATTCCTGTGGAAGAAGTAAATTGCATCCAACAGAGAAAAATCATGACTTATTGAAAGAACTTATTTTAGATAATTCTGATGAGGGTGATATTGTATTTGATCCGTGCACTGGTAGCGGTTCTCATTTGTTGGTGGCAAAAGAAAATAATCGTAGGTGGTTTGGAATTGAACTGAGGGATAAATATTTTGATATAGCTGTTGATAGGTTGAGTTGCCGTAAGGATGGTGTCTGATATGAAAGATATCGAATTATGGCAAGGCGATTGTCTTGAATTGATGAAAAATATTTCTGATAAATCTATAGATGTAATTATTACAGATCTCCCCTTTGGACAGACTGCTCGGAATACTTGGGATATAGTGATTCCATTTAATGATTACATAACCTTAGAAATCAGAAAGAAACCAAAGGTATTTTATAAAGATGATTTTCTTTTGTGGTGTTATAAGCAAGGAGAAACTGATTATAATGGTGCACTTTCGTATTTTGAAGAAAATAAGTCTATAGGGTTATGGACTCAATATAAAAGAATCATTAAAGATAATGGCGCAATTATTCTATTTGCAAACGGTATGTTTACCGCTGATCTTATGGAGAGCAACCGTGAGATGTGGAAATATAATCTCATTTGGGAGAAAACACAACCTACAGGGTTCCAGAATGCTAATAGAATGCCAATGAGAAATCATGAGGATATGTGTGTTTTCTATAAGAAACAACCAACGTATAATCCTCAGAAAACAAACGGACATATCAGAAAAGTAAGTACAGCATCTCACAAAAGAAATAGTAAGCAGTCAACAAATTATAACGAAATCAAAAATCATACATATGACAGTACAGAGAGATTTCCTAAGTCAGTTTGGCTATTCGCCAAAGATACCCAAAAGTGTGCATTAACTCCGACTCAAAAGCCAGTAGCATTAGTAGAAGAAATTATTAAAACTTATACTGATGAGGGCGATACTGTGCTTGATTCAACGGCTGGTAGTATGACAACTTGCGTGGCCGCTATTAGGACAGGTAGGAAATGTATCTGTATTGAGAATGACGAAGAGATTTTTAACGTTGGTAAAAATAGAATTATGGAATGTGTGAAGGAGAAAAATGAATGTATAAAGTAGATTATTACACATTGGCAAAGTGTAATGATGGTTCGATTGGAAACGTAAGGCAATATTCAGATATTTGGCACACAGAGCAAAAAATAGAAGTGATTCCAAAGGAACTGCAAAGAGTAATTAACCTTAGAAAAGGGGCTGATAAATATGTTCCTGTGATTACGAATATTGAAAGTATAGATGGACATTTATAAGGCAAGGAAAAGCCAATTTCAAAGCAAGAAAATAAGACAGTCCGAAAACTGTCTTACTCTCTCAATGAACACTACTTCTTATGTTTCTTCTTTTTGGACTTTGTTTTAATCTTTAAATCTTTATATTCGATGTAGAGATTTTTGAGGATAAAGCCACTTACTGACACCAAAATTGTTATTGCTAAAATAACACAAGTTGGTGTTTGAAAAAGTTGAATGATAGATGAAATGTTCATGCGTTCCTCCGTTTCCGGAGGATTTAATCAATAAAAACTAATACAAAGAAATGTAACAATATTATTATACTATATAGAACTGAAATAGCAAATGAAAATTTCGTTTTAAGTAGAGAAATAAAATAAAAGAAAGGTATAGTCTCCAGGAGATAAATAAGGTTGCAACCACTATAAAAGGTAAGAGACTATTAGTAGTACAAATAGAAGTAATGCAAGAGATACACATATTGCAGATTATTATGTAACGCCAATTACAGATATTGAGTTATTTCTTAAAGAATTTGACAAGAGAGTGAAACTCGATTGGAATAATATAAAAATTATTGACCCATGTGCCGGAGGAAATAGAGAAGTAAAAGATAGTGGTGGTATTAGGGAAATATATCATCCAATGAGTTATCAAACAGCAATACATAATATTTTTGGTAGTTGTAATGTAAATAACATTGATATTCGAGAAGATTCTTTAGCAAAGACTAAGGGTGATTATCTAAAGATGAATGTCAAAAACTTTTCACCACAGGTAATTATCACAAATCCGCCATTTAATTTGGCAGTCCCGATTATAGAAAAAGCATTAGATGATGTTGCTGATAATGGTTATGTAATTATGCTGCTCAGACTTAACTTTTTTGGGAGTAAAGAAAGAAAATCATTTTTTGACAAGTATATGCCTGAGTGGTGTTTTGTTCATCATATCAGAATAGGTTTCACTGATAAAAAAGATGAAAACGGATATGTTTTATTTGATAAAAATGGACAGGTTAAACGTGGAAGCACAGATTCTATTGAATATGCACATTATGTATTCAAAAAAGGATATAAACCAGAATATACAAAGTTGGTGGTGATTTGATGAGATTTGATATTACTGTAATTGAAACTTTATCGAGAGCGGTAGCAGTTGATGCAGAAAATTATGACGAAGCTCTGGAAAAAGTGGAAGATATGTATGATAGGCAGGAAATCGTTCTGGATTCAAGTGATTTCAAAGGAAAAGTTATTGAGTGAAAATGATTAAAACATCGGTTTCATGGTAGGAGGTGATGATATTGGTATGTGAAAATTGTCCATATTATGAATGTGGATTAAGCAGACAGTATTGTGACAAAGTTGGTGGTAAGACTTTATTATATGGATATTGCGAAGATGCTTATGCGCAGCCAATAATTTTAAAAAATTATTCTAAACAAAAGAAAAAAATTAAGAGAGAGCGTGATTTAATATATAAGAATCATGTCAAATATCTTGCAAAAATATATCCTTCATATCCACCTCCTGCTATGCCAGTAAATGAAAACGGTTGTTTGAACTTTGATGATCCTATTGGAACTGTATATTATAGACGGACATATAGAGGTAATCACAAAGGTAATAGATATTTTTGGTATAAGAAATATGCAAACAGATGTGTTAGAAGATATAAAGGAGAAATTCATAGTAAAGGAAACCAGTATCGTAAAATCTTTGATTATTGGTGGACTGTTAATTAAGGATATGAATTTTTCATTTCAAGGGGTATGAGGGTAACAAAATGGATTTTTTAAAACAGATACAAAGAATTACTTATGTACATGATATTTCAAACGAGCAAGCGGTATGTTATTTATCAAATTATGAAGACGGATATATTTGTCATAAATATAATGGTGGTTGTAAAAATATTAATATATGCAGAAAGATTTCTGAGAACGAAAGGAAAACGAAAATAATGCCAGATGAAGTATTGGTATCAATGGAAGATCAGATTATTGAGCGTTTTATGGATAGATTAAAAGGATTACTGTTTTCTGATCCGAGAATTCATAAAGCAGATGCTTTTTATGCTGTTGATAATGTAAACAAAGCAGCAATTAGTTATGACAGGCTTTATAAAAAGGAGAAGTAAATGACAGTAGAACAGAAAATTGATTATATGATTCATTCTTTGCAGTTAGCAAAAGAAGAAATTGCTTATACAAAAGAGTACATGAATAAAAGAGAGAAAGACGATAATTTTTTTCAATATGGACATATGGGATATGATAGCAGAAATCCAAACGGAACAATTATCAGAGAAAGTTTAAAACAGGTAGGTAGGATGGCAAATATCGTGGCAAATGATGTGATTCTGAGTCCATATTGTAGCCAGTTATTTAGAGAGCAATAAATCAACTCTTTCATTGAGAAAAATAGAGTAAAAGGAGATACAAATGTCAGAAGAAATAAAGAAAATTATGGTTGTAAAAACCGATAAAGGATGTTTTATATCTGATTGTTTTGCTACAAGCGGATATGATTATGAATATCATAGAGGAGTGATCAAAGATTTACTCTTTAATGGTAAATTGCCTTCTGAAACTTATTATAAAAATTGGTATTACATAGAAGAGTATCCATCACTTATTCAAACAAAAAAGACTGGAAATAGAATTAATGAGCGATATGAATTAAAAGACAAAGGGTTGGTATCAGATAAAATGCCAGAAGTAATTCCTTATGACGAAAAAGATAATTATAGTTGTGAGGTTATTGATAGCTTGTATTCGTATGTATATGACAGAGAGCCAGATTATTTAGAAGAATATCCTTGTGATATTCAGGTAGTGTGTGAGGTTGATAATTTTATTTTTCCTCCGCAAATTGAATATGAAGGCATCCGAAAATATGATTTTTCCGATGTTACATACACGATTAAAAATGCAGATGTGAAGCATCAAATGTTAGATAAAATGATATTTCCAGTAGTCCTTTTGCATGAAAGTCCATGTAAATTTACATCGAAACAGATGTATGATATTACAAGGCAGTATGTTTTAAAACATATTGATAATTCAGTGGCTAAAATTACTTCAAATTACGATTTCTGTTTTACAGTCAAAAAGATTATTCCATTAATAGAACCTGAGACAATCAGTTATCAAAATATTTTTGCTAGAACAAAACGTGAGAGAAACAAGATACATACAACTGTTAAAAAATATGAAGAGAAAGAAATTTTTGAAATGACTTATTCTCCTGAAAATCATAGGGGGTATTCACCAATACCGGAAATGTGTGCAAATAGTGAAACAGAACTTAAAGAAAAAGTTGATAAGTGGTTGACTGGTTTGATTGAAATTATAAATAAACCATTATGTCAGTGTCCAGAATGCAATGGAACTGGATATGTAGGTGAGATCGAAAAGGGAAAGTTTTCATATAAAGAAAAACAGAAACAGTCTTGAAATTTTGCTTTTATTTGGGATGCTGAAATCATTGTTCCAACATCCCAAATGTTAAAATTATTTTTTCTTATGTTTATCAATATAAATTAGGAGAGTTATTATAAAACTTCCAAACTCAAATAGTATTGATAAAACTTCATATGTGTTTAACATGTGAGACCTCCTTTGTTTTCCGTTTTGAATTAAACAGTGAGTTGGTCTCATAAAATTGGTCTATATGTACTTTAGAACCAAATTACATATGTGTTAAATAAAGTAAATAGAACCAGAGTTTCAAGGATAAAAACTGAGTGGCTAGACGAACTAACCACTCAGTAAGTAAGGGTTAAACTGCTTTAAAACGGCTTTTCCTAGCCTTTTTAGCAAGACCCTCATTGATGATGTCAGAATTTTGACGTACAAATTCTTGCAAATACTCCATTCCGACTTCATCATTGTAGTTCTGAACACCGCCTTTCTCTGTATAGACGTAATGATTAAAAGCAGCGGAGCCAGAAACACGTTTACCATTCTGATTTACATAGGAGAAATCAGTCTTTTTAGACATAAAAACACCTCCTCTCTAAAATGGTAATTATATTATATAAAAAATAGATTTAAAAGGAAAGACGTATGAGTGAGAAATTTGAAATTATAAGTAGAGATTTTTATTCAAATTGCTTGATAGAAGCAATTAAAGCAAAATTGAGAGACTGGCAACATATAAAAATTACTTGTGTTTCTCCATTTGATAATGAAGTATTTTGTCCACATATTCTTTGGAGTGATGGGAAATATGATTATGATTTTGGCAATGAAGAAAAGGGAGATCAAGGTATATTAAACTGGACATTACATAAAGGACATATTAGGAAAAGAGGATTGGGTTTTAATCAAAGATATAAAAATGTATGTCAAAAATGGAGAATAAATCATAGGAGAGAATTTTTTAAATAAATGACCATAGAAAATATTTGCGAAAAGATAAAAGAATTATGCAAAAAGGAAAATATTGATTTTCTATTTATTACAGAAGGCAAATCGTGTTGGAGCATATCTCATGACGAACATATTAGGCAGGTGGCAAAATTTCATAAGGAAAATGAACCAAAATAACATTTGAAAGGTTAATTTTAATTTTAAGAGCATATGAGAGGTGAGAAATGTTTAAAAAAGGAAATATTGTTAGGTTTAAATGTGGTTTTTGGGGCGATACAAATGATCCAGAAACAGGAAAACTTGGAGTGATTGAGTATTCTTATGGTGAAAAATTTGGGAACGGAAATATTTATGGTGGATACTCTGTATTAGATAAAGAAACTGGTGGGGCGTCTTCATGGTGGGATGAAGATAAACTTGAATTTGTGTCAGAAGGAAGTCTTGATGAAATTGAAAAATGTTATATCACAAAGAAAGAAAATACAGCAAGGCATGAAGATTTAAACTTTATTAGAAATGAAATATTAAATGGAAATACATCATTAAGTGGAACTTCTATTTTGAAATTATTTCATGAAATAGGATACACAAGTGCTTTTGAAAGAAATGGCGAATTTTACGCTTTAACTATGGACTGGTTTTCTTTAAATCCAATATTTGTAGCATTGTTTAATAATGAATACAATAAAATGATTGACTATATCAATAATGCTTTTAAAGAAAAGTATAGGGGTGATTATGTTTTAAAAGCAACCGAATTTTTTCACAAAATAAACGGTTAAAATCTTGGTTTCATTTGTGATGGTTCTGGCTCCATTATTCAGGAGCCAGATGAAACAGCATATTTTGAAAAATCAATATCAGACAAATTTTCAATCGAAATTGTCGGCTTGGGATTTTTGGTTAAACGTACTTCCCTAATAAGTGAAGTGAAGTATTCTGGTAGATCTTTTTTTAAAGTAAGTATTTTTGATATAACCTGTAAATCTACTAGAGCTACGGTTCTTTGACTTAACCCCTCTTTGACTATTGGAGGTGCGGTATCAGTAAAAGAAGAGTATGAAATTATTATCCCATCAACATTACTCCGCACAAATAATCTTGTCATAAAACGACTTACTGGATTGACTCCAATGGGGTTATGTTCCCATTTCATTTCAACAAGAGTAAGAAAATTATTAAGTTCAATTGTGCCATCAATTTGTTCGTAAATTTTGCCCGTTTCTTCATCAGCAATACAGAAAGGTTCTCTAATCCCTATCTTGAAGAAAGTAAATATATCACTTAAAACTATTTCAAGTGATTTACCACGAAGTTGCGGATTAGTAATAGCAAATAATTTGTTAAAATCATTTACTATAGAATCGTATTTGGATTTTGATGCAGTAAGTTTCTGGATTTGTTGTTGTTTTGCTTTGATTTTTTCTTGACGTTCATTTTCAATAAACTGTTCCTGCTTAGTAACAGAATCCTTGAGATTTACCAATTGTTTTATCTCATAAATTCTAGCTTTAGCAGAATCGACATCATTATCATAACAGGTATTAAATGCAGTAAAATCAACAACACGTTGTAATAATTGTCGTCTTATTCCTAAGTATTCGTCATTATCTTTTGAGTTAAGATATTCCAGAACTTCTCTTGTTATGTCCTTTTTACTAATCTGTTTAGGATCATAATTTATAAGAGAATAGTATTTATTAAGTAAAGATATAGGTGTGCCAACATTTTTAAAGAATGCTAATAGATCTTTTTTGGTTCTATTAATTCTAGGGATAGCATCAACCAATAAATTAAATAAATCTGGAGGGAAGTGGTATGATATTGCCATTAGTAATCAACTCCTCATAATATAATGGTTAATTATACCATAATTCGAGTTAAATATAAAGACAGCAATTTGTAACATTAAAAAGAGAATTCATGATGAGGTAGAAATATCAAAAAATTAGTAGATCACATAAAAGGATCAGAACATTACATAAAAGAATTTGCAACATGGGAAGTATCTGAGCAGATCATAGACGATAACAAAGCATTTTGGATGTTAAGAAAGCCAGGGAGTCAATATCAGAAAGTTTGTCTGTATCGTGATGGCTGCAATATATTTGTGTATGGAGACTACGGACAGTTTACATTTGATAGCATGACTTGGACAGGCAGTGTTTATAATCTGGAATATGATAATATCGGATATCAGATGGAAAAGTTAAATCATGAGAGCAAAGAATCTTTAAGAATATTTGATGATAACAAGTGTATTGATGATATATTTGAATGGCTGAAAGAGCAGCTTGAAAGTTATTATTCCTTAGAAGAAGAGGAAATAGAAAAAGTATCTAAATTCTTTAATTCTGATACGTGGGATAATGTTGACGAAATAGAAATTGAAGAATTCTGTGACAAGAATGATTTATCAGAAATAGAAAATATTATTGATTTTACAAGAGAATGTTGCAGAAATGCAGAAGAATATGAGTGGATACCATTTTTGAGAAGTAATTATAATCGGCTGTATGACTTTGGAGATGAGGCTTGTGAAAGTTGGTTATGGAATGCCGGTAAGTGTATTCATCAGAGATATTTTATTTGTATGTATGCGCTACAGGTTTGTGGTGAGAAATTGAGTAAACAGAAGGAGAATACATAGGTGGTATTATCAGAACTCAAAAAGCAAGTAGATTTTCTTTGCGATAACGGTCATGGCGATAATCCTGTTTTAGTGACACTATCAGAAGCTTCTATTGGTTCCAGAGCTGCCACTGGCATAACAGGGATTCATTCAGGAATTGATTGGGAACGTGGACAAGTAAGAATATCTACTGAAAAGAAAATCATTTCTTATGGAAAAGATAGGGATGAGGTTATAGAGCCAAGAAGAGAAGATTATAATATCGGATCAAGAACACGGCATTTATTTATCTGTTCAAAATGTGAAAATCAATTAAGGAAAGATGATAATTATTGTAGTCACTGTGGGCAGAGAGTAAAGAAATAAATTAAAATCGGAGGATAACATGATAGGCATAACAAAGAATCAGATATATGAAACAGCATTTGAAACAATCAAAGAGTCTACAGAATGGGGAATAAATGAAGATGGTAAAACATATGGGCATTGGGTAGATGGTGTAATGACATTTGCAGATGCACTTCTTGATAAACTTAGTGAAGAAAAGAATTGTAGACCTACAGAGAAGTATTAAAAGCACGATTTCAAGTAGATATTTTATAAAAAAGGAGAAAGTGATATGAAGAGAAATTTAACAGAAATGGTATTTATTTTAGACAGAAGCGGATCAATGCAAAGTTTAACAGATGATACAATCGGAGGATTTAATTCTATGATTGAAAATCAAAAGAATGAGGAAGGAGATGCTTTTGTAACAACAGTTTTATTTGATGACAAATATGAATTGCTACACAATCATGTAAATATTCATGATATCAAGCCAATTAGTAACAAAGAATATTTT
This sequence comes from Lachnospiraceae bacterium, assembly GCA_910576545.1. Taxonomy (GTDB): domain Bacteria; phylum Bacillota; class Clostridia; order Lachnospirales; family Anaerotignaceae; genus Anaerotignum_A. Next base: position 68,717 of record CAJTKM010000003.1, read on the forward strand.
GCAAGAGGATGTACCGCCTTGCTTGATGCGATTGGTAAGACAATTAATTCTATTGGTAGTAGATTAAGTGGGACTCCTGAAGATGAAAGACCAGACAAAGTAATTTTTGTTATTATCACAGATGGTATGGAAAATGCAAGCAGAGAATTTAATAAAAACACTGTAAAAGAAATGATAGAACATCAGCAGGATAAGTATTCTTGGACTTTTATGTTTCTCGGAGCAAATATGGATGCTGTTGGTGAAGCTGCAAGTCTTGGAATTAACACAGATTTTGCAAAGACATATACTGCAAATAGTATTGGTACTCAGTCGGTATATACATCAATGTCTAAGGCAATGTCTTGTGCAAGAGGTATTAATTTTGACATTAAAGCTTGTAATAGCACGAGTTATAAGGCAGTTATGGATGCACTCGATGAAGTAGAGTAAACTAAGATGAAACCGAAATTTAATAGGAGAAAATATAATGGTAATAAACGAAGATTTATTTCAAAAAAGATGTAAACAGAGAAAATCATATTTAGTATATCTTGTTACAAGTTGTGAAATGGGTTCTGAAGGACGGTCTGGTTGGGATTATTATGCCGTTGCACATGGATCTACAGAAGAAGAAATATATAATGATTGGATTGAGCAATGTAAAATAATTTATGGAGTAGATTTATCAGAAGATTTAAAGTGTGTTAATGGTAAATGGTTTTGTCATTATGAATTAGCAAAGAATGAATTGCCAAGTTCTGTATATGGTGACGCACAACCAATATATATTGAGAAAAGTTATAGAAAGCACACTTGTTAGTAAGAGATTTTATGGAAGATAAAATATTCATTATTCCGGTTGAAGATAATAAACCAGTAAAGATAGTGTGTGAAAACAGCAAAGACTTTGAAATTGATGATAAAAATAATTTAATTATTAAAGAAAAAATATCTATTGAAGAACTTATAAGAAGAGTAAAAGCTGTCAATGAAGATCCGAATATTGTTTTAGATAAATTGTTTACAGATGGGTATTGTAATGATATAAAAATGGCGTAAGAAAAGGAGAATGAGATATTGAAAGAAACAATTTTGATTTTATGTATGTTGTTTTTCCACATTGTAGATGACTATTACTTACAAGGATGGCTTTCATCAGCAAAGCAAAAGAAGTGGTGGAAACAGAATACTTCCAGTCCATTATATAAAAATGATTATATTATGGCGTTGGTGGAACACGCATTTAGCTGGACATTTATGATTCATGTACCAATAGTTATTTATTCTGTAATTTATGGATTACAACCAAGTATTTATTTGCTCCTAGTAGTATTTACAGTTAATTGGTTGATACATACAATCACGGATAACGCAAAAGCAAATTTGATGAAAATTAACCTAATTCAAGATCAATGGATACATATAGCACAAATTTTTGTTACATGGACAATATATGTTGTAATGAGTAGATAAAATATACAATATATAGTATTTGCTTAGAAATCAAAATACTATATATTGACATGATAAGCGGTTGAAATTCTTATTTCATTGGATGAATTGGAGGAGATGATAAATTGCATTATGATGATGTATGGGAAGAAGAACATTCAGAACAATTTAAAAGAGAGAAGGAGGCTTCTCAAAATAGAAAACAATTATTTGAGACTTTGAATGAGGAAGAAATGATAAGAATTATGTTTAAAGATTTTCTTCATAAATTATCTAATTCTAAAGTTTTTGAATTAAAACGAGACTATATAGATAGTAAAGGATAGAAAAACAGTAAAGTAGGATGGAATTAATCAATGGGAAAGAATAAACCAAGATATGATCCAACCACAAAACAAAAATGGGTGGACGTTGCAGTTATTATGAAGGATTCAATGGTTAATATTGGTGTGAGCGTGGATGGGACATTAGCAAAATGCAAAGGTAATCCACATAACTGCAAAAAAGTAAAATATCAAATATTGGCAAGTAGAAGTGATAAACAGAAAAATGATGGTGTTGGCATAACAGGAAAACATTACTAAATTTCACATGGGAATGTGAGGTGATATTATATAAAATTTGAAACAAGCAAAAGAATAAATAAATGGATAGAGAAGCACAGAAAACAAGGTTGTGTATCTCATGCAACAGCAGGTGAACAGTTCATATATGAATTTTTACCAAGTGGCATTGTAGAATGTCAAACAGTCAAATGTATGTGTTGTAATGAAGAATTTACTGATTATGTAGATTGATTAAAGGAGAATAATATAATGGGACTGAATTGTAAAAAGCAAGTAGGCAAAATGAGAAGTATCACAAGAAAGTTAGAGAATCAGTTGGCAGAGGAAGCAAAGTTACAGAAAGAGAAAAAGGAAAAGAAAGCAGATAAGAGGTAGGCAGTTATGGCGGTTTGGATCACAGGTGATATACACGGAAATCCACAAAGATTTTCAACAGATATTTTTCCAGAGCAGAAAGCAATGACAAAAGATGATGTAGTTATTATTCTTGGTGATTTCGGACTCGTGTGGGATTACAAGGGAGAAAATAGAACTGAGAAGTATTGGCTAGACTGGCTTGAAAATAAACCGTTCACGACATTATTTATTGATGGAAATCATGATAATTTTGATAGACTTGATAATTGCCCAATAGAACAGTGGCACGGAGGAAATGTGCATTTCATTCGTCCATCAGTTATTCATCTAATGAGAGGACAGATATTTGACATAGAAGATAAGTCATTCTTTGCTTTTGGAGGCGCAAGCAGCCATGATATATCTGCAGGTATTTTGGAACTTGATGATCCAGACTTCAAAGAAAAGAAAAAACGGTTAGATAAAGATCCATTTGCTTTGTACAGAATCAATCATATAAGCTGGTGGGATAGAGAACTTCCGAGTGAAGAGGAAATGAGAGAAGGATTAACTAATCTTGAAAAGCAGAATAATAAAGTAGATTACATTATTACTCATAGTCCTTATACTTCATTGCTTAGACAGATGGATGGTGGATCAGGGTTATATCAGAGAGATAGATTGACTGATTATTTACAAGAAATTAAACAGACAGTTGATTATAAGCAATTTTTATTCGGTCATATGCATCAAAATATAAATTTTTATTGGGAAAGAGCAACTTGTATTTATGAACAGATTATAAGAGTTTTGTAGTAAAAACGATGCTTTAATCGAAAATACATCCAGGGTGCCACCTGAATGCAATTCGCCTTAATTATACTTAAATTCCGACATCGGAAGATGTAACACTATAGATTCTGCCTATGGCACTAGGCGACCGCTATGGAGATAACTATTCTTACACTATACTCTATGATTTGTTTTACAGCTAGGCTTAAGGGGCAACTAGCTAACCCACCATAGAGCGATTACGAAATTTAAGTGCGGGATGTGTCAAAACCTTTGTCAAGATTCAACACCTCCTTAAATTAAAGTGTAGGAATAGTTTATCATAAAAAGTAGAGCAAGTAAACAATTCGCACGGTTATCCGTAGACAATTCCAATAATTACAACTGAACAGTTATATCCGTTTTGGGTGGTGAACAGCATACCCTTGGCTTAAATTACGCAAAAATAGCCATAAATCACTGATTAGCATAGATTTTATATAGATTTGTTCTAACCTAATTTCTATGTTCCAGTCTGAAAAGGCTGTTGAAGTTATATATGATGTGAAAATATTTTAATAATTTTATTTTACAGGAGGACATTTATTTAATGGCAGAAACAAATTTAAGACAGGCAAACGCAAAAGCATTCGTACATGGAGTTGTAAGTGAAAAGGATCTGAAGGTTGTAACAGAAGAAGGCAAGACAAAGATTACAGGTAGTTTGACAGTAAAGACCTCTGATGTCAATTTTGTTAAATTCAATGTAAATGTAAATGAGAAGACGAATGCAGGTACAGACAATAAGACTTATGCAGGTATTCAGACGGTAATGAATGAGTACAAGTCTATTGCAGAAGTTGGAGAAGATGAAGCTACGAGAGTAAAAGTGAGCGGTGATCTGAGTCCCTTTACTGGAAAGAACGGTGAGAAGATTGTTTCTTATAGAAGCAATTTCTTTAACAGACTGAAAGCTGACGAAGAACTTGAACCAAAGGCAGAGTTTTCAGTAGAAGTATTTATCTCTGGTATCAATCCTGAACTTGACACAGATGGCGTAGAAACTGGCAGAACAGTTGTTAGTGGTTGGATGCCTACATATAACGGAATTGAACCGATTGATTTAGTTGCAGAAGGTGAAGTTGCACAGGCTGTTGATTCTGGGTTTGAGCCTGGACAGACTGTAGAATTTTATGGCGATATTATCAACAACAGAATTGAGACGGTCACTGAAATCCCTGTTAAGATTGGTAAGCCGAGGAAGAAGGTTTCCGTAGAGTTTAAGAGCGATCTTATTATTACGGGTGCTTCTGAAGCCTATGAAGAAGGCATTACATCAGAGCTTCCTTATGTAGCAGAAACAATTGAGGCGGCAATTCAGGAGAGAAAGAACAAACTTGAAGAAGCAAAGGCAAAGGCGCAGAGTGGCACAAAGACCAATGGCAACACAAAGCCTAGTGGGGCAGCACATGGTAGAAGTTTAGGTTTCTAAAACAATGAATAACAGGTACAAATGAAACAGTATGAAAATATGTACCATTTATTGACAACAAAATATATAAAAATCGGAGGAAAACAATTTAATGGAATTAGATATTTTTAATCCACAGGTCAGTACAGTTGCAAAGGGTTTAGAGGGAAAAGTGATTTTGGTGTATGGTGGCAATAACTTGGGAAAGACAAAACAGGCTACACGTATGAAAAAGCCATTTTATCTTCCGTTTGAATCTGGACTTAATGCTATCCCAGGTGTCCCTTTTTGTCCTATCACAAAATGGTCAGATTTTATTAAGATTAATAAACAGCTGACAGATCCAGCAACAGTAGAAAAAGCAAGAGAAATGTACTCCACAATTATTTTTGATGAGATTGAAGCTGCGGCTAATTATTGTCAGGAGTTTATTTGTCAGAAGTATAAAGCCCCTTCTATTGGTGAAGGTAATGGTGGTTATGGACTTTGGAAAGAGTACGAAACAGAGTTTTGGAAACAGATCAATAAACTGGTAGGTGCGGGATATTGTTGTTATTTTATTGCACATGCACTGGAAAAGGAAGGATTCATTTCTCCTAAAGCAGATAAGAGAGCATTGTCTCCTATCATTAACAACACAGATTTATGTGTATACGTTCGTTCCAACGGTGTTGATAAAGATGGGAAAGTTGTAAAATCCTCTGGTTATCTGGCACAAACGGATGAGTTTTTTGCTCGTTCTCGTTTCGACTATTTGCCTACAACTTACATTGAAGAGTTTACAGCAGAAGCTTTGGAAGATGTAATTGTTAAGGCAATTGAGATTCAGGAAAGAGAAGAAGGAATTACAGCGGTTACTTTTGCAGAACAGAAGGCACAGAGAACAGTTACAACTAAGTCATATGATGACTTGATGGACGATTTGCAGAAGTTGGGCGAAAAACTGGCTGATAACGGATACTTAGAAGATTTGCAGAGTATTGTCGCTAACCAGTTGGGAGAAGGAAAGAAAGCAAGTGATTTGAAGAAGGGTCAGGAACAGCTCATTGAAGCAATCATCTACGACATCGAAAGTTTCATTGAGGAGAATAATCTGTAAAGGTCGATTATAAATGGCAACTCGAAAGTGCGTAATATGTAATGAGATACTTGATGAGCAAGGCGTTCAATATAAAGGACGCTACGCTCATCAAAAGTGTTTCAATATTGCAATGAAAACATTGCAGAAAGAAAAAAATAGAGAAATAGATAAAGTTGCAGAAAAGAAAAAAGTTGGCAGAAAAGCAAAACCAAAAGCAGAACTGAAAGAAGCATTATCTGAAGATGAATATCGAAAAAAGCAACAGTATTACAACTATTTGCGAGAATTAATTGATGGCCAAGAATTGAGCGCAAAGATATATGCTCTGACGGAAGATTATATTGAAAGATATAAATTTACTTATGAGTCAATGTATAAGACTTTAGTGTATCTGCATGAAATCATAGAAAAAGAATTAACGGGTGATGTGGTTGGCATCATTCCTTATTACCACAGTGAGGCGGCTCAATATTATGAAAGTATAGACAAGGTTGCTGAATTTAATAAAGATATAGATATTTCTCAAATGTATAAGGAAAAAACTATTCTAATCCAACCTAAAAAGAAAAAAATAAAACAAATTGATATTGAATCAATTGGGAAAGGGGTGGATTGATGGCACATGAAGGACTTGTAGATAAAAGGGCATACTTAAATACTTTTGGATGTTTACTACAAGATTCATCATTGATAGATGACATAGACAGACCTCTGGATCGGACTGATTTTAATACAGAAAATTTTTACGAATTATTGTTTGTTGCCATATATAATCTGCATATGCAAGGTTGTACCACAATTGATGAATTCAATATTGATTCGTATTTGAGCAACTATAAAGAACAATATTCCATTTTTCAAGAGAATCAGGGAATCGAATATCTTTCTAATGCCAGAGAAATAGCAACGCTTGAAAACTATGATTACCACTACCATAGATTGAGGAAATATTCATTACTAAGATATTATGAAAAACAAGGGTTAGACACACGCTTTATATATGACAGTACAATCGCTGACGCTTCAAAAATAGAAGCAGAAAAGATTAAGTTTGACAATTATACGGAACAAGACATTATTGAGATTGTTGAAACAACATTCGTTATCAATCCCAATATGAAGTATTGCACCAATACACTCAGTACAGATGTTCAAGCTGGTGATGGTATGACGGATCTTGTTAATGAATTAATGGAAGTTCCTGATGTGGGTTTAGCACTAAACAATGTGGGCTTAAATACGGTATCAAGAGGCGCAAGGTTGGGGTGTTTATTTATGCGTTCTTGCCCCCAGGGCGGCGGCAAGACAAGGATGGCGGCAGGTGATGCCTGTAAAATAGCGGTTCCCTATTTCTATGATGTGAGTACAAAACAGTATGTATTTACGGGAAACAGTGAACCAACAACAATATTTTCAACAGAAATGCCGGTTGATGAGATACAAACACTTTTGATAGCAGCCGTTAGCAAGGTGAACGAAGAGCATATTTTGTATGGGACATATGAAAATGATGAACTAGACAGAGTAACACAAGCAATTTCTTACATAGAATCCAGTCCACTATATATCGTACACATTCCCGATTTTTCCATTGAAGATATAAAGAACCAGATTAAAAAATACAATAGAGAATTTTCTGTGCGATATTTTTTCTTTGATTATATCCATACTTCATTACGGCTAATGGCAGAGGTTAATAGTAAATCTGGTATGGGATTAAAAGAACATCAATTACTTTTGGTATTTGCAACAGAATTAAAAACGATAGCACAGCAATTAGATGTATTCATTTATACCGCTTCACAGTTAAACGGAGAAGCACAAAACGCTTTGTATAAAGATCAGAATTTGTTGGCTGGTTCAAAAGCATTGGCAAACAAGTTAGATATGGGGGTTATTTCAATGGCTCCAACAAAGGCAGAGAGAAAAAAGATTGAAGCAGTTTTACACAAGATGGTCAATATGCCAGTACCCAATATGTGCCATTGGGTATATAAGGTAAGGCGAGGCAGACTAACACGAATTATTATTTGGACAAAAATTGATTTGGGTACCATGACAGAACAATGTTTATTTGTTACCAATTACGATTTTGAACTAATTGATATGGATTTTACAAAGATTGAACAGGTAGAAGAAAAAATAAAAGAACATTCTGTCTTGCTGTCACAAGTTCCTGATAGTCCATTAGAAGAAAATGAGGAAGAACCAACTGATAAGAAAAGTTGGGGAAATTGGTAAGTGAGGTGATGACATGTATTTAGATAAAGATGCAATTCTCAACTCACTTACTAAAGAAGATATTATCAAAATCGTTATGAATCTTGGTTCTGCATATCCTAAATCAGATAGTAATGGTGATTTGATTTTTCAATCGGTCTGTCATGGATCGGATTCATGGAAATTATATTACTATCACGAACCAAATGAAGAAAAAGATTATAAGGGCAGAACTTTTCATTGTTATTCCAGATGTAGTGATAGTTTTAACATCGTTGAATTAGTAATTAGAGCAAATAGAACGAAAGGAAAAACTGTTACATGGTATAAAGCCCTTAGATATATTGGACAATTAACAAATAAATTGGCAACAACAAGTGCTGAAGATGTAGAAAAAGAAAAGAATCACATTACAGATTTTGAATGGATTAACAGATTAAAATCTGTAAAGAAGAACAAAAAAGAAATTCCTACATTGTCCAAAGTTAATGAAAATGTTTTAGAAACATTTTACTATGCACCACATGAAGATTGGTTAAATGACAATATTTCTCGTGAAGCACTTAGCAGATATGAGATAGGATATTATGGATTGACAAATCAAATTGTTATTCCTCACAGAGATAAAGAGGGACGTTTGATTGGAATAAGGGGTAGATACCTTGATGAAAAGGACATAGAAAGAGTTGGAAAATATGTTCCATTGCAAATAAACGGTAGATTTTTAAGTCATCAGTTAGGTTCAAATTTATATGGAATCAATGTTACACAAGACAAAATCAAAAGCATTAGGAAAGCTATGATATTAGAATCAGAAAAAGGATGTATGCAAAATTATTCCTATTTTGGAGAAGATTCTTTTGCTGTTGCTACTTGTGGAAGCAATATAACTCTCACACAACAAAAAATATTACTTTACTACTTGAAGTGTGAAGAGATTATTCTGGCTTTTGATAGAGAATATGACGATCCGCATTCGTTTGAAGCAGAGATATATTATAACAAATTGGTTAAAAAGGTAGCAAATATAGTTCCATATTGTAAGGTGTGTTTATTGTTGGATAGCGAAAATAGGTTGCCATATAAAGCTAGTCCTACAGATATGGGAAAGGAAGTTTTATTGGAACTGCTTGACGAGAAAATTGTGATTACTATGGATGAGGTTAATAGAGTATTAAAAGAAACAAAGAAGGAGAAATAATTGCAAGAATTACTAAATAGAATTAGACCTGTAACGGAGACAGATAAAGAACTTCCAGTATTTTCTTATAGTAAATTGGAAGTTTTTAAAAACTGTCCGTTGCAATATAGATATAAGTATATTGAAAAAAAGTATTCTCAGGATACTTCAATTGCTTTAGAACTTGGGAGCTTGTGTCACTATGTTTTAGAACAGAAAGGACGAATGGTTGCTGCTAAACAAAAAGTTGATTATGACAAACTAAATAATATTTTGCTAGACGGTGTATCGGAAGTAGATGAAAAAACAAAAGAAAAGTTGTTGGGTGTAAGTCAATTAAAACGAAAGTATTTTGAAGTATGGCACGAGGCAGACAATGCTAGTGGTGCTTCATATGATGAAAAAATCAAATTGTTTGATCAAGTATTACATAAAGAAATGGAAGATACTGAGTGGGAATCTACATATTTTGAAAGACCGTTTGAGTTTGTTTGGGATAACAAAGTAATTTTGAAAGGCTTCATAGATCGCATAGATGTAAAAGATGGACAATATAGAACTGTGGATTATAAGACTTCCAAAAAAGTATATGAACAAAGCAAATTGGCTACTTCATTACAGTTTGGAATTTATGCCTTGGCAATTTTGAATGAATTTGGAGTATTGCCTGCTGAATCAAAATACAGATTTATTCTTATTGATGATGAGCAATATGCCCTTACAAAAGGATGGGAAAAGCGTTTGATTAAAGCGTTAGATAAAGTATTTGGTGATATAGAGGCAAGTGGGAAAAAAGAAATCTTTGTACCAAAGCCAACTCCTTTATGTCATTGGTGTAATTTCTGCCAGACTAATCCAGAAGCAACAATTTATAGAAATGAATGTGAATATTTTTCTAAGTGGACTCCAACACAGAAAACATTTGAGGTTAATAAAAAGTGGAACGCATTAGAAAATATGAACCCTACAACGAAAAGAAAGTTGGTATTTTGATGACAGAAGATAGATATAAGTTGGTTGAAAGAATTGTGGATTCCATTGAAAATAAAGATTTGAAAGAATTATGTGTCGCAATATTAGATGATATGCCGGATTATATTTGGCATGTTCCAGGAAGTTCTTCTGGAAAGTATCATCCATCAACGGATCTGGGAGAGGGTGGATTGATGAGACACCAAATTGCGGTTGCTAGATTCTGTAATTGGAAATTAGAACTGGAGCAAAATCAAAACAAATTTGATTCAAGACAAAGAGACTGTTTAAGGATTGCTTGTTTGTGTCATGACGGAAGAAAATCTGGAGAAGAAGATAGTGGGCATACAGTACATGAACATCCCAGATTAATGTTTGAAGCTGTAAAGAAAATGGAAGAAAAATTTCCTCGATTAGTAGATGAAATAGATATGATTGCTAATTGTATTGATACCCATATGGGACAATGGAACGTTAGTAAAAAGTCGGAAGTGATTTTATCTAAGCCAATAACATTGACACAAGAATTTGTACATGAATGTGATTATTTGGCTTCTCGTAAAGATATAGAACTTCAATTTGATAATTGGGAGAAACCTGAATTGCCACCATTAAATACATATGTTTTAACTTTTGGTAAGTACAAAGATAGAAAGTTGATAGATATAGCTTCAGAAGATAAAGGATATATTGATTGGTTAAAAGAGAATTATGGAAGAGAACCAGTAAGAAGTTTATTAAAACAGTTATAAAGAGGAGGACATGAGTGAGTTTTTTTGGAGTACATAATCATAGTGATGAGGGAAGTAATCTCAGACTTCGAGATTCCATAAATAAAATACCAGAAATGATTGAGTATGCTCACTCATTGGGTCATTCTGGTATTTGTTTTACAGAACATGAATCAATTACTTCCTCTTTAGACGCATTGAAATATTATGATAATCACAGAAATATAGAGGGATGGGAAGGATTTAAAGTTGTTCTTGGTAATGAGATATACCTGTGTACTGAAGATGTAACAGCAGAAAACAAATTTAATAACCGTTATCCACATTTTATTTTGGTGGCTTTAAATGCAAATGGTCATAAGGGCATTAGAGAATTAAGTACAAAAGCATGGATTGTAAATTCATTTATGCATGTTATGATGCGAGTCCCTACTTATTATAGTGATCTTGAAGAAATGATGGCGAACTATAAGGGGGATATTGTGGGGAGTAGTGCTTGCCTTGGAGGAGCATTACCGCATAGATTATTGCAATTTCAGGATTTAGAAAAAAATAATCCAAAACAATATGCAGAAATTTGGCAGTCTTGTAAAGATTGGATTGCATATATGAATGAAATATTTGGGGAAGGATATTTCTTCTTAGAATTGCAGCCTTCTCATATGCAAGAGCAAATATATGTCAATCAAAAATTGCTACAGTTATCAGCCGAAACTAGTACACCATACATCATTACCACCGATGCACATTATTTAAAAAAAGAGGATCGAGAGATTCACAAAATCTTTTTAGAGTCGCAGGACGGTGATAGGGAAGTAGATGATTTTTATTCTACCACTTACATAATGAGTGAAGAAGAAATTCATGATTATATGGATGACTATTATGGATATGATGTGGTGCAAAAAGGTTTGGATAATACAATGCTCATCTATGAAAAAGCAGAGTATTACAAATTAACAAAAGATTTAGATATTCCTTATTTGCCTCTTGATACAAGTGAACCAAACAAAGACTTATATGAAAAATACAAAAGTAAAATTGCATTATTAAAGGACTTTTATGAATCAAAATATGACTGTGACAGGCATCTGGTAAGAGATATTGTCGCATACATAGATACGGATGAATATTATCGTACAAAAGAAGCCTATGAAAAAATCAATGAGTGTTTGCATTATATCAAGGATTCTTCCGAAAAAATGAAAGTACGATGGTCTAAGTATCTGTTACAGATTGCCATTGATGTACAGATTGCTTGGGAAGCTGGAACATTGGTAGGAGCAGGACGAGGATCAGGAGTAGGATTTTGTCTGCTAAATATACTTGGTATTACACAAATTAATCCATTGAGAGAAAAGACAAAAACTTATCCTTGGAGATTTTTGAATCCAGAACGTGCCTCTGTGTTAGATATAGATATTGATATATGTGGTTCAAAGCGTGAGACAGTTATTCAGGCAATGAAAGACACTTATGGAGAAGATAGAGTTAGTAAGGTCATGACCTTATCTACTGAAAAAAGTAGAAGTGCTATTTTAACTGCTGCTCGTGGATTGAAAATTGACAATGATATTGCACAATATATCAGTTCTTTGATTGTAGCAGATAGAGGACAATTAAGAACATTATCCCAAATGTATTATGGAGATGATGATAATCCACCAGTTAGAGAATTTGTAACTGAGATGGATAAATACCCTGAATTGTGGAACGCAGCACAAAAAATAGAAGGGTTAGTAAATGGTGTGGGTTCACACGCAGGAGGGATTATTCTTGTAGATAAGCCTTTTACCGATACAACTGCTTTAATGAAAACCAATTCAGGAGATATAATTACACAATTTGATCTTCATATGTGCGAGGATTGTTCGCTTATTAAGGTAGATTTATTGTGTATTGATGCATTAGATAAAATGCAAGCGGAATTGGATTTGTTATTAGAGAATAAATTAATTGAATGGCAAGGCTCTTTGAAAGCGACTTATGAGAAATATATTGGAGTATATACACTTGAACGTGAAGCAGAAGATATGTGGAAGATGTTGTGGAACCACAAAGTAATGTCTTTCTTTCAGATGGAAAAAGAAAGTGGAGTACAAGCGGTTGCATTAGCAAAGCCTGCATCCGTTGACGAATTAGCAACAATCAATTCTGTATTGAGACTAATGGCACAAGAAAAGGGCGCAGAATCTCCATTGCAAAAATACGCTAGGTTTAGAGAAAATATTCAGTATTGGTATGATGAAATGACTGAATACGGACTTACGCAAGAAGAACAGGATATTTTGAAAGACATTATAGGCGTATCATTTGGCATTTGTGAAGCACAGGAATATTTAGTGCTATTAACACAGCATCCTAAAATTGGTGGTTTTTCGTTGGCTTGGGGTGACAGGTTAAGAAAAGCAGTAGCAAAAAAGAAACCTAAAGAGTTTCTACAGTTGCAAGATGAATTTTTTGCAAACGCAAAAGAGAAAAATTTATCAAAGAACCTAACGAATTATGTGTGGAATGTTCTTATATGTACTCAAAGGGGATATGGATTTAATAAATCGCATACATTGGCATATTCGATTATCGGATTACAGGAATTGAATTTATGTTATAAATACAATCCGATTTATTGGCAGACAGCGAATTTAATTGTAGATTCAGGTGCAATAGATGAAAATGCTGGTGACTCTACCAATTATGGCAAGATGGCAATAGCAATAGCGTCTGTACAAAAAGAGAATGTTAAAGTAGAACTACCACTTATCAATTCAGCGGAATTTGGTTTTAAAGCTGATGTTGAGAACAATAGAATTATTTTTGGCTTTAAGGGTATCAATGGTATTGGTGATGATATTGTACAAGCTATTATTCAAAACAAACCATTTAATTCTATTGAAGATTTTGCCACGAGAATGTTGGATACTAAGCTGATCACAAATTCTAAAATGGTTCAGTTGATAAAAGCTGGTTGCTTTACAGATTTACATTCTCAAGATAGAGAAAAAACAATGGACTGGTTTTTAAAGAAGTATGCCTTTATTCCTTGCGAAAAGATTACAATGCAACAATTTGGAAAACTTATAGGATTGGGTATCATACCTGACAACTTAGATTTGGCAGTTAGAACAGTGAATTTTAAAAAGTATGTTTTAGATGATGAAAACTTATTTGAAAAACATATTGAAGAAGGAAAGAAGATACCCAAAAGAGGATATCATGATGGCTACTATATTTTAGATGATAATTCACAGCCATTCTTTAAAGAACATTTTACAGAGGATTCAATAGTAAAAACCAAAGGAGATTATTACATTGTTTCAGAGAAATTATTTGCAAAAGAGGCAGATCAAAAGATTCAGTCATTAAAGGATTGGTTTGAAAATGAAGATACATTGAAATTGTATAATGATTCTGTCTACCAAACAATATGGAGAAAAAACGCTGATGGTTCCTTGCCTTCATGGTCTATGCAAGCATTAAGTTTCTATGATGGAGAACATGAGTTGGAACATATGAATGAAGAATTATATGGTGTAGTGAATTTCTTTGAATTACCAGAAGAACCAGAACCATATGATTATTATACTCGGTACATAGACGGGACACCAAGACAAATGCCTAAATTTAAGATTTCTCGAATTGCTGGTACAGTAATCAATGCAGATAATCTTCATTGTATGGTAACACTTTTAACCAGACATGGAGCTGTGCAAGTGAAATTTAATAAAGGACACTATGCGTTTTATAACAAACAGATTTCAGCGAAACTTGATCCTGATAGTGACAAAAAGACAGTACTTGAAAAAAGTTGGTTAAGTCGTGGTTCAAAAATTATCGTTGCTGGTATTAGAAGAGAAGACAGTTTTAGACCAATGATATACAAAGATACAATTTATCAACACACAGTTAATAGAGTCCAAGAGATTTATGAAGATGGAACATTATTATTGCAATCTGAACGGACAAAGGTATAGGAAAGAGAGGAAGAATGGCACTAGAAGATAGAATAAAAATTATTTGCAGTGTAGAAACAATCAGGTTTTATAAAAATGAATTTGGTATAGCGGTTGTTTCGGTAGACAAAGTAAAGGAAGGTAAACTAAAGACAGATAAATTCAACCAAATTATTATTAAGGGAACAATGCCTCAATTGATTGAAGGTAATCCTTATATATTGGTAGCTGATTATGTAGAAGATCCGAAATGGGGAGGTCAGTACAATATCATTTCAATCTATAGTGCTATTACTTTTGGTGAGGATGACATAGTGGGACAGAAAAAATTCCTGTCCACTTTGTTTACTCCGTTACAGATTGAGAATATGTACGCTGTTTTAGATAATCCATTTGAGTCTTTGAAGAATAATAGAGCAGAAGATTTGGTTCAAGTAAAAGGGTGTGGGCTTGATACGGCTGCAAGATGGATAGATAGATTCAATCGAAATATGCATCTTGCAAAGATTTTCTCGGAATTAGAGGATTTTAACCTGACAAATAATATGGTACAAAGATTGATGGAGAAGTACAATTCGCCAGACCTTGTAATTGAGAAAGTAAAAAACAATCCATATGTTTTATGCAATGAAGTGAAAGGTATCGGCTGGAAGACCGCTGATAAAATCGCACTTGAAGGAGGAATGGGAGAATATAGTATAGAGCGTATCAGTGCTTATATGTATAAGTATTTGGACGATTCGGGACAGAATGGTTGTTCATGGGTAACACCAGATGAACTAATGGGTGCAATTATTGAAATGTTAGGAGAAGAAATACCTGATGCCAATATTACAGAAGCGATTCATGCTATGGAAGAAGATTTGTGGTGGAATGAGGACAAAACGCAAATCGGACTCAGAAAATATTTCAATGTAGAAGATAAGATTGCGAAAGAATTAATCAGAATACGAGATGCAAAGTCAGAAATCGCTTATGGAGATTGGGAAGACACAATTAAGCACGTTGAACATAAGAATGGCTGGCAATTTACAGAAGAACAAAAGCTAGGTGTGAAAGAAGCACTTGAAAACAATGTGGTGGTTATTCATGGAGAAGCCGGAACAGGAAAAAGTTCTTCTGTATCAGCTTTTCTTGAAGCACTAAAGAATTATGTATATGTACAATGTGCATTATCTGGTAGAGCAAGTTCCAGAATGGCAGAGATTACAGGAGAAGAAGGGTACACGATTCATAGGTTGTTGAAATATCCGTGCCAAGGCGAAGGTGGTAAAAATGGTTTTACATATCACGATGAAAATCCTTTGGACGTAGATATCGTAATTGTTGATGAAATTTCAATGGTAGATGCGTATTTGTTCTATTATCTGATTAGAGCGATTCCTTCAGGAGCAAAGCTGATTTGTTTGGGTGATATGGGACAGTTAGAGTCTATTGGTTGTGGAAATATTGCGTTTGATATGATCCATTCGCCAGAAATTCCTACAGTGTATCTTAGCCAGGTGCATAGACAAGCTGCTTCATCAGCAATCGTTACAGAGGCAAGACAGATTAGACAAGGAATACAGATTGTAGAAAAAGATTGGGTTGGTACAGATATTCGAGGAGAACTAAAGGATTTGTCTTTAGATTGTTATTCTGACAAGAGCAATACATTTTATAAAGTTATGCAGAAGTTTTCAGAAGCAATGAATAAAGAAAATTTTGACATAATGGAAACTCAGATATTAGTGCCAGTAAAAAATAATGGAGATGCTTGTACTTATAATATCAATAATACAATTCAAGATTTGTACAATCCAAGTGATGACAGCAAACCACAGATTGAAGTAGTGTCCCAAGGAAAAGTTACAATTCTCCGACAGGGAGACAAGGTTATAAATACACAGAATACCTATAAGACCATTCCACCAATTTTTAACGGTAATTTGGGGATTATTAAAGATGTGTTCCCAGAAGACAAAGCATTAATTATTTCATTCATGGGAATTGGAGAAGTTTATGTTGAAGGAACTCAGGTAAACAGTATTGAACTTGGATACGCAATTACTGTTCATAAATCGCAAGGATCACAATTTGACCATGTAATATTCGGGATTGATTTTGGGTCATATTCGCTGCTAACAAGAGAATTATTATATACAGGAATCACGAGAGCAAAAAGAATGTGTGATATGGTAGCACAAATTGGAGCGTTGAGAATGGCGATTAGTAAAGAGGGAGTAAGTAAGAAGCAAACCCATCTGCAGCAATGTTTATATGATACTGCTCATCCAAAGTTGGTGTTTTGATTTAAAAAACAGTCTATATATAGTAGCTTGCAAAGCGCAAAACCACTATATATAGACTAAATATGCCAATAAAATAGGACTTTTATGTATTATGAAATGCTTATGAGTACAAAAAAACCTATAATAATTTGAGCGCAGCATATGGCAATAGGTAAATTATGGTGAATTGTATTATTGTAATTGTAAGGACTATCAATTTGTTGGGAATGTACTAAAATATATTTTTTGATTGAATTCTTTATGGTATTTATTTTCTTCATTTCAATAGTAGATAATAAACATGTAAAAATAGAAAAAATAATTCCTACTACTGGAAAAATTTGATTCGGCAAATTTCCTGTATTAGCACCCCAAGCGTCTTTCATATAAGGAATAAAAAATAATATAAAACTGAGTAAAACAGTTTTGGATGTAAGAGACCAATATTGAGATAGTCTAAATTTCCATTCATCATGTAAAATATTTATATAGTCTAAATCATGATTTATTCTATTTCCAGATGGGTTGCTCATATTGATATCCTCACTATTTTTTTGGACTAAGTATATCATATATTTATAAGAAAATAAATACCTATGAATCAATGAAAGATAGGTTTCAAAGGTAAAAAAATAAATGAAAGGAGTAAAGAGATTTGTGCGCACAGAAAATCATGATTTGCTCCTAAAAAATATTGAAATATTTAAAACTTAATGAAGATAAACATTTAATATTTAATGAAAGTGCATTAGATATATTGGATTTAATGATAGAAAAGGGTAAGAAGGTAGATATGATTTTTACTGATCCACCTTATAAAATTACAGCAAGGGGTAATGGTGGTAATTCAGGCGGTATGTTTCAAAAAAAAGAGGTCAACAATGGAAGGGTATTTAATGTAAATGATTTGGAAATTGAAGACTGGTTGCCAAAGTTCTATAAAGTTCTGAAAGATAATAGTCACTGTTACATAATGACCAATAATAAAAATATTACACACTATCTTGATGTTATTGATAAATCAGATTTTCACTATATCAAATGTCTTATATGGGTTAAGGATAATAAGATTATGGGACAAACTTATATGAGTCAGTTTGAATATATTATTATGCTAAGGAAAGGCTCACACAAGAAAATCAATAATTGTGGCACAAGTGATGTTTTACAAATTGCTAATAAAAAAATGAAGGATGAAAATAATAAGACAATTCATGATACAGAAAAGCCAGTTGAATTAACTGACATTCTAATTCAAAATTCTTCTAATAAAGGCGATACGATTTTTGATCCTTTTATGGGTATCGGCGGATGTGGTGTTAGCTGCAAAAAACTTGACAGAAAATTTATTGGAATTGAAATTGCTGAAAAATATTTTCAGATTGCGAAAGAAAGAATAGGTTTGTATCAATGAATCGCTCGTTTTATCCAGTGAATGTGAGGTGATTATGTGAAAATTATATTTTTGGATGTGGACGGAGAACTTACATATAGCAATTATAAAAATGAAGAAACTGCAAATATTGATATTGGAAAAGTGAAACTTCTTAAAGAAATATGTGACAAAACAGATGCAAAAGTTGTTATTAGCTCTAGCTGGCGAGGATTTGAAAAATATACACCTCAAATATATCATGTTTTGAGAAAAATTTTATCAAAGAATAATATAGATGTTTTAGGTGATACACCATATTTAAAAACAGAAATTATAGGTGATATTCCTGAAACAATAAGATTAGAAGAAGATTTAGATATTAAATGTAAGTATGGAACTGGAAGAGCTGCGGAAATTCAAAAATGGGCTGACGAACATGATGTAGAAAGTTTCGTGATATTGGATGATGAAGATTGGCAATGGTCTGATTATGGGTATGAAAATAATTGGATACAGCCTACATGGTTTGGTGATGGAGGTTTAAAAAGAGAACATGTAGATATGGCTATAAATATTCTAAATAAATAAACGGGAGGACTATCTATGATAATGATAAATGGGAACTGGGAGCAAGTCAAAGACTTATCAGATGTTCTCAGAATTGTATCTGAAAATATTGGTATTGAGTTTGCTCAGAAAGTAGAAGAGATATTTGAGGAGGAATTATATGATCTCAAATCCTAAACATGGTTGGTGTAATTTCAAATTAGGGACATTTGATGGTACACCAAGTTATTTAACAGACGTGCCAATAGATATACTTGCAGCTTTTATAGATTATCATAATAAAGGCTGTGGAGTGATTTGGTTTGATGAAGAAGGCACAGAATTTACATTAGTAATAACTCCATATTCATTATTTATTATTGAAGAAAAAGAGAAACCAATATTACATGATTTTTCTGAGATGAAGATAGAGGATTTGGAGAAAGAACTTATTAAAGACATAGAAAATGATTTGTATGGATGGGCTAATTTTATAACTGATGACGATGTGGAAGAGATTAAACAACATGAAACTGAGATTAGGCAGAGGATAGCGATTTTAAAGAAATATATGAGACAATGAATCCACGCTTTCAAAGGAGAAATTGGACAATGAAGAAATTTATTAAAAGATTATTCTGCAAACATGATTATAAATACACTTATCTTTACATGATTAACGGAGGAATGGCTAAGTTATATCATTGTGAATGTAAAAAGTGTGGAAAGGTAAGGTATAAAACTAACTAATGAAAATATTTTTTGATACAGAATTTACAGGGTTACATAAAGATACAACATTAATTAGCATTGGGCTAATTTCAGAAGATCGAAGATGTTTTTATGCAGAACTAACAGATTATAAAAGAACATTACCAGATACAGATAATTGGAATTGGATAGAAGAAAATGTCATTGCAAATCTTTATAAATCAAAAAGTGAAAATGACAGAAAATATATTCCTAATTATCATATTGGAACAAAGGATGATATTGCATTGGCTCTTGGTAATTGGTTTAGCCAATTTGATGGAGTAGAATTGGTGTCTGATGTATGCCATTACGATATGGTTCTATTAATTGATTTGTTTGGAACAGCGTTTGACTTGCCTAAAAATGTAAGCGCAAGTTGCTACGATATAAATCAAGATGTTGCAAGACATTATAGAATTAGTCAATCTGAAGCATTTGATAAATCAAGAGAACAAATATTATGGGATAGGTGGAAGGATAACACAGTTAGTGGCGAAAAGCACAATGCTTTATATGATGCGAAAGTTATTAGGGAGTTATATCAAATTTTGAATAATGTAGATTTTGATAAATAATGAGGTAATGAAACAAGTCTTTCAAAGAAAAAAATAAAGGAGAATGTGACTATGGATATTGTAAAATTAAATGTTTATGCAGAGGCGTATTATAGTGGAGCTACTTATGAAGAAGATGTGGTTATATCTAGAAATCTATATGAAAAAATTAAGGAAGAATTAAATGAGTACGATTCCGAAAACAATGAAAATGCAAGTGGTATCTATGTTGGTGAGTTGGATGGTAAACATAGTGAAGTAGAAGGGGATCTTTCCATAGAAGTGTATTCAGAAGATGAAGTTGCAGATTGTGACTGGAATCTAAATGAAGATGGAGACAGGCTTTATTATAAGGTGAAAGATATTTGTGACGAAAAGGATTTAGATTTAGATGAAGATATTAAAGCTGTAAAAGAGTATTTGAAAAATGTTGATTCATATGTAGAAATTTCTATTATGGCAAAGAAAAGTAATGTAGATAAGATCAGGGAATATGCAGAAAGTTTAGAGCAGAAATAGTATTGAAATCGCATTTTAAAGGAGAAGAAAGTGACAAAAAGAGAGAAAGAAACATTAAAAAAACTATCAAAAAAACAATTGATTTATCTAATAGAAAATTTTAGAAATAGCCAATGTTTAATTGGCGAAGTTTGTGTTGACGAATCTAAACAACATATTGATAGTAAAAGTGCTGTCAATAAAATCCGTGATTATATTTATAATATGCCAAGCTTATATGATGTAACAAATTTAAAAGCATATATAGATATGAAAATGAAAAAGATTTCTATAACAAAATATAGAAGTATAATCGGATTAGATTAATGTTTGTTTTGAAGAAAGGAGTGTATGTTTGTTAGAAGTTATAAAATTATTTAAGCAAATTCAGAAAACAAGTAGCCTAAATGACAAAAAGAAAATCATTACAAATAACAAAGATAACGAGTTATTTAAGGAATGTTTGAAGTTCCTGTTAGATGGAAATGTAACAACAGGAATTGCAGAAAAGAAATTTGATTCAATTACAGTTCAAACATCAGATTGGGTACATAATGATATTGATAGTGAATTTTTAGGATTGTTGAATTATATTAAGCAACACAACACAGGAAGAGAAGAAGATGTAATACATGTACAGTCGTGGTGCTGTATGATGAGTAATGAAGTAAAAGATTTTGTTAGAGGATTGATCACAAAAAGTATAAAACTTGGAGCTGATGCAAAATTAGTGAACAAGTGCATTCATGGACTTATTCCGACCTTTGATGTTATGCTTGGTACTCCGATTGATAAAGTGAAACTAAAAGGCAATGAATGGATTTCTATATCCAGAAAGTTAAACGGATGTTTTGATGGAAATACATATATTACTATGTCTGATAATACAAAAAAGAAAATTAAAGATATAGTTATAGGCGATGAAGTTTTATCATTTAATGAAAATACCAAAAAAATATCAAAACAAAAAGTAATAAATGTATTTGATAACGGACTAAAAGATAGGTCAGAATGGATGCAAATAGAAACTGCCGTAGAAAGAGGGAACCTTAGAGATTTTATTCAAGTAACAAAAAATCATAAAATATTCACTCCTGATGGGTGGAAAGAGGCGGGAACCTTATATAAAGGAGATACTATCTATATTAAGGATTATGATTGGACGAAATGTTATGGGGAATATAAATTAATTGAAAGAAAAATAGAAAAAATTATTTTAAGTGAAGAACTTAAATTTAACCATTCAAGTGAAAGAAAATCCAATAGAGCTTATGACATAGAAGTTGAGAATAATCATACTTATTTCGCAAATGGATATGCGGTTCATAATTGTAGATGTGCTTTTGTAGGCAATAAGTGTATGACCAGACAGGGAAAAGAATATATAGGCTTGGATCATATTATCAATGATATTACGAAAACGGGATATGAGAATTATTTCATTGATGGTGAACTTTTATATAAAAATAGCGAAGGGCTATCAGACTCAGAATCTTTCCAAAAAGGTACTGGAATAGCGATGAGTAAAGATGAAAATAAACTGGACTTAAAATTAGTAGTATTTGATTTGTTTCCGCTAGAAGAATTTTGGAATGGCAAATCACATAATACGTATAAAAATCGCAGAAAAGCCTTAAATCTATTTGATTTACAATTGCAGGATGTTTGCTGTAAGAATATAGAGGTTGTAAATCAGTTATATGCCGGTACAGATCATTCTGAAATCTGGAAGTGGCTAGATTATGCTGAAGAAAATGACTGGGAGGGCGTTATTATCAATTTAGATGAACCTTATGAATGCAAGCGTACTAAAAATTTGATAAAGGTTAAAAAGTTTTTATCTTGCGATATTAAGTGTATTGGCATAGAAGGAGGTTCAGGACGCAACAGAGGAACATTGGGAGCGTTGGTGTGTGACTATAAGGGGAATAAAGTTAATGTTGGGAGTGGATTTTCTGATGAAGATAGAAAACGAATTTGGCAAAATCCTGAAGGCGTAATTGGTAAAATCATTACTGTGAAGTATAAAGAAGAAACAAAGAATAAGGATGGAGGTATATCAATCCAATTTCCAGTGTTTGAAACTGTAAGATTTGACAAAAGTGAACCAAGTTATAATTAAATAAGGGGGGTAAAAAAATAAAAGTAAATACTATATATAAAACTGACAATTTAGATTTGCTGCAGAAGTTAGAGGATGAAAGCATAGATCTTATCTACAATGACATTTTATATAATACAGGCAAAAAATATGATGATTTTATTGATAATTTAGGAAGCATATCAGAAGCGGTTCAATGGTATTCCCCAAGATTGTTTGAAATGAAAAGAGTATTGAAACCTACTGGCTTATTGTATATACATTGTGATTGCAATTTGTCACATTATATAAAAATAGCACTTGATAAAATTTTTGGCGAAGCCAATTTCAGAAATGAAATAATTTGGTGGTATAATTCTGCGCCAAGAAAAAAGAAAGACTTCGGGAAGAGACACGACACAATTTTTCGATACAGCAAATCGGATAATTATTATTTCAATGAAAATAGCCAATATATTAGGCAAGAATATTCTAAAACAGCTCCGCGAGGATATGAAAAAGAGAAATATTACGATAGTCGCGGAAAAATAATGGATGATGTATGGAGAATAAATATATTAGGGCAAAATGATAAAACGGAGAGGGTTGGTTATTCAACACAAAAACCAAAAGAATTATTGTATAAAATAATCGACTCAAGCTGTCCTGCAAATGGTATTGTTGCAGATTTTTTCTGCGGTTCAGGTACTACCTGCGTAGTTGCTAAAGAATTGGGGAGACAATACATAGGATGTGATATCAACGAAAAAGCTGTGAAAATTACTGTGGATAGATTGAAAGAGGTAGAAACATATGGAAAGACCGATTCGAACTCTTAAAGAATTAGCAATTCAATTTTGTTGTTTAACTGAATGCGATAATTGTCCTGTGGAGATATATGGGTACGAGAAACGCACAAGAAATGAAAAAGAAAACTTACATATTCCCTGTTGCTGTAATCTGTATAAATGGATTGTTGAACAAGCGAATGCAGTTAAATGATAATTAGACAAGTTTATAATAAGGGTGTGAATAACATATGATTGGTATGCAATCTTTTATCCCTATTTGGGTGGATATTATTTTGTGGTGTGGCCTTGGATGCTTTGCTTGTACTTGGATAAGAAGATTTATTTCAGAAATTTGTTCTTTGAAGAAAAGGGTATATATGTTAGAAACCAAATACAATATACGAAATAACGAAACTAAAGAAGGTGATATAAAGCAAAGATAGAAGTTTATACAGGAAGGAGAGATATATTTATCATTTTAACAACAATTATTTTTTCGGCAATTTTAACATCAAATGTATTATGTGCAGGAACAGGAATTGATTTTGCGCAAACATTTGATGGATATGTAACAATTTCCAATTACGATGCAGAAGAAGCTGTATCGCAAATTGAAAAAGAACATATCGGAAAGTTTGAATTAACATTCTATTCTAAAGAACAATTTCCCTATTCACCAACAGCAACAGGAGTAATGCCTGTTGTTGGGAGAACAGTAGCGGTTGACCCATCTTTAATTCCATATGGAACAATGATTGAAATAGATGGTTTTGGAGTAAGATACGCAGAGGATACTGGAGGTGCTATAAAAGGAAACAAGATTGATGTATTTGTAGAAAAAACTTCTGAAGCGTTTCAGCTTGGCAGACAGAAAAATGTTGATGTATGGATAGTAAGATAAAGGAGGTTAAAATGCAGAAAACAAATATTGTAACAGTATTTAACTGGATTGCAGATGATTGGAAAAGGGTAAAAAACCATTGCAGGACAACGGATAATAAAGATTTTACTGAAAATAATGCAACGGATGCATTC
This sequence comes from Lachnospiraceae bacterium, assembly GCA_910576545.1. Classification (GTDB taxonomy): domain Bacteria; phylum Bacillota; class Clostridia; order Lachnospirales; family Anaerotignaceae; genus Anaerotignum_A. Next base: position 93,331 of record CAJTKM010000003.1, read on the forward strand.
AAATGGCAGCTATTGATTTCAGAACATTCTCCAATCCGTCTGATAGAGTTTGACTGGACATGGAAGTCTATACCGTATTGGGTTTCTACTGAGTGGTCGAGGCATAAGTTTGAAAAATTTATCAGCACACAAAGAAATGACAGATTAAAAGATGTTGTTCCAAGAGGAGAAAAACTACAGGAGGCACCTGTTTCCTTTGATGGATACGCCAATATGCAAAATCTTATTGATGCATGGCGTAAGAGGTTGTGTAATGCAGCAACACCAGAAGCAAGATCGTATGGTGAGAACTTCAAATACACATTACATAAGACAAACCCGTTTGAGGCTGATGTATTAGTGCCGCATTGTATTTATAGATGTGGTTGTCCAGAATTTAAAGAATGTGGTTTTTGGTCTGCATTTGTACAAAAATATCAGAAAGAGAATCTTTTAAATATTCAGGAACGGTATGCCCTATATAATGAGGATTTTTATGAAAGGATGAAGGCAATATATGGCTAAACCATTGATTTTGCTTGTAGGTAAATCGGGATCGGGAAAGACATATTTGTCAACGTATCTTGAGAAACATTACGGTATGAAGATGCTGGAAAGCTACACAACACGTCCTCCAAGAACAGAGAATGAAAAAGGTCATGTTTTTATTTCGTATGAAGATTATGTTATGCTGAAAAATAAGGTTGCGACAACATATTACCATGGCAATTATTATTGTGCAACAAAAGAGCAGTGTGACGAAGCAGATGTCTATGTGATTGATCCCTGCGGAGTAAAATCATTTCAAAATCACTACAATGGCGAAAAACAATATAAAGTAATATATTTAAAAGTGAATTGGATTGTCAGATTATATCGAATGGTAAAGCGTGGCGATGGATTTATTGATTCGCTTAGGCGTATTTTCTATGACAGAAAAGAATTTTCAGGTTTCGAAAAGCAGCCCGATATTTTCGTTATGGAACGTAATACAGTCGCTAAAATGGCAGCACATATTTATTACAAAATGAGGTGGTTATGAAGTACAAAAGTATAATCTATATTTCTCACCCTTTTGGTGGAGATGAAAATAATCAAAGAATAATAGGAAGGCTTATTGTAAAATTGCAAAAAACGTTTCCTGATTTTCTATTCATATCTCCGATCCATTCCTTCTCATTTGCTTATCATGATGTTTCATATCAAAAAGGTTTAAATATGTGTTTATGGCTGCTAGAAAAATGCGATGAAATGTGGGTATTTGGAGATTATCAGTTTAGTATAGGATGTATGTCTGAAATCGCATACTGCAAAAATCACAATATTTATTATCAAATCATGAGTGAAAATTGTTTCGGACAAAATAAAATACAAAGAAAATGTTATGATTGTGGATTGTTGAATATAAATGATAATTCATACAAATGCTTAAAGAGCGATATTCAGAAAATATATGGAAAAATCACATGTTTGGAGGAATGTAATTGAACGTAATAAAGAAGGATGGAACAAAAGAAAAATTTAATAAGCAAAAAATTATTGTAGCTGTGGGCAAATCTGCCGAGAGAGCAATGGTTAGACTTTCGACAGAAGATGATGAACAGATCTGTGAAAATGTTTTGAGTATTATCACACATTTGGGAATAGAGGATGTACCAATTTCAACAATGCATTATGCAGTAGAAACAGCATTGGAAAAAGTAAATCCATCTGTTGCGACAAGTTACCGTAATTACAGAAACTATAAACAGGATTTTGTAAAGATGCTGGACGAAGTTTATAAGAAAGCACAGTCTATTATGTACATTGGAGATAAAGATAATGCAAACAGCGATAGTGCATTGGTTCCGACACAGCGCAGCCTGATTTATAATGAGTTAAACAAGGAACTTTATAAAAAATTCTTTTTAAATACAGAAGAACTTCAGGCTTGTCGGGATGGATACATTTATATTCATGATATGTCGGCAAGACGCGATACGGTCAATTGCTGCTTGTTCCGAATGGATGAGGTGCTGGCCGGTGGTTTTGAGATGGGTAATGTGTGGTATAACGAACCTAAAACACTAGATGTTGCATTTGATGTGATCAGTGATGTTGCGATCAGTGCAGCCGCCTGCCAATATGGTGGTTTTACTATTCCAAGAGTTGATAGCCTTCTTGCTCCTTATGCAGAAAAATCCTATGAAAAATATAAAAAAGAATATCTTGAGATTACGGACGGATTTACAGAAGGGTTATCACAAAATCATTTCCTTGATAAAGCGGATGAATATGCGGCAAAGAAGGTTAAACGTGATTTTGAGCAGGGCTTCCAATCTTGGGAGATGAGGTTTAACACTGTCGGAAGTTCCAGAGGAGATTACCCATTTACTTCCATTAGTTTTGGTATTGATACCTCAAGATGGGGTGTAATGGCAAGCGAAGTGGTATTGAAAACAAGAATGAATGGGCAAGGAAAAGATGGATTTAGAAAAGTGGTATTGTTCCCTAAGCTGACGTTTTTGTATGATGAAAATTTACATGGAAAAGGTAAGAAATTGGAAAGCCTGTTTGAAACAGCAATAGATTGTTCCAGCAAAGCAATGTATCCAGATTTTCTTTCTTTGACTGGAGAAGGATATATCCCTTCTATGTATAAAAAGTATGGGAAGGTTGTATCGCTGATGGGCTGCAGGGCATCGCTTTCTCCATGGTATGAGCGCGGAGGAATGTATCCAGCGGATGAAAATGATATGCCTGTTTTTGAAGGCCGCTTTAACCTTGGTGCTATCAGCCTTCATTTACCTATGATTTTGGCAAAAGCAAAGCAAGAGAATAAAGATTTTTATGAAGTTCTTGATTTTTATCTTGAATTGATCAGGAAACTCCATATCAAGACTTATGAATATCTTGGCGAAAAGAAAGCATCCACTAATCCTTTGGCATATTGTATGGGTGGATTTTATGGAGGTTATTTGCAACCAAATGATAAAATTAAACCTATTTTGAAACCTATGACAATGAGCTTTGGTATTACAGCATTAAATGAGCTACAAGAGCTTTATAATGGCAAATCAATTGTAGAAGATGGTGGGTTTGCTATTGAGGTTATGGAGTATATTAATCAACGTGTGAGTGAATTTAAAGAAGAAGATGGTATTCTTTATGCAATTTATGGAACGCCTAAACATAAGTGGGCAGCTTAATAGTGATATTAAGTCGAAAACACCTCATTAAACGGTCATAGCCAGAATAAGACTATTGCTCAAGGCAGATGCAGATAGCAATATAAAAAAGACGAAGCAGGCTGGTAAGAGATTCTAAAGTCCTATATTAACTTATAGGATAGAGATAATACCGTAAGTTGTTGACTGTTTGCTATAAACAAAATCAAAATGGAAGGTGATGTTGCATAGCAAGAAGAAAACTATTAAAAAACTTAATAAAAAAAGAAGATATACAAGAAAAAATGATTTTGATTGAAGAAAGTAATACTGATTATATTACCCCTTCAGGAAAAGTATATAAAGATTATGGTGAAGACTGGTTTTATCCTAAAAAATTCAATATAAATAAACATAACGGATATGTTTATATTGGAATAACATGTAAGGATGGAAAAAATAGGAGTAGAAGATTACATAGACTTTTAGCTCAAGCTTTTATTAGTAATCCAAAACCAAATGAGTATGACATAGTTGGGCATAAAGATAATGATAAATCAAATTTTGATTTAAGCAATCTATATTGGACTAATACAAGCGAAAATACCAAAAAGGCATTTGATGATCAATTGGCTAAGAATGATATAGGTATATCTGATAGTCAATCTAAACCAGTATCTGTATATAAAAATAATGATAATTTTGTTTCAATGTATGGTTCTATTAGCCAAGCCGCAAGATGCATTGAAGGTTATAGTAAAAATAATATTGCAAAAATGATTGACAAAAACACAAAAGGAAGAAAAGGTTATTATTTTAAAAGTATATCTAAAGAAGAATATTTGAAATTTACAGGAACAAAAAATTTGAAGTTTTCTGTATAAATCTATAAATAATGAAAATAGCAAACAGTCAATGATTTCTAACGACTATCGAAAGCACTATTATAAAAATAATAGAATAAGGTGAAATTTACACGAAGCGAGTAGAGTAGAGCCTAGATGTTAGGTACTGGCAATGTTCCGATTAAGTCCAGTTTAAATCGAAAGATGAGGGTTCTCTATTATAGAGAACATAATATAGTCTAGTCCCCTAATAAATATCGGGAAACCGAGGGTATAACGGCAGAATCCTTATGTGGATTGCAAATAGAGCAATTTCGTAAAAAATATGGCATTATTGAAGGTGTTTCTGATAGACCATATGTAAGTAACTCTTTTCATTGTGGTGTTTGGGAAGATATTACACCGATTGAAAAACAAAATCTTGAGGGGCGTTTCTGGAATTTGTTTAATGGCGGAAAAATCCAATATTGTAGATACCCTATAAATTATAACAAAGAGGCAATCCGAACACTTGTAAGAAGAGCTATGGATATGGGTTTTTATGAAGGTATCAACCTTTCTCTGGCATACTGTGAAGAATGCGGATACGAAGAATTGGAAATGGACGTTTGCCCTAAATGCGGGAGCAGCTTGATCACTAAAATTGACAGGATGAACGGATACCTTGGGTACACGAGAGTCCATGGTGACACTAGATATAATGCTGCAAAAAACGCAGAACTGAAAGAGCGGGTGAGCATGTAATGAATTATCATGACATTCTTCATGATGATATGAGAAATGGCAGCGGGCTGCGTGTGGTATTATTTGTTTCTGGTTGTAGCAATCATTGCGATGGATGCCATAACCCGCAAACGCACGACCCAAGTAGCGGAATAGAATTTGATATTGATGCTAAGACAGAAATCATAAACGAAATGAAACACGATTATATTAGCGGACTTACCATTTCTGGCGGCGACCCATTACATCCGGATAATATTTTGACAGTGTATAACTTGTGTAGAGAAATCAAAACACAATTTCCGAATAAAACAATCTGGATTTACTCGGGATATACTTTTGAACAAATATATATTCACGAAGGAAGCGTAACGACAGATGACTTCAATGTGACAAGAAATATTGGAAATGATTTGTTGCGCCATATAGATGTTTTAGTAGATGGAAAATTCGTAAAACATTTGGCAGATATAAATTATCCATATGCTGGCAGTACAAACCAACGTGTTATAGACGTTCAAAAAACTTTGAAATACGGAAAGATTATTTTGTATAGGCAGGGGTAAAAACCTGCCCACCAGAGAGGTGATGTTATATGAATGATAAAGAAAGGTTTGATGAATTAGAAATAATAATACAAAAAAATATAGAAGAAAAAAATAGGCTGAAAGATAAGATCAACAGAGAAAATCTGATAAATCTCCAGGGCGAGTATTACATGGTTTTACGTGATGATGCTGAATATTTGATGTTTGATACATATAACGAAAAAACCAGAAGTATTGGATGTTGGCTATTTACTACTGAAAGGGATTGTAATGGTGAAAATTCATATATCATCGAAAAAAACTATTTCTATTCTATAAATGATATACCGCATAGTATGCAATGGATCACAAAAGAGGATTTTGAGGAACATTTAAGGCAGTATTTTTTTGAAATTAAAAATATTCTATTAAAGGTAGGTAGATAAAATGGCAAGTATTTTAGGTATTATTTTGATTGTTGTCGCACTCGTATTATATCAATTTAGTTGTGATACATACAATTGCAACAGTATGGAATTTAAGGACATAAAACGAATTATGATGATCATGATTTTATCTGGGACAGGCATTATTTTGATCGATTCGTGGATTGTAAAACCTGTTTTGATTGCAATAGGAGGTTAAAGAATGAATCCAGTATTTTGGTTTCTTGTAATTCTAGCTACAATAATCATTTGGTTTGGATTATCAATTTTGTTCAAACCATTTGGGAAATGGCTTTACAGAATTATGGATGATACAAGAGAAATTTTAAACGAAGAAGACAATAAAGAAGAAGGAGAAGATGAAAAATGAAAAAAGGGTTAATTGGTGGTGTAAGTTTTGCAGTGATTTTGATTTGCACAATTTTGTGTGTTGGAATTTGTACTGAGCGTATTCCGAATGGCTATAACGGCGTGCAGTATTCTATGAATGGCGGCGTGAAAGATGAGGTGCTTTCTCAAGGCTGGCACATTGTGTCGCCTACGGTAAAGGTAAAGGAGTTTACAGTGAGCAACGAGCAGCTGATTCTTTCTAAAGACGAACGGGATGGAAGTGAAACGGATGAGAGTTTCAATGTATCTACTGCGGACGATGCAAGCATTTCTGTAAGTTTCCAGATGTCCTATAAATTCATTCAGGAAGATTTGGTAGATACATATAAGAAATTCCGAGGTATGAGTGGTGAGGATATTGTAAATAACCGTGTAAAAACTGTTTTGAAATCTAAAATTTCGGAGGTAACAACAGATTACTCCATGATGGACATTTATTCTGGGAACCGTAGCGAAATTAACAACAAAATCACAGATTATCTTGCAAAAGAATTCTCTGACGCATATGGTATCCAAGTGATTGATGCAAGCATTATTGACGTACATCCAGACGCACAACTCCAGCAAACTATTGATAACCGTGTAACAGCTTTGCAAAAGAAACAACAGGCTCAGGCGGAACAGGAAACAGCAAGGGTTGAAGCCGAAACTGCGCTGATTAAAGCAAAAAACGAGGCTGACATTACTTTAACAAAAGCACAGGCTGAAGCCGAAGCAAACAAGGTAATCGCTGGTAGCATTACAAGAGAATTGATTGATATGAAAGAAGCGGAAGCTAGAATGGAGCATGGATGGGTGACGGTTCAAGGGGCAGGCACGGCAGTTGTAACGTCTAAAAGTGAGTATAAACCATTGTAAGCATATCTATATATATTGCTATTTAATGTCAATCCTTTAAATTTGGTAAAGATAAAAATCTTTTGTGGAACAGTGAGATAATATCAATACGCTGACACTCTGTAACCAATCAGACGGACTGGCAGACCGATAGCACTGCCATTTTTACATCAGATTACAAGTAAATAATGCGAAAGGAGATATAATGTCACATTTATTTTGCAGTAAAGAGGATATAAAGGAATTTGTTGAAAAGGAAAAGACTATATGTAAAGATATTTGTGAAAACTATGCTGACAGAAAAATTCCAACACTTGCGATTATTCAAGTAGGGGACAACCCTGCATCTAACAGGTACATAAAAGGGAAAATCTCGGATTGTGATGAGGTTGGGATTAGGACAATTTACTTAAAATATGAAGAGGGTATTTCCGAAACAGAATTTTCAGATGAAGTTGCTAAAATTTCAAATATGAATGATGTACATGGAGTGATTATTCAGAAGCCGTTACCATGTCATCTTGAAAATGTTTGGGATAATATCATAAATCTGATTCCAAAAGAAAAAGATGTTGATGGATTCAGAAAAGACAGCAAGCACACTCCTTGTACAGCGCAGGGAATTATGAGTTACCTTTCTCCGAATGGCGAAAACTTTGCAGGGTATCACTGTGTTATTGTCGGAAGAAGTGAACTGGTTGGGAAACCGTTAGCAAAAACAATACTGGATAATGATGCAACTGTGACAGTTTGCCATAGTAAGACAAATAATTTAGAGCAGATTACTTCAATGGCAGATATTCTGGTTGTTGCTGTTGGAAAAGCAAAATTTATCGATCGGAGATATGTGAAGCCAAATGCTGTTGTTATTGATGTAGGGATTAACTTTGATAATAATGGTAAGATGTGCGGAGATGTAGATTATGATGATGTGAAACAAGTAACAGGTTTTTGTACGCCAGTTCCAGGCGGGGTTGGTTTGCTGACACGTTTGGCACTTCTGCAAAATGTATTAAATGCTTTCGTTGTTCAGGAACATAAAATTTACGGATAAATCAAAGGAGCAAAAATTTAAAGGGGCTAAACTTAGCAAAATACATAATTGATAAATGTTGCAGGGAAGGAAAATCAGTTACATTAAGCCATTTGCAAAAAATGTTATATCTTATACAAGGTGAATATCATAGCCAAACTGGTAAATTTTTGATTGACGATGATTTTTGGATAGGAATAAGAGGAACAAACTATCCAGTATTAAAAGAAATAAATGACGCATATCGTTGGTACTATAATTGCCGTATTTGTGAAACACATAATGTTCAAATCCCTAAAGAAGAAGACATAGAAACCATTGGCACTATTACTGAATTAAAAAGAAAAAAGTCAGCAGGTGCTTTGTCAAAAGAGATATTCAAAAATAAAAAATCATGGGAAAATCTATTCTACACAAGTGGCTTGCCAAAGATTATACCCAAATATCAAATCGCGGAAGATTTTACTGCTGATAAGAAGATAAATGAAGTTCATAAGAGAAACAACAAAGGAGAAAGAAACATGGATATTAAAATTAAGTATTTTACAGATAAAATTGAAAAATTGAGATACATTGATAGGAAATCCGATTGGATTGACTTGAGAGCAGCAGAGGATGTTACGTTAAAAGCAGGTGAATATAAGTTGATCCCACTTGGCGTTGCTATGCAGCTGCCGAAGGGCTATGAAGCGCATATTCTTCCGAGGAGTTCAACATTTAAAAATTTTGGTGTGATTCAAACAAATCATATGGGGTTGATTGATGAGACATATTGCGGTAATGGCGATCAATGGCATTTTCCAGCGTATGCGTTGAGAGATACAGAAATCCATATAAATGACCGCATCTGTCAGTTTAGGGTAATGAAACATCAACCACAAATTGAATTTGAGGAAGTTGACCAATTGAGTGGAGAGAACAGAGGAGGTATTGGAAGCACTGGAAAACAATAAAGTTCCTATCTGGAAAAAGTATGCGCTGACAGTATTTGAAGCGGCAGAATATTTTAATATCGGAGAAAAGAAACTGCGGGAGATAATCAGAAGCAACCCAAGGGCAGATTATCTTCTCTGGAATGGCAACAAGGCTTTGCTGAAAAGAGAACTTTTTGAAAAAGAGATAAATCAGATAAATGTAATTTGACGAGGAATTTGTAATTGCAGCCTTGATGTGGTAAAATATGTTTTATCACATTAAGGCTCTTTTCGGCAGGAGAGAGGAGCGAATTTGTATGGCTGAAAAGAGAAAAGATAATAAGGGCAGGAATTTGTTCACTGGAGAAAGCCAGCGTAAAGATGGTAACTATATGTATCGATGTAGTGATGGCTATGGTAAAAGGCATACCATATATGCGCCGACATTAAAAGAATTGCGTGTAAAGGAAAAACAACTTCAAAAAGATATTGATGATGGGTTATCTATTAATAATGGAAATATGTTTGTTTTAGAGTTACTAAAAATATATTTTGAAAGCAATAAAAAATGGAAGCAATCTACTACACAAAAAATGCGATATGGTATCAACGTCATCAGCAAGTATCCAATTGCAAAAATGAAAATAAATAAAGTGAAATCTTCTCATATCAAAGAATTTTACTTAAGTTTATACAACGCAGGTATCCACAAAGAAAGAATTCAATTTTATCATTGTGTTTTGAAACTTTGTTTTAATATTGCTTTACAAGATGATTGGATACGTAAAAACCCATGCGATATTAAGTTGGATTTTTTGCCTTCAAATTACAAAGAAAAAGCTATTTTATCACAAAATCAAGAAACAGAATTTTTGGAATTTGTGAAGAATACAAAGAAGATACAGTGGTATTATGACATATTTGTCATAATGTTAGAAACAGGTATTCGCGTTGGAGAACTTTTGGGTCTTACATTAGATGATATTGATTTGAAGAATAGGGAACTAAGCATAAACCATCAGCTGTGTTCTCGCAATAATGTCGCTAACACACCACTCAGAATCGATACACTAAAAACAGAAGCAGGAAAGCGAGAGATATATATTTCTGATAAAGCATATGTTTCATTTTTGAATTTGATAAAAAGGAGAGATGAGGAAACACCTATTGAAATTATTATAGATGGCTATTCAAAATTTCTTCTAAAATCACACAAAAAATCAAAAATTGTAACTTATTGTATGCTTAACAAAAGTATATCAGATGCTGTTAATTTGTATAACCAATTTCATCACGATAAAATCCCTGCCATAACGCCTCATTCTATGCGACACACATTTTGTACAAGGATGATTGAACGTGGAATTGATATAAAATCTTTACAGTATATTATGGGTCACAAGAATGTTAAAACAACATTGGATATTTATACACATATGTCAAGCGATGTTGCGATGAAATCAATGAGAGATGTATTACTGAATACTTGTGAATATACAAATTAATGCAAATAGATTTACACCAAAATTTACACCATTCTTGTACCAAATTATACTGAAATAGATCATAATTTGCTACACTTAATGAAATCAAAAAATCGAGAAAATGCCGAAATATCAAGGAAAATCAGCATTTATTAAATATTGGAAACAAGAAAAGAAAAGGTTGTATGAAAAGAAAGAAAATTGTATAATAATATCAGTTTGATAAAATCCTTAAAAACCAGCGGAGAAATTTGGGAATACTCAGTAAAGAAACTCCGAATTTTCCGCTCTGGCTCAGGCATCGCAGAGCCGGCGGGGGAGGGCGTTCCTCTGTGGGATAAAGGCGGCAGCACGAATGAAAGGAGCGATGGTTGAAATGGACGAAAGATATGACGGGGGAAGAAGAGGCTCCGGAGAACCGGAACAGGAATATGGATACGGCAGAAGAACGGGCTATTCGGAGCAGGATTACAGTGAAAGAAAGAGATATTCGAGCAGTGGAAGGACAGACTATTCGGAGCGGGAGCCATACGGCAGACAGGAACGGGAATATAATACAAGATATCCGGAATCCGCACGACAGGAACGGCTCTATAATACAAGGCACCCGGAGTCGGCGCGAGAGGAACGGCTCTACAACACAAGACACCCTGAACCTGCGCGGCAGGAACGGCTCTACAATACAAGGCATCCGGAGTCTGGCAGACAGGAACGGGAATACAATACAAGATACCCGGAATCCAGCCGGAGAAGGGCGGCAGAGGCACGCCCACACAGTGGGGAACGCCCGCCGAGGCAGCCGAATGGACAGCCCGCCCCTGCGGACCGGCGCAGAAAACGCCGCAAAAAGCGGCGAATGAGTGGTATAGTGAAAATTTTTATCATACTGCTGATTGCGCTGCTGATTGGCTTTTTGGCGTTCCGGTTTATGAAAAATATGATGAGTTCTGAAGACGAGCCGGTCAACCTGACGGGACAGCTTGTGACGGTCACGATACCGGAAGGTGCAACTACAAGGGATATCGCGAAGATATTGAAGGAAAACAAGCTGATAAAAAATAAATTTCTTTTCCGGCTTTCCAGTAAAATGGATGGCTTTGACGGGACATACCGCCAGGGGACTTACGAAATTGATACAGGGCTTTCCAAAACGCAGATTATGGAGCTTTTGCAGACGGGCGTTGTAATGGAACGGCGGAAGGTCACGATTCCGGAGGGCTTTACAGTAAAGCAGATTGCGGAACGGGCTTTTGAAGCGGGGGTTTGCAGTGTACAGGAATTTATCGACGAATGTAACACTGGAACGTTTGATTATGAATTTTTGCAGGGTCTGCCGGACAGGGAATACAGGCTGGAAGGCTACCTGTTCCCGAGTACCTATTTCCTTTCTGACGAAATGACGGCGCATGATCTGATAGATATGATGCTGACGGAATTTGATAAGGTTTACAAGAAATATAAGAGCGATATTGAAGCAAGTGAATATACGCTGGATCAGATTGTAACGATTGCGTCTATGGTGGAAAAGGAGATCAATGTGCCGGAGGAACGCCAGCGCGCGGCAGGGGTAATCTATAACCGCCTGAAACAGGATGGAATGGCCCTTGGTATTGACGCGACAGTGCTGTATGCTGTGGGCAAAACAGGCGGCGAATTGACAGCGGAGGATTTGAATACAGATTCTCCATATAATACCCGGAAAAATACAGGGCTCCCGCTGGGACCGATTTCCAACCCGGGCGAACCCTCCATTGAGGCGGCAGTAAAGCCGGAAAGCCATAATTATCTGTATTATGTGCTGGAGGCGCAGGGCAAAAATAATCATGTTTACTGCGAAACATATGACGATTTTCTTGCTGCGAAAGAGGCATATCAGGCAAGCCTGCAGTAAACAATAAAGAAAGCTCCGTCCATTGACGGCGTGCAGAACACGGAGCAGGCGGCTTTTCTGGACGGAAACTGTAGCCTTGTCCAGCGTCAGGCAAAACGCCGGTTTTGCCCAATACAGTTTAGGGTCCAGCCCTCTTCAAAGGGCTGGCGGGGGATTGGGGGCAAAGACCCCAAGGTTTTAACAGGAGAAAACGATGAATTATGTGACGAATGATACAATGAATGCATATCTGCGGACGGTTCAGCCGATGTACGATGGTATACTGGGAGAAATCCAGCGTGAGGCATTGGCTGCGGAAGTGCCGATTATCCCGCTGGAAACAGCGCGGCTCCTGAGCGTGCTGCTGACCATGCAGAAACCAAAGCATGTTCTGGAAATCGGTACCGCAGTCGGCTTTTCTGCCGGTCTGATATGCCGCTATTTGCCGGAGGACGGCACTGTGACGACTATTGACCGCTTTGAGGTGATGCTCAAAGATGCAAGGGTGAATATCCAGCGCATGGGTCTGGAGGACAAAATAAAAATATTGGAGGGCGATGCGGCAGATATCCTTCCATCGCTGAATGGAACATACGATATGATTTTTCTGGACGCCGCAAAGGGACAGTATGGCAGCTTCCTGCCGCATTGTCTCCGGCTTCTGCCTGTGGGCGGGCTTCTGGTGGTCGATGACGTTTTACAGGGCGGGACAATTGCGGAAAGCCGTTTCAGCGTGCCCCGCAGACAGCGCACGATACACAAGCGTATGCGAAATTTTATTTGGGACATCACGCATCACGATGCTTTGGAAACGTCCATCATTCCTATTGGGGACGGCATGGCTCTTTGCTATAAGAAGAAGGAAACCGAAGGAGAATAAACAGCATGGAAACAGAAAAGAAGAAACGGCTGGAGCTGCTTGCGCCGGCCGGGGATTTGGAAAAACTGAAAATCGCGGTGCTATACGGCGCGGACGCGGTTTATATCGGCGGGGAGGCTTACGGTCTGCGGGCAAAGGCAAAAAACTTTACTGCGGAGGATATGGCGGAGGGCATTGCGTTTGCACATGCGCACGGTGTAAAAGTCTATATTACCGCAAATATTTTTGCACATAACGCCGATTTTGAAGGCATGGCAGAGTACTTCCGGACGGTGGAACGCATGGGCGCGGATGCGCTGATTATTTCGGATTTGGGCGTGTTTTCCGTTGCGCGGGAGGCTGTGCCGAATATGGAGCTGCACGTTTCCACGCAGGCGAACAACACCAATTACCAAAGCGCGCGGGCGTGGTATGGCTTGGGTGCGAAACGCGTTGTTGTGGCGCGGGAGCTTTCTTTGAGCGAAATCCGCACGATGCGTGATAAAATCCCTTCGGATATGGAAATCGAGGCTTTTGTGCATGGTGCGATGTGTATTTCCTATTCCGGACGCTGCCTGTTGAGTAACTACCTCAGCGGAAGGGACGCGAACCGTGGGGCATGCGCCCATCCCTGCCGCTGGAAATATCATCTGGTGGAGGAAACAAGGCCGGGGGAATATATGGCAATTGAGGAGGACGAACGCGGGACATATATCTATAATTCCAAAGACCTCTGTATGATTGAGCATATCCCCGAACTGGCAGAAGCGGGAGTATACAGCCTGAAAATCGAGGGACGCATAAAAACGCCGTTTTATGTGGGAACGGTGGTAAAGGCGTACCGTCAGGCGATAGACGATTTTTACAACGACCCGGAACGCTATCAGGAACGCGTGCCATATTATTTGGAGGAGGTTTCCAAGGCGAGCCACAGGGCGTATACAACAGCGTTTTATTATGGCAAGCCGGATGGCAACCAGCAGGTCTACACCAATAATTCCTATATCCGCGAATATGATTTCATTGGTATGGTGCAGAAGGATTGGGACGAAAAAACGGGGCTGGCTGTTGTGGAGCAGAGGAATAAATTTTCTGTTGGGGACGAGATTGAAGTCATGCCGGCGGAAGGCGATTCTTTTGCTGTAAAGGTCACGGAGATTTGGAATGAGGCGGGCGAAAAGGTCGATTCCGCACCACATCCGCAGGAGATTCTGCGGGTACGCTTTGAGCGTCCGGTGAAAAAATTTGATATGCTGCGCAAAGAAACGCCTTTGGAAGAATCTCAGGGGCAGTAAAAAGAAAAGGGAAGAAGCTATGGAACTGACACAATGTATCAACTATCTGCTGACGACTTCGCAGCATACGGTTTTTCAATATCTGAATACAAAGCTTGCGCCTTATGACATTACGCCATCGCAGTATGGTATTTTAAGCTGCCTCTGGCAGAGGGAATTTGCCACGCCGAAACAGATTTCGGAAATACTCTGTCTGGAAACCTCGACTATTTCGGGTGTGTTGGACAGGATGCAGAAAAAAGGTCTGATTGACAGGGTGACAAATCGAGAGGACAGGCGCGAGGTGCGCGTAATTCCAACGGAAAAGGGAAAAAGCTTACAGGAGCCGATTTCTAAAATTATAGATGAGGTGAATGAGGAAGTCTTGAAATGCTTTTCTGCGGAGGAAACCGCGATACTCAAGAGAATGCTGCGTATGATTGCGGAAGGGAATCATTTTCTGGAAAAAGGATAATCACGAGATAAGAAATATGAATAAGATAAGAAGCGGGTGAAAAAGCCTGCTTTTTTCTTTTGGGAAAAAAGCTATGTAGCAGGGCAGAGCCCTGTTTATTCCTCTAAAGCGGCGTTGAGTTTTTTCAACGCTTTTTTTTCAATGCGTGAAACATAGGAGCGCGATATGCCGAGTTTTCCGGCGATTTCCTGCTGGGTCAGCACATCCTGATTCCATAGGCCATACCGCAGACAGATAACGAGCCGCTCCCTTGGGGTCAGCCGTTCGCGAACGGCACGCAGCATTTTCTGCGATTGAATGGAAAAATCCAGCTGGTCGGCGAAATCCGGCAGTTCGACATTGATGACATCCAGCATGACAAGCTCGTTTCCGTCGCGGTCTGTGCCGATTGGTTCATGAAGCGAAACGTCATTCTGGAATTTCTTTGTATACCGCAGCGACATCAGAATTTCATTTTCGATGCATCGGGAAGCATAGGTTGCCAGACGGATGCTTTTTTCTGCGTTATAGGAAAGGATTGCCTTAATCAGCCCGACAATGCCAATGGAAATCAATTCCTCCTGGTCCCTTTGCGGGCTGGCGTATTTTTTGGCGATATGCGCTACCAGTCTGAGATTGTGCAGTATCAGTTCCCGCTTTGCGGCTTCGCGTTCTTCCTCTGTGCCATTCAAAAACTGCTGCAGGCAGCGTTGCTCCTCCTCCCGCGAGAGGGGCTTGGGGAAGGAGCCGGACGAGGAAAACGCCGTCAGAAGCGGGATAGCGATAAGAAAAGGGAACACAGACGCACCTCCTGTGGAAAAACCGTGGGACGCTGTCCCGCACCCTGCAAGGGTTTTCAGCCCTTGCCCCATTTTAACGATTGAAAATAAAATTTGGGGTCAAGCCTTTTTCAACAGGTACCGGAAAGAAGTCCGGACGCCGCAGGCAAAGTACTGACAGGCTTGAGAGAGTTTGAGGGCAAAGTCCTCAAGGTTTTCAGGTTTTTATTCATTTTATGATGCGGCGCCGTTGTCTGTGCGTGTCTGAACAGGAATGATTCTGTCCTTTTTTTTCAGGACGTGGCATATCCTGCCGTAACTTGCGGAGGAAAAAACGTGGGACGCTTCTAAAATCAGGTATAGTGTTATTAGCGTAATTGGAAGGAGGAAACGAGATGGAACTGCGTTTTACAAAAAGGAATCAGACGCTGATTGCCCATATCTCAGGAGAAATTGACCATCATACTTCAGGCGAACTCCGCCTGAAGATTGACAGGGCCCTGGAACAAATCAGCGGGAAGAATATTATTTTCTGTTTTCGGGAGGTGACCTTTATGGACAGCTCCGGAATCGGCATGATGATTGGGCGGTACAAACAGATACAGAGCCTGGGCGGGCGTGTTGCCATTGCCTGCGCATCCCCGAAGGTCGCGGATATCATTGCCCTTTCCGGTCTGGGGCGGCTGCTGCCGGATTATGATGAGCTGAAAGCCGCGCTTGCCTATGTGGAAGGGAGGGAGGCGGAATGAGGCCGGAGAACGAAGCAAGGGTATTTTTTACGGCAGTATCGGAAAATGAGAGCTTTGCGCGGCTGTTTGCGGCAGGCTTTTTTTCACAGCTTGACCCTACGGTTTCGGAAATCACAGATATCAAGACCGCGGTATCGGAAGCGGTAACGAATGCTATCATCCACGGCTACGAACGGCGGGAGGGCATGGTAGAGCTGTACTGCGCATATCAGGAGCGGAAGGTTTACATAGAGGTTGCGGACCAGGGACGCGGCATTGAGGACGTTGCACAGGCACGTGAACCGTTGTATACCTCCAAGCCGGAACTGGAACGCTCCGGCATGGGATTTACAATCATGGAAACCTTTATGGAAAATATGCGGGTAGAGAGCGTAGTGGGCGAAGGCACACGGGTTTATATGGAAAAAACACTCTCTGAAGAATGAGGTGAGCGGAATGGAGCATACATTTACACTCATTCAGAAGGCACAGCAGGGCGACCAGGAGGCGAAAGATATTCTGCTGCGGGAAAACTCAGGGCTGATATGGAGTGTTGTGCGCCGGTTCAAGGGGCGCGGCGCGGAGCAGGAAGATTTGTACCAGATTGGGGCGATTGGCCTGCTGAAATGCATTGAGAAATTCGATTTTGCTTTTGATGTAAAATTTTCGACATACGCAGTACCGATGGTGATGGGGGAGATTCGGCGTTTTCTACGGGACGATGGAGCGGTAAAGGTCAGTCGGAGCCTGAAGGAGCTGGCATTTCGGGCAAAACGCTTGCAGGAGAAAGCAATGCTGGAAGAAAACCGCGAGATGACGATGCAGGAACTTGCGGAGGCCTTAGAAGTGGAACCGGAGGAAGTGGTTCTTGCGCTGGAGGCAGGGCGGGAAGTAGAAAGCCTGTATGCGGCGGCAGGAGGCGGGGAGGAGGCGCCTCTGCGGCTGATTGACAAGCTTTCGGATACAACAGAGAATGAGAAAATGCTGGACAGGCTTTCACTGAAAGAGGCGATGGGAACATTAGAGGAAAAAGAACGCCAGATAATTTTAATGCGATATTTTCAGGACAGGACACAGGCGGATGTGGCAAAGGAAATTGGCATATCACAGGTACAGGTTTCACGTATTGAGAAAAAGACATTGCTGCGGATGCGGCGGGCAATGGAATAAGTAAGGAAAATACGCAGACGTCCCACTCTGCCGCAAGGCTGTGCGGCGGGGCGGGACGCCTGACTGAGTGATAATAATGTAAGTACAGAGCGCGTTCTGCTGAAAAATCCAGAGAGTTTTCCTTTACAGCTTTGTGTGGCATTTCGGGCAGGTCTGCTGTCCGGGCGTTAAGGGGAACCCGCATTTCTGGCAGTGAGAGGCACGTCCCACAATCTGCATATCCTGTTTCCAGAGCTGCGTTTCTTCGCCGCGCTCAATGGCCTGCCCCGCTTCGGGACTGATGGAAAAGACCATATCACAGCAGTCAGAAACAGCGTAGTATTTCTTTCCCCATTTGAAAAGCGGGGCAAAAATGCTGAATGTGGAATACATCATGTAAACGGAAACGCTGCTGTATTTCCCGCATTTCTGGCACATTGTGTTCTGACGGAAATTCAACTCTTTCGATACGGCGGAAACTCCAAATAACATAAAAAACACTCCTGTCTTATAAAATTTCCTCAGGGCGGATGTACCCTGTATATATCCCAGCGGAAAAATACGGCGGTGCCGCAAATGCCGCGGAGTATTCATCTTTACATCTTACTGTGAACATGATAAAATATTGCAAACGGCGGGGAGCCTGCAAAACATGGTTTGTTTTGGAACCATTTCCCCGTTTCTATGATAGTCCAATTCGGGGAATTTTGCAAGACTTTCAAAGAGGGAGGGGAAAGAAAATGAAGATATCTCGTTTGGTTGTCAGCGCAGTGTCGTTTGCAGTATCTGCGGCACTTCTGACGCTGAGTATTATTGACATGTTTCAGAATGATGAATACTAAGCGCGCATAAAACAGCAAAGGAATGGGGACAATGGAGGCAGGTGCGCTGCCGCTTCTGTTCTCCATAAAGAAACAGGCCGGACGGCGCATGGGAATCCATGATGCTGTTCCGTGCCTGCTTTTTCTTTCTTTATTGATAAAGGGATTTTTGCAGAGAGTTGTTTTTCCAAAAAAATGAAAAAAATTTTCAGTTTTATGTTGTGGAAATTTTTTTTTGTGGTATACTATAACCAATAGGACATTTTTGGAATGCCAATATGGAAAGTGTCCCACATAATATTAAAACAATGAGGAGGAATTTTTCATGCTTAAAGTAGGTATCAATGGTTTTGGCCGTATTGGACGGTTGTTTTTCAGAGCGGCGTTGGAGCGGGGCGATGTAGAGATTGTTGCGGTAAATGATCCGTTCATTGACGTAGATTATATGATGTATATGCTGAAATACGATTCCGCGCACAGCCGTTTCAGCGGTGAAATGAAAAACGAGAATGGCAAGCTGGTAGTCAATGGGCATACAGTAACGGTATACAACATGATGGATCCCAAGGACATTCCCTGGAAGGAAACCGGTGCGGAATATATTCTGGAATCCACAGGCCTGTTTACAACGATGGATAAAGCATCCGCGCATTTTGAAGGCGGTGCGAAAAAGGTTATCATTTCCGCACCTTCCGCAGATGCACCGATGTTCGTTATGGGCGTTAACAACAACACATATACAAAGGATATGAATATCGTATCCAATGCGTCCTGCACAACTAACTGCCTTGCACCGCTGACAAAGGTTATCCATGACAACTTTGGCGTTGTGGAAGGTCTGATGACAACAGTTCATTCCATTACGGCAACACAGAAAACAGTAGATGGTCCTTCCAAAAAAGACTGGAGAGGCGGCCGTGCGGCTTCCGCAAATATTATCCCTTCCAGCACAGGTGCGGCAAAGGCTGTCGGCAAGGTAATCCCTGAGCTGAATGGCAAGCTGACAGGTATGTCCTTCCGCGTGCCGACTATCGACGTTTCTGTTGTAGACCTGACCTGCCGTCTGGAAAAGGCAGCAACCTACGAAGATATTAAGAACGCTGTAAAGCGCGCTTGTGAAAACGAAATGAAGGGCATCATGGATTATACGGAAGATGACGTTGTTTCCAGCGACTTCCTGAGCGATGCACATACTTCTATCTTTGACGCAAAGGCTGGTATCGCGCTGAACGACCACTTTGTAAAACTGGTCTGCTGGTATGATAATGAATGGGGTTATAGCAACAAGGCTCTGGACCTTATCAAGCATATGTATAAAGTAGACAACGAATAAGAAATAGAAATGAAAAAAAGGTTGTATGGATGAAAATGTCCATACAGCCTTTTGTATTTTGGGTATTACTGCCTGATTTTATGATATGCGAAGCAGGAAACCAGCATTGCCGCGATTCCCAAAGCCAGATAAACGCCTGCGTACAGGAAAAACGACGTTTCATTTCCTGCAAGGAATATCCATGCGCCAGGCAGGAACAGGGCTGCCGAAATAATTGGCAGGCTCCACATTTTTCTGACGTCTTTTCCTGCAAAAATGCCCACAAGGACAGAATACGCAGGGTCAACAGCAAAAAACAGTGCAAGAGTTATGCCCATTCCCGTATCGGCATTCCCGAAAGTTACGGCAAGCCATGGCAGCAGGAGCATTACCGCCGCCGAAGCTGTAAACCAAAAGAGAAATGCTTTTTTCCGCATGATATCACCCTTCCTGTAATTTTGTCATTTGCTCTGTTGTAATCAGTGCGTCCATGACTTCGTCCAGCTCTCCGTCCAGAATGGAATCAATTTTATGCAGCGTCAGACCAATACGGTGGTCTGTTACCCGCCCCTGCGGGAAATTATATGTGCGGATGCGCTCGCTCCTGTCACCTGTGCCGACTTGTGCCCGACGGTCTGCGGAGATAGCCGCGTCATGCGCCTGACGTTCCCGTTCATATACGCGGGCATACAGCACCTTTAACGCCTGTTCTTTATTTTTCAGCTGAGATTTTTCATTCTGGCAGGATACTACAATGCCTGTCGGCAGGTGTGTCATACGGACGGCAGAATCTGTTGTATTGACACATTGCCCGCCGTTGCCCGAAGCGCGGAACACATCTACGCGCACATCGTTCATATCAATATGCACATCGACCTCCTCCGCTTCCGGCAGCACAGCAACTGTTACGGTGGAGGTGTGGATTCGTCCGCCGCTTTCTGTTGCGGGAATCCTCTGTACTCTGTGTACGCCGCTTTCGTATTTCAGGCGGGAATACGCTCCCTTGCCGGTTATCATGAAGGAAACCTCTTTGAATCCGCCTAAATCACTTTCACTGGTGTTCATCAGTTCAGTTTTCCAGCGGCGGCGTTCAGCATACCGCGCGTACATCCGGTATAAATCCCCTGCAAACAATGCCGCTTCATCGCCGCCCGCACCACCGCGGATTTCCACGATGACATTTTTCTCATCATTCGGGTCTTTCGGCAGGAGTAGTAGCATGATCTCCTTTTGCAGAGTTTCAAACCGTTCTTTATTTTCCGAAAGCTCTTCCTTTACCAGTTCTCGAAAATCATCCTCAAGCTTTTCACCCAAAAGCTCTGTTCCTTCTGCTATGGCGTTTTTGGTTTCCCTGTATTCCCGGTATTTTTCCACAATCGGCGTCAAATCGCTGTATTCCTTCATCAACCGCCGCCATTCTGTCTGATTGGCAATGATATCAGGGTCGTTGACCTGGTCCGCCAAATCCATATATCTCTGTTCAATTTCCGCCAAACGGTCAAACATTGCTTTCCAACTCCGTTTCTGTTTTTCTGCCAAATACCACTCTGTCCAGCCCTGCCAGATCCTTCCGGATTTCAACTTGTATAAAGCCGCCGTCCTTCATAAGGCGCAGTAAATCTTTTCCCTGGTCATATCCGATTTCAAAAAAAAGCCAGCCGCCCGGACGGAGCCATTTCCGGCTTTCCTGAATGATGCGGCGGTAAAAATCTAGCCCGTCCGCCCCTCCGTCCAATGCGCTCCACGGCTCAAACTCCCGTACCTCCTGCATCAGTGTCGGGATTTCCTTCCGCCGGATATAGGGAGGGTTGGAAATGACCGCATCCAGCCTGCCTTTCCATTCCTCAGGTAAAGCGGAAAATAAATCGCTTTCATAAAATGTAATTTCCACGCCATTGCGTTGTGCGTTTTTTTCCGCATACGTCAATGCTGCCGGACTGATATCCACAGCAAGCAGATTATCAAATGTTCCATATTTCCCAAGGGCAACCGGAATACAACCGCTGCCTGTGCCGATATCCAGCAGGGTTCCACAGCCATTTTGTTTTTCGAGTATGGATTCTACCAGTATTTCAGTATCATCGCGGGGAATCAGCACGCCTTCGCCCACAAAAAAGGGCAGGCCCATAAATTCCCATTCCCCCAGAATATATTGCAGGGGACGGCCGTTTTCCCGTTCCGAAAGAAACCGCTGGTATATTGTATCTGCCTGTGCGGGGAGAGGCTCATTTTCCCGCAGTATCCGCTCTGCACGTGTCAGCCCTGCTGCATGTTCCAGTAAAAGAGCAGCTTCCAACGCGTAATCGGATTTTCCAGCAGCTTTCAGCATTGCTCTGCCTTCCCGCAGTGCGCCGCCAAATGTCAGGGGATTATTCCTGCTCACTTTCCAGTACCCCTTTCATCGCGGCAATAGCGCATTCGATCTGGCTGTCATCCGGCTCTGCGGTCGTCAGCTTTTGCAGGCAGAAGCCAGGATAGCTGACCATCTGTACCAGTTTGCTTTCCGAACGTCCTGCCCAGCGGATTACCTCATAGGAAATCCCTGCGATAAACGGCACAAGCAGGATACGCGTTACCAGACGCAGAAGGAGCTGGTCTGTCCGCACAAAAAAGAATACCACCATGCTTATCAGCATGACAAACAGCAGAAAGCTGGTCCCGCAGCGTTTATGCAGCCTTGTGCAGGGGCGCACGTTTTCTACGGTCAGTTCCGCGCCGCTTTCAAAGCAGTTGATTGTCTTATGCTCTGCACCGTGATACTGGAATACCCGCTTGATTTCCTTCATATGGGAAATCAGAAACAGGTACGCCAGAAAAATCAAAATGCGCAGAAGTCCCTCAATTACGCCCAATGCCCATACAGGCACCATAGTTTTGAAAAAGTTCCCCAGCCAGACTGGCAACAGGAAAAACAGCAGCATTCCAAGCACAAGGGAAAGGCACACGCTGAAATAAATCAGAATATCGTTGATTTTGTCGCCCAGTTTATCCTGCAAAAATTTTTCAAACGGGCTGAGTTCTTCCTCAGTCCAATCCTCCCCGGCAATTTCTGCTGAACGCATCAGTATTTTCGTCCCTGTTACCAGAGAATCCCAAAAAGCGGAAATCCCGCGAAAAATCGGGAAACGGAACAGCCCTTTTTTTCCTAAGCCGCCCCATTCCTTTTTTTCAACGGTAATGCCGCCCTCCGGATTGCGCACGGCCATGGCGTAGATTTCTTTTCCCCGCATCATAACGCCCTCTATAACTGCCTGCCCGCCGATGTTGTTCGGATTCGGGTCTTTTTTCTTCTCACTCTCCTGTGACATCTTTCTGCCTCCTTAATTTATCAAAAAAGCAGAGAAGCCAAGCAGATTTCCTTCATGCTTCTCCGCCTATTTATCATAACGCATATTGTAGGAATGTTCAAGAGTTTGTCTGTTTGGTTTCTGTGCAAAAAATGCATAGTTTTTGTTTCATTTCCGGCGATTTCCCCAGAGGGCCTCTGAAATTGTGGATAAAACATGCAAAAATACAAAAAATCCCTCTGCCGATTTACAGACAGAGGAAGGCATGGGGGAATAAAAAAGGACAGGATTTTCCTGTCCTTTCAGTTTTTGTACGCCGAATAGGCAAGACAAAACTCCCGGTTATACTGGGGGGGATAAGTAAAAAAAGCTTTAGCAATAGAATAACTCTCCTGTGTTATGATAAAGATGGTCTGGCAACCACAAATAAAACATAGGAGTGATGTTGTATCATTTTAGTTGACACATTATATGCAAGGATATCAATGCCTAAGCAGCAGTATCCAGCGATTCATAATATCTCTGCCGCTTGACCATAGGAGGAAGCCCCTCATTGGAAGAGCATATTCTCCTGTTGTTCCGATAACTGATGAAATATCTCCAGATGAGGGTTTTCAGTTTAGCTTTTGTATCTCAAATATATTCTTTGATGATTCTACAAAGTTTCATCATGCCTTCTTTTATCTTTTTCTCTGGCATATTCGAGTAATTCAGGCGCAGTGTATTTTCATGTCCGCCATTTGGATAAAAGCCTGTACCCGTTACAAAAGCAACCTTTTCATTGAAACACTTCACAGAAAGTTCTTTTGCATTTAGATGCTCCGGCAGTTCGATCCAAGTGAACAGCCCTCCTTCCGGATCGGTAAAAGTACAAGAATCTGGCAATTCTTTTCTCATAATTTCCAACATAATGTTTTTGCGTTTTTTATAACAATCTCTAATCTTTTCCACATGGGCATCCAGATCATACATATCCATCCACTGGGAAGCAATCAACATGGAAATTGTAGGAGCCTGAAGAGAATATGCCTGTTTGATAAAATTATATTTAGCCAGTATCTTTTCTTTCGCACAAATCCAGCCCAAACGGAATCCCGGCGCCAAAATTTTTGAAAAAGTTCCCAAATAGACAACAAATCCTTTTGTATCCATTGATTTTAACGCAGGCAGATACTCCCCTTCAAATCGCAATTCTCCATAGGGATTATCTTCAATTACTGGAATTTCATATTGGTTTACCAATTCCATAAATTGTTTTCGGCGTTCTAAAGACCATGTTTTGCCAGAAGGATTCTGGAAATCCGGAATCACATAGATCATTTTTACGTTTTCCGTAGATTGTAAAACGTTTTCCAACTCGTCCATCAGCATCCCATCACTGTCTGTAGGGATTTCAATAAAGTTTGGCTCACAGGTTTTAAAAGCGTTGATAGCACCTAAATAAGAAGGGCTCTCCAGCAAAACAACATCTCCCTTATTCAAGAAAACCTGCGCGGAAAAGGCCAATCCTTCCTGTGAACCTGATGTCATGAGGATATGATCCGCATCAGTAGAAATATTATTTTTTGCTTTCATACGCTCTGCTATCTGTTCTCGCAGTCTGGGAATCCCTTCTGTGGTGCCATACTGCAGCGCTTCCTGCCCTTTTTCTTCTAAGACAATGCGAGCTGCTTCCATAATCTGCTCTGTGGGAAACAACTCTGGAGCTGGCATTCCGCCGGCAAAAGAAATAAAATCAGATTTTGCGGTCAGAGCCATAAACTCACGAATCTCTGACCCTTTCAGCATACTCATTCTGTCTGCAAATTGAATCATCTTTTTCGCCTCCTGGTTTTGCTTATTTCATGGGTGCTTTCGTTTTCGTATGAGTCTTTTCTTTTTTAAGTAATGTGTACAGGCAATGCACAAACAAATGATAATCCCTAAATATCCAATATATGAAGCAAAAAACTGAAGAATCTCCTGCCCTGTTACAAATCCGGAAACAATGCTGAAAGTTGCAACCAAAGAAATTATTCTTTTTCAGTTCATAGAATTCCCTCCTCCGTTTTTACGATAATGTCATATATGATTTCCGCAGGATCAATTACTGGTACTGCTGCACACGCACTTAATTCCTGCATTAAGTACGGAAAATGCGTACATCCTAGCACAATTGCCTCTACATGATTTTTTTCAAAGAAAGCAACCAGCTCATTCAACCCGTTTGTTTCCATCAATTCTTCTGGATGAATGCCCGCTTCAATTCCCTGTGCCAACAGGAGAGAGGCAAGACCAATTACAAAAACGTCATTTGATGCATTCATCATAGTTTTTTCAATTCCCGACAGCCCTTGATTACTGCCTGCCATAACGCCTAACATCTTGTATTTCTTTGCAATTTTACCGTAAGCATCCATTGGCGTTATGATATGAAGATGGAACTTCTCTGCCAGCTTTTCTACATCAATTGTCGCACTTAGGGAATTGCAGTAGATCATAACAATGTTCAGTCCCTGGCCCTTAATCTCTTTTAAAAAAGATCCTACGGTTTCTTCCAGTTCTTCCTGGGAGCCAACTTGTAGCATAACTTGCTCCTGTGCAGACTGTGCAACTGGATATCCAAATGCCTCCACACCTTTTGCTGTCAAAAAGTCTACTCCCATCTTTGTATCTACCGGTGTTCCCGCGATCACAGCAACTCTCATAGGCCACCTCTTATCCTTATCTCCCCTCAGCCTGTTTTGCCAAATATTCAGTCACAAATTCGCTGGATCAAGCGATATCTTTGATCCACTACATTTTGAATACTTGCAATATCATCCTCTGTCAGGCTTTTGAATTTTCCGATTCCTTTTACAAATTCCTCCATGGAAATGGGGGTTTTGTTTTCAAAGTTCAGGTGATAGCCCTGATTATCCATTTCCCAAAGTGGGAACAGATTAGACTGAACAGCCCTTCTCGCTATGGAAATCGCTTTTTCCGGCGCATAAGCCCAGCCTGTAGGACAGGGAGAAAATACATGCAGATAAGCAAACCCTTTTTTACTTGCCTCAAGACCCTTCTGAATCTTCGCAACAAAATCTGCCATATGGGAGGGAGAAGCAGTAGCACAATATTCCACACTGTGCATGGAAATGATCAAAGGCAAATATTTCTGCTGCTGCTGTTTGCCATTGATAACGGAGCCAATGGGCGTGGTGGAGGTCCGGGACCCCTTTGTAGTAGTAGAACTTCTTTGATACCCCGTATTCATATACCCCTCATTATCGTAGCAGACGTAAAGCATTTTTTCATTCCGTTCTGCCGCTGCAGAAAGACTCTGGAAACCACAGTCCGCTGTGGCACCATCCCCTGCCAGCGCAATAATATTTACATCAGGTCTGCCTTTTCGCTGATACATCTGGCTTAGGCCTGTCAAAAAAGATGCTGTATTATCCAGCAAAGGAATATGTACGGGGATATGCAGTCCATTAGAATAATTCCAGCCGACTACACCAGCGCCAGCCATGCATCCAGGAGGGATACCGATAATGCTGTTTTTTCCCGCTACTTTTAATACTGTTCTCAGGACCAGTTCGCCGCCGCAGCCTTGGCAGGCAGACATACCGGGTGTAACCATATCTTCAGATTCACGTAATACATCAATATAATTCATCCACAAAACCTCCTTATTCATTCATAAACCATTTTGTGGTCTTTTCGCCATGTTCCTCTTTCTGCGCTTCCAGCTGCTCAATGGTATCCAGCATATTCTGCAAAGAAATATCTGCGCCGCCCAGACCGCCAATTGCTGAAAAATGCGCATATTTTTCATTTACATCAGCAATAGCAGCCTTCACTTCCATATGCATAGGGCCTTGACTCCAGCCAAAGCATACAGAACGATCTACAACAGCAAAAGCTTTTTTGCCTTCCAGCACCTGTGCAATACGCTTTGCAGGGAAAGGACGAATAAATCTCAGTTTAATCAGACCTGCCTTGATGCCTTTTTCTCTTGCGATATCTACAGCGTCCATGCCTGTGCCGGTCATACCCGCAATGGTAATCAGAACGACCTCTGCATCCTCTGTACGGTATTCAGAAATAGCGCCGCCATAGTAACGGCCGAATTTATCTCCAAATTCCTTATCGATTTCTTCAATTATATCCAGAGCCTTTTCCATTGCATCCAAATGGCTTTTTCTATATTTCATCAGCAGTGGACCTGGCGTCAGAGGATCCAGCGCAAAAGGTTTTTTAGGGTCTAATACACAATGAGCAAAAGAAGGCGCAGGCAGAAATTCATCTACTTCTTTCTGATCCGGCACATCCACACCCTCTGTTAAATGGGAGCTATAAAAACCGTCATAGCATACATTTACAGGAATCAGCACATCGGGATGCTCTGCCAGTTTATACCCCTGAATGACCATATCCATAATTTCCTGGTTGTTATCGCAGAAAACCTGAATCCATCCCGCATCTCTAACAGAAATAGCGTCCTGCTGTCCGCTCCATACTGTTTCCGGTGAAGTCATTTCTCTTGTTGCCAAAGCCATAACCATGGGCATACGCAGTGTGGACATACGGAAGTAAGGTTCATACATCAGTGCCAAACCCTGTGCTGATGTCGCAGTAAATACTCTGCCGCCGCCAGCTGCAGCACCTTGGACAACACTCATTGCGGAATGTTCAGATTCCACCTGTACCAGATTTGCATCCAGCTCACCATTGTGAACCTTTCCTGCCAGCCCTTCCACTACAGAGGACTGCGGCGTGATTGGATAAGCAGCAACCAAATCAGGCCGACACAATGCCGCTGCTTCTGTTGCTGTATAGTTGCCAGTAAGAACTTTGATTTTCCCCATTATTCCTGACCTCCTTCCGGCACCATATTGATTGCTTTTTTAGGGCACTCTGCCGCGCAGATTCCGCAACCCTTGCAGAAATCATATGTAATGTAATACTTTTTATCTTCTGTTCCTTTAATTGCAGATACAGGACAGTATGCCATACACATACCACATTCGATACATTTTTCCTTATCCATCACAGGACGAAATACTCGCCAACTTGCTGTATCCAAAATATACATTCCGTCATCGCCAATAGGCGTAATATGTAAGCGTTCTGCCATAATATCCCCTCCTAATTATTCTTTGATAACCTTTACTTCCTCAAAGGCACGCATTGCCGCTTTTCTGTTGCTTTCGCCAAATGCATTTGCAATTTCATCAAAAAGCGCATCTTTGTCTACCAAACCCGCAATTTTTGCAAAGGCACCCAGCATAGAAGTATTGGGAATGTTTTTTCCAAACAATTCTTCAGAAATGCCCGTCGCATCTACACTGGCTACAATACCTGCATTTTCAGGAACCAGCAGTTCCTCCGCAGTCTTTTTGGAATTGATGATTACAATACCGCCATCTTTAAGCCCATCATACGTTGCTGGCAGTGTTACCAATGAATCATCCATAATGACCAGCATGTCAGGGAAGTAAATCTGCATCTTCCGCCGAATCGGCGTTTCTGAAAGCCGGAGATAACCAAAAACTGGCGAACCCTTGCGTTCTACCCCAAAGAATGGAATAAACTGACCATACCTGCCGCCTTTTACAGCCGCTTTGACAATCAGTTGTGAAGCTTTTACAACACCCTGACCCCCACGGCCATGTAAACGAATTTCCTTCATATCCTCACTTTCCTTTCTAAAAATTGAATTATATTTTTTAGCTTAATTCTTTGCAGAATCTTCTAAATCCATATGAAATCATAGTTTTCTCATTGGACGCTTTTGATTTATCGGATCTTTTGTCTGTCCCGGCATCACATCATGAAACGTTCCTGTCCCATCCGTTCATTACGGAAAATAGCTGCGTCCATTTCTTTTAAATCAGGAGAAATAAGCGGTCTAAATTCCATTTTTCCAATGATATCTTTTTCCACGTCAACTCCCGGAGCATATTCTGTCAGCATCAGTCCGTCTTTCGTCCAGAGAAAGACCGCTCTTTCCGTGACGACCATAACTTTCTGTTTATTTTTTGTAGCCATTTCCCCACTGAATGTAATCTGTTCTACCTGCCTTTTAAATTTCAAAACTGCTCCATCTTTTACAATATGTAATTTGCCATTTTCTACTCTGATATCTGACTTGCCTGCTGTAAACGTCCCGGTAAAAATAACAAAGGGTGTAGGTTGTGAAATATTGATGAAGCCTCCTGGCCCGACTACTTTTCCGTTGAATTTCGAAACATTCAGATTCCCCTTTTCATCCATTTCAGCCAGACCAAGTACCGCCATGTTTAAGCCGCCACCATCGTATACATTCAGAATGTCAGCCATTTTATAGAATGCCTCCGGATTGATGCTGCCTCCCAATGCCAATCCGCCAAGAGGCACGCCTCCCAAAACTCCGGATTCGATTGAAAGTGTAAATCTGGAAAAAATGCCTTCTTCTGCGGCGACTGCTGCAACAGCATCAGGCATACCGATTCCAAGATTAACAAGGGTATCTTTTTTCAACTCCAACGCGGCTCTCCTGCCGCAGATTTTTCTTTCGTTTAATGGCATACTATTAAATTGATCGATAGGCACTCTGATGTCCCCCGTCAATTCTGGCATATATGTATTGCTGGTAAACGTTTGTGGATGATTTTCAGGTTCAGCTACAACAATATAATCCACCATAAAGCCATGTATCTTCACATCTCGAGGATCAATGCTGCCCTTTGACACAATTTTTTCCACTTGAACGATGACAATGCCGCCGCTGCTATGAGTTGCTGCGGCAATTTCCAGCTGTTCACCATGGATTGCTTCTCTTGTCATAGAAATATTTCCATCTTCATCCGCATATGTTCCTCTGATAACACAGGCATCCAATAGCGCTGTTTTATAAAACAAACATTCTTCTCCATCTACCTCAAGCAGAGAAACAATGTCCCCGCCTTTTTCTTTTGTTAACTCATTTCCTTTTGAACCTTCGATGCGAGGATCTACAAATGTTTTCAGACCTGTCTTGGTAATAAGTCCTGGTTTGCGGCTTGCTATTGTCCTCAGCCAATCTGTAATGGTTCCTAAAGGAAGCATATAGCTGAAAATTTTATTTTCTGCAGCCATTTTTGCTACATCAGGTTCCAATCCAAAATGTGAACAGATTACACACTTCAAAAGACCTTCTGCAGCCAGGCGATTGATACCCCTTTCTCCTTTGTCCCCAATGCTTACACCTTTCAAAAGTGTCAAATCCTTTGGATGACCAGTTTCTTCAAAAGAAGTACGAATTGCTCGTATTACCTCCTCAGGGCAGCCATATCCTAAGAAACCGCCAAACACGATTCTGGCATTATCCGGTATCAAAGCTGCCGCTTCTCTTGCTGTTATTCTCTTTTTCATATCTACACCACTTTTCTCTATAATAATTTTAATTTACTA
Organism: Lachnospiraceae bacterium; assembly: GCA_910576545.1. Lineage (GTDB taxonomy): Bacteria > Bacillota > Clostridia > Lachnospirales > Anaerotignaceae > Anaerotignum_A. Next base: position 123,583 of record CAJTKM010000003.1, read on the forward strand.
TATAGAACTTATTAAGTATTATAAAGATTTATATTTTAATGTCAATACATTTCTCAAAATTTCTTGAATTTGACGAAATTCTAATATCTTGTTATACTGATTTCGAAAATGCTTGTTTTTAAGTTAAAAATAAGATTGTAAACACGAGGAGTGATTTATTTGCAGGAAAATAAACAGCCAGATAAAAAATACATTTTAAGTTCACTGGATAATGCGCTTTGCATATTGAATCTTTTCATATCACATTCAGAATTAAGCACTTCAGAAATCTCTGAACTCTCTGGTATAAATAAAAGCACTGTTTTTCGGTTTTTAGTAACGTTAGAGAACAGAGGATTTCTGATTCGCAATGAAAAAAACAAGTATCAATTAGGTCTGAAATTTTATTCTTTGGGACAATTGGTATATACTAGAATGGAACTGGTATCCATCATTCACCCGTATCTTGAGCAGCTTACCAAAAAAAACGGTGAAACATCTCATTTGTGTATTTTAGAAAACGGCTATCATATTGTTTTCGTGGATAAAGCATTGGGAACATTAGCCTTAAAAATGGATACGCCATTGGGAATGCGGCAGCCTGCTCATCTTACCGGCAGCGGAAAAGCTATTTTGGCTTTCGAATCAGAACAAACAATCAATCAATATCTCAAATATACAGACTTTGATCCCAAAACCAGTTCTTCCATCAGGTCTGCAAAAGAGTTTTTGGCAAATTTAGATGAAATCCGCAGTCGTGGTTATGCTTGCGATGAAGAAGAATTTGAAGTTGGTTTGACCTGCTATGCAGTACCGATATTAGATGTTTCTGGTCGTCCAATAGCAGCAATCAGTTCCTCAGGTCCAACAACACGAATGATTACCAACCAAAATCAACATATTAAATCGCTGACAGCTATTTCCAAAATGATTCAACAAAAATTAACCTAAGTGAAGAACTTCGTCCAAGGACTTTCCTTCGCTTAACAACTGCTTAATTCTGTTTCTGATCTGATCTCGTTCTTTTTCCGCATCTTCCTGCTTTTGGGGCTAAAAATAAAAGACTGTAAAATAGATGTTTAAGGTTAGAGGGAAGTAATTTCAGATTAGGCGGTATGGCCTTGATTACAAGGGCTGTACCGTCTTTTTGCGTTCCTGTGCGCTTTGCCGTTTCTGTTGCGTGGCAGAAAGGAAATTGATTTCCCCTGCAAAGTTGAAAATAATATCTACTTTCTGCACTCGTTTCCCGTCCGCCTTTTCCGGCGCATGGACTATGATTTTTTTGATAAATTCATTGACGATTGCGGGGGTAAATTCCTTTATCCTCACATACTTGTGGATAATCGCGGCGAAGCTGTCAAAATCACTTTTGTTCTGTTCGCAGGTATCGACTTCCTGCTGATCTGCCTTGACCTTTTCTTCCAGTTCCCATTGTTCCGCTTCATACTCTGCGGACAGTTCCAAAAACCTGTCATGGTTGATTTCTCCACTTATGTTGTCCCCATAAATCCGCTTGAAGAAGATGTTCCGTTATGCCCTATGCCTGTTTTGTGCTCTCAATAAGCCTTTCAAGGCATTCCTGCGCCTGCCTGTCAATATCGGCAAGATAGGCGTTAAGTTTGCCGCCTGTTAAAAGATTAGTGCATGTAACCCTATGATAATGCTTCAGATAGTCCAGATGCCGTTGTCTTCCAATTCCTATCGTCTGTTTGCCTTCTGGCAATCTAAAATCTGAAATAAGATACCCATTTTCTTCGTGGTATGTGCCACCCAACTGTTCAAATATTGATTTCATATGCAAAAACTCCTTTTCTTCTATGGTTTGGTTTTGCGGGATATCTGTAAGCAATGTATCAGCGGGTTGTATGTATATACGATTTTTATGTTAAGGAATTCCCGTATCTTTTTTGATTTCCTGCTTGCTGCCGCCTGTGCGATGCGGTAAAATAAGCGGTAAGATGAAACGGGAGGCGGGAAAAATGGTGTTTTCGACAGAAGATTTGGCAGAGGCGAAAAGGCAGATTGATTCCACGCTGCACAAGCTGGAGGAAACGGTGAAAACATTAGAGGCAAAGGAGAACGCGGAAAGGCTCCGGCCACAGATTACACTTGCAAAAAGGCGTATCAGGGCTTTCGGCATTGCCGCTGCCCTGATAGAACGGGAATTTCCGGTGTTGCAGAAAAATGATATAGAATGAGGAGGGCGTTTATGCTGCATAAGGATTTGAGGGTGGATGGAAAAAACTGCCTAATGAAGAAGGACTGGAAAAAATACTTCAATCTGCCCATTTTACTTGTGAAATCGGGGAATTGGTTTTGGAGGTCGAGTTTTCCGAGGCGCGGTCGGCATTTATTGGCTGGTTGTCCGGTGAGGAAGATATTTTTTACTATGACAATGGCAGCGGGGACAAGGAGCCGGCTGAGTTGCTCATAAACGTCTGCCCGGAAAGGCGGATGATGTGCCATGATGCGGAAATAATTCGGGATATTGTATACTATTTCTGTGAAACAGGTGAACGGAATCCTAAATATCAATGGATTGAGGATGAATTTGAATAAAAGATATGCGAGAAAAATGATTGACAGATACAAAAAGATGTGTTAATATATGAACAAATATTCATGTAAAGGGGGCGGGATGATGGAACGGGTAGAAGCCAGAGAAGAATTTGACATAGAGCAGGAATTGGAAAACGAATTTTTGCTCGAGCTTGCAGACTTTTTTAAGATATTTGGCGACGGGACGCGCATCCGTATACTTCAGCTGCTTCTGGCAGGGGAGAAAAACGTAGGTGAACTGGCGGAGGCTTTGGATATGAGCCAATCGGCAGTATCGCACCAGCTACGGATATTGCGGCAGAATGACCTTGTAAAATACCGTAAGGAAGGCAAAACCGTGTTTTATTCTCTGGATGATGAGCATGTCCGGGTGGTTTTGGAACAGGGCATGACGCATATCCGGCACAAGCGGGGGTATCAGGAATGACGGAGCAGGGAGAAGGCTGGCGGAGGTTTGTGGCAGTAGATACAGTGGTGACAGTGATTACTGCCGCCCTGTTTTGGGGGATTTATCTATATTTCCTCAAGGAGCTCAGTGATTACATGCTTTTAGGGGCAATCATTATGTTTATAATAGACATCTGTGGGCTGTTTGGGATTTTGCTTGCGGCTGTACTCCTGCTGATTGGCTGGCGGACGCGAAAGAGCGGGGTTGTTCTGGCAGGGCTGGTGTTCCAGATTTTGGTGGGGCTGCCGTACAGCTGGTTTTGTCTGGTGAAATCCGAGGGCGTATTTTTTACGCCAGGAATGCTTGTGGGTACGTTGATGCTGGCGATGGGGCTTGCAGGGCTGTTTTTTTATATGAGTACGCCGAAAGAGGACAGATAACATCGGCAGTCTTTTACAGAGTTGAACCATATTCTGTTAATAATGTTAAAATTTTTTTAAGCAATATATGAATAAATAAACATATGAACAACTATGAAAGGAATGAAACGTATGGAAATGAAGGTGTATCTGAAAGGGCTGACCTGTGCAAACTGCGCGGGGAAAATTGAGGAGGCGGTTTCCCGCATGAAGGAAACGGGGGAGGTTTCCATTAACCTGATGCGTCAGGAGATGACAGTCGGACTGCGGGAGGGCGCAGAACCGGAAAAACTGCAGACAGAGATTGGACGCGTGGTGCATAAATTTGAGCCGGATGTAGAGGTCCTGTTCCACAGGGAAAACCTGCATAGCGATGGGCACCACGAAGGACATCATTGTCATGATGCAGATTGCTGTCATGAACATACCCACACACACGAGGATATGCATGAACACGAACACGAACATGGCGAAGCGTTGAGCAGAACGCTGTTCCTCCGCTTTGGGGCAGGGCTTGCGGTATTTCTGGCTGCGATACTGCTGGATGGTGCGGTGGAAACAGTCTGTTTTCTGGCAGCATACCTCATTTTCGGGTATGATGTACTTTTGCGGGCAGTGAAAAATATTGCGCGCGGGCAGGTGTTCGATGAAAATTTCCTGATGTCGCTTTCTACGGTTGGCGCGCTTGCTATTGGGGAAATGCCTGAAGCCGTATTTGTAATGCTGTTTTATCAGGTGGGCGAGGCATTTCAGGATTACGCTGTTGCGCGCTCCCGTAAATCCATTACAGCCCTGCTGGATATCCGTCCGGATTTTGCGCGGCGTGTGACGGAAGACGGAACGGAGGAAATCCCACCGGAAGAGATTGTTGTCGGCGATTTTATTCTGGTGAAAGCAGGCGAAAGGATTCCGCTGGATGGTATCATTGAGGAAGGGCGGGCAATGCTGGACACTGCCGCGCTGACGGGGGAATCCCTGCCGAGGAGCGTAGAGCCGGGCGATTCCGCACTGAGCGGCTGCATCAACATGGACGGTACACTCCGCATCCGTGTGGAAAAGCCATTCGGGGAATCGACGGTTATGAAGATATTGGAGCTTGTGGAAAACGCGGCTGGGAAGAAATCCAGAACGGAACGCTTTATCACCCGTTTTGCTCGTATTTATACGCCTGTTGTTGTGCTGTTGGCGGTACTTTTGGCTGCAGTTCCGCCTTTGCTGGGGCTGGGCGCGTTTCAGATATGGTTTGGGCGCGCGCTGGTGTTCCTTGTGGTTTCCTGTCCCTGCGCCTTGGTGCTTTCTGTGCCCCTGAGTTATTTTGCAGGCATCGGTGCGGCTTCTGGACGCGGCATTCTGATAAAGGGCGGCGGCGATTTGGATACGCTCTGCCATTTGGAACGCGTTGTGTTTGACAAAACGGGTACGCTGACAGAGGGGAAATTTTCTGTTGCAGAAATCAGCGGAAACGCGGAAACGCTCGCCCTTGCGGCGGCAGGCGAAGCCATGAGCAACCACCCCATTGCGAAAGCCATTGTAGAGAAATACCGTGAAACGCATGATGTTACTTTGCCAGAGCCGGAAGGATATCAGGAATTGGGTGGCTATGGCATTTCCTACAAAAAAGACGGCAAAACCGTACTTCTGGGCAACGCGCGTCTGATGGAGCGGGAAGGCGTTCCGTTTGAGGCGGCGAAGGGCGCAGGCACGGCGGTTTATGTGGCAGAAGGCGGGCATTACAGGGGGCATATCCTTGTGGCAGACGCGCTGAAAACCGGAGTGCGTGATGCGCTTGGCGAATTGCGGAAACAGGGCGTGCGGGAGATCGTCATGCTGACAGGCGACAGGAAGGAAAATGCACAGACAGTTGCAGCGGAACTCGGGCTGGACGAGGCGCATGCGGAGCTTCTGCCGGAGCAGAAAGTAGAATGGCTGGAAAAGCTGAAAGGAAAGGGCGGCAGAACGGCTTTCGTAGGCGATGGCATCAATGATGCGCCGGTGCTGGCAGGGGCGGATTTGGGTATCGCGATGGGCGGCATTGGCTCAGACGCGGCAATCGAAGCGGCAGACGTTGTGCTGATGGACGATGATATTGGCAAGCTGGCGGCAGGCATCTGCATTGCGCGGAATACGCAGAAGATTGTGCGGCAGAATATCACGTTTGCGCTGGGGGCAAAAATACTCGTGCTTGCACTGAGCGTGCCGGGGATTGCGACAATGTGGATGGCAGTATTTGCTGATGTGGGTGTTGCAGTGCTGGCAATACTGAACGCCATGCGGAAAAAGGATTAAACTGTAAAAGACCTTGGGGCAAAGCCCCAAGGTCTTAAATCGTTAAAATTTTGTGCCTGCGGGATTGCAGTCATTCGATACATTTTTTCTTATGATTGATTTTGAAAAAGACACAGCCTAAGCAAATAGCAATATCCCATAAATCAATATAATTGAAAAAAACGAAAAAACCAACCGGTCGCAGTCCTATAATGGCTGTAATGGCGGAAATTATTTTATCTGTATAGTAGTGAAACATAATAAACGTATCAGGAAGGAAAAGAAGAATAATCAAAAAAACTATCCAGATATGAATATATTTGATATACTTTTCTTCAGTCCCATCGTTTTCTAAAATGGCATGATTTCTATTTTTTCGGATGAAAATTCCCAATGCGATGGTCAAAAGCATCTGCACCGCTTCACAAGCAACCCATGTTATAGGGTCATAGACTGGTTGGAAACGGGGGATACAGAAATTTTCAATGAAATAGAAAACAGCATTACATAAAATGGATACTAGGATACATGTCCAAAAGAAACCCCTATATGTTTTTATGTTCATAATATGCCGCCTTTCTGAAATCCGAAGGTAATACCCCAATGTCCTTATACGGATTGGTTACGGCATGATGCAGTACTGGCAGGGCGTTGTGCCGTTCAAAATGCCATTTTCTGCAAAACCGATGTCAATGGCAAGATAATTGTCCAGCCCGTTCTGTTCCACAACGGAACAGCTGATTTTATGGAAAAATCCGTCTGTCCCTGTTTTGGAAACAAAAACAACATGCTCGTCCATGTACAGGCTCTTATAATCCGGCTGGCGGACAGAAGCTGTGTCAAACGTGAACAAAGCCGGGGAATAGCCGCAGGTCAGAATAGACGGCATCAGTCCCGCAAGCTGTTCCAGCGGTACATAATACATATCTTTATAGTACAGGACAGGTCCTGTGATGGCGATTCCGTTGACAAGTACAGAAGCCGCGACTTCCCTCGCAAGCACTGTTGTGCCGACAGCTGTTGCGGTGCTCGGCAGTGTGGTGTTTACTGTTGCCGGCGTAACTGTGGATGTTGTTGTCTGTGTTGCGGTTGCAGCCGTCTGCGTATTGGAAACTGTGGTCGTTGTCCTGCCATGCCTGCCATGCGTGCCAATCAGGCTGGTGCGCGCAAAAGCGGGGGCTGTGGACAGGGCAAGCGAAAGAAACACAGCAGTAAAAACAAATATTTTTTTCATTGGGCAGACCCTCCTTTATTTTCCATCATAGCATGAAAGAAGGGCTGTTGAAAACTGGCAAAATGACGAAAATTGCGGAAATATGGAGGAAAGCGCCGTCATTCGCTTTGCAGGAGCAAATCAAGGAAATCTGCGGCGGCCAGCCCATGAAAATACTGTCCGATTTGTAGCCCCGAGATGCGTGCGGCAAGGCTTTCCCGCTCCAAAGCCGTCCCTTTCAAAAGCTCCGCAAGTTCTGCGGAATCTGCCACGCCGAAGTAATCCCCGAAAAACTGCAAATCTGTTATTGTTCCGTTCTCCGTGTTCATGCAGACGTCAATGCGCCCGCAGCCCTCAAAACGCCTGTGTTTCTGTACGCGGTAAGCGGGGGAGGAACCATAATTCCATTCCCACTGGCTGTATCGCTCCTTTTTAATTTGCTCGACTGCGGCAAGCTCCTCTGAGGAAAAAACATATGGCGTTACTTCGTCTTTTTTCAGGATGTATTTCAAAAGCCGCGCCTTAAATTCTGCCAGCGTGAAGCCCTCGGGCAGGTAGGGCGCGATATTCGTCACGCGGCTGCGTACTGATTTCGCCGCTTTTGACTGAAATTTATCTGCGGAAACATCCAGTACCTCCGCTACGACAGATAAATCGGACTGGAACATCAGCGTACCATGGTGCATGATGCGCCCCTGCCGCAGATACTGCGAATTGCCGGAAAATTTCCGTCCTTCTATGGTAATGTCGTTGCGCCCGTTGACCTCTGCGGGAACGCCGAGGGAGCGGAGCAGTTCAGCAATGGGCTGGCAGAACAGCCGTATATCCAAATCGCCAGCATTTTCCGCATCCATAATAAAGGTAAAATTCAGGTTGCCCAAATCATGGTAGACCGCGCCGCCGCCGGAAAGACGGCGTACAACACGTACACCCCGCGCCTCTGCGGCACGCTGGTTGACTTCCGCAAAGGTGTTCTGATTTTTGCCGACAACGACCGTATTCGCATTCTGCCAAAGCATAAAATACTCTTGCCGCCTGTCCATCTGCTCGAAAACAAACTGTTCCAAGGCAAGGTTAAAGGCGGGGTCTGTACTGCTGGATTCCAAATAAATCATTGTAAAGCCTCCTCTTTTGTAAATTTGCCGCACTGGGCGTCTTTGGGGCGGACTGATGCCCCTGTTAGTATCCTACCATACTATTCCGGAAGAAAAAAGCATTTTTTGCGGGGAGGGCGTGATTATGATGTTATGGCAGCGAAGGAATCATACATCTGCGTTAAAGGCTGACGACTTCTTAAACGAGGATTAAACACTCATAGTTTCTCCTTGCGTTGCTTTTGGCGGCAGACCTCTGGACTGGTTCGCAAAGCGAACTGCCTTTATGGATATCCTCATAAATTGCAAAGCGTACTTGACAATAATTGCAAAGCGTGCTATACTAAAATTACAAAGTATACTTTGCGTAATACTGTTGTTTCGGTACGAGGAGGTGTTTTATGAAAACTAATATTGCAGAACTGCGGAAAGCAAACAAAATTTCGCAGGAAGAACTGGCACGCGCCGTTGGTGTGACAAGGCAGACGATTACATCTATAGAAGTCGGAAAATATATTGCATCGCTGCCTTTAGCGCATAAAATAGCCGTTTATTTCGGCATGGCAATCGAGGATATTTTTATTTTTGAGGAGGAATGAACGATGACTTTTGACAAACGCTTGAAACTGCGGCAGATTGCATCTGTAATCTGTTTTCTTGCAGGGATTGGCATGATATTCCTTTCCTTTCGGCTGGAGGAGCAGGAAGGTTTTCTCTATTTACATTCCTATTACTGCGGCGGCGGTGGCGGAATTATCGGTGCGTCAGCCGTAAATTTTTTCCGTGCCCATTCCCTGCTGCACAATCCTGAAAAACGGCGGGAAGCGGAAATCAGAGAGCTGGATGAGAGGAATGTGTATATCCAGCGCGCTTCCTATTCGATTTTTGTGACACTTTCGCTTTTGCTGACCTGCGTTGGTTCGTTTGTTGCAGCACTGTTTAACCCGGTGGTCTGTTTTGTGCTTCTGGCTGTCATAATGTGCCAGCTGATTCTGCTTCTGCTGGTTACGCTTGTTGTCAGCAGAAAATATTGAAGTATTGGGTGTTTCAGGTTGTTTTAAGTTTTGACTTTCCATGATTGGCTATGCTATAATATACCAGTATGTAAAAATTTTAGGAGGGACAGTATGTCTAACGGCAGACAGAAAAATATACGGAATTTTTGTATTGTAGCGCATATTGATCATGGCAAATCGACTCTGGCGGACAGGCTTATACAGAAAACGGGGCTGCTCACCGACCGCGAGATGCAGGAGCAGGTACTGGACAACATGGATTTGGAACGTGAACGCGGTATTACCATCAAATCGCAGGCAGTGCGTTTGATTTACCATGCAGAGGACGGGCAGGAATATGAATATAACCTGATTGACACACCGGGTCATGTTGATTTTAACTATGAGGTTTCCCGCAGCCTGGCGGCATGCGAAGGTGCGATTCTGATTGTGGACGCAGCACAGGGCATTGAGGCGCAGACGCTTGCGAATGTTTACCTTGCGCTGGATAATAACCTTGAGATTCTTCCGGTAATCAACAAAATTGACCTGCCCAGTGCAAACCCTGCATGGGCAAAGCAGGAGATTGAGGATATCATTGGCATTCCTGCGGAGGATGCGCCGGAAATTTCCGCAAAAAACGGCATAAATATTGAGGATGTTCTGGAGCGCATTATTACAGATATTCCTGCGCCTTCGGGCGACCCTGACGCACCGCTGAAAGCCCTGATTTTTGATTCCGTTTATGACCAGTACCGCGGTGTTATTGTACTGATGCGTGTATTTGACGGCAGTATCCGGAAAGGCAGCAAGGTCAAAATGATGGCCACAGGCAAGGAATTTGACGTTGTGGAGGTCGGCATTTTCGGTCCCGGGCGTTTCTTGCCCGCGGAGGAACTTACCGCCGGCATGGTTGGCTATTTTACGGCAAGTATTAAAAATGTGGCAGATACCCGCGTAGGCGATACGGTGACGGAGGCGGCAAGGCCTACGGAGGAAGCCCTTCCCGGCTATAAAAAGGTTAATCCTATGGTTTACTGCGGCGTTTTCCCGGCGGATGGCGCAAAATATCCCGACCTGCGTGATGCGTTGGAAAAACTCCAGCTGAATGACGCCGCGCTGTTCTTTGAGCCGGAAACCTCTGTTGCGCTTGGCTTTGGTTTCCGCTGCGGCTTTTTGGGCTTGCTGCATCTGGAAATTGTGCAGGAACGTTTGGAACGGGAATATAATCTGGATTTGGTAACGACTGCCCCCAGCGTTATTTATAAGGTTTATTTGACGGACGGTACGGATTTTGAGCTTTCCAACCCCAGCAATATGCCTGATCCGGCGCGTATTTTGAAGATGGAGGAGCCGATTGTAAAGGCGGAAATCATGCTGCCGAAGGATTACATCGGCCCGATTATGGAACTCTGCCAGCAAAGGCGCGGCGATTATATCAGTATGGAATATCTGGATTCTACACGTGCGATGCTGACATATGAAATGCCGCTGAACGAAATCATATATGATTTCTTTGACGTGCTGAAATCCCGCAGCCGCGGCTACGCATCTTTTGATTACAGCCTGATTGGGTACCGCGAAAGCGAATTGCTGAAGCTGGATATCCTTGTTAACCGTGAGCCTGTGGACGCGCTTTCGTTTATAGTGCATAAAAGCTCTGCAATAGACCGCGGACGCAGAATGTGCGAAAAGCTGAAAAAGGAGATTCCCAGACATTTGTTTGAAATTCCCATACAGGCGGCTATCGGCAGTAAAATTATTGCACGCGAAACCATCAGCGCACTGCGTAAGGACGTTCTGGCGAAATGCTACGGCGGGGATATCAGCCGAAAGAAAAAGCTGCTGGAAAAACAGAAGGAAGGCAAAAAACGGATGCGGCAGATTGGCAGCGTAGAAGTGCCCCAGCAGGCATTTATGAGCGTATTGAAGCTGGAAGAAGAATGATTGCAAACTTTTGCGAATAGATTTTGAGCAGGCAGAAAGGCAGGGGGAACCCTGCCTTTTCAGCGTGTCAAAAAAGGCTTTGTATAGTGGGCATAGCCCGAGCCTATTTTGACACACTGATTAAAAAATGCTGTTCTCTGGAATTTTTCGCTGAGAGGGCTTGCTATTTTTCAGGAAGGATGGTAATATAAGATATGACTACGGAGTAGTTTTGCTTGCGGAAGGAGAGGTTTTATGGAAAAAAAGAGGGTATCCAGTACAGAATCGGCAATCCTGAAATTATTATGGAAGGCAGACGATGCATTGTCTGTTGCACAGGTTACACAGCTGATGGAAACGGAAAACAATATCAAATGGTCTTACAATACAACAGGGACGATATTGAGGCGTATGGATAAAAAGGGCTTTGTTACCGCCACGAAAAGAGGTCCGGCGTTTTTCTATACGGCTGTGCTGAAAGAAGGCGAAACGCTGAATGGTGCGGCGGCGTTTGTGGAACGCTATTTCCAGGGTTCCCTGCATAATTTCCTTGCCGCTTTTTCGGAGGAACGGGATTTTACAGACGAAGAATTTGAGGATATAAAGGATTGGGTGAAGCGGCTGGATGGAAACCGTTAACGGAATATTCATGCTGGTATGCATGCTTACCCTTTCCGGCAGCATGATTAGCAGTTTTTTCCTTGTGTCACAGACGCTGATATACGATTTTACATCTGCCAATTTTACGGCAAAGCTGAATAAATTTGTCATGTTTTCATTGATTATCCCATATTTTTTGCCGTGGTCAATATGGGACCAGTCTGCGAAAATTCTGCTTGAGTACGACTTGATAGTTACTTTAGAGGAAGGGACGCTGAAAGATGCAGTGTATACGCTGCGGGAAGCGGTTCATTTTGCGGACGTCATTCAAATTCTGTGGCTTTGCGGCATGGTGGTATACCTGATTTTCCATGTGGCTGTTTTTGCTGCATTTCTCCGCAGGGTCAGGGAAAATTCACGTGAAATTGAAAAAGGGGCATGGCGGGCAGAATTTGATGCACTCTGTGGGGAAAAGAAGATGAAGACAGGAAAAATAAGGCTGCTTTCAACCACGGCGGCAACGAAAATCTGTACGGTCGGCGTGGCGCGGCATATCGTATTGGTGCCGGAATATCTGCTGGAGCGGCTGGATGCGCACGAAATCAATATTGTTTTGCGGCACGAGCTGACACATATCGAAAAGCATGATGTTGCCGCAAAAGTTGCAGCCCTTGTGCTGTGCTGCATTTTCTGGTTCAACCCGCTGGCGCACATGACGAAAAAGACGCTTTTCGGGTGGCTGGAATTGAGGTGCGATGAAACGGTGCTGAAAGCTGCGGACGCATCTTCCCGCCGCGCTTACAGCGATACACTGCTGAAAATGATGAAGGAACAGCAGGGGCAGAAAAAACGGAAGGGACAGGTCGCGGCGGCATGCTTCAGCAGGGAACAGAGCGCTGATTTTGTCAAAAAGAGATTTGAAGGGGTTTTCCAAAATAAGTGCGGAACGGCAAAATTGGCAAAGACAATCATACTGACAGGGGCAGTCTGTATGATTGCATACGCAAATTCCTTTGCGAAGGAGCTGGACCATGCGACATTTTATGTGTTTTCCAACCATCTGTGCCTTTCCCAGAAAGGTGAATCTTATATAGAGAAATGTTCTGAAAACGATAACGGGTTTGAGTATGTGCCTGTTAACAGAGTGACACTGTTGGAGGGGATACTGCCGGGAATGAGCGGCACAGCGGAATACAGTATTGTTTATCCGGATGGGACGAGGGAAATTTTTTCCGGACAGGCTGCGGATGGGCCGCCGCATGAGCATATTTTTCAGAATGCAAACTTGAAATGCCACCTGAAAAGCGATGACGGTTCCTGCAAACTTTCGACCTATGCGGCAAGGGTATGTGAAACCTGCGGCAAAATGCTCACGAGCAGTAAATGGATGCAGCGAAACACTGCATATGAATGTAATCATGTGTGAGATCTTTTGAAAAGGGAGATTGGGGGAGGCGGTTGGATTGGGACGAGGATTCAAAGGTAAGATATTCCGCTTTACCGGCATCGGGGTATTGCTGGTACTGTTCGTTTTTGCGCAGGTACGGGGCAGGGAAACAGTTGGGAACAGCGGGAATGACATTGAGGTGCAGGAAAATACTGCGGAAAACGAGAATATGCATGAATATTTTCTGCCGGAAGGTTATACGGAAATACCGCAGATGGATGTGGAAGAAAACGGCGTACATATAACGGGTGCGGTGCTTGTGCATGATGGGATGCCATATGCACTGACGAAAGAAGAATACCTGTTCCTGCATAGCGGTATGGAGGATTTACAAGATGCATTGATTGAAGAACTGCTTGCCAAAAGAAAGGGGAACGGCGGCAAATAGACTGTCAAAAAAACTTGAATTATCGCGGAAGGGTTCGGGAAACGAAGCGTTTCACGAATGGAACCCGCAGGACGGGCTTTGCCCGTTCGAGGAAAAGGGCGAGTTTCAAGGCTTTTTCAAAAGCCGATGGAACGAGTCCCTTTATTCCGACAGACCTTCAAAAAAGGCTTGAAGGCGTAGCCTGAGCCTTTTTTGATACACAGGAAACGCCCATGAATGGTTATTCATGGGCGTTTCCATGCCTGTATGACGCGTCAATCCCATTCGATTTCATCGCCTTCCTCGCGCACAAGGCGGCAGAGTTCCTCCTCATTTTCAATCAGGGAAACAATGGTTTCAGCAAACCGTTCTGCTTTTTCTTCATTTTCGTCTGTCATATCATAATAAGCGACATAGGAGCCGGCTTCGGGGTCGCTTTCCAGCCCGTCCAAAAGCTCAGGGTCGTTTTTCGCAAGGTAATACTGAAACAGTGCGTCCCAGTTGTAGCCGTTCATATACGCGTTTTCGTTGATGGCATAGAGCTTTTCGCCGACCGCAAAGGGTTCGTCATTTTCATTCAGGAACCACAAATCAATCCTGTCGTCTGTTTTATTGATTTTTACATAATCAGCCATATTGGTATCCCTCCGTTTATTTGCTTTGTCTGCCTGATTATTTTTATCCTATCACAACATGCGGCTATCTGCAACAGGAAAGCTGGCAGAGTTTGGCGGGACACGCGCAGGATCGAAATGGCATATTGCAGGAAGAATTTGACGGGAAAAAGAAAGTCTGCTATGATGAAAGAAGATGATTATTTTTTATGGAAGGGTCTTCCGGCTTATGCCGGAGGGCGTTCCAGATGGGAAAGGATTTGTGTATAATGGGATCTGCGAATTATTTTATGATGCTTCTGGTAAGTATTCCGGCAATTTTCATCGCAACGACTGCCCACGAGTTTACCCGTGCGGCGGTATCCTCCGCTTTGGGGGATAATTACCCCAAAAGCCAGGGTCGGCTGACGCTGAACCCCTTCAAACATTTCGAGCCGATTGGTTTCCTCCTCCTGCTTTACAGCGGCGGCTTTGGCTGGGGCAGGCCCGTGGACACAAGCGCGCTTTACTACAAAAACAGAAAACGCGATACGCTGCTGACGGCAATACTGCCCTCGGTGGTGAATCTGGCGCTTGGGGTGATATTCCTATGGCTGTATCTTTGGGTATATGCAGAAATGGGGCTTGGCGCATATTCTTTTGCCGCAATATTTCTGAACACTCTTTACCGGTATAATTTCGGGCTGGCAGTGTATAACCTCTTGCCCGTAGCCCCGATGGACTGTGTGAAGGTGCTTTCTGTTCTGATGCCCGCGAATACGTATTTCCGCTATATGCAGAATGAAAAGCTGATACAGGTTGCTTTTTTGATGCTGATGTTCTTTGGATTGATTACAGGCATCATGAACACGATTATTCACAGTGTAATCGGGCTTTTCAGCGGTCTGTTTTTTATTTTTTAAGAAAGGGCTGGGCGCAGGATGGCGGAAACGATGCAGGTCAGGCTGGATGCATTTGAGGGACCGATGGACCTTCTGTACCACCTGATTGAAAAAAACGAGATTGACATTTATGATATTCCCATTGCGTCACTGACGGAACAGTATCTGGAATTTCTGGAAACTGTGGAGGACAGGGACATGGACGGCATGAGCGAATTTCTCGTTATGGCGGCAACACTTCTGGAAATCAAAAGCAAGCTGCTTCTGCCACGCCCCCGGAATGGGAATGATGAGGCGGAGGCTGACCCGAGGGAGGTTTTGGTGCAGCGTCTGCTGGAATATAAAAAAATAAAGGACGCGGCAGATACGCTCAAGGAAAAAGAGGAGGAAGCGGCGCAGATTTATTATAAGGAAGCGGACGCTACTGTTGCGAAGCTGAAGGAGCAGGAGCCTCAGGAATTGGAGGATATTCTGCTTGGGATTTCCCTGGACGATTTATACCAGGCATTCCGGCAGGTGATGGCGCGGAAAGACGCAAAGGCAGACCGGACGAGGGCTGGTTTCCGTGCCGTGCAGAAGGATTTATTTACGGTTGGTGAAAAAATGGAATATATCCGCGACCTGCTTCTGCTCCGTCCAAGGGCCCGGACGCCGTTTCATACGATTTTCCGCCAGACGGCGGGAAAAATGGAGAAAGTGGTGACCTTCCTCGCTTTGCTGGAGCTGATTAAGCGTAAGGAGGTGCGGATTTCTCAGGAAACGAATTTTGCGGAAATCTTTATCTCAAAATATGAGGAAGGGACAGGGAATGAGATTATCTGAATTGGAATCTGTGGTAGAGGCACTGCTGTTTATTGCGGGGGACGCCGTCCCGCTTGCGTCCATCGCGCAGACAATAGAACTGGATAAGGCGACGGCGAAAGCGGTGGTACAGTCTGTGGCGGATAAATATGAACGGGAAAAACGCGGCCTTCGTATTGTGGAGATAGACGGGGCGTTCCAGATGTGTACGGCGGCGGAATGCTTTGAATATATCCGTAATATGTATAAAAGCCCGCAAAGGCAGGGGCTGACACAGGCCTTGCTGGAAACATTGGCAATCGTGGCATATAAACAGCCGATTACAAAGACGCAGATTGAGGAAATCCGCGGTGTAGGGGCGGAACATGCCATCAGCAGGCTTCTGGAAAAACGGCTGATTTGCGAGGTGGGGCGGATGGACACGCCGGGCAGGCCTCTCCTGTTTGGAACGAGCAGCGAATTTCTGCGGTATTTTGGATTCAAGAGTATCGGTGAACTGCCGCCGCTGGAGGAGGAACCAGAGAAAGGCGGGCCGTTTCCGACATAAATGATACCTTCGCTTGACAAAGCGTGTATCCCCTTGTCAAGCAAAGGTAGGATTTCGGAAGGGATGGTGACGGTATGGCGGAAGAAAAAGACATTCGGGAACTGGTGGACGAGGATATTGTCTATTGCAGAAGGGTCTGGGAGGAATCCTCTTATGACAGCGATAAGATGGAGGGGCTGTTCCATATGCTCCTCAGCCGCTATATGGATAAAATCAGCGGTTTTTCCAAGGGCCTGCGCGTCATCCAGCCCTATGATGATACGGCGGAGCGGGCGGAAACCTCCCGGCAGAATGTGCGTATTTTGCTGGAACGGCTGCATGGGTTCCGTGAAAACGGTTACAGCAATGACGGGCTGATGGAATACTATATCCGCAGAGAACGGCAGGAGCTGAACATGGATGCGGATTTTACAACGGTGCGGCTGGAAATCGGCATGATGGACTGCCTGCACAAGCTGGAACGTGATGAAATCATTGCGCATATTGACGCAATGGAGGAAGTCTGCGCTCAGGTAGTGCCCAAACGCGAAAAATGGGAATCGCTTCGGGAGCACCTGGTTTGGCTTTCCGGCAAAAATGTAACAGTGGCTATGAAAATACTGCCGCTGTTTTTCAGGATAAATTGAGGGCTTTTCTGTATGCCCGCAAAAGGATGGTGAACACTTTGGTTAAGCTTATCGTGTCAGATATGGACGGGACGCTGGTGGATGATGATAAAAATATCGACCCTGAGATATTTGGACTGCTGCCGAAGCTGAAAGCGGCAGGAATCCGTTTCGTGGTTGCCAGCGGCAGACAGTATCCAAGCCTGCGGGACGATTTCCGCGAACATATCGGAGATGTTGTTGTGATTGCGGAAAACGGCGCGTTCGTGATGGATAACGGGAAGGAACTTTATTCGCGCTGCATGACGCGGGAGGAAGTCCATAGCTGTCTGGATTCGATTGCGAAGGTGGAGGGCGCGCTGCCCCTGCTCTGCGCCAAAACATGCAGCTATACAGACAACAGCGAATTGTACGAACACCTGAAATCACCTCTGTTCAATTATACCATGCGGCTGGTAAAGGATTTATATGCGGTGGAGGATGAAGTCATAAAAGTTTCGGTAATTGAACATGCGGGAAACGGTGCTGCGCACTGCTATGGGCTTCTGCGTCCCCTGCTTGACCCCGCTCTGAATCTGGTGGTTTCCGGCGCGACTTGCATGGATACGGGCATACGCGGCATAAATAAGGGCACAGCCGTAAAAGCCTTGCAGGAAATGTGGGGCATTTTGCCGGAGGAAACAATGGTTTTTGGCGACCAGCAGAACGATATGGAAATGTTTGAACAGGCGCATTACAGCTTTGCCATGGAAAACGCCGCGGCAGAGGTCAAAGCGCGGGCGCAGTATATCGCCGGCAGCAACAACAGCGGCGGCGTGGTGAAAGCAATACGGGAATATACAGGAATCTGAGAAACGGAGAGGATTTATGAAAAAGGCGGCAAGCTTTGCCTTGGGCTGCAAGGTGAACCAGTATGAAAGCGAGGCGATTGCCGAACTTTTTGCGGAAAAAGGGTATGAAATTGTGGGCGTAAACGAGCCTGCGGATGTTTATGTCATCAATACCTGTACGGTGACGAATTTTGGCGATAAAAAATCCCGCCAGCTGATTCGCAAGGTAAAGCGGCAGAATGAAAACGCCATTGTTGCGGTTGTGGGCTGTTACGCGCAGACTGCGCCAGAGGAACTGATGAATGTGGACGGCGTAAACCTTGTCATCGGAACGAAGGACAGGGCGCGTATTGTGGAGCTGGTAGAACAGTATGACGCAGAAGCGGGCGCGCAGAGCTATGTGACGGATATCATGAAGGAACGGCTTTTTGAGCCGCTTTCGATACAGAAGCTGGCGGACCGCACGCGGGCATATCTGAAAATTCAGGACGGATGCAGCCAGTATTGTTCCTACTGTATCATTCCTTATGCCAGAGGGCCAATCCGCAGCCGTGAGCCGGAAGATGTTCTGGCGGAGGTGCGGCGGCTTGCGGCGAACGGTTTTCGGGAAATCGTGCTGACAGGAATCCACGTAGCAAGCTACGGCAAAGACAGGCGGGATACCAGCCTGCTGGATATTCTGCGGCGTGTGCATGAGGTGGACGGGATTGAGCGGATACGTTTCAGTTCCATAGAGCCGAATGTGGTGACAGAAGAGTTTGCGCAGACGATGGCGGCACTGTCGAAGGTCTGCGGCCATTTCCACCTTTCCCTGCAAAGCGGGTGTGATAAGACACTCCGTGAAATGAACCGGAAATATGATACGGAAAAATACCGTCAGGCGGCGGCGATGCTCCGGCGTTACATGCCGGATGCAGCGCTGACGACAGATATGATTGTGGGTTTTCCGGGGGAAACAGAGGCGGATTTTGCGGAAAGCTATGCCTTTGCGGAGGAAATGGCATTTGCGAAGATTCATGTTTTCCCATATTCCCCGAAACGTGGGACGCCTGCCGCCGAAAGAAGCGACCAGCTGCCGAACGCCGTAAAAACGGAGCGAAGCCATAAGCTAATGCTTCTGAGTGACAAAATGAGTGCGGATTTTCTGGCAAAGCATATCGGGTGCGATATGGACGTATTATATGAACGGGAAACGGCGGAGGGTGTTTTTGAAGGGCATACGATGAACTATATTAAGGTATCGGCGAAAAGCGGGCAGGATTTGCGTAACCAGATACTGCGTACGCATATGGTACAGACGGAAGGCGAAGGGCTGACGGGGGAGATTCCGGCGGAGTTGTGACGGGAGGAATGGACGTGTATGACGCAAAAAAGCTGAACCGGAAGAAAGCGGCTGTCAGGAAAGAGCTGGACAGCCTGCGGAAGCAGGAAGCAAGGCTGATGAAGGCGGCAAGCCATAGCAGGGATGCCGGTTTCTCAAACCGCCTGGAAGAAAAAATTCCGGCTAAGGTGCAGGAAACCCTCGAAAAAGCGTTTTGCAGGGCATTCGGCATTGTGTTTGAAAAGGGGACGCGTTTCATAGAAAAAGGAATCCGCAGGGAAAGCATGCAGGAGGACCACGCAATACAGAACTATGCGGCGGAACTGCGCGGCACACGCCGGGAACTGCGAAAGATGCAGAAAAGTGCGGAGCTGGCAGGGCTGCGGGATATGGCTGTTACGGCAGTGGAGGGCGTTGGTCTGGGTGTGCTGGGCATTGGCCTGCCGGATATTGTATTGTTTATCAGCGTTCTGCTGAAAGGCGTCTATGAAACGGCTTTGCGGTATGGCTTTGATTACGATTCTTCGAGGGAGCAGATGTTTATACTGAAGCTGTTAGAGGGTTCTGTAACAAAAGGTGGGGACTGGGAACGCTTAAACGCAGAAATAGATGGATTTTTGGAGCGGGACGAAGGAATGGTATCCTCCGGAGAAGCGTTAAAGGCGCAGATAGAGCAAACAGCCAGTGCTTTTGCGGCGGACATGCTCCTTCTGAAATTTATACAGAGCCTGCCGGTTGTTGGAATGATAGGCGGCATGGGGAACCCTGTGTATTACCATAAAGTTATGAAATATGCCGGACTGAAATACCGGAAACGATACCTCTGCGGTCTGGAACGCCGCTGTCAGGAGGAAGAACGGAAACAGATCTGATGTTTGTTTATCTATAAGTTTCATGCAGGATTTTTGGATTTTTCCGCACGATTGTCCCCTTCAGCCATATTATGGGAAAGAGGGGGTGAGGCGATGCTGAAAGAACGTGTTCGGGCACACAGCGATGCTGGGGAGGACTGTGCCCGCATCATATTGCAGTCTGCGGCGGAAGAATATAGCCTGGATATGCCGGAAACGCTGCTTTCCGCCTGTACAGGGCTGAATGGCGGCTTTGGCATCAACGGGCTCTGCGGCGGGCTGATTGCGGCAGTCATGGTGCTGGGTCTGCTGTTTGATGAGGAAACAGTAAAGGTAAAGCGGATACAGTTTCTTTCCGCGGCACAGGAGCGGTTCGGCGCGCTGGACTGCGGCAGGCTTTCCGCCTTAGGGAATGGTGCGGACTGCTGTGAACTGCTGGAGGAAATTGCGGAGCTTCTGCAAAGCACAGCAGAAACGCCGGAGTAAAAAAAGCCCTCTTAAGTCAAACCGTCTTAAGAGGGCTTTTTTTAATTTTCGTTTTTTTCTGTTTCGGGAGATTCCAGCGGAGTCGGCACAGCGGGAGGATTTGACGGGCGCGCCGAGCGCAGACGTTCATTTTCCTGCCGGAGCGAGCGAATTTCCTGCTCCATTTTATCCATTTGCGCTTTCCAGCGGGCGTTCACGGTGGTGATTTCATCGCTGCGCTGTGCAAGGAGCGTGGAAAGCTCCTCCATCTGCTGTTTATGGCTTTCCTGCAATGCTGTATATGCCTTGGAAAAATCCGGTTGCCGGGGCGTTTCCTCCCTGTGATTTTGCTGGGGCAGGGGAGAGGCGGAAAATACGGCGGGCAGATAGCCATGGTGCATGTCGCCATAGGCTTCGGCGGCGTTCAGCGGTACATCGTCCGCACCGAGCAGTTCGCCCTTCATGCAGTAGCCGGGAAAATGCTCTGTATACCGCTCTACGGGCCCAAACGTACCGCCGCTGTTTTGTGAGATACAACGCATGGGCTGGCCGTTTACTGTCCACATGGCAACAACATTTCCCTGTTCCAGATAAATCAGGCAGTTGTCACAGTTCATATCCTCCCAAAGTACGCGCGGCGTGCTGATAGCCGTAGTGTGCTTATACTGATAGACCACTTGTGAGCGGAATAGGCTCCGCACGATGTAAAGCATATGGATTTTTTCCGCGTCATTGACGATGGAAACGTCAAGCAGGGGAGAGGGCGTCTGTATCAGCGGCGTAACGCTGCCCATCGTGTAGGGCGTAAGGAGCATTTCCCGCGCGCTCAGGACGTTTTTCCCTGTGCGGTAATATAGTATGATATGTTCGCGGCTGAGCCTGCGGGCGAAAAACGGTGTGCGTCCCATTGGCAGAAACCGGTCAATCTGGTAGGGCTTTTCCCATTGCCCGTCCTGAAAAGAGGTATAGACAAGGGAATCTACGCCTGTGGATTCTGTCGGCAGGTGATAGACGACATGGAAAGCGTTTTCTGAGGGGAGGAGAAAAAATTTTGTCCGCCCCGTCTGGTGCGAACCGCTCATCATGGGGCGGTGTTCCCACTGGCTGAAATCCCGCGAGGAGGCAAGGAACAGCTGCCCTTCTCCGCTGGAATACAGCAGGTAGACGAGGTCGCCATACTGGCAGAGGGAGAACACCGGCGCGGTTTTTTCGGCTATTTTCTGCGGCGTGGTCCAGCCTTCCGCAGTATAGCCGCGGCTGAAGATACTGCCATGCTCGGAATAAAACAGGTAGAAATACCCTTTTTTTGTTTTGAGATATTTTACATGCGGATTTTGCATAAGAACGCTCCCTTGGTTGTTTTTTTACAGTTTATGCGGAGGATTTGGGAAAAAGAATGTGTTTGTCAGAATCGGGATAGGGGAAAATGGTGTCATTTTTTAGGAAAAACAGGGAACAAACCTGCCCGCCGGCCCGTCTGAATACTGGCAAGTCTTGTAATTGGAGCCGCTTTTGTTGCATCGTTGGAAAATTTGTAGTATAATCAGCACAATGGAGAAAAGTGTTTCATGAAGGCGGCGTGACAGGAATACAAGGAGATTGGATATGGACGAAACAGTAATTGTAATCATGCTGAAGGACGAAACGACGGGGTTTTTGGAAAAGGAACTGGACAGCTACACGCTGGCGGAAAACAGCGAACTGATTTTCAGCATCTATGCAGAAGGCAGGGATGAGAAAACGGTCACGCTCCGGCTGACCTGCGGCAGGACGCTGGAGGACTGGGAGTATGAAGCGGTGTACGATTATTATGATACGGAACCGGTGGGCGCGCTGGTGGAGGAAATCGCAGAGGAGGACGGGCATTATGAGCCTGTCTGGGCTGTGCGTTTGCCTTTTGAGCCGGAACGGGAGAAAATGGAAGAAAAGCTATGCGCCATTTTGGACGCACACAATGCGGAACTGCTTTCCGTATACGAAGCAATCAGAGATAAAGAGGATGATTACCGTGCAGAATAAAAAATGGAAATATCTCTGCCTTTTGGCAGGGATATGCGTTTTTATGATTAGCGGCTGCGGTTTTCGGGAGCCTGCACAGGAGGAAAAGCCTCCTGTGAGCGAAGAAACAAAACGTCCGAATCGGGAGATCATTGTCCCGCCGAACAGGGAGGAGCAGGACGAGGGTGATACTGCCCCGGATGAGCCCGAAGGGGAGGTTTCCAATGAAACAGAACAAAAGCCCTTGGAAGACAGGAAACCGGCGGCTCAGGGGAAGCCCTTCTGGCAGAGTGAAACCGCAAAGCGGGTGCAAAACCTGACTGAGACAGCAGCGGCGGCGCAGGCGGATTATAAAACGAACGGCGCAAAACGCGGCTGGATATCCAAAAATGGCAGGCTTTACGGCTTTTATGATGGGGCCTTTATCACGCCGGATATGCTTGTGGAGGAAGGTTATCTGGAAAGCGGCAGCGCGGACGCAAGTTATGAGCTTCTGCTGATTAACGGCAGCGATTTGGCGGAATATGACGGCGTGAATGTCCCGAAAGACAGCATGGATTTCGGTGTTTTCGCAGCTGTGAAGCAGTCGGGGAAATATATGCTGGCTTCGCCCTCCGGCAAGGTTGGGGCGATTTCGGAAGAAAGCTATAAAAACCTGCTTTCCCGTTATAACCAGAATCATGGGAAAATTGGGCGGCTCTCCTCCGCTTCTGCGGAGTATGAGCGGATATTGAATTTTATCAGTCTGTATGAAGGAAAGTTTGACAGCTATTATGTACGCGAAATTACCAAAGACAATAAATATGCTGTTGTGACGTTTTCCACAACGGCGGATACCGCGGCAGTCAAGCAGTATGTGCTGAAAAATGACAACAATTTCTGGGAGGTCGTTTATCCCAATGTGCAGATGGATTCCTACCCGATTACATATATAAACAGGCTTGTGCCAGATTTCAATGTGAACCTTCTGCCGGATTATAACCTTGCGTCATGGAAGGGCTATATCCTTTCGGAACAGGGCGGCGCGGTGGCGGCTTTGTTCAGCGGGCGGTATATTTCCAGCGTCAGCGAAATTTCGTATCAGTGCGCAACGGCAAACTGCGCGTATTTTGTGCTGACAGATGGCTCGCGCTATGCGGCTTATCGTTCGGGAGATTATTGGCAGGCTAAGCTGGTTTCCTCCGATAATGAAGCCAAAAACTACTTTAAGGAAAAAACAGGCTCGGATTATGGTTTTATAATACTGGATGATTAAGAACCTATCCGTAAATTATTTACGTACATCCTGCTTCAGATTTTCCGGCAGCCTTTGTCGCTTTTCCCTGCCGTACCACCTGGTACGCCTGCAAAAAAGCTCCCTGCCTGCCGAAAAATCTGACTTTGCAATCTGCACGTATCTTATTTACGGATAAGTTCTAAGGAGAACGAATGAAACAGATTCTTTGGAGCGGGGCGGATTTTTCCCTTTCGCAAACGCTGGAAAGCGGGCAGTGCTTTCGGTTTGAGAAAGACGCGGGAACAGGCGCGTATACTGCGTTTGCGGGGGACAGAGCCGGTGTTTTTATGCAGGAAGGGCCGGACGTTTTTCTCTGCGAAGGCAGGCCGGAGGACATTCCCTTCTGGCGGCAGTATTTTGACTTGGAGCGCGACTATGGAACGCTGAAAGAACGGCTTGCGGCAGGTGATGCGGTCATGGCGGAGGCGGTTTCCTTCGCGCCCGGGATCCATCTGTTGCGGCAGGAATTTTTTGAAACGCTCATTTCCTTTATTCTTTCACAGAATAACCACATTCCCCGTATTCGAGGACTGGCGGCAAGGCTCTGCGCGGAATATGGGAAAGAAATGGAAGGCTGGTCTGCATTTCCAACGCCGGAAGAACTGGCGCGGGCGGACGAAGCAAGTCTGCGGCGGCTGGGCTGTGGGTTTCGTGCAGTATATCTCGTGGACGCGGTAAAAAAAGTATGCGCCGGAGGATATGCCGCAGAAGAGCTGGAACGGCTGGGTACGGAGGAACTGCGTGCGCGGTTCATGGAAATCAAAGGCGTTGGCCGGAAAGTGGCGGACTGCGTTATGTTGTTTTCGCTGGGGCGTTATGAGGTTTTTCCGGCAGACGTCTGGATTCGCCGCGTGATGGAAGCGGCGTATTTCGGCGGAGAGCCGCTTTCGTTACGGGCTTTGCAGGAAACGGCGGCGGCGCGCTTTGGAAAGGACGCCGGTTTTGCCCAGCAGTATCTGTTCCATTACGGTCGGATGAAAAAAATTGGAAAGTGACGGATTGTTTTTGGAAACAAGACCGGAAATTTGCGTCAGCAGAGCTTTCGGTTTTATTTTTATGCAGGATCAGAAGTAAGGCGGCTGTTTTCAGATTGACAGGAATGGGAAACCTGTGTATAGTGGTAGGCAATGGAAAAATCAAGCGGACAGAACAGACAGAAATGAGGAAAAAGAGGAATGTATAAACTTTTGAAAACTTGCGGAAGGGCAAAACGCGGAGAATTTCACACGCCCCACGGCGTGATACAGACGCCGGTATTTATGAATGTCGGCACATGTGCAGCCATAAAAGGAGCGTTATCATCGGAGGATTTGGAAGGGCTGAAATGTCAGGTGGAGCTTTCCAATACCTACCACCTGCATTTGCGCCCCGGCGACGGTATCATAAAAAAGCTGGGCGGCCTGCATAAATTTATGGTGTGGGACAGACCAATTCTGACGGATTCCGGCGGTTTCCAGGTTTTTTCTCTGGGAACACTGCGCAAAATTACAGAGGAAGGCGTTTATTTCAATTCGCACATAGACGGCAGAAAAATATTTATGGGTCCCGAGGAAAGCATGCAGATACAGTCAAACCTTGCCTCTACGATTGCGATGGCGTTTGACGAATGTATCGGCATACCGGCGGAACGCCCATATGTGGAGGCTTCTGTGGCGCGGACGACACGCTGGCTGGAACGCTGCAAAAAGGAAATGACGCGGCTGAATGATTTGGAGGACACGATTAACCATAAACAAATGCTTTTTGGAATCAATCAGGGCGCGACATACGAAGATATTCGTATTGAGCACGCGAAACGCATTTCCGAACTGGAACTGGACGGCTATGCCATCGGCGGCCTTGCTGTGGGTGAGAGCCATGCGGAGATGTATCATATCATTGAGGAAGTCATGCCGTATCTGCCGCAGGAAAAGCCGACTTACCTGATGGGCGTTGGCACGCCGGAAAATATATTAGAGGCTGTGGAGCGCGGCGTAGATTTCTTTGACTGTGTACTGCCTGCCCGAAATGGACGACACGCTCACGTTTATACGAACCGCGGCAAGCTGAACCTGCTGAATGAGAAGTATGAGCTGGACGATACGCCGATTGACGAAACCTGCGGCTGCCCTGTCTGCCGGAGGTACAGCAAAGCGTATATCCGCCATCTATTCAAAGCGAGGGAAATGCTGGCGATGCGTCTTGCCGTTATGCATAACCTCTATTTCTTCAATACCATGATGGAGGAGATTCGGCAGGCTTTGGACGTAGAACGGTTCCCTGCGTATAAAAAAGCCAAGCTGGAAGGCTTCAAACAGGCAGAGCAGGAAAAAGCGAGGCATACGCATTGATAAAAAGACAGGAGAAAAGGGGCGTTTGAACCATGAGGAAATGCGTACCATGCGCATCTGACCGTATGATTACAGCCTTGGCTGTTATTGTCTGTGCAGCTGCCGCAATTTTAGCTTTTCGACGGCTGCTTTGCGGAGAACAGCCCCCAGCCGTATTTTTGTCTGCGGGAATTTTATTCAGCGGCGTTGCTGTCCGTACGCTTTGGCAGATGAGTCATGTGGGCAGCCGGGGATTTTTCTATGACGATGAAAAAATTATTTTTGCATTGTCCTGCAGGGACCGCAGGGAATTTCTATGGGATGAGCTGCGAAACGCACAGGAAAATGCGAAAATCAGGATATTCTGCCAGTCTTTCCCCGAAGCATGGTATTTTTACTTTCCGGATAAAAAGAAAATCAGACAGCTTGCCGCCATACCCCGTATGGAGGGGTATGACGGGCTGGCGTCTATGCTCAGAAAAAAAGAAATCCCTGCCGGAAAGACAACGGGGAGGAGCGCTGCCTCAGAAAAGGAATGGCTGGGGCAGATTTATCATGAAATTTATGGCGAGCATCTTGATAAGGACGACAGAGGGAAACGGTAAGAAATATGGATACATAACATTGTGTTCTGTATACGGGCATTTTTACCATAATAAAAGGCCTGCTATGAGTTTTCGTTTTATCATAGAAAGCCTTTCAAAAGGCGATTTGCAGAAAATGTTTTACACACCCACTTAAGGCTAGAGGGGGCAAATTTTTACAGGCTGTTGTTTTTTGAATTCTAGTGCTTTACTTAAATCATTCTCCGGGCAGAATCAGTTCCGAAACGAATACTTCCGCTGTAAAGCCGCCCATTTCATCTGCAAGGCTGATGAGCGTCAGCCGTTCTTCGTCCAGAAAATACAGCACGTGGGTCATTTTGCGCGCCGCGGCTGATTCTGCCAGACCTTCCGGTTCCGCAAGCCCATACAGGAAAATTTCCATGCCTGCCCTGCGGTATTGTTCGGCAATGCGTACTGCGGTATCATGCCCCGCCTTTGCCCATGCAAAAAGAGCCTTAACCTGTTTCTGTTCCATCATTATCCTCCTGTGAGCGGACTGCCGGTTCCGGCTTTAGGGCAGTGCTTTGATATCCGGAGCTTGTCCGGAGCGGTCAGCCCTCTTTTTTCTCGTTCAGCATTTTTTCCAGTTCGTCAATAAATGTGTTTATATCCTTGAATTGACGATACACAGACGCAAAGCGCACGTATGCCACTTCGTCCAGTTCCTTCAGCCGTTCCATTACCATATTCCCGATGTCCTTGCTGTGGACTTCCCTTTCGCCGCTTCCGGTCAGTGTGTTTTCGATGTCGTCTACCAGCGTTTCTATCTGCTTCGCTGTTACAGGGCGTTTGTTGCAGGATTTCAGTATGCCGCCGAGCAGCTTGTTTTTATCGAAAATCTCCCTTGTGCCGTCGCGCTTGATAACAGTAACGGGTATCATGTCGATTCGCTCATATGTTGTGAAACGTTTTCCGCAGCTTTCGCACAGACGGCGGCGGCGAATCACAGAATTATCATCCTGCCCCCGCGAATCAATTACCTTCGTATCAGCATAATTACAAAACGGACATTTCAAAGTGGTCCCTCCTCACTGTCTTTACAGGGAGGACAGAACATGTCCGCCCTCCGTTTTTGCTCTCTGCTTTTAGTATATCTAAAAAACTGCCTCCGGTCAACATGAAACCTCGTCCAAACGAAGAATATCGTCCGTGTCTGCCTCTACGAGTATGATATCGTCCCCAATCCGCCGGATACACCGCCATGGCACAAAATATGCCCGTTCCTTTCCAAAAAAATTCCATTTTCCACATTCCTCCGGAATGATTAACGTGCAGATTTTTCCCGTTGCAGGCTCAAACTCAAAATCGCAGACAAAGCCGAGTCGTTTGCCGTCACAGATATTGATGACCTCTTTTTCCCGCAGGTAGGAAAAGCGTTCCCATTTCATACTGTCCCCATCTCCTTCCATTGCTATTCTATGCGCTTCGGGGCTCTGGCTTTGCCCGTTCTGCTTTTTTTTTCTTTTTTCTCTTGACGTACTCTGCAATATGGAATACAATATATATGCTTTTACAAATTTTACAAAGACAATATATTGTGTTTTTTGCCGAAAAAACAAGAAAATGGGGCACAGTCCCCGGGTTTATTGTTCTAAAATACAAAGGGGAGAGGTTTACATGATTACAAGCATAAAAAAGCGCGATGGCCGTACCGTCCATTTCGATATCAATAAAATTGCTAGTGCGGTACAGAAGGCGTTTCAGGCGACTATCGGAGAAAAGGACGCGGATACTTGCCTGCGGCTTGCGCAGGAGGTTTCTGACAGCCTGGAACTGGAAGGTGTAGCTTCTCCTACAGTGGAACAGATCCAGGACGGCGTTGAAAAAGTTCTGATTGAACACGGCTATGTCCGCACAGCAAAGGCATATATCCTCTATCGTGCGGAACGCACACGCGTGCGCAATATGAACGACCGCCTGATGAAAACGTTTGAGGACATCACATATAAAGACGCAACGGACAGCGATATTAAGCGTGAAAATGCGAACATCGACGGAAACACCGCCATGGGCTCCATGCTGAAATACGGTTCTGAGGGCGCGAAGCACTTTTATGAGAGTTATGTGCTGAATCCGGCTCATTCTGAGGCGCACCGAAATGGGGACATTCATATCCATGACCTTGATTTTTATACCCTGACAACAACCTGCTGCCAGATTGACCTGCTTTCCCTGTTTAAGGGCGGCTTTTCCACAGGGCATGGTGTGCTGCGGGAGCCGAACGATATTTCCAGCTATGCTTCGCTCTGCTGCATCGCGATTCAGTCCAATCAGAACGACCAGCATGGCGGGCAGTCGATTGCCAATTTTGATTATGGCCTTGCGCCCGGCGTGGCAAAGACATACCAGAAACGCTATCGCTCCATATTTACAAACCTGATTGAAGTAATGGATTCCGCGGAAAGCGCGCAGGCGGCAAGGGACGTTTTCAGCGCGTTGGGAGAACAGGGCTTTATCCCCACGCTGGACCCGAATCCGGCATATGATGAGAAGGAGCGGGCAATGCTTCTGGAGGCTGGCGTAAATGCGGAGGTTGTGGAGAAAGCACAGGCATTTTCCGCGCGCAAGGCGACAGAGGAAACCGACCGCGCGACATATCAGGCGATGGAGGCCCTGCTGCATAACCTGAACACCATGCACAGCCGTGCCGGTGCGCAGACGCCGTTTTCTTCCATCAATTATGGTATGGACACTTCCACAGAAGGGCGCATGATTATGAAAAACATGCTCCTTGTGACGGAGAAGGGGTTGGGGAACGGCGAAACCGCCATTTTCCCGATACAGATTTTCCGCGTCAAGGAAGGCATTAACTTTAATCCGGGCGAGCCGAATTATGATTTGTTCAAGTTGGCATGCCGTGTCAGCGCGAAACGGCTGTTCCCGAATTTCTCTTTCCAGGATGCGCCGTATAATCTGAAATATTATAAGGAAGGGCACCCGGAAACGGAAATTGCATATATGGGCTGCCGTACGCGCGTCATTGGCAATGTACACGACCCTGAGCGGGAAATTACGACAGGGCGCGGCAACCTTAGCTTTACCAGCATAAATCTGCCGCGTATTGCAATACTGGCAAATAAAAATATTGACTGGTTCTTTCAGGAGCTTGACCACAAAATCGACCTTGTTGTGGAACAGCTTCTGGAACGGTTTGAAATACAGGCGAAGAAAAAAGTCAACAATTATCCTTTCCTGATGGGTGAGGGCGTATGGATTGACAGCGATAAGCTGGATTACAATGAGGAAGTGCGCGAAGTGCTCAGGCATGGCACGCTTTCTGTCGGCTTTATCGGTCTTGCGGAAACGCTGAAAGCCCTGCTGGGTGTACATCATGGTGAAAGTGAAGTAGCGCAGAATCTGGGTATTGATATTGTGAGCCATATGCGCAGCCGTATGGATGCACTTTCCCAGCAGACACACCTGAATTTTACTTTGCTTGCAACACCGGCGGAAGGGCTTTCCGGCCGCTTTATCCGCATGGACAGGGAACGCTTTGGTGAGATTGAGGGCGTTACGGATAAGGAATATTACACAAACAGTTTCCATATTCCGGTGTATTATCCAATCAGCGCATATAAGAAGATACAGCTGGAGGCCCCTTACCATGCGCTGACGAACGCGGGGCATATTACCTATATTGAACTGGACGGTGACCCCAGCACCAATCTGGACGCGTTTGAAAAGGTCATACGATATATGAAATCACAGGGCGTGGGTTATGGCTCTATCAACCACCCTGTTGACCGCGACCCTGTCTGCGGCTATAACGGCATCATCGGCGATACCTGCCCGAAATGCGGCAGAAAAGAGGGCGACGGCGGCATTGGATTCCAGCGCATCCGCCGCATCACGGGCTACCTTGTTGGCACACTGGAGCGGTTCAATAACGCAAAGCGGGCGGAAGTGCGCGACCGTGTGAAACATTCCATTGTTGCAGAAGTGAAGCTGACGCCGAAGGAGAACGCATGAGGATTAGTTTGAGCGGCATTGCGGGGGATTCCATTGTGGATGGTCCCGGCATTCGCCTTACCGTTTTTACACAGGGCTGTCCGCATCACTGCCCCGGTTGCCATAATCCGCATACGCACGACCCCGAAGGCGGCTTCTGGGGGAATACGGAGGATATTGTTGCGGCTATGGCGGAAAACCCTTTGCTGGACGGTATCACGCTTTCGGGCGGAGAACCCTTTTTGCAGCCTGTTGCCTGTCTTGCGCTGGCAAAAGAGGCGCACAGACTGGGGCTGAACGTATGGACGTATACAGGCTATACATGGGAGGAGTTATTCGCGGAAAACAATGCGGAACGGCTGGCTCTGCTGTGGGAAACAGATGTGTTGATTGACGGACCGTTTCTGCTGGCGGAACGCTCACTGGATTTGCATTTTAAGGGCAGCCGGAATCAGCGGACGATAGATGTCCAGAAGTCCATGGAAAAAAGGGAAGTCGTGCTGTGGGAGGATGCCAGTGTGCAATAGCCCCTGCACAGGCTGCTAAGTCTGTACATAAGGAAAAATTTGAAACGCATTTTGCGGCAAAATAAAAACGGCCTGGGATATCCCCAGACCCAGACTGTCAAAGAACCCCTATCATGCAGCAGCAAAATAGGGGTTCTTTTCGAAATAGGATACGAATAAAGCGAAAACGGATAGTATTCCACTTCTATATTGCCAGCTTTTTCAGATTTATAGCAGCATACTTGAGCTTTACCCACATACCAACTCTTTCCGGTCCGCGGTATGGTGCAAAGCGTATACCATATTTTTTGCGTCTGCGAAGACGTGTCCTATCATCTTCTGAGCCAACAGAGAGGGGGATTTTTTAACAGTAAAAAATCCTGCATGGTAGATATACTTTCTACCATGTTCAGTGGCATTTAGCGTATTTCCTGTCCTTTTGTGCTAAGTTCAGACAATTGCCATACCCAAAGATACCTATTCTGTCAGATTTCGTAGAAACCACAAATCATATTCATACAGGCAGACAAATTTATTTGTTATCACTTTGCAGATGCTGTCAATAGTATAAATGAAAAAAATAAAATGGCTGTTTTCCGGAATTTTTGAAAAGGAAAAAGCGGACGCCTCAAATTCATGAAACGCCCGCTCCTTCGCGAAAATGGCTGTTATTTCAAAATAAAAGAGACACAGTCTGTGCACTGATCCATAGTAGGGTTGCACTCATGTGTGCCAACCTGGATGGAGTCCAGTGTGCAGTAGTTTTTTGTCTGATGATGGTGTCTGCAGTTGTTTACAGTACATTTGATACATTCATTACATTTTTCCATGTCGAATCCCTCCTTGATTTGATTACAAAGGTAGTATGTACGTTTTTCCCGCGTTTCATAACAGGAATTTTTCAGAAAATAAAAACAGTTTTTTCTTTCGGAAAATAAGGAAAAAGCCCTTGATTTTTTGAAAAAACTATGCTAAAGTAAAAACATATAAATCATATAAGAATACTATGATATTAAAGCGTTCTGAAAGGAGTTTTCATATGGCTACAAAAATTTATTTTGACAATGCGGCAACAACGCCGGTACGTCCGGAGGTTTTAGATACCATACTGCCTTATTTCAGGGAATATTATGGAAATGCGTCCAGCATTTACGGGATTGCGAAAGAGAGCAAACGCGCGCTGGAAAACGCGCGCGGGCAGGTCGCCAGTGCTATTGGTGCAAAGCCGGAGGAAATTTATTTTACGGCAGGCGGCTCTGAAAGCGACAACATGGCTCTGCGGGGAATCGCGGAGGCTTATGCGAAAAAAGGCAGCCACATCATCACGACAAAAATTGAACACCATGCCATACTGCATACGGCGGAATATCTGGAGAAGCACGGAGCAAAGGTAACATATCTGCCTGTAGATGAGTTTGGGAAAATTTCTCTGGAGGAACTGGAAAACTCCATCTGTCCGGAAACAGTCCTGATTTCGGTAATGTTCGCAAATAATGAAATCGGTACGATAGAACCTGTTGCGGAAATCGGCAGAATTGCCAGAAAGCATGGCGTACTGTTCCATACGGACGCAGTGCAGGCTGTGGGGCATGTGCCAATCAATGTGGAGGAAATGAACATTGATCTGCTTTCCATGAGTGGGCATAAGCTGGGCGCGCCGAAAGGCGTTGGGGCAATCTATATCCGCAAAGGTGTGAACATCGAACCGCTTATTTTCGGCGGGGCGCAGGAAAAGAGAAAACGCGCCGGTACGGAAAATATTGCGGGCATCGTTGGCCTTGGCAGGGCGGCTGAGCTTGCTGTGGCAGAAATGGAAGAAACAACGAAAAAACTGATACGCCTGCGGGATAAGCTGATCCGCGGCATTTTGGAAAATATCCCTTACAGCCGCCTGAACGGACACCCTTCGGACAGGCTGCCGGGCAACTGCAATATTTCATTTTCGTATATCGAGGGTGAATCCCTGCTTCTGCTGCTGGATTCTCTGGGTATTGCGGCTTCCAGCGGCTCCGCGTGCACGTCCGGCTCTCTCGACCCTTCCCATGTTCTTATGGCAATCGGCCTGCCGCATGAAACGGCGCACGGCTCTCTGCGCATGACGCTGGACAGGGAAAATACGGAGGAAGAAGTGGATTTCATTCTGGAAAAACTGCCCGCGATTGTGCAGAAACTGCGGGATATGTCGCCGCTCTACGAAGAAGCGGTAAAAAACGGAAGATAATAAAAATCAGGACTGCGAAGGAGGAAAACTCAGATGGAATACAGCGAGAAAGTAATGGACCATTTTATGAACCCAAGAAACGTAGGCGAGATTGCGGACGCAAGCGGTATCGGGCAGGTCGGCAATGCGAAATGCGGCGATATCATGAAAGTATATCTGAAAATTGAAGACGGTATCGTGCAGGATGCAAAATTTAAGACCTTCGGCTGTGGCGCGGCTGTGGCAACCAGTTCTATGGCAACGGAACTGGTGAAGGGCAAAAGCGTGCAGGATGCACTGACAGTGACGAATAAAGCCGTCATGGAGGCTTTGGACGGTCTGCCGCCTGCAAAGATACACTGTTCCTGTCTGGCGGAGGAGGCCCTGCACGCCGCGCTCTGGGATTACGCAGAGAAAAACCATATTGTGATAGAGGGCTTAAAGCCGCCTGTGGAGGATGTGGACGAACGCCATCATGCGGAATGACGTGCAGCAATAAAAAACCTGACGGAAGGGAGTTGTTTTCTCTCTTCCGTTTTATTTCGCACGGAAATATGGAAACAGGAGATTTCTGCATATATGCCATGTTTTTCCAATATATTAAAAGGACTATGAAAAATGGGGTGTCTGCTATGGAACGTCCTACGATTGGCGCGAAAAAGAAGCTGCTGGTATTTCTGTTCTGCGCGGTATTCGGATATCTGCTGCTTTTTGGGCGCATACTGTTCATTGAGTTTTTCCGCGCGGAGGAATGGCAGGAACTGGCATACGAACAGCAGACGCGCGACCGTCTTATCACGCCAAAGCGGGGTTCCATACTCGACCGCAACGGGGAGGGGATTGCCCTGACGGAAACTGTCTGCGCGGTCAGCGTGATTCCTGTGCAGGTAAAAGAGAAGGAAAAAACGGCGGCTTTCCTTGCGGAAATGCTGGAACTGGAGCAGACGGAGGTGTTGGAAAAAATCAGCCAGAATGTCGCGCTGGTACGTATCAAAACAAAGGTGGATACTGAAACGGCTGCGAAGGTACGAAAGGCAGAGCTGCCGGGCGTAGAGGTAGATGAGGATGTCCGCCGAGTCTACCCATATTCGGAAATGGCAGCGCAGGTGGTCGGATTTGTCGGGAAAGATAATCAGGGCATCATCGGGCTGGAAGCGAAGTATGACGAACTTCTGGAAGGCAAACAGGGGAAAATACTGACGCTGACAGATTCAAGGGGGAACGAGGTGGAGAGCAAACAGGACCGGATCCCGCCGGAGGACGGGAAAAACCTTGTGACAACGCTGGATGTTGTTTTGCAGCAGTATGCAGAACAGACCATTGCCAAGGCGGTGGAAAGCAAGGGAGCAAAGCGGGGCGTTATCATCATGCTGAACCCGCAGAACGGGGAAATATATGCAATGGCAAATTACCCCTTTTTCGACCTGAACGACCCGTTTACGATGCAGGACCCGGAACTCGCGGCGCAGTGGGACAGTTTTTCACAGGAAGAAAAAAACGATTTGCTAAACCAGATGTGGCGGAATACGGCAATCAATGATACATATGAGCCGGGCAGCACATTCAAAATCATAACTTCCTCGGCAGGCTTGGAGGAAAAAGTCGTCACGCCGGAAAGCAGCTTCTATTGCAGGGGCTTTCATGTGGCAGGCGGCAGGCAGATTAAATGCTGGCGTTATCCCCGCACGCATGGCGCTGAAACCTTTGTGCAGGGTGTGCAAAATTCCTGCAACCCCGTATTTATGGAGATTGGCGAACGGCTGGGTGCGGAAACCTTTCTGGAATATATGCAGAAATTTGGCTTTGCGCAGAAAACAGGTGTAGATTTGGCAGGAGAAGCCGTTGGTATCATTCATAAACTGGAAAATATCGGCCCTGTGGAGCTTGCAACGATGAGCTTTGGGCAATCCTTCCAGATTACGCCATTACAGCTGCTGCGGGCAGCTTCGGCAATTGTGAACGGCGGGCGGCTCATTACGCCACATTTTGCATTGGGCATTGCGGACGAGGAAGGGAACCTGGTGGAAAGCTTCGTGTATGATGAGGGAGAGCAGATAATTTCTGTGGAAACCTCGGAAACGATGAAGAAAATACTGGAAAGCGTTGTAGCGGAGGGGACGGGCAGCAAGGCGTATCTGCCGGGCTACCGCATTGGCGGGAAAACAGCTACCTCTGAAAAGCTGCCGCGCAGAAGCGGGAAATATATTGCTTCGTTTATGTCCTTTGCGCCGGCGGAAAACCCGCAGGTCATGGCACTGGTGCTGATTGATGAGCCGCAGGGCGTATATTACGGCGGCACTGTGGCGGGACCCGTAATGCAGGAATTATTGAAAAATGCACTGCCGTATCTTGGCATAGAGCCGGTCTATAATGAAAAAGAGGCTGAGGAAGCGGCTGAGGCGCAGACAGAGGTGCCAGACGTAACAGGAATGGCGCCCGCGCAGGCGAAAAATATGTTGTATCAGGCGGGGCTTTCTTCTGAATACAGAGGAGAAGGGGAAACAGTCAGCAGACAGCTGCCGCCAGCAGGGGAAACGGTGAACAGGGGGACAAAGGCGGTATTATATCTGGAATAAGCCCAAAAAACGGCAGCGTGGAAAAATTTGGTACATACAGTTTGCGGCGCAGGATATATTTTTCGGAATCCAGACCGGAATCAAAAACGATATGAGCAGGCTGGCCCATACCGTTTTTGGTGCTGTTTTTTATTTATATTACAGACCGCTCAATTCATCAATCAGTTTCGATTTCAGCTGAACAAGCTTTTCCGAGAGATCGACAGGGACGATATCAGGGTTATTCAGCCGCATGTGTTCATCCCAAAGGGATTCCTTTTCCCTGTTGCAGTAAGCCTGTATTTCCATAGTGGGAGGACATTCATATACCAGTTTTCCGTCTATAAAGACAGGCTGAAGCAGCTCCCGCACATGGTAAGAATTTGCAGGCAGGCGCATATTTCTCCACTTTGCGCTGGTATCGTAGATTTCCAGCGGTTCGTTTTCGTTGATGGTTTCTTCATCCAGTGCAATCAGGTCTGCCTTGATTTTTCCGGTGGTGTTATCATAAATACGGAACACCTTTTTGATTCCGGGGTTGGTGACTTTTTCGGGGTTATTGGACAGCTTGATTTTCGGAATGAACTGTCCGTTTTCGTTTTCTTCTGCCGCCAGCTTATATACGCCGCCGAAAGCAGGGCAGTCATCACAGGTGATGAGCTTTGTGCCGACACCCCAAAGGCTGATTTTCGCGCCCTGTAATTTCAGGCTGGCAATCAGGTTTTCGTCCAAATCGCTGGATGCGCTGATAACAGCATCGGGGAAACCGGCTTCTTCCAGCATGGCTTTAGCGCGCTTGGAAAGGTAGGCAAGGTCGCCGCTGTCAAGGCGTATGCCGTAATTCCGCAGAGGGATGCCTGCCGCGCGCATCTCCTGAAATACCTTTATGGCGTTGGGGACGCCGCTTTTCAGTGTGCTGTAAGTATCCACAAGGAGCAGACATGCATCGGGGAACAGCCGCGCATATTCGCGGAAAGCGGTCAGCTCGTCAGGGAAGCTCATGACCCAGCTGTGGGCGTGCGTACCCTTTATGGGGACGTCAAACAGCCGCCCGGTCAGGACGTTGCTGGTGCCGCAGCAGCCGCCAATCACGGCCGCTCTCGCGCCCAGCGTGCCCGCATCCGGTCCCTGTGCGCGGCGAAGCCCGAATTCCATGACAGGGTCGCCCTGTGCTGCCCAGCAGACGCGGGATGCTTTTGTGGCAATCAGGCTTTGATGGTTGATGATGTTCAAAAGTGCGGTTTCAATCAGCTGTGCCTCAATGATGGGAGCCTTTATGCGCATCAGCGGCTCATGCGGAAACACAACCGTCCCTTCGGGAATGGCATAAATTTCGCCTGTAAAGCGGAATGTCCGCAGATAGTCGACAAAATCAGCCGAAAACAGGTTCAGCCCTTCCAGATAGGCAATGTCCTCCTCGGTAAAACGAAGTCCATCGATGTATTCAATGGCCTGCTGAAGCCCGGCGGCAATCGCGTAGCCGTTTCCGCTGGGATTTTTGCGATAGAACAGGTCGAAAACGACCTGCTTGCGGTACGCGCCTGTTTCATAGTAGCCCTGCATCATGGTCAGCTCATATAAGTCCGTCAGCAGTGCCAAATCTCGTCCTTTCATTTTGAAATCTCCTTTTTTCTTCTGCGGGGCTGCCGCAGAATGTCGTCATATCGGTCATATCTTTTTGATTATACCTGTGATTGCGAAAAAAAGCAAATCTTTTTGCCTACTGCGAAAGAGGCAGATTTGCAGATATTGCTTGCTTTCTGCATTCCGCATGATACAATAGGAGAACAGCGCGAAGTCGCGGCAGTGGTTCTGCGTTGAGAATATAAATTTTGGAGGCGGAAAAATGGGCGGAGAAAAGAAAACAAAACGGCTGCTGATGATGCTTGCGGGAAACCTGCTGATTGGCGTAGGCGTGGCGTTTTACCGTATGAGCGGGTTCGGTGCGGACCCGTATACCTGTATGAATCTGGGCGTCAGCGGGTTTTTGGGAATGTCATTTGGAAATTGGCAGCTGCTTATGAATATTATGCTGCTGGCTGCCGTCTGGTTTACCGTAAGAAACTGCATCGGCCTGGGGACGCTTGTGAATATGGTCTTTGTCGGCTATACGGCGGATTTCCTCTGCTGGCTGTTTTTGGAACAGTTGGGGTTGTCTGTGGGCATGCCTCTGCGGATTGCGTTCCTGCTTTTGGGAATGCTGTTCCTGTCATTCGGCTGTGCATGTTACATGTCGGCGGAAATGGGCATTGCGCCCTATGACAGCGCGGCGTTTATCATCACGAAATATGCGGGGGAACGTGTTTCCTTCCGCGCGGCGAGGATTGCAACGGATGTTACGGTGGTGCTTGTCGGTATTATGTTCTGCATTGCAGGGGGAAACAGTGTCTGGCAGGCGGCGGGACTGGGGACGGTCATTTGTTCCCTCTGCAACGGGCCGCTGATACAATATTTCCGGAGCATACTCCAGATAAGAGCATAAGGAGGGAAAAGAATGGAAATTGAGAGGAAATTTTTAACAGAGAGGGAGAAGATTCCTTTTGACATTACGGCGTTTCCATGTATGGAGATCACACAGGCATATATTGGCTTTTCGCCGGTCATACGTATTCGCCGCAGCAATGAGGCGTATATTCTGACAGTAAAGGGCAAGGGGCTTTTGGCTCGTGAGGAATTTGAACTGCCGCTGGAACAGGAGGAATATGAAGCCCTGCAAAAAAAGGCGGAAGGGGAGAGTATAGTCAAAAAACGCTGGCTCGTGCCGCTTGCGGGAGGGCTGACTGCCGAGGTGGATTTTTATGAGGGTACACTGAGCGGGCTTGTAACAACAGAGGTGGAATTTCCATCGCTGGCGGAGGCGGAGGCATTTGTCCCGCCGGAATGGTTCGGAAGGGATATCAGCCGCGAAAAGCAGTATAAAAATGCCGCGCTTGCGCGCTTTGGCTTACCCCTGTCATGAAACAGCAGGATAGCGGAAGTAAAATAAAAAACCCAGAGAAAATTCTCTGGGTCAATTCTGCGGCTGGTGGGACTCGAACCCACACGGTATCACTACCGCCAGATTTTGAGTCTGGTGCGTCTGCCAGTTCCGCCACAGCCGCAAATAAACTGCTTGATTATATTACCATAAAACATGGAAGAATGCAAGCAGTTTTTTTAATTTTTGCAGATTTTTGCCGTTTGCAGGATAAGGGGAGCGTTTCCGCATGGTCAGAGCGGGGCAGAAAGCATTATTCCCCTAAAATTTCTGGCTTCAGGTAATCTACGCCGAAGGTGTCTACCGTAACTTTTTCCATGACCTGCGGTTCACGCGGACGGTCAGAACGGTCGGTTTTGGTTTTCGCGATTGCGTCCACAATTTCCATACCTTCCGTTACCTTGCCAAACGCGGCATACTGATGGTCCAAATGCGGCGCGTCCTCATGCATGATAAAAAACTGGGAACCCGCGCTGTCAGGGTGCATCGCCCGCGCCATGGAAAGCACGCCGGCAGTATGCTTCAGGTTATTTTCAAAACCGTTGAAGCCAAATTCGCCTTTTATGGTGTAGCCGGGGCCGCCCATGCCGGTGCCATCAGGGCAACCGCCCTGTATCATAAAACCGGGGATGACGCGATGGAAAATTTTCCCATTATAAAATCCCTTTTGAATCAGGGAAATAAAATTATTGACTGTATTTGGGGCGATTTCGGGGTAAAGTTCGGCTTTGATTACGCCGCCGTTCTGCATTTCGATTGTTACAACAGGATTCATAACATTTTCTCCTTTTCTTGTTTAATTTTAGAACAGTTATTTGCGGATGCGGGATGCGTTGGGGAAAGGAAAATTCTGTTTCCCTGTTTTCCGGCATTCCCGCTTTCCAGCAGTATAACACAAACAAGCCTTTCCCGCAAATCTGTTTTTGCTGTATTCTTTTGTGTGAAAAAGTGTTGAAAAAATGCAGGTGCTTATGGTATACTAAAACTGATATAATGACTATTGGCATTCCTCTCCGCTGTCTGTTTCCGCTGTTCGGCACCTGAAACTGTAAATCAGCTTTTGGAGAGAAAGAATGCCTGCAAACATTAAAAATTCCAGAAAGAAAGGAAGTCGTCAGATATGCGTAAGAGCATAAAGAAAATGGTTATGATAAGGGTAATTGCGACCCTTGCGGCGGTATTGCTGCTTAGTGCAATCACAGCGGTAAATATCTCGCGAATCCGTACAACGCAGGCGGAAAATGCTGCAGCCAGTGCGCTATTGGACCGGATAGAAAAAGCCGAAGTTGCGCATTATAAATGGGTTACGAATCTGAGCAATGCCCTTTATGCCGGCAAGGAATTTACTGGCAGTATCGACCCTACCACATGTGTTCTGGGCCAGTGGCTTTATGGGGAAACAAATTCTGAAAATGATGCAATTCTTTCCCTGCGTTCCCAGATGGAGCCTTTGCACAAGGAATTGCACCAGTCTGCTACATACGTTTTGGATCTGCATGCGGCTGACCCTTTGGCGGCACAGGAATATTACCAGAATACCATACAGACAAACTTAACCACCCTGGTCGGCTTGATGGATCAGGTCGTAACGGAGAGCACGCAGATGAGTGAGGATTGTGGGGTGCAGATTGAAAAAACAATCCGTTCCATGCAGATTTTATCTGTTATTTTCTGCCTGCTTGCACTGCTTTGCTTACTGAGCCTTGTGTTCTATGTCATGAAGCATGTTGTGCGTCCGATTATCTATGTTACAGAAAAGACCGCGCCTTTGCAGGAAGGCTGCCTGAACCTGGAGCTGGATTATCACGCAAACAACGAACTTGGCGACCTCTCGAAGACCATAGAGTCCTCCATGGAACTGATCCACCGTTATGTGGAGGATATTAACCACATTATGGGGCGGCTGTCTGAGGGCAACTTTGATGTCCATACATCGGAGCATTTTATTGGTGATTTCAAATCCATTGAACGCTCTATCGACAGCTTTACGTCTACGCTGTCTACGGCGATTGCAAGCATCAGCAACGCAGAACGTCAGGTTTCCGGCAATGCGGAACAGCTGTCCAGCGGTGCGCAGGCTCTGGCGCAGGGTGCGACTGAACAGGCAAGCTCGGTAGAGGAGCTTTATGCAACGCTTGATGAGCTTTCCAAGAACGCAGAGAAGAATGTCGAAGCCGCATCTAAGGCACAGGAAAACGCACGCCTGACCGGCGAACAGGTTACGGTCAGCCGCAACCAGATGGAACAGATGGTTGCCGCGATGCAGGATATTTCTACAGCTTCTCAGGAGATTGGTAATATCATTGCGACGATCGAAAATATTGCTTTGCAGACAAATATCCTTTCATTAAATGCGGCTGTTGAGGCGGCACGTGCGGGCGCGGCAGGCAAGGGCTTTGCTGTGGTATCCGAGGAAGTGCGTAATCTGGCGGCACAGTCTGATCAGGCGGCAAAGGCGACAAAAGAATTGATTGAAAATTCTGTCGGAGCGGCGGAAAGAGGACAGCACATTGTGGATGAGGTTTCTGCCAGCCTGCAAAAGACGCTCCAGTTGGTAATGAGCTCGAATCAGGTAATCGGTACGATTGCAGATGCTGTACGCAATGAGGCGAATACCATTTCTCAGGTAACACAGGGTATCGGACAGATTTCCGTTGTTGTGCAGACAAACTCTGCCAGCAGCGAAGAATCTGCGGCGGTCAGCGCGGAACTGTTCAATCAGGTGCGTGTACTGCGGGATCAGACAAAACGCTTTAATTTGAAACACTCCTGATTTCTGAATGAATAAGAAAAGCGGCTTTACTCATTTTGAGTGAAGCCGCTTATTTCATGCTTGTGCGATGTGAAAAAGGCACCTGGTACTGCCAAAGGCCAGTGAAATTACTGAAAGGTAGCCGGAACGGTCAGGCAGATAACAAAAAAATGGGCATTTCCAACAGGAAAGCCCATTTTTATATGCTTTACGATATTTGACAGTTGAACAGGAACCATACATTACTCTGCCCAGCGTCCCAGCTTACGGAACCGCTGATAGCGTTCCTCTGCCAGTTTTTCGCCCGGTGTACGGGAATAACCTTTCAAATCCAGAACAAGCCGCTCTTTCAGGCTTTCGCACATACGGGAGAAATGTACAAAATCCTCAGAAATCATATCCTCTGCAACGCCAAATTCCGTCATATCCTCCGCTGTGATATGCAGACATTCCGCCGCATCTGCCGCGAGTTTTGCGTCTTCCCAGAGTATGCTTGCGCAGCCCTCCGGAGAGATGACTGAAAATACCGCATTTTCCAGCATATACACTCTGTTTGCTACGGAAAGCCCCAGAGCACCGCCGCTGCCGCCTTCCCCGATAACGATAGTAATGATGGGCGTTTTCAACGCCATCATCTGCATCAGGTTATCAGCAATTGCCTGCCCCTGACCGCGTTCCTCTGCATCCTCTCCGCAGAATGCACCAGAGGTATCCACGAAGCAGATAACTGGGCGGGAAAACTTTTCTGCCTGTTTCATCAGTCGCAAAGCCTTGCGATAGCCCTCCGGCATCGGGCAGCCAAATCTGCACTGAATACGTTCCTCCAAATTGCGCCCGCGCTCAATGCCGATAAATGTCACAGGAATTTCGCCAAGCAGCCCTATACCGCCGATTACAGCAGGGTCGTCAGCGTATTTCCTGTCGCCGTGCAGTTCTGTGCGTTCGGAAAAGAGGCGTTCAATATAGGCTCTGGCAGTTGGGCGTTCTGCGTCCCTTGCCGCCTGTAATCGTTCGTAAGCCCTCATAACATTGCCCCCTTTCCGCCATGCTGCCGCAGAAGGCGTTCCAGTGTCTGCCGCATTTCGTTACGCGGTACGATGGCGTCTACAAAGCCATGTTCCAGCAGAAATTCCGCGCTCTGGAAATCTTCCGGCAGTTTCTTTTTTGTCGTCTGCTCAACAACACGCCGCCCTGCAAAGCCAATGGTGGCCCTTGGTTCGGAAAGGATAATATCCCCAAGCATGGCGAAGCTTGCTGTAACACCGCCGGTCGTCGGGTCTGTCAGCACTGTGATGTAAAGGCCGCCGTTTTCCCCGTGCCTGCCGACTGTGCCGCTGACTTTTGCCATCTGCATCAGGGAAAGGATGCCTTCCTGCATCCGCGCGCCGCCAGAGGCTGTGAAGCCGACTACAGGCAGCTGGTTTTCTTCGGCGTATTCAAACAGCCGCGCGATTTTTTCGCCCACGACAGAACCCATACTGCCCATCATGAACTGCGGTTCCATAATAAATACGGCGCAGGGCTGGCGGCGTATTGCTGCCGTCCCGCAGAGCACACCCTCCGTTTCGCCGGAAACCGCTCTGCCGCACTCCATTTTTTCTGCATAGCCGGGAAATTCCAGCGGGTCAACCGTTGAGATGTTTGCGAAAAGCTCCTGAAAGCTGTCCCTGTCGAACAGTGCCTTTACCCGCGTCCGCGCGCCGATACGGTAATGATGGCCGCAGTTGGGGCAGACCATTTTATTTTTAGCGACAGCCCGTTTTGTTTCGTAAGACTTGCAGGACGGGCAGCGCATTTTTTCCTCTACAACAGGCGTGATTCCGCCTTTTTCCAACATATTTCTGGACTTGCGAAATAAACCTACAATATTATTCATTTATCCCACGTCCTTCTTCCAAAATATTCTGTAATGCAAGGGTGTCATATTCCCCTTTGAAAAATGCCTTGCTGCGCACCAGGCGCAGCTGGTCTTCAATATTCGTTTCCACGCCCTGAATGACCATTTCGCAGAGCGCGGCCTCCATCTTACGGATAGCTTCTTCCCTGTCCTGCGCGTAAACAATTAGTTTGCCCAGCATGGAATCATAATATGGTACGATTTCACAGTCCTGGACGAGCGCGGTGTCAAAATGTACCCTTGCGCCTCCGGGGATATGCAGGAAATCTACAATTCCCGTTGAACGTGCGTTGATACGGCATTCTATGGAGTGCCCGTGCAGATGGATGTTCTCCTGCCTGATATCCAACGGGATACGGCAGGCAATACGTATTTGCCATTTTACGATGTCTATACCGCTGATTTCTTCCGTAATGGGGTGTTCCACCTGCAAA
Source organism: Lachnospiraceae bacterium (assembly GCA_910576545.1). Taxonomy (GTDB): domain Bacteria; phylum Bacillota; class Clostridia; order Lachnospirales; family Anaerotignaceae; genus Anaerotignum_A. The sequence goes on from CAJTKM010000003.1 coordinate 167,207, forward strand.
CGTGTATTCATTTCGATAAAATAAAACTGGCCGTCAGGCGCAAGCAGAAATTCAACAGTTCCGGCATTGGTGTATTCTGCCGCCTTTGCTGCTTTGACTGCCGCGTCCATCATTTGTTGCCGGATCTCTTCCGTCATCACAGGGCAGAGCGTTTCCTCCAGTACCTTCTGCTTGTTCAGCTGGAGCGAACAGTCACGCTCCCCAAGGCAGAGGATATTCCCGAAGCAGTCTGCAAGTACCTGCATTTCCACATGCCGCACAGATGTCAGATATTTTTCCAGAAAAACGTCCCCATTGCTGAACGCGCTTTCTGCCTCGCGTGAAGCTGCGTAAAAGGCGTTTTCCAGTTCGTCTTCTTTCCATACAACGCGGATTCCTTTTCCGCCGCCGCCGGCGGTTGCTTTAATCAGGAGCGGATAGCCGATTTCCTTTGCGCGTTCCTTTGCTTCAGCGGCATCCTTCAGAATCTCTGTTCCCGGGACGACAGGCACGCCGATTTCCTTCATCAGCTGTCTGGAATGGTCCTTATCGCCCATTGCCTCCAATACCTTGCTGTCCGGGCCGATAAAAGTGATGCCATTTTCCTCGCAGAGTGCGGCAAATTCCGCATTTTCCGAAAGGAAACCATAGCCCGGGTGTATCGCATTTGCGCCCATAGCCAGAGCCGCGCTGATGATATTTTTCTGGTTCAGATAGCTTTCCGCTGCGGGGCTTGCGCCGATACAGATGCGTTCGTCCGCCAGAGCCGCAGGCAGGGAATTTCGGTCAGCCTCGGAATAGACCGCAACGGTTTCGATGCCCATTTCGCGGCAGGCGCGTATGATGCGCACTGCCACCTCGCCCCGGTTGGCAACGAGAATTTTAGAAAACATAGTCCATTACTCCTTTATCAGCGCAAAAGAAAATTCCGCGCTGACACATAATTTTCCGTCTACATAACCCTTGCCCGAAGCCCAGTAAAAAACACCTTTGTGCTTGAGCAGGGTACATTCTGTTTCCAAAACGTCACCGGGACGCACGCTGTTTTTGAAGCGTACCTTATCCAGACCGGTGAAAAAGGGGGTTGCGCCGCCCTCAGTCTGTTCGGAGAGCAGCACACAGGCGGACTGTCCCATGATTTCGCAGAGTATTACACCGGGTACAACGGGGTTTTCGGGGAAATGTCCCTGCAAAAACCATTCGTCCCCGCGGATTTTTTTTCTGCCGTATGCAACACCGTCCCGCAGTTCTGCTTCGTCAATGAGAAGCATGGCATCCCTGTGGGGAAGCAGCTTTTTGATTTCTTCCTGATTCATGGCGTCCTCCTTTATACGGGCTGTATGCGGAACAGGGGCTGGCCAAATTCCACAATCTGCCCATTATCCACCAGCACCGCCTGGACGGTACCGTCTGTTTCCGATTCGATGTTATTGAACATTTTCATGGATTCCACAATGCACAGCACATCGCCGGCCTTGACCTTGCTGCCGGCTTTTACGAAAGGTTCCGCGCCGCTCTGTGGAGCAAGGTAAACCGTACCCACCAGCGGGGATTTCTGTTCTACGCCGGTGAAAGGGGATTCTGTCAATTCGGGTGTTTCGGGTGTCAGTTCTGAAGGTTCTGCCGCCTCTTCCACAAAAACGGGGGAGGGGGCTTCTGCCGGAATTATCCTGCCGTTTGCTGCTTCCAGCACCAGACGGTTGTCACCCTCTGTCAGTTCCAGCTTTGTCAGCTGATTCTGACGCAGTATTTTTGCCAGTTCAGCGATTTTTTTCGTTTCCACCGTTTCATCATTCCTTTATTTTTTTGAATGCAACACAGGCATTGTGCCCACCGAAGCCGAGAGAGGTTGACAATGTGCCTTCCAGCTCTGTATGCAGGGCAGTGTTAGGCGTATAGTCTAAATCACAGTCAGGGTCTGCTTCATTCAGGTTGATTGTGGGCGGAACAGTACCGTCCCGCAGGGCAAGTACTGCCGCGATGGCTTCTACTGCACCCGCTGCGCCCAGCATATGCCCCGTCATGGATTTTGTGGAGCTGATATGCAGCTTTTTCGCGTCCTCTGTGCCAAAAGCGTTTTTGATGGCTGTGGTTTCGGTTTTGTCGTTTAAGGACGTACCTGTGCCATGTGCGTTGATATAAATTTTTTCTGCCGGAATACCCTCCAGACCTTCTGCCGCCAAAGCGATAGCCTTGCCGCTTGCTGTTGCTTCTTCTGCGGGAGCCGTGACATGGTGCGCGTCACAGGTCGAGCCATAGCCCGCAACTTCCGCGTAAATTTTTGCGCCGCGTGCCTTTGCGTGTTCGTATTCCTCCAGGATCAGCGCGCCCGCACCTTCGCCCATGACAAAACCGCTGCGGCGTTTATCAAAGGGCAGGGAGGCTGCATTAGGGTCTTCGGAGGGGTTTAGGGCCATACAGCTGCCGAAGCCTGCCACTGCCAAAGGAGTGATAGCTGCTTCGCTGCCGCCGCAGATTGCCGCTACGGCATAGCCGTGGCGTATCGCGCGGAATGCCTCGCCGACTGCCGTTGTGCCTGTGGCACAGGCTGTGGAAACCGCGACACAGGCATTTTTTGCCTGATAGCGTATCGCGATATTGCCCGCAGCAATATTATTGATCATTTTCGGGATAAAAAGCGGGGATACGCGCCTTGCGCCTTTCTCCTTCAGCATATCATAACTTTCGCAGAAGGTTTCAAAGCCGCCGATGCCGGAGCCGAAATAAACCGCAAGTTCATCCTGCTCGATTTTACCTTCCAGACTACTGTCGTTCATTGCTTCACTTGCCGCTGCCATCGCATACTGTGTGAAAAGGTCGAGCTTTTTCGCCGCAAGTTTTTCCATATACTGTGTTGGGTCGAAATCCTTGACCTCAGCCGCCAGTTTGTATTTGCTTTCAGATGTGTCAAATCTGGTGATGGGGGCGATTCCGTTTTTCCCGATGCATACCGATTCCCAGAAAGCCGACGCGCTGTTGCCTACGGGCGTAACTGCGCCGATTCCCGTTACTACTACTCGTTTCATGTCTATTTCATCCCTTCCAGACAAAATGCTTCAAAACCCTAAACTTTATCGCGAAAAACTGCGTTTTCCATTGTTTTTCAAAAGTGCTTCTCCAGACGCATGAAATGTGTCTGAAAGCGGGTCTGGGGTATTGGGGACAAAGCCCCAAGGTCTTTTTTTACATAGCCATGCCGCCGTCGATACGGATGACCTCACCGGTGATATAGTCCGATTCATCGGATGCAAGGAATAATGCCAGCTTTGCCACATCTTCCGGTGTGCCAAACCGTTTCATGGGTATGGCATCCTTTAATGCGTCATTCCCGGTAAAAGTTTCCGTCATATCTGTTGCAATAAAGCCGGGCGCGATGGCATTACAGCAGATTCCTCTGGATGCAAGTTCCTTTGCCACCGATTTCGTCAGACCGACAACACCCGCCTTGGACGCGGAATAATTTGCCTGTCCTGCATTGCCGTTCAGCCCCGAAACAGAGCTGATATTGATAATCTTCCCGCTTTTCTGCTTTAAGAACAACGGGTAGACGCCCTTTATCATATAAAATGTTCCTTTCAGATTTGTGTCGATGACTGCGTCAAAATCTGCCGCTTTCATCATCGGCACCAGTTTATCTTTTGTAATTCCGGCATTGTTTACCAAAATCTGTATGCCGCCGAAATCCTTCGTAATTTCCCTGAGGACCTCTGCCGCCGCGTCCGCATCGGAAACATTGCACTGATACGCCTTTGCTTTTACGCCGAGTGATTCCAGTTCCTTCAGGGTTTCTTCCGCCGCGGCAGTATTCCCCGCATATAAAAAAGCGATATCTGCGCCGTTTTCCGCGAATTTCAGGCAGATTGCCTTTCCAATTCCGCGTGAACCGCCTGTCACAACCGCTGTCTTTCCTTTCAGCATTCCGCACCGACCTCCTTGCTTACCTGTTCCGCTTCTTCCATATCAGAAACGCTGTATACATGACTTTCCGGCAGTATACGCGCAATCAGCTTTTTCAGCGTATTTCCTACGCCAACTTCGATAAAGGTATCAAAGCCGTCTGCTGCCATCCGCTCGATGCTTTCCTGCCAGCGCAGACTGTGGTTGATTTGCTGTTCCATCAGCTCGCGCACGTTTTCTGTGTATGGTTTTGTGGTAAAGTTGGAATATACCGCAATTTCCGGTTTCCGCAGTGCAAAAGCCGCCGCTTTTTCGCCGAATGCCTTTGCCGCGCCGTCCATAAAGGGAGAATGGAAACCGCCGCCCACAGCAATGGGCATGCCTCTGCCGCCGGCTTCGCGTACGGCCCTGGAAAATGCATCCATCTCTTCTTTTGCTCCGGCAACAACAAGCTGCCCGGGACCGTTATAATTCACAGGATAGACCTGCTGGAAATTTTTGCAGATTTCTTCAACTTTTGTGTTTTCCAGCTTCATGACAGCCAGCATGGAGGCGGGATGTTCCGCCGCCGCCTTTGCCATTTCCTGACCACGGACACATGCCAGACGAAATCCGTCAAAATGGCTGTATGCTCCGGCAAACGCCAGCGCGGGCAGCTCGCCCAGAGAGAAACCCGCAACACCTTCCGGCACGATACCCATCTCCCGCAGGGCAACAGCCGCCGCCAAATCTGCCAGATACAGGCAGGGCTGTGTATTCTGCGTTTCTTTCAGTTCCCCTGCCGTACCTTCAAAGCATTGGCGCAGTGTACCGTCCCGCAGGGCTTCCGCTCCATCGAACAATGCGCGGATTTCTGCACTGTTTTCATAAAAGCTCTTTCCCATGCCGGCTTTCTGCGCGCCCTGTCCGGAAAAAACAAATGCTATTTTACCCATTTTGCCGCTCCTTTCAGAAGTGCCTCCGCTTCTTCTGCGACTTCCTTCACGATTTCTGCGGCAGGCTGTTCTTTTTTCACCATGCCGGAAATCTGACCCGCGAGAAAACAGCCTTCCTTGGTATCGCCTTCCACAGCGGCTTTACGCAGTGCGCCTACGCCCAGCTCCGCAACACTTTCGGCAGTTGCTTCGGGGGCAAATTCCTTTTTCAGGAAATCCCGCGCAAACTGATTTTTTAAGCCGCGGCAGGTGTTCCCGCCGAAACGCCGCCCGGTTACGGTTGTGGAAATATCCGTTGCTTTCAGCACCATATCTTTATAGTTTTGGTGTACGCCGCATTCCTCCGCAAGCAGGAAACGCGTACCCATCTGCACGCCGACTGCCCCCAGCAGGAACGCTGCCGCCATGCCTCTGCCGTCGCCAATGCCGCCAGCTGCCAGAACAGGGATGTTCACTGCATCGCAGACCTGCGGTACGAGCGGCATGGTTGCCATATCGCCGATATGGCCGCCGGATTCTCCGCCCTCAGCGATTACAGCGTCTGCGCCTGCGCGCGCCATCATTTTTGCTCCCGCGACAGACGCCACAACGGGAATAACTTTAATACCCGCCGCTTTCCACAGTGGAATATATTTCGTGGGAATGCCTGCGCCTGTTGTGACGACTGCGATTTTTTCCTCTGCCACAATCTGGGCAACTTCCTCCACATGGGGGCTCATCAGCATGATATTCACGCCGAAGGGCTTGTCTGTCAGCCCGCGCGCGGTTTTAATCTGCTCCCGCAGATAATCGCCGCCCGCGTTCATGGCGGAAATGATGCCGAGACCGCCGCCATTGGAAACAGCCGCCGCCAGCCTCCCATCGGCAATCCACGCCATACCGCCTTGGAAAATGGGGTATTGTATCCCCAGCATAGAGCAGATCGGTGAATCGATCATAGGGTTTTCCGCCTCCTTTTGATTAGTCCAGCTTGCTTTCGATCAGTGTGACCAGATCGCTTACGGTGTTGATTTTGTTTTCGCCCATTTCAATCTCTGTGCCGAACGCTTCTTCCAGATTCATCAGAAGCTCCATAACGTCAAGAGAGTCGATGCCGAGTGTGCCGAATTCTGTTTCGGGCTTAATGTCCGCTGCGTCACATTCCAGTTTTTCTGCCAACATTGCTGCAATCTTTTCAAATACCATAATTTTCAATCTCCTTTACATTTTCGTATCATTTTTGTTTTCTTTTCTCTATAAAAAACGGCCTGACCGTTTTTTGACTTTATGATTGCGGGAACTATATTTTCCAAACAAAATTTTTGCAGATATTCTTTACCACCGCAGCAGGCATGCCGCGCTTGCAAGCCCTCCGCCAAACGCAGGAAGGAGCAGCAGGTCGCCTTTTTTCAGCATTCCCCTGCGGTTCATTTCATCCAGCGCAATAGGAATGCTTGCTGAAGATGTGTTGCCGAAACGGTCGATATTGACATAAAATTTCTCCTTCGGCACTTTCAGCTTTGCGCTGGCAAAATCAATGATTCTTTTGTTTGCCTGATGCGGGACGATATAAGCTACATCGTCAAACGAAAAACCGTTCCGTTCCAATACCTGCACGGAATCCCTGCAAATTGCAGTTACTGCAAATTTGAAAGTATCCTGTCCGCGCATATGAATGCAGGGCTTTCTTTCCTGTCCCCTCTGATAGTACGGGGAGCTGCCTACGGGCTGGGGAATATTAATGACGTCGAGCCCGCCTTTTACATCAAAAACTGCGTCAATATATCCATTGCCTTCGCCTAAAACTACCGCGCCCGCGCCATCGGCAAATATAACACAGGTGCTTCTGTCTGTCCAGTCTATCAGGCGGCTGAGCCGCTCTGTGCCAACGACAAGTACCTTTTTCACTTTTTTTCTGGCAAAAAAGCCCGCCGCTGTTTCCAGCATAAAATCAAATGCGGAGCAGGCTGCATTGATATCCATTGTCATGCAGGATACACCAAGACGACCCTGTATCTCACAGGAAACAGAAGGGGATATGGTTTCCCCGCTGACGCTTGCGGCAAGTATCAGATCAAGCTCCTCCGCTCTTACACCGCTGTTTTCCAAAGCAGCCAGAGCCGCCCGATAGCCCATTTCTGCCGCGGTTTCCTGTTCGCTGAAATGGCGTTCATGAATACCGACCCGCTGCATGATCCATTCATCGTTTGTATCAATAATCTGTGACAGGTCGTCATTCGTAACCACCTTGGGCGGGACGTACATTCCCGTTCCCAGCACGCTAAAACTCATCTTTCAAAACCCTCCTGCCCGCTTGTTCTTTTTCATCTGTACATATGCCGTACAATAAGTTAGTGCCCAGAATCAGGAAAAAGGTTACAGAATATAGCCAACTTTTTTTATTTTTATTTTGGAGTACGGGAGAAATGGACGCAAACGGCCGTTTTTATGCCGCTGGCGGGAAGGGGGAGGGGGAGTAGGAAAGCAAAAAAATTTCTGCATGGCGGGGATGCAGAAGCCATGCAGAAACCAAAAAAGTAAAATTCCCGCACAATGATATGCGAAGGAGGCGGGGCAATGGGGGGAGCCCCGGTTTTTACTTTTTCATCTTTGACTGACAAGAATACATTTGCCTGTCAGTCAAAGGTACAGGAACCGTAAATACAGACTGACTTAAGAAAGTCGAAAAAAGATTGAAAAAAATTTTCTTAAACCAGTTCTGCAATTCCGGATGCAGAATTTATGTATGAGAGGAAAAAATCCTTTATCCGGCAAATTCAGCCAGACTGCCGCTGCCCGCTTTCAGGGGAAACGGCAGCTGGTCTGTTTCAGCCCAGTATTGTTTTTTCTGTTTCTTTATCAAACAGATGGATTTTACTTAAATCCAGAGCGAATTTCATTTTTTCGCCTGTCTGCGCATTTGTGGTAGATGCCACTCTGGCGGTAACAGTCGTACCCTGCAAGTCAAAATAGAGGTAGACCTCTGCGCCCAGCAGTTCATACATTGTAACGGGTGCCTCCACGATGCTGTGGGTGAAGTTTTCGGGCATATCCCCTGCATCATAAATATCTTCGGGGCGAATGCCCATAACAACAGTTTTGCCGTTGTAACCGCCGTCGCTCAGTGCTTTGGATTTTTCCGCATCCAGCGTAATTTCACAGCCGCCTGCCTTGAGAACTGCCGCGCCATCCTTGATTTCACATACGGCGTCAAGGAAGTTCATCTGCGGCGAGCCGATGAAGCTGGCAACAAAAACGTTCGCAGGGTGGTTATAGAGGTTCTGCGGCGTATCCATCTGCTGGACGATACCGTCTTTCATGACAACGATACGGGTGCCGAGCGTCATAGCCTCAGTCTGGTCGTGTGTTACATATATAATGGTAGAACCCAGCCGCTGGTGGAGCTTGGAAATTTCCGCACGCATCTGTACACGCAGTTTCGCGTCCAGATTGGAAAGCGGTTCATCCATCAGGAATACCTTGGGATTGCGCACGATGGCACGCCCCATTGCAACACGCTGCCGTTGGCCGCCGGAAAGGGCTTTTGGCTTGCGTTCAAGCAGTTTTTCCAAATCCAGAATTTTAGCTGCTTCACGCACCATACGGTCAATTTCATCGGGAGGTGTTTTGCGCAGCTTCAGCGCGAACGCCATATTTTCATATACAGTCATATGCGGATAGAGAGCATAATTCTGGAATACCATAGCGATATCGCGGTCTTTCGGCTCCACATCATTCACCAGCTTGCCGTCAATCAGCAGTTCGCCGGAGGAAATATCCTCAAGCCCTGCAACCATGCGCAGCGTTGTGGATTTTCCACAGCCGGAAGGGCCGACAAAAATGATAAATTCCTTATCCTCAATCTCCATGTTAAAATCTTTTACAGCTTCAAAACCATTTGGATATTTTTTGCAGATGTTTTTCAAAGATATACTTGCCATTAAACTCGTCCCCTTTGCTATAAAATTTGAAAGATGCTGACAGCGCGGTTTTCAATCCCATCGTTCCTTATGGTTTTACCCCGCCGGACAGATACGGCGCATACTCTTCTGCGGTATCTGCTTTGCGGGATTTTTACAAATCGTATCAGTTATAAAACGGAATTATTGTTCATAACTGATATATATGACGGTATTATGGAGATATGATTTCAGCAATTTTTCTTTATCTTATTATAGCATTCCCCAATGCGCCTATGAATATCAGCAGAAAAGGGTTTTTATACCATATTGTCAGATTTTCAGCAAAAGATGCAACAGAACTTGCATTTTGATATATTGCCATCATGTCAGACAATATGCGGGCAATGGGGATAATGGGGATAATGGGGCGAGCACAAGTTTTTACAATAAATATTATTCCGGCGGCAGGATTCCTTCCCGAAGCCGCCAGGAGCGCGGCGAAACGCCGTAAACATTCTTAAATGCCCGCGAAAAGTGCAGTGCATTGGGATAACCAACAGAAATCCCGATTTCCTGAACGGATTTTTTGGTCATTCGCAGCAGTTCGGCCGCTTTAATCATGCGGTAATGAATCAGAAATTCCTGCGGGGACTTGCCAACGCAGTCCTTAAAAATTTTGCCAAAATAACTGCGGTTCAGCCCGCAGTTTTCAGCAATATCCTCAACGGAGATATTATTCTGGAAATTCTGTTCAATAAACGCAATGGCTTCTTTTAAGTAGAAATCGCGCAGTTTATTCTGCGAAGGCTTGCGGACATGCGCCGCAGAGCGCAGCATAAAATCCAGAAAAAGGTAGAGATGGCCGATAAGGTTCAGGGCAGGCTCGTCTTTATGATGGACGATATACAGCATTTCCTTTACCATATTTTCGCGCATTTCAACGGAATGGGAATGATAAACGGGGTTGCCTGGTGAAAGGCCGGCAATCTCAATGGATTCCTTGGCGCGCAGGCCGTCGAATTCCAGCCAGACATATTCCCATGGTGTTTCGGCGGAGGCGATATAGGTGGTAATCTGGTCAGGGAAAATCATAAAGCCCTGCCCGGTGGAGATGCTGTAATCCCTGGATTCCCCATGCTCGTCCTGCGCGCTGAGCGTGCCTGAGCCGGATATGACATAATGGAACAGATAATGATTGCGGGAGGCAGGTCCGAAGGAATGCGCCGGAATGCACTGCTCCCAACCGTATTGATAAAGGCAAAGATCAACAAAATTTTTGTTCGGAAATATAGAAAAGATAAAATTATGCATAATTTTTCCCCATTTCTCTAAAAATCCTGCTATGTTAATCAAAATGATATGTGTAAATGACTGGTACAGAATGAATTATACATGAAAACATACCAAAATGACAGATGGTATGCAAAAAAAAATTGAAAACTAGCAATATGACATAAAATCACTGATTTACGGATATTCAACAGGTATAAATGGGTATGTTATAATGACTGCAAATAAGCATTGCTGGAAAAAATTGTGTAAGTTGACCGTTTTGGGGGCGTCCTGAAATGGTTAATGATAAAAAACTGCTAAAAATGCAAGGCAAGCGAAGCAAGGCAGAAGCGCCCGGAACATTGGCAGGAAGAAAGCGCGGCTTCATCCATAGTTTCCCGGCAGAAAAAGAAAGGAGGACATTTTTTATGAAATCTAACATGAAAACAGCCGGCAGTTTTCTTCTGGCTGGGATTCTGGCTTCGGCTGCACTGCTGTCCGGCTGCGGGGAGGATACCGCGGACGGGAAGACGGTGGTGGAAATTGTGCAGTACAAACCGGAGGCTGTTAAGGCTTTCGAGGCTTTGGAAGAAAAATTCAATGCAACGCATGATAATATTAAACTGGTGATTGATTCACCGAATGACGCAATGACGATTATCAAGACAAGGTTTGTGCGGGAAGACTTTCCGGACATCATCGGCATCGGCGGTGACATCAACTATTCCAACTTTTTGGATGCGGATATGCTGATGGACGTTTCCGATTACTCGGGGCTGTCGGATATCAAGGAATCTTATCTGCGTATTGACAAGGAACTGGAATTTATACCTACGGAAGGCGTCTATGCGGTGCCGTATATGGCAAATGCCGCAGGCGTGCTTTACAACAGGGAAATGTTCAAAGAAAACGGCTGGAAGATTCCTGAAACGCTGGACGAATTTTATGCCCTGTGTGAGGATATCCAGAAAAAAGGCATACAGCCGCTGTATTTTGGTTTTAAGGATACTTGGACCTGTCTGGCTCCCTGGAACGCGATTGCCGTTGACGTTGCGGATTCTACAATCTGCGCACAGGTGAATGCCGGTACGGCGAAATTTGCAGATGAATACCGCCCTGTTGCGGAGATTACACAGTCCCTGCTGCAATACGCACAGCCGGACCCGTTCGCATACAGCTATAATGATGCGTGTACTGCGTTTGCGCGCGGCGAATCTGCAATGTATGTTATCGGCAGCTACGCGGTTGCGCAGATTAAATCCGCAAATCCGGATATCGACATTGACTCTTTTGTATTCCCTGCAAGTAATAATAAGGATGAGAACGTGCTGAACTCCGGCAATGACCTCCAGTGGTCTGTTATGGCAGGAAATGAGGAGAAAAAGGACGCGATTTATGAAGTGCTGGATTTCCTGTATGATGATGAAAATATACAGATTTATCTGGACGACCAGAGCGCGGTTCCCTGCAAAAAGGGTGATTTTGAACTGCCTTCCATGCTGGACGGCATGAAACCGTTTATTGAGGCGGACAGGATGGCGGACTATCAGGACCATCATTATCCTTCCGAGATGGCGGTGGACGCGATGATTCAGACATATCTGCTGGATACCAGCGCGACGGCAACGGATACATTCCTGGAAAAATTCGATACAGATTGGGTGCGGTATAACCGTGACTTGATTGCGAAGGTGCAGAAATATTATGCCGAGAACCCAGAGGAACTGTCAGAAGGGGGTAATTGAAGATGAAGGGCGATAGAGAAAGAAAGCGCACGTTTATGCTGATTACAATTCCCATATTGGCGTTATTCATATGCTTTAATACACTGCCGCTGATAAAAGGTTTTATATACAGCTTTACAAATTTTAAGGGTTATGGCTCCTACGACTGGGTCGGCGCGCGGAACTATGTCGACCTGTTTACGGACGGACGTGTCGGCAGGTCTTACCTGTTTACATTCAAATACGCGATTGTGGGCACAATATTGACAAACGTTATCAGTCTGGTGATTGCACTGGGGCTGAACAGCAAAATTAAAGGCAAGAGCGTGCTGAGGGGCATCTATTTTATCCCCAACGTATTGGGCGGCCTGGTTATCGGCTATATTTTCAGCTTCTTCTTTACTTATATTCTTCCCGTTGTAGGGCAGAGCCTTGGCATTGAAGCGCTGAGCAGCAGCATGCTTTCCAGTACCTCTCAGGCGTGGATTGCCATTGTTATCGTCGGCTGCTGGCAGGCGATTGCCATGAATACGATTATTTATATTTCTGGCCTTCAGACTGTGCCGGAGGATATTTATGAAGCGGGCGCGATTGACGGCGTAACGGGCTGGAGGAAGTTCAAGGATTTGACCTTCCCGCTGATTATCCCGTTTTTCGGTATCAACATGGTGCTTTCCATGAAAAACTTCCTGATGGTATTTGACCAGGTAATGGCTTTGACAAAGGGCGGCCCTGCGCAGAGTACGGAATCCATTTCCTATCTGATTTACAACAACGGTATGAGCGGCGGACAGTTTGGCTTCCAGAGCGCGAATGCGTTCCTGTTCTTTGTAACGATTGTAGTGATTTCCGTTGTGCAGATGACGATTACGAATAAGAAGGAGGAACAGTTATGATGAGCAAAGGCAATAAACAGACAAGAGCTGTCAACTGGCCGGTTACGATACTGCTGATTGCCGGCTGTCTGACAATATTTTTCCCGCTTTATATGGCGTTTATTATCGCAATGAAGCAGCCTTCTGAAATGACGAACAATATTGCCGGCGCGCTTTCCTTTCCGCAGACCTGGAGCCTTGCCAACTTCCGCGAGGCGATGCAGGTTACGGATTTCTGGAACTCCCTGGGGAACAGCCTGTTGATTACGGTGGTAACGGTTGTCATTTCCATTATCCTGCATGGCATGGCGGGGTATGCTATTGGCAGGAGCATGAAGCAGAGCAAGATTTATAACATCATTTACATGTTTATCGTAAGCGGTATGTTTGTACCCTTCGCTATCCTGATGATGCCCCTTGTAAAACAGACAGCGCAGATGGGCATTGCGAACCGTTTCGGCGTTATCCTGCTGTATGTGGTGTTCTATATGCCGCTGAACGTAATGCTTTACCGCGGCTATTTGTCGAATATCCCGATTGCGATTGAAGAAGCGGCAAGGGTGGACGGTGCAAGCACATGGAAGATTTACTGGACAATTATTTTCCCGATGATGAAGCCCATGCATGCGACGGTTGCCGTACTGACGGCAATGAGCACATGGAACGATGTTATGACGCCGCTGGTTATCATGTCCGGTACAGGCAAGAATACGCTGCCGCTGGCACAGCTGAACTTCCAGACACAGTTCGGTACAAACTATAACCTTGCATTCGCGTCGTATATTCTGGCATTGATACCGATTCTGCTGTTCTATATCGTCTGCCAGAAACAGATTATCAACGGTGTGGCAAACGGTGCAGTAAAATAAATTCCGGACAGTGGTTGACAGAATGGTTTGGGAGAGGCTATTATGGATTTGAAACAGAGCTATCAGGAATTATATGGGAAAGGCAAAGTTTCCGAACAGCGTTTCCATGAGCTTTTGGAGATTATGGAAAAAGCAAAGGCAGAACGTCCGGAATGGCTGCGGGAGCAGGACGCAGAGGGCAACAGCTGGTACCTTTCGGAAAAAATGGCAGGCATTATGCTTTATACAGACCATTTCTGCGGGGACCTGTATGGCATGGAGGAAAAGCTGGATTACCTTTCCGAACTGGGAATTACCTATGTGCATTTTATGCCGCTCTTGCAGTCCCGCAAGGGGAACAATGATGGCGGCTATGCTGTTTCGGATTATCTGGCGGTGGAGCCGAGGCTGGGCGATATGACGCAGCTCAGGAAGGTCATCCGCAGTATGAAGGAACGGGGGATACGCACCTGTATTGATTTCGTGCTGAACCATACGGCAAAGGAATATTCCTGGGCGGAGGAATGCAGGAAGGGGAATCCTGATTATCAGGATATGTATTTTCTGTTTGATAACGACGAAATACCGAAGGAATACGAAAAGACCATGACGGAAATTTTTCCGGGGGTCGCGCCGGGGAATTTCACCTATTACCCTGAAATGGGGAAGTATGTCATGACGCGGTTTTATGAATTCCAGTGGGACTTGAATTATGCCAGCCCGCAGGTGTTCAATAAGATTGTGGAAGTCCTGCTGACGCTTGCGAATCAGGGGATTGATATTTTCCGTCTGGACGCCATTCCCTATATGTGGAAAAAACTGGGGACGAGGTGCATGAACCTGCCGGAAGTGCATCAGCTCCTCCGTATGATGTATGCCATCATTCAGGAGGTCTGCCCCTCTGTGGTCTTTCTGGGTGAAGCGATTGTGGAGCCGCGGGAAATCGTGAAATATTTTGGCACGGAGCAGGAGCGGGAATGCAATATGATGTACAACGCATCTCTGATGGTGCTGCTCTGGAGTTCCCTTGCATCAAGAGATGTACGCCTGATGGAACGAACGCTGGAAAGGGAGTCCGGTGTGCCGTCCGGCGGTGTATGGATTAATTACGCAAGGTGCCATGACGATATCGGCTGGGGCTTTGCGGAGGAGATTCAGCGCGGGCTGGGCATTGACCCGGAGGCACATAAGCAGTTTATGATTTCCTATATGAAAGGGGATTTTCCGGGCAGCTTTTCTGCCGGTGAGCTTTATGAGTTTAACCCGCAGACGCTGGACGCAAGGAACAGCGGGACGCTTGCCTCCATGTGCGGACTGGAGCAGGCTCTGCGGGAAAAACATGACTATAAAATAGAGTTGGCGGTCAAGCGGATATTACTGCTGCATTCTGTAATGCTGTCCTATACCGGTATCCCTTTGATTTACAGCGGCGATGAAATCGGTCAGCTGAACGACTGGGGATACAAGGATGATGCGGACAGGTCGGGGGATTCCCGCTGGCTGCACAGGGGCAATATGGACTGGAAGGCGGCAGAGAAACGGAATGACCTTTCCGCTGTGGAAGGAAAGATTTTCCAGGGTATAAAGAAAATGATTGGGATACGGAAGGACTGCCCGTACTTCCGGTCGGATTTGCCTTCCAGCCCTGTGGATTTGGATAATAAGGCAGTATTCGGTTTCCATAAAGGGGATAAAATAATGGTGCTGGCGAATTTCTCGGAGCATGAACAGTGGGTAGAGGCGGACCGGTTCGACTGGTTTGGGCTGCCCGGCGAAATGGAGGATCTGGTAACGGGGCGGAAAATCCGTTCCTATAAAAACCGGATACTGCTGGGACCATATGAATATTTGTGGCTGGTTTGAAAACTGCCGTAGAAAATGAATAACAAAAGGAAAGCTGCGGGATGGCAAGAGGCATATTCGGCAGCTTCCTTTGAATAGCGAACGAATGAAAGGAACTGCGTTATGGCGATTATATATAGCGAACAGACAAAAACCTTTACCATCCATACGGAAAAATCCACATATCAGATGAAGGTGGACCAGCATGGTATGCTTCTGCATACCTATTTTGGCGCGCCGACAGATGAGAGCGATTATTCCTACCTGATTGTGCCGGAGGATCGCGGTTTCTGCGGGCAGCCTGCCGATGCAGGGAAAGACCGAACGTATTCTATGGATTTTTACCCGCTGGAATACCCTGTCCACGGCAATGGTGATTACAGGGTGCTTTGCCTGAAAGCAGGGCTGAAAGGGCGTGTTCCTGCACTTGACCTGCGTTTTTTCTCTTATCATATCAGTAAAGGGAAATATGCCCTTTCGGGTTTGCCTGCGCTTTTTGGCGGGGACGAGGCGGAAACGCTGGAAATCGTGCTGAAGGATTTATTCGAGGAAATTTATGTACACCTGTATTACGGAGTTTTTGAGAAAAAGAATGTCATAACGAGAGCTGCGGTTGTCGAGAACCGCAGCAAAGAGCCGTTGGAGATTAAGCGGGCAATGAGCCTCTGTCTGGATTTTATGGACAACAATCTGGAGTTGCTTCATTTTTATGGGAAACACGCCTGCGAACGGCAGTTTGAGCGCGTGCCGCTTCTGCATGGAATTGTGGAGATTGGCAGCAGGCGCGGTGCTTCCAGCCATCAGCATAATCCTTTTGTTATCTTGTGCAGAAAAGAAACAACAGAGGACGCAGGTGCATGCTGCGGCGTTTCCCTGCTTTACAGCGGCAGTTTCCGTATGCAGGCGGAAGCAGGGCAGATTGAGGGGATAAGGCTGGTCTGCGGTATGGATGATGATGAATTCTGCTGGACATTGGAGCCGGGCGGCAGCTTTGCTGCGCCAGAAGCAGTGTTTTCTTATACGGAGCAGGGATTTTCTGATTTGTCGAACGGATTGAAAGAGGTATTCCACCAGAATCTGATACGCAGTGAATGGAAGGATAAAAAACGTCCAACGCTGGTGAATAGCTGGGAAGCGGCGTATTTTGATTTCAACGCGGAAAAACTGCTTGCCATCGCAAAAGAGGCGGCAGGGATTGGGCTGGATATGCTGGTGCTGGACGATGGCTGGTTTGGCGTGCGCAATGATGATAATTCGGGACTGGGCGATTGGAACGTGAACGAGGAAAAGCTGGGCTGTTCCTTGCGGGAACTGGTGGAACGTGTAAACGGATTGGGCTTGCAGTTCGGCATATGGGTGGAACTGGAAATGATTTCGGAGGACAGTGACCTTTACCGCACCCATCCCGACTGGGCAATGGCAGTCCCGGGGCGCGAGCCGAACCGCAGCCGCAACCAGCTTGTGCTGGATTTATCCCGCGCGGAGGTGCGGCAGTATATCAAAAATGTGATTGATACGTTAATTCAGTCAGCGAATATTACCTATATTAAATGGGATATGAACCGGAGTATGGATAATCTGTATTCCGCAGCAGAGCCTGACGCGCCGCAGGGCGTTGTCCGGCATAAATATATGCTGGGGCTGTATGAAATTCTGGAATATATCTACCAGACATATCCGGAGGTGCTTGTGGAAGGGTGCAGCGGCGGCGGCGGCAGGTTTGACGCGGGCATGTTATATTATACGCCGCAGATATGGTGCAGCGATAATACTGATGCTGTTGAACGGCTGGGCATCCACTACGGCACATCCTTTGGGTATCCGATGTCCTCTGTTGCGGCACATGTTTCAGAATGCCCGAACGAACAGAACCGCAGGGTAACGCCGTTCCAGACAAGGGGCATCTGCGCGATGCAGGGCGCGTTTGGCTATGAAATGGATTTGAGTGCGATGCCGTCGGAGGAAAAGGAATGTGCCAGGGAGCAGATTGCGGTATACAACCAGAATTACCGCTTGTTCCAGCAGGGGGATTATTACCGGATCACTTCCCCGTATGCAAACCATGATGTGACGGTTTGGAGTTATGTTTCCAGGGACAGGGAAACAGCGGTATTGTGCGGGGTATATACAGACCTGCACGGCAATGCCGCACCCACAAGGGCGAAATGGAAAGGACTGGCGGAAGGTGCGGTGTATGACGTGGACGGCAGAAAATTCACAGGCGCGGCGCTGATGCACGGCGGCATGGTGCTGCCGAAGCCGGATTGTAATTATGATTCCTTTATGATATTTGCGCGGAGGGTGTAAGCAGGTGCCGGATGCTCCGGCAGGATACAGGCTGCCGGGGGGGCGCATAAATGCAACACCCGAAGTTTTTATTTTACTTCTCAAAGGGGGTGGCGTTACGAGTTATTTGAGTGGTGAAGCAGTTCAAACGTATGAAAAAGCACTTGCCCTCGGCAAAAAAGAGGGGCAGAAACTGCCTGCATTGGAAACCGTTCTTGCGGAGGAGCGGATTTTTTCCCCGAAAGAAATGCCTTTAGGGCAGGTCCAGATTCCATTGGAGCTTATTGTAGGAACAAAGATGGAAAGCAGGGGCAATTCCTTCAGCAAAAGCTTTTACCCGCTGATGGAGCTGCATACGGAATTTTCCGATAAATGGATCAGGCTCTACCAAACCCATCTGGATGAAGGTATTCATGACCCGATACTGGCGTATGAATATATGAACCGGTTTTATGTCGTGGAAGGGAATAAGCGGGTCAGCATATTGAAATACCTGAAAGCCGCGACGATACAGGGGAATGTAATCCGCATCATCCCGCCGCTGACGGGAGAAAAGCAAAAACGGATTTATTATGAATTTATGGATTTTTACAGGCTTTCGGAAATCAATTATATCTGGTTTTCTAAAGAAGGCAGTTTTTCCAGGCTGCAAAAGCTGACGGGCAAAAGCCCGGACGCGGTTTGGAGCGATACGGACAAAATCGACTTTAATTCTGTTTATACCCGTTTCAGCGATGAATTTCGGGCGAAGGGCGGGGACAACCTGCCCATCACAGCAGGGGACGCGTTCCTCTCTTTTTTGGAGATTTATGACTATGAGGATTTGGTCGGCATGGGGCTGGCAGAGCTGCGGCAGAAAATCGAGAAGTCATGGGAGGAATTTCAGCTTCTGATTACAGACGACCCGATTAAGCTGCAAATGACGCCTGCACAGGAGAGTGGCACGAAGAAAAATTTCTTCCTGCGGCTGATACCAATGAACGTGCCGAAGCAGCGGGCGGCGTTCCTTTATGGCAGCACTATTCGCGCCTCTGGCTGGACATATGCCCATGAACTGGGGCGGAGGTATCTGCAAAAGACATTTGAAGGGCAGATTGATACGACGTACTATGAGAATGTGACAGAGGATACGGCGGAGGAATTTCTGGAGCGTGCTGTGGCAGAGGGAAACAATCTGATATTTGGCACATCACCCTATTTTTTGAAGGCAAGCCTGAAAACGGCTGTAGAACATCCTGATGTCAGGATACTGAACTGTTCTTTGAATACGGCATACCGCAGCATCCGCACGTATTACGCACGGATGTACGAAGCAAAATTTCTGATGGGCGCGATTGCAGGGGCAATCTCCTCAAATGGAAAGCTCGGCTATATTGCCGATTACCCTGTCTGGGGCTCAACAGCCAGCATCAATGCTTTTGCTCTTGGCGCGAAAATGGTCAATTCCAGCGCGCAGGTTTATCTGGAATGGCTTACGGTAAAACCGGAAGAGGAAATACATAAGGATTTCCAGAAAAAGGACATCCGGTTTATTTCCGGCAGGGATAACCTGAGCCCAAGCGAAACGGGACGCCATTTCGGGCTTTACCGCGCGGATGATGATTCCCCTCTGAACATTGCCATGCCGGTCTGGCACTGGGGCTATTTCTACGAAAGAATGATACGCAATATTATGAATGGTTCCTGGAAAGACGATGCCCCTTCGGAGGCGACAAAGGGGCTCAACTATTGGTGGGGCATGTCGACGGGGATCGTGGACGTGTTCTGTTCCCGGCATCTGCCTATTGGTACGGCGCGTCTGATAGAGCTTTTGAAAAAAACCATATGCGCAGGGGATTTCAACCCGTTTTCCGGAATTTTATATTCCCAGACAGGTGTGGTCCAGAAGGATAAGGATGAGGCAATCAGTCCGGAGAAAATCATGCGTATGGACTGGCTTGCAGAAAATGTGATTGGTTCTTTCCCGAAAATGAATGATTTGAAGGAAAAAGCGAAGCCTATGGTATTGTTACAGGGCATTCAGTGCCTGGAAGAAAAATCGTAAAAGACCGCCTTTTTCCCGGGGAAAGGGCAGGCCTTGGGAAGGCGGGCTTATGAAGATATTAGTGGTGGCGGACAGGGAATCAAGATATTTATGGGATTATTTTGAGAAAGATAAGTTTCAGGGGATTGACCTGATACTCTCCTGTGGGGACCTGGACGCAAATTATCTGTCTTTTCTGGCAACGCTTTCTGATATCCCTGTGTTGTATGTGCGGGGGAACCATGACGACAGCTATGCACAGAAGCCCCCGGGAGGCTGTATCTGCGTGGAAAACAGGATATATGTCCATAAGGGCATACGCATTATGGGGCTGGGCGGCTCCATGCGGTATAACACAGGGAAAAACCAGTATACAGAGAAAGAAATGGCGGCAAGGGTGCGGAAAATGCGTCTTCAGCTTTTGCGGAGCAAGGGGATTGACATTTTGCTGACACATTCCCCCGCTTTTGGGCTGAACGATGGGCAGGACCTGCCGCATCGGGGGTTTCAGGTGTTCCACTGTATATTGGAGCGTTACCAGCCGCGGTTTTTCATTCATGGACATGCCCATTTGAACTATGACAGGAACTACCGCAGGCATTTCCTGCACCAGCGGACACAGGTCATCAATGCATACGAACGGTATATTTTTGAATACGAAGGAACGGAGTGCCCGGAAGGCGGGAGCCAGATTCTGATACAGAAGGGGATAGGTGCGGAATATGAAAAAATATGATGCAGCGGCATTGGGAGAATTGCTGATTGACTTTACGGAAAATGGAATAAGCGGCCAGGGCAACCGCCTGATGGAGGCCAACCCGGGCGGCGCGCCCTGCAACGTGCTGGCGATGCTGGCAAAATTGGGAAAGGAAACGGCTTTTCTCGGCATGGTGGGGCAGGATTCGTTTGGAACGCTTCTGAGGGAGGTTCTGCAGGAGGCTGGAATTGAAACAAAGGGGCTGAAAGTTTCTGAGGACACAAATACAACGCTTGCGTTTGTGCATACAAAACCGGACGGAGACAGGGAATTTTCCTTTTACCGCAGCCCCGGCGCAGATATGATGCTTTCGGAAAAAGATTTGGATATGGAAATTTTGGAAAACTGCAAAATATTTCACTTCGGTTCGCTTTCCATGACGCACGAAAACTGCCGTGCGGCAACGAGAAAAGCTATTGAAACGGCAGAAAAAAGCGGCGCGCTGCTTTCCTTTGACCCGAACCTCAGAGAGCCTTTATGGGGCGATTTGGAGGAGGCAAAACGCCAGATAGCATACGGTATGGAGCATTGCCATGTGCTGAAAATATCGGATAACGAATTGCAGTGGTTTACAGGGGAGCGGGATTTTGACAAAGGGATTGCGGCTTTGCAGGAGCGTTTCCATATCCCTCTGATGCTGCTTTCCGCCGGAAGGGACGGCAGCATAGCATACGGAAATGGCGTAAAGGCGGAAGTTCCAGCATTCCTCGGGCAGAATGCCATTGAAACCACAGGCGCAGGCGATACCTTCTGTGGCTGCGTGCTGCATTATATTCTGGAAAACGGCTGGAAGGACTATACCCAGAGCGAATTAGAGGATATGCTCCGTTTTGCAAATGCTGCCGCGTCTGTCATCGTGACGCGCAAGGGCGCATTGCGGGTGATGCCGGAACGGGCGGAAATCCTTCAAGTTATGAAAGGGAAATAAACAAAAAGGAGGTGTGTTCATGGAATACGCCGCCTGTGTTTTCCTGTTGTGCAAAACGCTCTAAAATAGGTAGAAACCATTTTGGCAAAGAGGAAAAACATGCCGAAAGTTGCGATAAAATATTGTAAAAATAGTAACTTTGTGCTATATTAAATGAATGATTGTATTGTATGGCATACAATCCCATAAAATATAGATAAAAAAGGCAGTTCCCTGTTAAAATGAAAAGAGGAGTGGAAAACGATGGATTTCATTAAAAGAACCTGGGCAGAAATTGATTTGGATGCATTGGACGAAAATATTGCGCATATTAAGGGCAAAATGGCAGCGGGACATAAGGTGATGGGTGTTGTAAAGGCGGATGCTTACGGCCATGGCGATGGCTTTGTGGCACGCAGATTACAGGAGGCTGGCTTTGACTGGTTCGGCGTTTCCAATATTGAGGAAGGCATGAGCCTGCGGAATGAAGGGATTACAAAGCCGATACTGATATTGGGCTATACGCCTGTGGATACGGTGAAAATTCTTGCAGAAAAGGAAATCACACAGGCTCTTGTCGGCATGGATTACTGCAAGGCTTTACAGGCTGAAGCGGAAAAGGCTGGCGTAACGGTGGAAGGGCATATTAAGCTGGATACTGGAATGACGCGTGTAGGTTTCCAGACGGACGAAACGAATTTTGAGCAGTCCTTACAGGATATCATTGCAGTAAGCAAAATGCCGAATATCAAAATTACAGGCATTTTCACGCACCATGCGGTTGCGGACGCGTATCTGGACGATAATCCGGAATTTACGGAAATGCAGTTTTCCCGCTTTACAAAAATGACGGAGGCACTGAAAAATGCAGGCGTGGATATTGGCCTGCGCCACTGTGCAAACAGCGCAACGACAATTTCCTATCCGGAAAAACATATGGATATGTGTCGTTCCGGCGTGATTACATACGGAATGTTGCCTTCCGGTGAATGTGAAGGCAGAATAGAGCTGAAACCCCTGATGACACTGAAAACAACGGTGGGACTGGTGAAGCATGTAAAAGCGGGCGCGCAGCTTTCCTACGGCAGAACGTATACAGCGGAAACAGACCGCATCATCGCGACTGTGCCTATCGGCTATGCGGACGGCTATAACCGCGGGCTTTCCAACCGCGCGAAAATGATCGTAAGAGGGCAGTACGCACCCGTTGTTGGCAGGGTCTGCATGGACCAGCTGATGCTGGACGTTACGGACATTCCGGGCGTACAGATGGGCGATGAAGTAATAGTCGTTGGGCGCGACGGCAATTGCTCCGTAACATTTGACGAGCTTGCCGGAATGCTTGGAACAATCAACTATGAGCTTTCCTGTGCAGTGTCCAAACGCGTGCCGCGCGTATATCTGCAGGGCGGGAAGGTTGTTGGTGTTGTGGATCATATCCTGCATCAGTATAAATAAAAACCTGCTGAACAGGGCTGGAGGCTTTGCCTCCAGCCTGTTTTTATGGACAAAAAGAAGGTTGCTTTCTGGGGACAAAGCTGTTACTATAAATTTAATGATAATTTAATGAAAAGCCTGCATGAGCAGACTGGAGAGGTGATTCAAGGGGGAATGAAGTATGAATTTGCAGGATTTGAAAAAGAAACCAACGGAGGAGAAACGTCCTGAACAGAAGCCGGAGGGGCAGAAACTGGGCAAAACAGCACAAAAACGCCTGATTATTGCGGCGGCAGTGGCCGTTGTCATTATCGGGGCGTTCGTTGGCATGAAGCAGAGCGGGGAAACCAACCGCAGGATTGAAAGGCTGGTGAATGACCTTGAGGACAGGGCGGATGATTATTTCCTCTCTTACCCTGTAATCGGGGAGAAGTCTGGGGATGATTTGTACTGGGGCGAGGGCGGTTATTTCGAGCAGGTAAAGGGCAAAAAGAAATTCCCCGCAGCAGTTGCAGAGAAAATGAAAACGGTCTGTATTTATGCGAGCGAGGAGGGAGAGGAAGAAACATTCCACTCGAGCGGCTTTGAAAAAGCCTGCCGCATGGCAGCTGTTCTGGAATATGTGAAGTATGAAAACGAAGATGTAAAGGCGGTTATGGATACTCTGATGGCGCAGGCAGCTGAAGCCGCCAAAGGGGATAACTGGATTACGAGCAGGAGTCTTTTTATGACGTTTGCAAAGTATGACAGCCTGCCTTATTATGGTAACACCGATGTAATGCCGAAAGAGGAAATCGCGGCGGCGTTTGCGAAAGAATGGCAGAAAATCAAGCGGGAAATGTCCACGGGCAAGGCGGATTTGAGCGGCTTTTTAGAAGACGCGGCTGAAGTAGCCTCTACCGCACCGATAAAGGTTCCGGAGTATGGGACGGTAAGGAATAATACATCATCGGCGGCGGCTGAGGGCAGTGCGCCTGCACTTGTCGAAGTGTATCTGGATATGGACAAAATGGCGCCCTATGACGAAATCCTTGCGGCTTTGGAGGAATACGGAGAAGAAGCGATATTCCGCAACGGCGAGGGCGGTTATTATGACGGGAGCGGGGAAAAAGGGAATCTTTACGGGGATTTCCGCACGCAGTACATCAGCGGAAGGGTGCGCCGGACAGGGCAGGAGGACGCCTTTACAGAGCAGTATCTGCGCGACCATTATGACAAGCCCAGCAAAACATATACCTATTTTAAGGATGAGCAGATTGGCGCGCTGCCAGAGTTCTATTCGGATACGGAACGGGTATTTGTCTATGACGATACTGTATATGCTTTTACACCTTACGCGATTTATACCACAAACGGTAACGTTTATTATGATGTGGAAACGGCAGAACGTGCGGAAAGGAAACACGTCCCTCTGGAACAGGTGGATTTGCTCATGAGTGATGTGAACGGACGGATCCGGCCTTATTTGCGGGAACTGTCGGATTTTGACCCAAGATATGAATATGATATAGATAACAGCCTGGTTACGGTTTATTTGAAAGCACCTCAGGGTACGACCGAAGCGCTGAAAGGGGACGGGCAGATCCCGATTAGGGAGGATACCACTATGACGTGGGAAAACCTGCAGGAGTCCCTCTGCAATATATGTGAGGAAATGAGCAAAGCCGTGCGGGATGTTGAGGATATAAGGAGCGCAATGTGGGGTACTCAGGAAGAAACGGGCATTGCATTGATTCTTGCCAGCGATGTTGACCCTGACAGCGGGCTGCTCTCCATACTGAATGGGGAGGTTGTGCAGGATAATTCCATGGATTTGCCTGTTACGGCGCCTCCTGACAATTCCGAAGCGGAAAATGCCGAAGATGGGGCGGAGGATTGAGCAGAGCAGTTTTGAATGAAATATAAAAACAATAAGGGGGATTTCATCTAAACTGAGACAGACAAGACCATAAAAACTTAGTGGAGCTGCTGACAATCCCGGCACTATGATGGTGCTGGGATTTTTCTGTTTAGGCTGTCCTATAATTTTGCACGTTAGCTGTTCAAAAAAATTTTGCTGTATGATATAATTTTATCTTGCTTTGAAGTGCGCTTCATAGTTTATCCTAAAAGATGAAAGGCGGATTTGAAATGTATTCGGCAAAAGAAGCGGCGGAGATGACCGGACTTACAACTGCAACTTTGCGTTACTATGAAAAGGAGCGACTATTGCCACCGATAGGCCGGACAGAGCAAAGATATAGGCAATACTCTGACACAGATATTGAGTGGATAAAGATGGTACAGTGCCTACGCATGGCTAATGTACCCATTCGCTCCATCCGTGAGTATATTCTCCTATTAACGCAGGGCGGAAGGACGATTTCGCAACGCCGTCTTATGGTGCAAGAATACATTGACGATCTCCATAGTCAAATGGATAATTTACAAAATGCGTTAGCGTTGACAAAAAAGAAACTGGCATTTTATGAAGAACTCTTGCAAAAGCCAGCCACCCAAGATTTAACATATCTTGAAGAATGGAATTTGTTCAAGAGTAAGGGAGAAAGTTAAAAATGGATACAGTTTTAGTTACTGGAACAACCAGTGGAATTGGAAAAGCATTTGCCGAAAAATTTGCAAGTATGGGGGACAACATAGTCCTTGTGTCAAGAAACAGGGAAAAACTCCAACAGCAGCAAATAGACCTGCAATCACGCTATCAGGTTTCCGTTGAATATATTTCCTGTGATTTAACAGAAGTCAATGCGGCAGATATGATTATGGAAAAAATCAGTAGCTCTGGCCTATCTGTTGATATTCTTATAAACAACGCTGGCTTCAATGAAGCGGGATGTTTTGCAAATACCAGTCTCTCAAAAGAACTTGATATGATACAAGTCCATATCAAGGCATTGACTGCCTTAACGAAATTATTTTTACCTGGGATGATAGAACACGGATATGGGCGTATTCTGAATATTGGGTCTACTGGTTCCTATATGCCATGCCCTAATGATGTGGTATATGCCGCCACAAAAGCCTATGTCTTATCTTTTTCTAACGGGCTGTATCAAGAATTGAAAGGAAGCGGGGTTACAGTGACCTGTCTATGTCCAGGTGCAACCCAAACTCTATTTGCAGAAAAAGCAAATATCAGCAACACCCTACTTTTCAAACTTTTTGTGATGCAGCCAGAGGTTGTTGCTGCTATTGGCTACAATAACTTGCAAAAGGGAAAACGGGTAGTTACTGCTGGCCTCTATAATAAGTTGCTTGTTCTTTCTGCTAAGCTGCTTCCTGTATCAATTATCAATCCAATAGCCCAATGGATGGTTAAGGTGTAAACAAAATTCACAATTCAAATCAATATATTTTGTAACTGCCGCACGACGGCAAAAGAAAAAAAGCCGTCGTACAAGTAGCAGTATTGTCACGCCCGGAGCGGCGGCTTTGAGAAATCAGAGCCGCCGCTTTTTGTGTTTTGGCGGCAATAGGAGGATGCCGCCATGCGATTGCAGATAGATAGGCCCTTGTCAAAAAAAGCCTGACCTACGCAACGGCGATCCCCGCTCAGGCTTGCGAAAATAGTCGTTTCCTGTTTGCCAACACTATCACCCCCAGCGCCCGAATAGCCTTGTGCTATTCGGGCGCTTTTGCTTTTTCTGCTGTATCTTCCATTCGTCCTCAGTGTCGCGGCCCGCCCCTCCTGTTCAGATTTCGCTTACCCCAAATCTGAACAGGAGGAAAACAAGATGGAGATCACCATCAAGAGATATAGCCGTAAGATGACCTATGAGGACGCTGCCACCCTTGACGAGTTTTGGGAACTGGTCAAGCGCACCGAACGGAGCCTTGACCGGGAGCAGCGGCGGCATTGGGACGGACGCGAGTGTGACGAGTACATAATCGCCGCCCAGGGCGTTTTGCCCTACTGTGCCACCCCAGAGGAACTGGTCTGCCAGCAGGAAACGCTTGATGAAATTCTGGCGGTGCTGGCCCTCTGCACCAAGACCCAGCGGGAGCGGTTCCTGCTCTATGCTTTGTATGATTACAGCTATGCAGAAATCGGGCGGCTGTGCGGCTGCTCCAAGACCGCCGTTTATGACAGCATCAAGGGAGTACGGAAAAAGTTTTTCAAATTTTACCGCTGACCGCCCTGACGATCACCCCGGCATGATGGCTACCAGGTGAGGGGCAAAAGCCCTATCACCGGGAGGGACAAGCTGCTCTGATGGCTTGTCCCTCCTATGCCAAGGAGGTCAAGATGTCAGCGATAAATCAGCTTCAGCAAGAGTGCGTCCGTTTCTTACGGCGCACTTATACACCGTTCCGGTGTCATGCGCCCTGCCGGGGGCATTGCGTCCGTCGGACGCGATGGGGAACTGCATTCCCCAAACCCCTTGCGCACCTGCAGAAACGGAACACCCGCTTCGCGCCTGTTCCGTTTCTGCGGGTCAGGTATCGTCACTGCCAGATTGGCACTCACGCTAAAAACGCAAATCTGACGTTTTTAGGATTTTGCCGGGGGAGCGTGTGAAATGGAAACGCACGAAATCCTTCACATGACCTATCAGCAGTACCGCACAGTCCGGCGGCTGGTGCATGAGTGCTGCAACTACGATTGCGGGAACTGCCTACTCCTAGACAACGGCGAGGAATGTGTTTGCCCGCAAGGAATTACACATTCGCTGATTTGTAAATGGTTCCGCGCCGCCGTCCTTCCCCTGGATGCTGGCCTGTGCGCTGCCCTGTTCTCGGCCCCCTCTGTCGGACAGCGGCGGTGTCGGGAGTGTGGGAGGACGTTTGCCCCGCCCAAGCACAACACCCTCTACTGCTCTACTTGTGCCGCAGAACGGGTAAAACGGAGCAAGTGTGGGCCTGGGCAAAGAAAAACCGGGCTGATGTGTAGAAAAAGTACCCTCTGAAAATGCAGTAATATCAAGGCCTTCAAGACCGCCCTCAATAGGGGCCTGATACTTTTCCCATCCCTGGCCCAAAACGGGCCTCTAACGGCCCACAGCGGCGGCCTGAACCGCCCAACAAAAAAGGAGACAATCAGCCATGAGCGACTACATGAAAATTGACACCAATTTACCGCCCTATTTCCCCTACCCCAAATTTCTGATGGATATGGCGTTGTCCCATACCGCCGCCCTGACCTATGCGCTTCTGCTGGACAGACGAGACTGGACGGGTCTACATCGTTTTCCCGGTGGAGAAGATAGCGGCGGCATTGAACAGGAGCCTTTCATCAGCCAAGAACGCATTGTCCGAGTTGTCGGTAGCGGGGCTGATTGAGCGAAAGAGGCGGGGACATTTTCTGCCCAATTTGATTTATGTGAAGCTGCCAGAGGGACAAAAAATTGTCCCACCCCAGACGGACAACGGATTGTCCATCTCGGGGGTAGAAAATGACCTGCGGAACAGTTAAAAAATGAGACTTTCCGCAGGCAGAAAAACACCCCCAAATCAAACAATAAGAAACAAATAAAAGAATCAAACGAGTGGGAGTAAATAGCGCCCACTTTTCGGACAAACGCCGGACAAATGTCCGCAGCTACATCACAGGCCCATTTGAAAATCTTGAAAACAAGGAGTTGCCTATGGAGCAAATCAGCTACAAGACGCAGACCGAGATTGTGACTTTCCAGGGCCGGGAAATCCCGCTGGAAAACCTCACACCCATTCTCACCCCAGAACAGGAGGCGGCGAACCGCCGGGAGTTGGAGCAGCGGCTTTATGAGGTGTTCCGCAAATACCAGCAGAAGCCCACTCTGTTTTTTTTCAGATAGAGATTGATTTGCGGGGCTGCTGACGGTATAATAAAGCTGTCAGCAGCTCCGTTTCTTTTCAGAAAGGGAGCGCAAAATGAACAACCGAATTGACGCGATTTATGCAAGACAATCCATTGACAAGAAGGACAGTATTTCCATCGAAAGTCAGATTGAATTTTGCAAATACGAATTGAGAGGCGGGAGTTGCAAGGAATATCAAGACAAGGGATATAGCGGCAAGAATACGGACAGGCCCCAGTTTCAAATGTTGATGGAGGACATCAAGCGCGGACTGATCGCCAGGGTGGTCGTTTACAAACTCGACCGCATCAGCCGCTCCATTCTGGACTTCGCAAACATGATGGCGTTGTTCCAGGAGTACAACGTGGAGTTCATATCCTCGACAGAGAAGTTTGACACGTCTACGCCGATGGGCCGGGCGATGCTGAACATCTGCATTGTGTTTGCGCAGTTGGAGCGTGAAACCATCCAGAAGCGGGTGCAGGACGCATGGTATTCCCGGTGTCAGCGCGGTTTCAAAATGGGCGGGAAAGCGCCCTACGGTTTTCGGACAGAGCCTATTATCATTGACGGCATCCACACCAAAAAGCTGGTAATCGAACCGACAGAGGCAGCGTTTGTACGGAAGATGTACGATATGTATAATGACCCGCGCATTTCCCTCCACGACATTGCCGCCCAGCTTGCGGCGCAAGGCGTGAGATCGCACTATGGCAATCCGTTTTCCCGGTCAACGATTAGCTTAATTCTCCGCAATCCAATTTACGCAATGGCTGACCTGGACATTTACGAGTTTTTCAAAAGTCAGGGAACGGAGATTTATAACGATGCCGCCGACTTTGTAGGGACCAATGGCTGCTACTATTATCGCAGTAAGGGAAGTACGGAAAGCAAGCACAAGTATCTGCAAGGCCAGATGTTGGTTCTGGCCCCCAGCGAGGGCTTCATCCCGTCCGAGTTGTGGCTTCAGGTGCGGAAGAAAATCATAGCGAACCAGAACTATCAGCCGGCGAGGAAGGCCCGTCATTCGTGGATGGCTGGGAAAATCAAGTGCGGAAAATGCGGCTATGCCCTTATGGCAGCTAACATTTATGGGTATCTCTATTTCCAGTGTTCTGTCCATAAAGACAATCGCTTCTGCTCTGGTTGCGGAACAATTAGAGTGCGTGATTTGGAAAACGTGGTTTACCAGCAGATGGTGAAGAAACTGGAGGACTACAAAACACTGACGGGCCGTAAAAAGAAAAAAGCCGCCAGCCCGAAACTGACGGCAAAGCAAATGGAACTGGCCCAAGTGGAGAGTGAGATTGGGAAGCTGTTGGACACGTTGACAGGTGCGACCCCAGTGCTGATCTCCTACGCCAACTCCAAGATTGAGGAATTGGACAGCCGTCGTCAGGCCCTTGCCTGTGAGATTGCCAAGCTAACCGCCGAGGCGGTGTCCCCGGAGCAGATTGACACGATTTCCAATTACCTGGATGATTGGGAAAATGTCAGTTTCGAGGACAAGCAGCAGGTGGTGGATTTGATGATTACCGTCATTCGCGCCACCAGCGAGAAGCTGCAAATTGAGTGGAAAATCTGACGGCTGACTACCGTCAAGCCATTATCCTTTTATGCCCTTGTTCAGTATAGTAAAATATGAAATCCCCCTGCAAACTGGAATTTATTCATAACTTTCTAATTGGAAAAAGTATATACTTTTTCCCTGTCTGCGGACAAGTAAAATCGTGGACTGCTCCCGCCAGTGGAATGGCATTATCTTCCATGTATTTTATTGTTTTTGAAAAGGTATCATCATTTTCACATTCTGCATAAATATATTCATAGCCAGGAATTATCTATTTTGTCCAGCCGTTGGGGGATTCCGCGCCATCTTGGCATTCTGCTCCGGCAAGGATTACCTCACCAAAAGAAAAGTTTGTTTTTTAAGTCAAGCAGCTTTTTGGAACCCCTTTTTTGACAGCTATATTATTTTTTCTCTATGACAGGGAGCCAGACCTCAAATACTGCCTCAGCCGGATTTGGCGTAAGGTAACATTCAATATCTGGCAGGTCGGCATATTCATAGCCGGATGTCGGCAGCCATTCCATTACGGCGCGCCGCTCCAAATCCTGTATTGCGTTTGGCATGGGACCATGCCCGCTGAAAACAGCCCATGTCCCTGCGGGAACAGTATATTCCTTCCAGCCTTCCGGCAGACTGCCCTGGCTTGCCGCCGCAATGAAGTAGCGCCAGTTTTCCCCAAAGCATACGGAAACGCCGAGGATACCTTTGGGTTCCTCCATTTTTTCCATAAGCAGTGGTACGATGCCTTCCTCTGCCGCGCGCGCCCATAATTTCGGTACGGTCTGGAAGTTTTTTTCGATATCCTGCTCCAGGGGCGCGCTGATGCCAATGATACGGAAAGCGTCTTTTTTCAGGATTTTGTAGTCCAGTTCTTCCGCACCGGTCACGCAGACCCGGAATGTAATTGGCTGGAAGGCTTTCAGCTGCACGCCTTCTTTTTTCGCCTCCGAGGGCGCAATGCCATGCACGCTCTGGAATGCCCTGTTGAATGCCGTGGGCGACTGGTAGCCATATTTCAGCGCAATATCCACAACCTTCCCCTTATCATTCTGCAAATCAAAAGCCGCTTTTGTCATACGCCGCCGCCGGATATATTCGGACAAAGGGATTCCGGCGAGATAGGTAAACATTCTCTGGAAATGAAACGTAGAACAGCTTGCGATTTTTGCCGCTGTTCCGTAGTCAATTTCTCCTTCCAGCTGTGTTTCGATATAGGCAAGAGCCTCATTCATCTGCTTGATCCATTCCATTTTTACCAACTCCTTTTTTGTATTATAAGGAATATGCTTCAGAAAATCCTCTGAAAAAGATGCAGAAAAAAGAGAGGATTTCTCTTGAAATTCCATGTACAGAAAAAGGGGTTAATTCCAACGCTGGAACACAACAATTTCAGGGTCGGAGCCTGAATCGCCGTATTCAGCGACCAAAAGGTATGTTTCATCGGCAGCGATACCATAGCATCTGTTACTGCCTTTTTTATGCAGCTGGTTTCCAAGATAAATCCTGTTATCATCCCATAACTTAACAGAATGTCCGCCTGGCATGGGATACGCAATATTGATAAAAGAGCCCTTGAGTGCGTTTAACTCTGTAACTTCCTCCATGCCTGGAATATGCAGGCTGTTGAATGACGCGATCAGGCGGTTTTTATATTCATCCAGCGTATGATCTTCCTTTTTGCACCAGTTTGCAAGCACACATTCTCCGCCGAAGGGTTTGCCGCCGGTTGCTGCACAGCCCTTGCATGTACTGCTGAAGCCGCATCCTGTACAGTCGATTCCGCAGATTGTTTTCATAATTCTCCTCCATTGCTCCTGTTTTGAAATGGGTAGCCTGTTTCATTCTCGGCTGTACCGCAGAATCAGAAGCTCTACAGCCGCTTCTTCTCCCATTTTCCCTGATTTTATTGCCAAATCTGTTTCCAGACAGTCTTTCAACGCGCGTTTCCAGCCCTCTGGTGAAAAGCGTCTGGACTGCTGCAAATAACCCTTGACGGCAAAATCCCGCAGCTCCAGCCTTGCAGCTATGGCACTGTTCGTCATGCCTGTCTGTGACAACAGCATGGACTGCAGTATCATACGAAACTGACGGCTGATGAGGGAAAGCACCATATAAGGCGATTCCTTGAGCAGTATCAGGTCGTGATAGATTTGCAGGGCTTTTTCAGCTTTTTTCTCGGCAACTGCCCGCACAAGGTCAAACACCTTTGCCTCCAGCGAAACGGTGCAGACTGCCCTGATGTCTTCCGGCTGTACATCGCCCTGACTGCCTTTATAGGCAATGAGTTTTTGCAGTTCCCGCTCAATATTTTCCATGTCCTGGTCTACGGTCTGCAAAAAGAGGGCAGTAACGGAATCCGAGACAGCAATGCCGTTTTCACGGCAGGTTTTTCTGACCCAGACGCTAAGTTCCTTTTCTGTTGGACGCTTAAACTCCACTGTCTGCCCGTATTTCACAACGCTTTTATATAGCCCGTTGCTTTTTTCCGCTTTTTCCTCCACGAACAGCAAACAGACATTGTCCGGCAGGTCAGATAGAAATTCCCTGAGATGGTCCGCCTCATCTTTCCTGCCGCCTTTCTGGAAAAAGCCGCTGTTGCGGACGGTTACGAGCCGCCGGTCATTCAGGAAAGGCAGGGTTTCTGCCGCATCCATGATGGCTGCCGCTGTCGCCCGTTTTTCCTCAAAAATATCGTAATTCATCGTTTCTGCGCCGGGAGGGAGCAGCGCTTTTGTCAGCGTATTTTCGTAATCTTTCAGCAGGTAGGTTTCTGTACCATAAAACAGGTAGCATTTCGCAAATTCATGGTTTTTCCACTGCTTTTTTAATTCCTTTATTTCGCTCATTATTTTCCTCGCAATGTTGTTTTTATAATGCTGCCGTTACTGGGCTTTCTCATCATCTTCAAGGGCTGCAAGCGCGGCTTCTGCAATCAGGGATTCATCGCGTTCCTGCAAAAACACAGGCGCGCTCTGTTCCACAACATCAATATTTTTGGAAACAGCTTCCGTTTCTGCGGGTTCCTGTTCCGCTTCGGCAGCTTCAACAGAAGGCTTTGACTCTGTTTCCTCCATTCCGGTTATTTCAGCGCTTTTTTCCTGCTTTGCCCGCTCACGCTCCTCCGCGTCTTTTTGCAGCAGATGTTTGCCCAGCATGAACAGCAGTACGGCAACAACGGCTGTCGGGATAACGGAAAGTGTCAGCCGGACCCAGAAAAATTCTTCGCCCCAGCGGAAAAACGGCAGGAGTACGCCGTAAACGATAGTATACAATGCGAACAGGAGCAACAGTGTTCCGACGATATTTTTCCGTTCCTTCAGGCTGTTCAGCGGGTCTTCCCGGAGCATGCGTACCGTTTTGCGGAAAAACCAGGTATCCTCTGCTTTACGCTGTGCTTCCGAGAGGCGCGAGCAATGGAATGTGTCGAAAAAACAGTAGCACCAGATAACGGGCAGAAGAAAACCAAGGAACTTCCAGCCGACTGTCTGTGTCAGTCCGGCTGTTGCTGTAAAGAGGGACATCAGCAAAGCGCCTTTTTTCATCATGCCGAAGTACATATAGCCGCCACCGGGCCAAAGGGCGCAAAGGAATGTCAGAATCCTCTTTTTTTTCAGCGTCATATGAAAGGACGGTTCACTATTTTTTGACAGGTTCACGTTTTTTCCTCCTCTAGGGTTCGATTATTTTTTTCGGGCAAAAATCCAGATAATCCGAAGAAACCAGCGTGTATTCCACACCGTTTCGGATTCCCTGGAATCCTGTTTCGTGGCTTTCTTTTCCATGCAGATGTCCGTAAACTACCGTTTTTACGGCGTATTCTTCTAAAATTTCCGTAAAGGCGGAGGGTTCGCGCTTATCGTTCATCGGCGGGAAATGGAACATCAGCAGTATTTTTTCCGCCCCGAAGGCTGCCGCCATATCCAACGAGAGCCGCAGACGGATTTGTTCCCGCTCGTACAGTTTCTGGTCATGCAGACCGAAACGCGTGTCATTCGGACAGAGCCAGCCCCTTGTGCCGCAGACTGCCCAGTCTTTGTACCAGTCACAGCCGTTTTTCAGGAAACGCATTCCTGGATACTGTGATTCCAGCCTTGCCGAGGATTTCCACCAGTAGTCATGGTTGCCGCCCAGCAGTATTTTACGCCCGGGCAGGTTGTAGATAATATCCAAGTCTGCGGCGGCGTCCTCCATGCGCATCCCCCAGGAAAGGTCGCCCGGCAGGAGAACAGTATCCTCTGCCGAAACGATATTTTTCCAGTTTTGAATGATTTTTTCGGTATGGTTAACCCAGTTTTCGCCAAACCTGTCCATCGGTTTGTCAACCGAAGCCCCGAAATGCAGGTCCGCAATGGCAAACAGACTCATTTCCCGCACCTCTTTCTCTTTTGTAAAACGATAGGTCCGGCCTCGTGCCGCACCGTTGTATTTTTTGCTTTTATGTATGGAATATTATATACGGTACATTTCCGCAAGAACATTCAGCTTTTCATTGAATGCCTGTAGAGCATCCACGTTTTCGCTGTTCCAGACTTCTACAAATTCTTTGTTGATTTCGTCCATATCCTCCAGTTTGGCAACAAAATACAGGTTCTGGATATTGTCCAAAATATTCGCCGTGAGGTTGTCACGAATCTCGTTCAATTTCTGCGCGTTTGTGATTTCCTCGCGGATTGTTGTCATTTCCTGATCCAGCCGGAAAGCGGCTTCGGCGCAGTTTGTCAGCCGTTCCTGTAAATGCTGCGGGATATTCCCGCTGTATTTGTAGCGCAGGGAATGTTCTGCCGTTGCCCAGAAGTTCATGGCGTTTGTGCGAATCTGTATTTCCGCAAAGATTTCTTTGTAGCCCAATGCCGTATTCAACGGGTAGCGGATAATCATGTGATAGCTTCGGTAGCCGCTGGGCTTTGTGTTGGTGATGTAATCCCTCTCCTCTACGACGCGCATATCTGCCCGCGCGCGCACAATCTGTACAACCTTGTCGATATCCTCCACGAACTGGCAGAGGATACGGATGCCTGCGATATCTTCAATTTTTTCTTCTATTTTATCAGGCGGAATCTGCTTTTTGCCTGCTTTATCCAATATGCTGGCGGGGCGTTTGAGCCTGCCGGATACAGAATCAATCGGCGAATACATTCCCAGGCGGCGGCATTCCTTTTCAAGGCTACGGAATTTTAGCAGAAGCTCCTCAACCGCCTGCTCATAGGGGTACAAAAGTTCTTTCCAGTTTATGATTCCCACAAGAACATCCTCCTTTGCTGCAAACAAAGCTAATGGTTCTCCCTTTGGGCTGAGCCACGCGGTATGAAAATGTTCAGGCGGCGGAGGGCAAAGGGCTGAAACCGGTTTTCTTTTATTGTACTATAAAATCCGCAGTTTTGAAAGCCCGAAAAGCTTATATTTTATAGAAGGAATTTTCTGCGGCTCTATAATGAATCGGATGCTGCCTGATTTGCCATGCCGGTCTACACATGGAACATGACAGCATTTCTCAAGAATTCTGTTGACCGTCTTGCACCGCTGAAAATTCCTGTGATTATGTAGCAGAAAAGCCGGTATGATTTGGCGGATTCCAAACTGAAAACGCAGATATTTGTTGTGATATCAAACTGTGGGTTCCCGGGCGAGCATAATTTTGAGGGAATGAAAGCGGCATTTGCCTGCTGCAATCCCAGTCTGGAAATCTACCGGAGCTGCGGCAAGCTGCTGGCAAGCCGGAATGAGAAAATACAGGCAATCGTTGCGGAGTATCTTTCTTATGCGGAACAGAACGGTTATGAATTGGCAGTGCAGGGCGATGTAAGCGAAAAGGCAGGGCAGAGCCTGGAAATGCAGCTACTGCCTGTCCAGGACTATGTGAAGTATCTGGGCATGTAAAAAATACAAAAGGGGAAATGAAAAAACAAAATGCCTTCGCCGGACAGGAACGATGTCTTTGTCAGAGGAAGGCAATTTATTTTGAGTTGGGGAAACCGATATTTCCGCATTTAGAAACCGATTTCTTCCCCGATTAGAATGATTTTGATACGTCCGGCGGGGCGACAGTTTCTTGTCAGAAGAACCTGATTGCAGATACATTCTTCGGAAACACAGTTATGGCATGTACCGGTAGAGGCACAGGGTGTTTTTCCCATAAAACGCATACTGTTGACGGGTGCGGCATAGCTGCGCGCGCGTTTGACCGCCGCATCTACATCCTGCGCGACTTTGTTCATGCCGCAGAGGATAATAACATTTTTCGGTCCGAAACAGAGCGCGGCAAGGCGGTTGCCGATGCCATCAATATTTACCAGCACACCGTCTTCGGAAATGGCGTTGACGCTGGAAAGGAAGAAATCTGCCAAAAGCCCCTTGTGATGCAGTTCGTCCCGTTCTTCAGGCGTTTTCGCAAGGTCGCGGTCAATCACTTCATAATTCCCGTCATGAAGCGCCTGCGTCAGGCCGCTTTCGCGGATTGTAACAGAGCCGCCCCATGCAACAGAACTGCCTTCCGGAATGAGGGACATAGCTTTTTTCACAGCTTCTTCAGCCGTAGAGCAGTAATAAGCCTCAAAATGGCGGCGTTCCAGCTTGCTGACCAGTGTTTTCGCAAGAAGTTCATTTCTTGTTTCCAATGGTGTAGACATAAAAAATCTCCTTTCGTTTTGCATATTTTCCTTAGAACTTTTCCGTAAATAAGATGAAGCAGGATGTGCGTAGATAATTTACGGATAGGTTCTTATTATAGCATAAAAAACGGAGGCAAAAAACAGTTTCTGCATATTTTTGTCTGGCGGGAGGGGCGAAATATGCGAAAGCGGCTTGCCAAATGCAGGATTTCCCGGTATGATAAAATAAGGAAAGAATGTCCGAAGGGCAGAAAGGGCGGCATGGCGGCGTGAAACAGATAGAAAGCAGAGAAAATAAAACATTCAAGCGGCTGAATGGGTTGAAAAACAGAAGAAACAGGGAAAAAGAAGGTCTGTTCCTTGCGGAGGGGGAGCGTTTTGTTTCCGAGATACCGAAAGGGGAAGGCGTGGAATATTTTGTTCTTTCGGAAACATTCTGTGAAACCCATGATACCGCGCAGTATGAAGCGGCGGCAAAGACGCTTCTTCTGCCGGATGTGCTGTTTGACATGCTTTGCGATACGGAAACGCCGCAGGGTGTTCTGGCGGTATGCAAAAAGCTGGAATGGCAGGAAGATGAGGTGTTCCGGCGGGACAAGCCGTTTCTGCTTCTGGCGGAAAATTTACAGGACCCGGGAAATCTGGGGACTGTCATTCGGACGGCGGACGCCTGCGGGGCGGATGCGGTGTTCCTTTCGAAAGGGAGCGTTGACCTTTATAACCCCAAGGTTTTGCGGGCAACGATGGGCTCTTTCTTTCATATTCCGGTGTTCCAGAATGTTTCTTTGGAGGAAACCGCCGGGAAGCTGAGGAAGAAGGGCATCCCGCTTTATGCTGCGCATCTGCGGGGAGAGGACATGCCGTATGCACTGAACCTGCAAAACGCCTGCGCTTTTCTGATTGGGAATGAGGGCAGGGGGCTTTCAGAGAAGGGAGCCGCGCTTTGCAGTCAATGGGTGCGCATCCCCATGCCGGGGCACGCGGAATCGTTGAATGCATCTGTTGCGGCAGCGGTGCTGCTGTATGAAACAGTCAGGCAGAGGATAAGCGGAAACATATCAAATATTTAAGAATTTTTGAAGGCTGTGCGGAAAAAATTAAGAAATCTGAAAGGGGGCGGAAAATGCAGAAATGGCGAAATATAGGGACTTGTGGGGCTTTTGCTATGCGGTTGCCGAGAAAAATATGCAAAAATGAAAATAAAAATATTGACAAAAGTGTTACTCTTTCGTATACTAATTGTAACAGAAATGTAATAATTGAAAAATATTCCGGAGGAGTACATATATGACGATTTCAAAGCTGATGAAACAGGTTTGCCTGACTTCGACTGTTGCACTTTTTGGCACAACGGCAGTTTTTGCCGCTGACATGGGACAGGCTTCCGGCACAAATGTAAACGTGCGGGCGGAGGCAAGCTCTGATGCAGAGGTGCTGGGCAAGATTGATAAAGGTTCTGAATATGCCGTTCTGGAAAAAAGCGGCGGCTGGGTTGCAATTTCTTTTGAAGGCGGGACAGGCTATGTTTCGGCAGATTATTTTGAAATAACAGAAGCCGAGGGCACAATCAACGGTTCCGATATCAACGTCAGAAGGAAAGCAACAACTTCCGCAGATTCTCTTGGGAAGCTTTCCGACGGGGCCAGCGTAACCGTTACAGGACGCAATGACGAGTGGTACCGCATTTCCTACGATGGTGCAACGGCGTATGTGAATAAAAATTATGTTTCCGGTGAAAATCTTTCCTTAGTTCCTAAGATTGCCAACGAAAAGGAAGAAAAGGAACAGAATCTGGATTCAGTGTTTGGCGTGGTTACTTCCAGTGACGGCGTAAAGCTGCGGAAGGAAGCGTCTACGATTTCTAAAGTACTGACAGTCCTTCCTTATGGTACGGAAGTAGATGTTGACAGAATAGGCTCTGAATGGATCAGAATTGTGACGGACGGCGGACAGAAAGGCTATGTCAGCGCGGATTACCTTGCAGTCAGAGAAGGTGAGCGCACTTCCAGAGGCAGCGCATCTTCCAGGGGCGCAGAGGTTGTGGCCTATGCAAAGCAGTTCATTGGTACGCCTTATGTATGGGGCGGCACGAATTTGAATAAAGGCGTTGACTGTTCTGGTTTCGTTTATGCGGTTATGAAAAACTTCGGCGTTTCTCTGAATAGAAGTTCTTATACAATGGTAGATAACGGCGTAGAGGTTTCCAGATCCGAACTGATTGCAGGCGATTTGGTATTCTTTAACAGCGGCGGCAACAGCAGGATTTCCCATGTTGGTATCTATATGGGCGATGGAACTTATATCCATTCTACCGATGGCGCAGCGTATGGCGTGACAGTCACAAGCATGAACAGCGGATATAGCGCGAATACATATGTAACGGCAAGACGTGTACTGAGATAACAAAATACATAAAGCAGACAGACGGCAGGAGCGATTAAGTTCCTGTCGTTTTTTCCTGTGCGCCGAATAGGCAAGACTGGCCCTGTAAGGATCTGTGTATAAGAGGAAAACCGCGGACTGTATATATGGCATGAGAAAATGAAGCCGGCGGGGGTCGAGCTCACGGCCTTGTCAAGCTGGATTCGTGAAACAGCAGGCAGGGACATTTTTCTGGCAACAGCCCCAACACATGTCAGATGATGTTTGCATTCTGCCTTTTTTCTGGTAATAGGTATTTAATACAGGGTCTTTAATGGAGATATTGTTTTATGAGCAGATATTGATTTGCTGATGTTTGGATTTAACCGATTCTTCCAGTTCCTCCTGCTCTGCTTCAT
The DNA here is from genome assembly GCA_910576545.1 of Lachnospiraceae bacterium. Lineage (GTDB taxonomy): Bacteria > Bacillota > Clostridia > Lachnospirales > Anaerotignaceae > Anaerotignum_A. Next base: position 206,605 of record CAJTKM010000003.1, read on the forward strand.
ATTGGGGAAAGGACCACATTCATAAATATAGCACAAATGCGGTATTTTCCCCATAAAAAGACCTAAGACTTTCGCTGGAAAGATTTGTTTTGAAACCAGAGGTTTCGTTGTTTCGGCTGATAAAAAGATTTTTTATAAAAAGGGCGTTTTCTGTTCCGGCAGGGAACGCTTTTTTTGTATTGCGCGGAATTGCGGAGAGCGGGACAAAATAAAAAAGCCTGCCAATGGCGGGCTACACTATTTTTAAGAAGTTACAATTTGCCGGATTCAACTTTTCTTGTCAAATATCACATTTTTTTCAAGTTCTACTTCTGATAAACAGAATTATCAGAAGTGAAACTTCACAAAATTTCAAATTTTATGCACTTTTTCTTGCCTTTCTGATTTGTATATCGGCACACATCCCTTTAGATTTAGTGTTTTGGAAAAAAATTTTTAGAATTTTAGTAAGATTTTTCAAAAATTACTTCTGATAATTCTGTTTATCGGAACCAAGCAGGAAATCTGCCTTTCAATATTGCACAAACAGCGAATACAAGGAGGTTTTTGCGATGTTATCACTGGGAAGAAAATCCGGACAATATGTTGTCATTGGCGAGAACATTGTCGTAAAAGTGGAGGGGACGAAAAACGGGCTGAAACTGCTTGTAGACGCCCCTGCGGATGTATCAGTCATCCGAAGCGAGGTTTGGGAGAGGGACCACCCGACTCCGGCATGCATCCTGGAGGATGCGAAACGGGCAAAGAAAAGCCCTGCTTAAATTCATCTGATTTTGTTCTTCCGCCGCGTTAAGGTACCGGCGGGGCGGAGGTTCAAAATATATCACATTACTCAATGATCAGGGGGAAAAGGAAGTCCCCTGGTGCATATTTCCATGAAGGAGGCAATATTATGAGGATTCAACACAACATTATGGCGCTCAACTCTTACAGACAGCTGGGCGGCAACAACAGCGCATTGGCGAAAAATCTGGAAAAACTGTCTTCCGGTTACAGAATTAACCGCGCAGGCGACGACGCGGCTGGTCTGGCTATCTCTGAAAAAATGAGGGCGCAGATCAAGGGTCTGGAAGCGGCTCAGAAAAACGCGAACGACGGCATTTCCCTGGTACAGACCGCAGAAGGCGCGCTGACAGAAGTTCATTCCATGCTGAACAGAATGACATACCTTGCGACACAGTCCGCAAACGGCACATACGACAACGAAGTTGACCGCGCGAACCTGGACAAGGAATTCCAGACACTGAAAGAGGAAATCGACAGAATCGCACAGGCTACAAACTTCAACGGCATCAACCTGCTGGATGGCTCCCTTTCCACAGGGAACATCACAACAGAGGGCATGAAGCTGACACAGATTGACACCGCAAACGGCGTAACCATCACACAGGGCGACAACGGCGGCGGCAGCAAGGGCGAATTCAGCATTGACCTGACAAACGCTTTCGGCGATGGCGATACGATTGCAATTCAGTTTGGCGGCACACTGGGAACAGCATTTGCTGGTGCTGATACGCTGACACTTACCTATGGTACAGACTTCAGCGGTGATACCATTGAAAAGCAGGCGGAATCCATCAAAAACAAACTGCTTACTGATACAAACATTGCGCAGAACTTCAATGTTACAGTTGACGGCACAAAGGTTACTTTGACAGCAAACAAGGAAGGCAATAAAGCTACTGAGGTCGGCACAGTTGTAAATGTGACGGCAACAGACAAAAAAGCAGTTGCTGATGCTACTTGGAAGGAATCAGTGCCGGCTGCAGGCGATAGTACTTCGGAAGCTATCCATAAGTTTCTAAACTTGTTTGCCAAAAACGATGCTTCAGGCATGGACATCAAAAATGGTGATGTACTTTCTTTCGATATAGAAGCGGCTGACGGTACAAAATACACTGCAAAACTGACTGTTGGAACGGACTTCCAGATTGGTACGACAGAAAATGACACAATTAACAATCTAAAGGATGCTTTGGAAAATAAAGCAACTTTTGAGCAGAACGACAGTACGGTTGCAGATGAAACAAAAATGAAATTTGGCGATTTGTTTGCTGTTGCAAATGATGCTGCAGGCGGATTGACGATTACAGAGAAGGGTTCTATCACTAACGCCGGGAAGTTCACCATTAAGAACGAAGCAACAGGCAAATCTGCTACTGGTGCGTACACTCCTGCTGGCGGTGGCGATGCTGCGGCACAGAAATACACCATGGCACTGAAAGCCGGAGAAGCACAAAATCTTGCGATTGGCGATAAGCTGACATTCAAAGGCACGCTGAGCGATGGACGTACCTTTGAATTTGAAGTAGAGGCAGGCAAGGATTTCAAGGTAGATAATGCAGGTTTCTCAGGTGCAACCAGCACATTGAAGAATCTGGAAGATTTGCTGGAAACAAAGGGAATGGACATCAAGCTGAGCGATGGCAGCACAGTGAAGAGCAATGAAATCTTTGGCACAGGCGCGGGCAAGGAACTTGACTTTGACGGCGCTGCTGGAACAATCACAGCTAACAGAGCTGGTACCGTTGCTGCGGGCAGTATCCAGAGCGTTACACTGACATCAGGCGAAGCTGCTTCTCTGGATTCCAACCTGATTAACGGTGCACAGCAGACAGCTGCTACATCCACAATCGAATTCGGCGAAGGCGTAAACTACGGTTCTGTTATCGAAGTAAACGGCCAGAAATACGAAATCGTGAAGGACGCGGACGATATCACAGCAAAGGGCAACAAGGCTATTGTTGTAAGTGATATCAAGGATACGGCTTCTATTGCGAAAGCTATGGCAGGCGCGCTGAAGAACGACCTGAGTGATACAGAATATGAAATCAGCGTTTCCGGCAGCAAGGTAAACATCAAGACAACAGAAATCGGCAGCGCAGCAAAGGCGGCAACTGTTTCCTCCAGCGGCGATAAGGTTTCCCAGATTGAGTTTACACTTGACCCGAAGAAAATGCAGGAAGGCACAACTGTTACCATCAACGGCCAGACATACGAATTTGTCACAAAGGGCAACGATGTAAAGACACAGGGCGCGACAAAGATTGAGGTTGACGATTTCGAGAAAGCTACATCCGAATCTTTGGGCAAACTGCTTTCCGATACAGCAAACGGCGTGAAGGGCGCACAGGTACTGGCTGACGCAGACGGCAAGGTAACTGTTCGCGGCATCGCTGACAAGACTGGCAAGGTTGAAACACCTACAGTGAAATTTGCTGACGGCAAGGGCGGCCTGACAATGCAGATCGGCGATACGGCTGCTGATTACAACAAGATTAAAGTTTCTATCTATGATATGCACTGCGCAGATATGGGCATCGGCGATACAGATATCAAGACGATTGACACAGCTGCGGCTGCAATAGACAAGATCAAATCTGCAATCAACTATGTATCTGATGTACGCGGTGACCTGGGTGCGATCCAGAACAGACTGGAGCACACAATCAACAACCTAGGTGTTCAGACAGAAAACATCACTGCTGCGGAAAGCCGCATCAGAGATACAGACATGGCAGAGGAAATGATGGCTTACACGAAGAACAACATTCTGGTTCAGGCTGCTCAGGCTATGCTTGCGCAGGCTAACCAGGTTCCTCAGGGTATCCTCCAGCTTCTCCAGTAATTTCACAAAAAAGAATTTCAGATTCTTTGAGTCCATTTGGGCAGACCTTCGGGCCTGCCCTTTTTTGGTGAAAAATTGTATGTTGCTGGAAAATATGGTATAATTTCAGACAGAAACAGCGGCACCGGACAGTAAGGGCGAAAGCAGAGGGAGGAAAACAGGTGATTACGGGAGCTATCAGGAGCAAGATTGACAAAATTTGGACGGATATCTGGGCAGGAGGGATTACAAACCCGCTGACGGTTATCGAACAGCTGACATATCTGATGTTTATTCGTTCTTTGGATGAAAAGGAACTGGAAAATGAGGAATTTGCGAACATGAGCGGTACGATGGGGAAAAGGATATTCCCGGAGTCTGCCGCGGGGCAGTCCATGCGTTGGAGCAAATTCAAAAACAGGGATTCCCGGGAAATTTATGATATCATGGAAAAGAGGGTATTTCCGGCGGTGAAAGGAATGAAATACGGCAGGCTTCCGGATTTTGACCAAAAGGGAGAATTGATAGAGATACCGGACGAGCCCGGGCGGGAAGGGGAAGAAAATACCGCCTTTGCGCGCTATATGGAGGACGCTTCTTTTTTGATTCCTACGGCGCAGGTTTTGCAGAAAATCATTACAGGGCTGGAAGATTTGTACACGCATGATATTGCGGGGCTGGATATGCAGGGGGATTTATACGAGTATATGCTGGGGAAACTGTCAACTGCCGGACAAAACGGGCAGTTCCGCACGCCGAAACATATCCGGGAGATGATGGTCGAGCTGCTCGCGCCTGCGCCGGAGGATACTATTTGCGACCCTGCCTGCGGTACGGCTGGTTTTCTGGTTTCTTCTGCGGAATATATCCGCCGGCAGTATGAAAACAAGATGACGGCGGAACAGTGGGAGCATTTCGCGGGGGAGATGTTCACAGGGTTTGACACAGACCGCACGATGCTGCGGATTTCTGCCATGAATTTGATGCTCCATTCGATTGAACGGCCGGAGATTGATTATAAGGACAGCGTTTCCAAACAGAACCAGATTAGTGGAAAATATTCAGTCTGCCTTGCAAATCCGCCTTTCAAGGGGACGGTTGACGCGGAAAGCATCAACGATGACCTGAAGGCTGTTACGAACACGAAAAAGACGGAATTGCTGTTCCTTGCGCTTTTCCTGCGGATGCTGGAAAAAGGCGGACGGTGCGCCTGCATTGTGCCGGATGGAGTGCTGTTTGGCAGCAGTAAGGCGCATCAGGCAATCCGCCGAGAGCTTGTGGAAAACCACCAGCTTAGGGCTGTGATTTCCATGCCTTCGGGCGTATTTAAGCCCTACGCGGGGGTTTCTACGGCGGTGCTGGTGTTCACAAAAACAGGCGCGGGCGGTACGGATAAGGTCTGGTTTTACGATATGCAGGCGGACGGCTTCACGCTGGACGATAAACGGATGGAAACAGGGGAAAGCGACATTCCCGATATTATTGCGCGGTTCCACGCCATAAAGCAGGAGGAAGGCCGCGAACGCACAGAACAGTCCTTCCTTGTGCCGAAGGAGGAAATTGCGGATAACGGTTATGATTTGACGGTGAATAAGTATAAAAAGGTGGAGTATGTGCCGGAGGAATACCCTTCTACGCTGGAAATACTGACGGAGCTGCATGAGCTGGAGATGGAGATTTCTAAGGGGCTGGCGGAATTGGAGGAGATGTTGTGAGGGTGAGGAACTATGTTACTTTGGGCGATGTATGCGAAAAGGGTTCTTCCAATATTGCACAAAAGGATTTAGAGCAATGTGATGGAGAATATCCAGTTTTTGGTGCAAGTGGATGGATTAAGAATGTAAGTTTTTTTTCACAGGAAAAAGAATATATTGCGATTGTAAAAGATGGGGCTGGTATTGGACGAACAATGCTTTTACCAGCATTTTCTTCTGTTATTGGTACAATGCAGTATATCTTCCCAAATGAAAAAGTAGATATACGTTATCTGTACTATGTTTTGAACTGGATGAACCTTGCAAAATATTATTCAGGTGCGACCATTCCGCATATTTATTTTAAGGACTACAAAAAAGAGCGGTTTCCTTTGCAGCCTTTGGAAGAACAACGAAAAATTGCAACAGTGTTGGATAAGGTTTGTGAGTTGATTGCCCTGCGGCGCAAGCAGCTGGAACGGCTGGATTTGATGGTGAAAGCGCGTTTTGTGGAAATGTTTGGCGATCCTGAAATGAATCCTTTCGGTTGGAAAAGAGTAACTATTGATGATGTATGTTTTTCAATTGTAAGAGGACCATTTGGAAGTGCTTTGAAAAAAGAATTTTTTGTAAATCCAAGTGATTCAACATATAAAGTATATGAACAAAAGCATGCAATTCAAAAGTCAGCAATAATTGGAACATACTATATAACAGCGGAAAAGTACGAAGAATTGAAAAGGTTTAGCTGTGTGGCAGGCGATATACTTATGAGTTGTTCAGGTACGATGGGTGAATTTTATCAGTTGCCGGTAGAGTGCGAAAGAGGTGTTATTAACCAGGCACTATGCAAGTTTACTCTAAATACTGAAATTCTTCCTATATATTTTTTAACCTATATGGAACAAACGATTAGTAATCTTGAAGTCAAAGGTAGTGGCATTCAAAATATTGCAGCAGTATCATACGTTAAAGCTATGCCAATCAATTTACCACCAATGAAAATACAACAAGAATTTGCTGATTTTGTCACAGAAATCGACAAATTAAAGTTGCCAATCCAGCGCAGTCTTGATACACTGGAAGTATTAAAGAAATCGTTAATGCAGGAATATTTTAATAAAGGAGAACTGAAATGAATACTTTGAATGATGTAAAAGTTCCAGACAAAGAAAATATCTACAACTTTTTATTTGATACTACTGTGTTTAACCGTTTAGCAGAACATGAAGATTGGTTAATCCTATTAGAAAAATCGTTACGTTTAGGTTTTCAATATTATAAAACAGTAAATCAAGACTATGAATTAGACGGACGTGGAGCAAAAACATACCCTGAAAATATTTCTTCTAAAAAAACATTTTCAAAGGATTTTATTGAGAAGATGAAACAATTTGATATTATAAAAGAACGTTTACAAATCCAATGTGTTTCTAGTTGTGCTACGTTAATGCACAATCATTTTATTTTGGATGGAACAATGCGGTTACCAGATGACAATGCAGAAGAAACTCATATGGTGAAATCAATTTTAGGCTTTAATGAAAAATTACGAAAAAAACACCCATTTGCGCAATATTATGATATGTTAACTGCTGAAGCTGCCATTGTGAATAAATGTGTTTTAGTTTCTGATGATACCGATTTAAGAAATCTTGTTAATGAAGATTTTCCGGCTCAAGCGATTTCAACACAAGAACTGATTACTTTAATTCGATCCAGAATTGAATTATAATTGTTAAAAAGAAGGTGACGCCATGGCGAACTTTGACTTTTTGAAACCCCAGCAGAACTACGCCCTTTTTGCCCCCTCTGCCATAGAAGCGGAGCGGCTGTTTCCCGCTTCGCCCGCGATGTGCGCGGTTGCCTGCCGCAAGGCTTTGGAGCTGGCGGTGAAATGGGTTTATGCCGCGGATTCCTCCATGGAAATGCCATACCGGAATAACCTCCAGTCCCTCCTGCATGAACCGACATTCCGTTTTGCGCTGGATAACCAGACATGGGGCAAACTGCCCTTTATTGTAAAGCTGGGAAACCTTGCCGTACATACCGAGCGCAGCGTTTCTCCGGCAGATGCGCTGTTGTCCCTTCGTGGGCTGTTCGAGTTTATACAATGGATTGATTATTGCTACGGCAAGGCATATGAGGAGCGCGGCTTTGACGAAAATGAAATTCCCAAATCTGCCGCGAAAGCAGGGGAAAGCATTCTGCGTGCAAAGGATGCGGAAATCGAAGCCCTGCGGAAAAAAATAGAAGAAATGTCCGCGGCATTTACACAGGCAAAAGAAGAGCACCGGCAGACACGCAGCTTTGTTCCGGCGGACTGCTCCGAATTTGAAACCCGCAGACGTTTTATTGATGTAGATTTGAAACTGCTGGGCTGGAAATTTGACGGCGCAGACGCAGATGTGCAGATGGAGTATGAGGTGGAGGGCATGGCAGGTGTGCCCGGGCAGAAAGGCCGCGCGGATTATGTGCTTTTCGGCAGAGATGGTCTGCCGCTGGCAGTCATTGAGGCGAAACGTGCCGGAAAAGACCCGAACAGCGGAAGGACACAGGCTGCTTTATATGCGGACTGCCTGGAACGGAAATTTGGGCGCAGGCCGATGATGTTTACCAGCAACGGCTTTGAAACGTATTTCTGGGACGATTTGAGCGGCCCGCAGAGGAAGGTCAGCGGCCCTTTCAGCAAGGATGACCTGCAAAAACTCATGGACCGGCGCGAAGGGCGGAAAGACCTGCTTGCAATCCCGATTTCCGATAAGATTACGGACCGTTATTATCAGAAAGCCGCCATTCGTGCCGTCTGCGGGAAGATTATGGAAGGGTTCCGCAGGCACCTGCTGGTTATGGCGACAGGGACGGGCAAGACCCGTACGGCGTCCAGCCTGACGGACGTTTTGAGCCGCGGCGGGCATATCACGAATGTGTTGTTTTTGGCGGATAGGACTGCGCTTGTGAAACAGGCAAAGGACGATTTCAAGAATTATTTGCCGGATATGTCGCTGTGCAACCTTTGTACGAATAAAGACGACAAGGCTGCCAGAATTGTTTTTTCCACTTACCCGACAATGCTCAACGCCATTGACGATACCCGTACAGGGGAGGGCAGGCAGCTGTTTACGCCTGCACATTTTGATTTGATTATCGTGGACGAAAGCCACAGGAGCATTTTTAAGAAATACCGTGCGATATTTGAGTATTTTGACGCGATTCTTGTAGGGCTGACTGCAACGCCGAAAACCGACGTGGACAGGAATACTTACGATTTTTTTGAGATGGAAAACGGTATCCCGACGTATGCGTATGACTATGAAACGGCGGTTGAGGTAGATAAAGTACTTGTACCTTACTACAATTATGAGGTTGAAACGAAGTTTTTGGAAAAAGGCATTGTGTATGACGAGCTTTCTGAGGAGGACAAGCGGCGGTATGAGGAGGATTTTACGGAGGATGACAGCATACCGGAGTTTATCCCCTCTGCCGCGTTGAACAGATTTGTGTTCAATATGGACACAGTGGATACGGTTTTGCAGGATTTGATGGACCGCGGCATAAAGGTTGCAGGGGGCGACAGGGTTGGGAAAACAATCATTTTTGCCCAGAATAAAAAACATGCGGAGCTGATTGTGCAGCGGTTCAACGCATTGTACCCCATGTATAAGGGCGGCTTTGCACAGCGCATTACCTGCGAGGACACTTATGCCCAGACGATTATCGAAAAATTCAAAATGCCGGAGCAGGAGCCGCATATAGCTGTTTCTGTGGATATGATGGACACAGGGATTGACGTGCCGGAATGTGTGAATCTGGTGTTTTTCAAAAAAGTGCGTTCCAAAACGAAATTCTGGCAGATGCTTGGCCGCGGCACAAGGCTTGCGCCAAATCTGTCCTGTATTGACCAGATTGACGGGGAATATACAGGGAAAAAAAGGTTTCTGATATTTGACTATTGTGGGAATTTTGAGTTTTTCAGAGAGAAACCGAACGGATATGAGAGCAGAGAGGTAAAAACGCTTTCCGAAAATATATTCGGCAAACAGGTGCGGCTGGCGGCGGCATTGCAGGAAAGTGCATTTGCGGAGGAACGCTTTCAATCTCTGCGGGAAACGCTGCTGAATACCTGCCATGAACAGATTCAGGTGCTGAATCCGGAACGGATTGCCGTAAAACTGCGGCTGCAATATGTTCAAAAATATAAGGAACGTTCCGCTTTTGATGTGCTCAGCGAAGGGGATAAGGGCGAATTAATCCGTGAGATTGCGCCGCTGGTTACGCTGGCAGATACAGATGAGGCGGCAAAGCGGTTTGACAACCTGATTTACGGTATGATGCTTTCGCAGCTGGAGGCTGCGCCTTCCTTCAAGCGCATGAAAAACCAGCTTTGTGATACTGCTGCCATGCTGGAGAAAAAAGCGGCAATCCCACAGGTGAAGGCAAAGCTGCCGCTGATTCGGGAGATCAATACAGATGCATTTTGGGATGCAAAGGATATCCTCCTTTTTGAAAATGCAAGAAAGGAATTGCGTGAACTGATAAAATTTTTAGTAGAGGAGGGTACACCAAAGCCGCCAGTTTATACATCGCTGACAGACCCTGTTACAGGAACCCGGGAAGGCGAAGGGCTTGACGCTGCTTACGACTTTGAGGATTACAGGAAAAGGATTAACCGCTACGTGGAAGAAAATGGGAACACGCTTGCGATTCATAAGCTGACGCATAATATCCCTCTCGCCTCCGGGGATTATGAGGAGCTGGAACGGATTTTGACGTCGGAACTGGGGAGCAGGACGGATTACCAGCGGGAATTTGGCGAAAAGCCCTTTGGCCTGCTAATCCGCGAGGTTGCCAGGCTGGACCATGACGCGGCAATGCAGGCATTTTCTGCTTTTATCAATGACACTTCGCTGAATGAAGCACAGATTGCTTTTGTGCTGAAGATTATCAACCATGTAGAGAAAAACGGATATATGAAGGATGTAGCGGAGCTGCAGAAGCCGCCGTTTGACAGACCGGTAAACTTTATTAAGCTGTTCGACCAGAAAACCCGCGCCAGATTGATTCAGACGATTGATTCAATCAGGGAAAATGCGGTGAAAATTATGTAATAAGAAAAATCCCTTTTTATAAAAATATAAAGAGGGATTTTTATATGCTGTATACAAAATAATTTATCCGACAGGAAAAACAGCTGCTATGCTCTGAATAATTCATCTAACTTTTTCAAAAGAGGAACATAGGAACCGCAGATTCTGGAAAAGACTTCGTTGGAAGTTTTTTCATCGTAAACGTGGGAGGTGAGGTTACGGTCGTTCAATGCGCTTATCCACAACTCCTGACTGTCAATAATATGGCTGGCATAAGCCTCCTGCATGACGGCTTTCGGGCTGTTGAGTTCTGCGAAGCCCTGCTCAATGAGGTATTCACGGGTTGTTTTCCATGCCAGCCCCATGCAGAGCTCGAAACGTTGGATTGCGCCGTCCCGGACGGTATCGCTGTGCGTTTTTTCATATTCATCAATGGCATCCTGAAGCCGGATAACAGCTTTGGAAAAATTAGCAATTTTTGTTTCCAGATTGCTTATAGAGGATTACACCTTCCTTTTCAATCGTTTCTGCAAAAGCCGAATCTGCATGCTTGGTGATATGAACCAAATCAAACTTCAGCAGTGTGGGGAGGTCATCAATATCTGACCAGAACAACGGGCGGTTTTGTTCCGGCATACCATAAACGGCAATGTCAATATCACTGCGTTCATGATTGTCGCCGCGCGCACGGGAACCGAAAAGGATAATTTTTTCGGCATGGTATTTTTGGCCTAAGCGTTCAATCAGAGTGTAAATTTTTTCCATAATCGCCCCTCATTTATTTGAGATTCCACAACAGGAATCTGCTCATTGTGTATGGAAATCTGCTGGGCATTAGCAGAAATTTTTCATATAAATAAAGTTATTTCTGTTGCTGGCCGCTAATTATATGATACCCGATTGAAAATAAAATAGCAATCTGTATTTGTAAACGAAGATGGCAGATAAAGTTTGCCTGCCGGAAAGAGGCGGTAAACTTTATCTTCGTACATCTATTACGATTGTAGGGGAGTTCCTTTTTCCTGTGTATCTGTATTTCATTCTTTCCAGATGAAATGGTAATTGATTGCTTCCCCTCCATCGACAAGGATATTCTGTCCTGTACAGAAAGTGTTGGTGACTGTCAGAAAATACGCCCATTCAGCAATTTCCTCTGGTGCAGCCCAACGCTTGAGCGGTGTTTCATCCATGATTTGCCCCCAGAGTACAGGGTCATTCATGACGCACTCGTTCAGGGGCGTAAGGACGCCGCCGGGGTCAAGGCTGTTGCAGGTAGCACCATATTTCGCAATACGCGTGGCAACATTTTTGGTATATGCCAGTATGCCGCCCTTGCTTGCGCAATACTCCGGAAACTCCGCCCCTGTATGGGCGCTTGCCGAACCAATATTTAATACAGAGCGTATTTCTTCCTGAACGCCGTATTTTTCGGTAATATGAATCAGGGCCTTGAGGTTGATATCAATATCTTCCTCATTCTGTGTCCCTGCATTATTAACCAGGATATTTACGCCCTGAATGTCAGGCAGTTTTTCATAATCCCGTACATCGCATTGATAGTGGCAGTAACGTTCATGATGGATGCCTGCTGGCTGACGGTCTATCCCTACCACAGCATGCCCTTCCTTCAAAAAATGTTCGGCAACTGCCAGACCGATTCCCTGAGATGTTCCTGTTATCAATACCTTCAAAGCTCTTTCCCCCTGTTCATATAGTCAAGATATTCCCGCCCAACGTTATGTTCCTTCCATTTCCTGACAACACGGTATCCGAACGGCGAAAAAATGATTTCCATAATCAGCTCCGCGACAGCACCGGTCAAGGCGCAGGCGATACACTGCCGAACCGTCCAGTGAAATCCGTCCCAGAAAATCGGGGCGAAGCCAACAAAAACGATAGTGGCAAAAATCAGGTTGTCCATAAATTGCCCAATAAAAGTCGAAATGTAAGTCCTTGCGGCATACGCAAGTTTCCCATCTGGATTCTTCTGAAATGCCCTGCCGATTGCCCAATTTAGAAAATTATTTATAACTGCCGATGCAAGAAATGCGATCGTGCTGCCCAGAAGAATAAACCACGTTCCGCCAAGTATGCTGTCCAGTGCAGTATAATCGTCCGCATTGGACGGAATGATGCTTACTATATAGAAAATCAGGCAGGTAAGCACGTTTATCGAAGCGGCAAGTAATGCGATTTTATTGGATGCCTTAGGACCAAAATATTTGGTGATGATATCCATGCACATAAATGAAAGCCAGGATATCAGAATACCGCCATCCACAGCGATCCAATTGTTTTGCAGAAGCGTTTTGTTAGCAAGCAGGTTCATGCATATGACGCTGACAACAAACAAAGAAACGACCGTTGAAGGGATGCATCTCATCAAAATTTCGGTTTCTTTCTTCTCGCGCAAAAACCACGCAGATAGGGGGGATGTACACATTTTTGTTTGATTCTCTTTCATTATTATCATTTCCTCCAAAAGAAAAGGTAGTTTAACAAAACATAAAACCACCCTCCAGATGTTTTATTTTGTCATATTATACAGTAATTTTTCTGTAAATACAAGATGTTTCGATGGCATTTTACGGCTGAAATTTATAAAAAAAGAAAAATTTCTCAGATATTGTTGGAAAACTTGATTTCATAGGGTTTCAGGCTGCTTCGATAATGGATTTACACCAATTTATGCCAACGAGGATAAAGAGCCTTAGATAGTGTCTACACGTGTTAAGCACGGATAGCAGCCCAAATAGCGATACAACGGACGTGTACCGCAGCGATAAAGGCATCAGAAGTCTTGGCATAACGAGTGGCAATCCCTCTCCAGCGTTTCAGGGTAAGGAAACAGTTTTCTACCAAATGACGCAGTTTATAGAGATATTTATCATAGTCGCGCTGCT
>CAJTKM010000004.1 GCA_910576545.1 Lachnospiraceae bacterium
GTGAGCCGTTCCGTCTGTGTCAATGGGATATTGTTCTCAAATACCGGGTCTGTGTACGGCTTTATATCGTCGGCGGTTCCCCAACGCGCGGAACCGTACTCAATGCCTTTGCGGTATTTCTTCGCGTTCTTGCCTTTCATGTAAACGGCAAGCCGGATAATCACCGCGCCCACAATGCCGATCAGTAAGTCGGCGGGGTGGAAGCTGGGGGCAGCGGAAGCAAAGGCAGCGGTGAAGCCCTCCCCCAAGTGTAAGATTTTTTGGCTTGCGTCCATGCCGGGGGAAAGCCGGACAGCCGCACCCACCTTGTCAAACAGGTACACAAAGAGCAGATAGGGCGCGTTTAGGATAAGCAGCTTCTTTACTTCCGGCTTCATAGCGATACCTCCCTGTCCTTGTGTTTGGTCTGCTGGCGGCTGGCGTTCAGCTCCTTTGCCTTTTCCCGGAAAGCGGCTAATGCCTTTCGGATTGAGGGCTTCTTGTCCTGCGTCAGCTTCTTTGCGGAAAACTCCTTGAAAGCGGCGGTCAATGCGTCTGCGTCCCTGCCCTTGAAGAATACAAGATAGCGGGGCGGGGTTTCCGTACTGTCTTTTTTCAGCGCAAAGTCGATACCGTATTTTTTGGCGGTACTCTCAAATGCCTTGATATTTTCTTTTGTGATCTCAATGTTGGAAACGCCTGTGTTCTGCTTCATAAGCTGCTTTAGGGTCTGTTTCCCGTGGGGCTGTTTGCCGATCTGCTTCTTTGACTGTGCAAGCGCGGCTTTCATTGCCTTTTGCAGCACTTCGGCGGTCAGCTTCCCGGTCTTGATATACAGGGCAACGGTTTTCTCGTTGATCTCGTCCTGCATGGGGTCTGTCCCTCCTTTCGGGGTGTTCTATGGGGCGGCGGTCAGATACGCACCCGCAGCCCGTTAAGGTCGTCGGCTCTGATACCCACCAAGTACCATTCCTGTTTCATGTTCATTTCAATACGGGTCGGCTTCCACTTGCCGCGGGTGAACACGTCGAAACAGTCCCCGCAATGCAGCCCGCCATAATAGCTGGCAAGGTCAAAGCGAATGTCGTAGCGGTCTGTGCGCTCGTCAAATACCAATGCTCCCGTCGTTTTCTGTGCCATAATAAAATCCTCCTTTTTTGTGGTTGTGGGTGGTTACAGGCTTTCGCCCGGTTTGAATGAATAGGGGGCGTGCGGCTCCTGTGGCGCAAGTGCGCTGCTTGCCATATCGTGAGCCACAAGGGACGTGTAATAGTTGCCGATTGTGGACGGGGCATTGAAAAGCACCGCCCGTAAATACTGCTTGATGTTGCGGATTTTGGTGGTGTTCTCCCGCATACAGTCCAGCACAAAGCGGATATGTTCGCCGTCCAGCTTCATAAACTTTGCTTTCACCAGCTCGGCGGGGTAGTCGTCCCCGGCAATGCGGATTGTCTTTCTCCGGGTGCAGACGGTTTCAAGCATGATGTCAACAATCTCGTCCAGCCTGTCCCCGTCAAACTTCATATCCTGTTTGAGAATGTCATAGGAGATATTGTCCTTGATGATCTCCCGGTAAATCTCATATGCGGTCTGTGTTTCCGCTTCCTTTCGCTTCCGTTCCGGCGGTGTAGCCGCTTCTCTGTCAGAGGGAGAGGGGTTAGGGGAAAGGATAGGAATGGAATGGGTACTTTGTTCATCAGTAATTATTTTTTCTTTTTTTGGTAAGTCAGTCTTTTGTATATCTTTATTTAATTGCGTTGGATTTTCCGTCGTCGGTTTACCCGGTGTCGGATTTTCCAATATCGGGTTGCCCGGTGTTGGATTTTCCAATGTCGGGTTATCCAATCCCGGCGGGGTGTCGTCCGGCGGCTGGGGCTGCTCGTAAATGGTGTATTCAATGGCGGTCATTTTGCCCTTTGCGTCGCGCCCCTGCTGCCGCCTGATATATCCGGCTTTTTCCAGCTCCCATATGGCGGTGCGGATAGCGTCGATACTTTCCCGGTTGATCTGTGACAGCCCCGCAAGGGTGTAGTCCCAATCTTCGGGAAGTGACAGCATTTGCGACAAAAGCCCCTTTGCCTTTAAGGTCAGTTCCTTGTTGCGTAAATGGTGGTTGCTCATAACGGTATAGCCCTTGTTGCGTTCCACTCGGAAAACTGCCATAGCTTCATCACTCCTTTGGTTGTGGATTTGTTACGCGATAGAACGCCATTTTGCCGGGGTTAGGTATAAATCCCTGTCCCCGGCAAAAGTGCGCCCGCAAAGCCGCATATAGCAAGGCTCTTTTTGCCCCTACTGCGTAACATGAGGGCATAAAAAAAGCGGCGTTCCTGTTCTCCCGGTTAGGGATAGAGAAACGCCGCGTTTGCGTCGTATTCAGTTTTCATTTATTCTTTCTCAATGCTGTGTGCTGGTGGCTGGGCTGGCAGGGTTCCGGGCGGCATATCAAGGCTCTTTCCCTCAAAAGTAGTAAATTGGTAGTAAATTCAGCTTGAAATCCTGCTTGTATGCCCGTAAATCAAGGCTTTTTTGAGATAATCAACCATTTTATCGATAAAATTTTCTGTCGACAATCCATCTTCCTGATTTCACTCTTTGTACACTCCTGTTCCTGCACTGTTCCGTTGACAGGAAAAGCAGTCCAAACCGCTGTGTTTTGCTGGATTTCTGTTTATGTAATTGATTTGTTGCATTGTTTTTTCACATAATGTGATGTTTTTGAAACTTTTTCATGGTATCCATGTCGGTATCTTTTCTATTATCACAATTATTCGTATAATCGTAGATATATTTCATGTTCCGCAATATTCAGCTGCCGGGCTGATGCCAGAATTCCAAACGCGGAAGTGTCCGGTAAATGGGGGGAGTAAAATCGTGGAATTTAAGGATCGTTTGAAATTTTTAAGAAAAGAAAAAAGGCTCACGCAAGTCAAACTTGGGGAAATGCTGAATTATGGATATACCGCAATTGCGAACTACGAATCCGGCAGAAATCAGCCTTCTATTCCCGATTTGAAAAAAATTGCGTCTATTTTTAATGTTTCTATGGACTATCTTCTGGGAGTGAATGACATTCGCCATCCTTATGTGATTGATGATAATTCGGCAAAATTCAATGAATTCCGCCGTTTTTACGCCCTCCTGAACGAGGACAGCAAAAGTGAACTTCTGCTTTACATGCAGTGGCTGGTCGAACGGGAAAACAAAGTGCGCAGTGTCGTCTATTACGAAGATACGGAAGAAAAGAATACCGTTCAGCGAGCCGCGCAGGAGCCGGAAGAATACCGCTAAACGAAAACGACGAACACCCCTCTGCGGCTATTCGTCGTTTTTCTTTTTCCACAGCACAACCTGAAATAAAACGGACACAGGAAAAATTCCCTGTGCCCATTCCATGCGGCAGACGCCGCCTTTTTATTGCTCCTTAATAATACCATTCTGATATGCATACAGCAGCTTTTCCAGCTCATTGATGCTGTCCTGCAATTTCCGTCCGATATCCGTATCCCGAACCAGAATCCGGTCCTGTGTATACTGCAGTGCCACCGTCGAAGAAAGAATATCCTTTTCTTCCGCGATTGCAACGTCTGTTGAAACAAACGGCTCATGCGAAACCAGAATCATACCATGAGAATTATAAATCAGCGTATACCCCGCAATGCCTGTCACCTTCTGATAAGCCTTGGCAAAACCGCCGTCAATCACGAACAGTCTGCCGTTTGCCTTAATCGGGCTTTCCCCTTTTGAAACCTTTACCGGCACATGCCCGTTTACGATATGGGAAGTTTCCGGATTTAGACCAAACGCTGCAAGCACGCGCTTACAGGTTGCCTCCTCGTTCCGCAGGGAATAATACGGATTGCTGACCTCTTTATGCGTTGCCTTATCGTCAATAAAATAACGTTCAAACGTTGTCATTTTCTTTTTGCCGAACAGAGGGGAATCCTCCCCACACCACATATACCAAATGATATCCATACATTCCCGTTTGCTTTCCGTATGCGGTTTATTAAAATAGCCCTCACGCACAGCACGCTCCACCGCATCAAGGTATTCCTTGCCGCAGTATTTTTTCCCGCGGAAGGTAACGGTCTTTAACGTGCCATCATCATTCATGGGAATGCCGCCGTGGAATAACAGGTTAGAATTAAATATTGTATACATGCTTCCTTTGGTATACAGTACCCGGATATGCTCCTGCAATTTTTCACTGTTGACAAAAGAGGATTTCACCTTTTCCATGACCGTATTCTCTTCCTCTGTCAGTGCATACGGGTCTTTCGGGTCAACCGTCGGGAAATTCATATCATTCATGACGTATTCCTTGCCGTCTATCATGATGGTCCCTTTTTCAAAATTGATTTTATCCAACAGAAGCCTGTTCTCCATACGGAACTCAGGGTGACGTTTGATAATCTGTGCTTCCATCTTCCACTGCATAATGGAAATTGCCTTATGCATCTTTGCAATCATTTTGAAATCCTTATCGCTCAGCACCTCGTCCCCCTTCGGCGCAAACTGGTCGCAGGGGTCATCAGCATATTTTTCCATGGCAAACGTTGCCAGAGGCAGAAGGTTAATTCCGTAGTCTTCCTCAATGGTATCCAGGTTTGCGTACCTCGTCTGGATACGCAGCACATTGCAGATCAACGCCTGACAGCCTGCCGCTGCCCCCATCCATGCGATATCGTGGTTGCCCCACTGAATATCTACGGAATGGTATCTGGACAGGATATCCATAATCTCCGCCGCATTCGGCCCTCTGTCATAGATATCTCCGATAACATGCAGCTGGTCAATGGAAAGCCTCTGTATCAGGTTGCAGAGTGCGACAATAAAACGGTCAGCCTGGTCAAGGTCGATAATCGTATGTATGATTTCCGTATAATACATTTCCTTGTCCATACTGCCGCTGTTCTCGTGCAGCAGCTCTTCTATAATATACGCAAATTCCTTCGGCAAAGCCTTACGCACCTTGGAACGCGTATATTTTGAGGAAACCACCTTGCAGATCTTTACCAGACGGTTCAGCGTGATTTTATACCAGTCTTCAAGGTCCGCTTCCTGCTCGATCATTTGTTCCAGCTTTCGTTCCGGATAATAAATCAGCGTCGCCAAAGCCTTTTTTTCGCTTTCACGCAGACTGCCGCCAAAAATAGAGCTGATATGGTTCTTAATAACGCCGGAAGCATTCCGCAGAACGTGGCTGAACGATTCCGCTTCTCCATGAATATCAGAAACAAAATGCTCTGTGCCCTTCGGCAGGTTCAAAATCGCCTTCAGGTTGATAATTTCTGTTGCCGCACTGTTGATATTTTTGTACTGGTTCGACAGAAGTTTCAAATATCTCATTTCCTCCGCCGTAAAACTTTCATTCCCGCAATACATGAAACCGCACCATCCAATCTTTTTTCTTCGTTTGCACCATCCAAACCAGTGGAACATTTCCACCAGCTTTATTATACCAGATGCGTAAATATTTTCCTAGTGATTTTTCAAAAATCGGGACCAAAAACGCCCCAATTCCATTTTTATTGGGGCGCAGATTGCTTTATTCTGTTAAATTCAATTCTTCTTTTTTCTTTTCACCAAAAGGCTGCCAGCCTAAATACTGCGATTCACGGTTGATAAACAGCAGCACCAACCCAATCTCAGCAAAAATAGTAGAAAAATAAGTAAAAAATCCGTATATTGCAGTAGCGGCAAAATTTGACCCGCCGAAAACTAATATCGCTTGAAAAAGCATGTTCCACAGTGCCCCTAAACAATTTAATGCAATGATATAGCCAGCAGTCCGCCACCAGCGTCCGCGCACCAGCTCCCCGCTGTGGTTTAAGGAATCCCAGCCCTTCCGGCCGCCCAGACCGATGCAGTATACGTATAATCCCGCAAAAACGGAGTACCAGATTCCTGGTATCAAAACAATCATGCCTAATGTGACCAATACGCCGTAAATCAGGCCAGTCAGAATAATCGTCGGCCCCAGCGCCAATGCTTCTTTTAATGCTGTTTTCACATCGGGTTCTTCCCCGTCAATCCTCTGCTTTACAATCTTCGCTATGGCAATCGTCCCCACCGGCACTAAAAACAGCTCAATCGCCATGCTCAGCACAGAACCAATGATTGTATGGTTCATTGCCTGCATGATGCCTTCCCTGTTTTCCAGAAACGTCCCTGCTGCCTGAACTGTGGAAAGAAACGAATTGATGGCATTCAGCCTTGTTAAAATCACGCTGTCCAGCAGGACGACAGGCAGGAATACTACTACCATCACAAACAATATGCCTCTGATATTTTGAAAAAACTCAAAAAACGCTCTGGCAACCAGCTCCATCCAGCCCAGTTCCCTCTGGTAAATTTCATCTCTCATTCTTTTCCTCCTATTCTGCACAAAATCCCTACTGAAATGCCCTTAAGTGCTATTATACACCTTTCCAGACATTCTGCAACCTTTTCCCCTGCGGGAATTTCTTTTTCCTACCCATCTTGAGGTTTCTTCCCGTTTATGTTATACTCGCCAGACAGAAAGGCTGTGAAAAATATGCAAGAAAGAAAAACTGTACTTGTCACCGGCTCTTCCCGCGGAATCGGCAGGGCCATTGCCCTTGCTTTCGGTCGGGCAGGCTATCGCGTTGTGCTGAACGCCTCGAAAAGCAGAGCGGAGCTGGAGGATACCCAAAGGCTTCTGAAGCAGGAAAACATACCTGTTCTGGCGTTTCTCTGCGATGTTTCCGATTATCAAAACTGCCGCGCTATGTTCCAAAGTATTGCGGAGCAATGGGGAAGCGTAGATGTACTGGTCAATAATGCAGGGATTTCCCATATCGGTCTTTTTTCAGATATGGCTCCTGCCGAATGGAAACTTATCCTTGCCGTCAATCTGGAATCCGCCCTGAACTGCACCCATATCGCCATTCCGGATATGGTGCGAAAAAAATCCGGCGTTATCCTGAATATTTCTTCCATATGGGGAGAGTGCGGGGCGTCCTGCGAAGCCGTATATTCCGCGTCAAAAGGCGGGCTGAATGCCTTTACAAAGGCAATGGCGAAGGAGCTGGGGCCTTCCAATATACGGGTAAACGCCATTTCCTGCGGCGTAATAGACACACAGATGAACGCCTGTTTTTCACCGGAGGAGCGTCAGGCTTTGACAGAGGAAATCCCCCTGATGCGCTTTGGAAAACCAGAAGATGCCGCCGCGCTGGCATTATTCCTTGCAAGCCCCGAAGCCGCTTTCCTAACAGGAAAAATATTGACTTTAGATGGAGGCATGCTGTAAGCAAAAGCCGCTCTAAAAGCGGCTTTTTTCAAAACATTTATATCCTTACTGTTTTGTCTGCATAATCTCAATAACCTTCATATCCACCTCTGCAAGCCCTTCATGGGACAGCTTCGCCAGATTCTTTGTTGTATCCTCAACAGCTGTGCTGATAATGCCGTCTGTTGCCTGTATCATGCTGTTGTCCATTGCATAAAGCGCGGAATAAACCGCTTCTCCTGCGCAGATGGAAAGCTTCAGCGCGCAGCCGCCCTTTGCACCATCGCAGAAAATACCGGCAACGCCGCCCATCATGTTCTGCACCGCGCCGCAGATTTGTTCCAAATTGCCGCCCATCATATATACCATGCCTGCCGCACTGCCGGAGCCAGCCAGAGTCGCGCCGCAGATTGGCGAAAGCCGTCCAACGTGATGTTTCAGATACATAATAATCAGCATACCCAAAAATTCCGCGCGCAGCATTTTTTCCTCAGAAACACCGAGATGCTTTGCCACGACCGCAATCGGCAGCATGGTTTCAATCCCCTGATTGCCGCTGCCAAGATACGTCATCACAGAACCGTTTCCGCCGCTCATGCGAAAATCGCACGCCGCCGCAACTGTCCGTTTTACATCTGTTACCATATCATTGGAAAGCTTGCCCGCATCTACAAGATTTTTCAGTGCAGGGCCTACGCCAATGGCATATTTCTGCTTCATGCCGATTTCCGAAATCGCAAGGTTCATTTCAATGCCTTCCTTGATAAAGCCAAGGTCTTTCGGATCTACTTCATTCGCCCATTGCAGGAACTCCGCAAAGGTATGCTGCGTAATATCAAACCCGCCATGGCTTTCCGCTGCCGCAATATCTACCCGCTCATCTACCAGCGTCTTTCCATCTTTTTCTGCAAATACCATATTATCATGGCTGTCCTCTGTAATGGTATGCGCGGATTCTTTCCCATTGGACGCGGTACATTCAATATAGAACTGGCTGCTCGGCAGTACCTTTACTTTTACAAACCCATCTGCCACCAGCTGCTGCGCCTGTTCCACATGCTCCGGCTTCACGTCCGCAAAAATTTCCATGGTATTGCCGGGCTTGCTTAAAAGGAAACCCAATGCGCAGGAAAGCTCAATACCATTCGTCCCTGCATTTGGAATCTGCACACTGTAAGCATTCTTAAATATGTTGGAACTGATTACCATATCCAGCCCTTCTGCGGGCTGTTCCAGATATTCGCAGGTTCTGGAAACTGCCAGTCCGATAGCAACAGGCTCCGTACAGCCCATACTGGGCTGCATTTCATTCTGAATTGCACGAAATACAATATTCATATCCATAAATCCATTCCTCCTATATCCATATTATTTCCCGTTTGTTGTCTGCCTAATATAAGAGCAAATTTTGTGCCAAATAAAAAACAGCCTGCATCATACAGCCTGATTAAAGAAAATATATTATTCTTTTTGATTGGTTTCTAAAGTCAGACGCCGATGGCTGATGCCTGAGAAATTTCCTTCCAAAATTGAAGTTGTACTGAAAAATCCTGATAATTCAGGCATTTCAAAAAATGAAATTTTCTTATAGCAACATCCATTAAAGCTGCGCCCTTCTTCATTCCCAATGGCTCCCCGTTTTGATTTTCCCGTATTCTCCAGAAAAAAATTTTTATAACTCCTCCATTTCCGGCACTGCGTACAAAAAGCCCCTCTTATTTTTTCTCAATCATGAGAAAACATGAAGCTAAAGGGATTTCAATATATTTCAGCACCTGTTCTTGCCTTCAAAAGTGCTGGCAACTCCTGCAATATACGCAAAAAACAGCCTCATTTTTCAAAAAGGAAATTCATTTATAACAAAATCATTCATTTCTCAAATTTAAGAACATTTCTCATGTTTGAGAATCGATAGATCTGCAAGCCATATTGACCACGAAAAAATCCCTCTGTTCCAAGGCTGTTTAATATTTCGTAAGGATCGCCCTGCATTCTTTACAGCAAAAACTCACCGGATGTTCCTCTGCCCAAAATGCCGTCAGCCCGGCATACGCCGCATTCATTGTATTGCCAAGGATAATGCCGCCATATTCCTCAATCCTTTTCCTTGTCAGTACCATAAAATGGACTCCCGTGTTTTTCGGCAGCCAATAAACGATATCATTCGGCAAACCATGCAGCTCCCCCGCTACCATTTCTCCGCAGCAGTACGGACATTTCATCGCGATTCCCCCTTTCCCAATCAAAGCAGGCCATATTTCCCCAGCTTGCGGTAAAGCGTCGCACGGCTGATTTTCAAAGCGTCCGCCAGGGCATTTTTTTCTGCCAGCGTCGCTTCTTTCCGGATCATGCTTCCCAGCACACGCTTCTCATATTCTCCCATGATTTCCTCCAGCGACCAATCCCCGTAGCCGTTGCCAGAACGCAGGACAATGCTGTTCGGCAGGTCAGTAAGCCGAATTTCCTGTCCTTCTGCAATATTTTCCAGATATTCAATAATATTCTTTAATTCCCGCACATTGCCGGGCCAGTCATAGCTCATCAGAGTCTGCAAAGCCTCCGGTGATACACCTGTCATATTTTTCCCCAGCTTCTGGTTATAATATGCGATATAGTAATCAATCAGCGCAGGCAGATCCTCCTTGCGTTTGCGCAGGGGCGGCAGTTCGATAGGGATAATGTTCAGCCGGTAATACAAATCTTCCCTGAATGTTCCTTCTTCCACCATCTGCTCAATATTTTTATTCGTAGCACAAATTACACGAATATCGATCGGTATGGGTTTTCTTCCGCCAATGCGTTCCACTTTATTCTCCTGCAATACCCGCAGCAGCTTTGTCTGCACATGCAACGGCATATCCCCAATTTCATCCAGAAAAATGGTGCTCTTATCCGCCAGCTCGAATTTTCCAATAGAGCCGTGTTTTTTCGCGCCAGTAAACGCCCCTTCCTCATAGCCAAACAATTCGCTTTCCACGAGATTCTCAGGTATCGCCGCACAGTTTATGGAAATCATTAGCGCATCGCGCCTGTCGCTTAGGGCATGTATCATTTTCGCCATGATCTCCTTGCCCGTTCCGCTTTCGCCCCGCAGAAAAACAGTAGAATTGGATTTTGCAACCTTTTTTCCGATGCGGATAGCCTCCTGCATTTTCGGGCTCTGCCCTACAAACGACCACGCTTTTTCTGCATTATGGATAATCTTCAGCTGCTGCTCCAACCTGTCATTCGCCTCATCGGTATACAACTTGCTTTCCAGAAGCACGCACATATATTTCAAAAATTCCTCCAGCTTGCTCCTGTTTTTCAGCAGATATTCCCGCTGTTCCTCCTGAAAAGCAATAATGGATATGACGCCAACGACTGCGCCGTCTTTGAAAATCGGATATGCCAGATTGGCAAGCTCCTTGCAGTAGCCCCTTTTTTCACAGCCGATACAGTTTTCATCCTTTGCTGCGTCTGTTATGATTCCCTTCTCACCGGAAAGCAATATTCGGCTGAAAAAATTTCCATGGGCAACCGTACTGCCGATTTCTTCTGCATAATTCCCCGTTCCCGCTACACGGATCAGCTCACTGTCAACCACGGTAACGTCCGATTCCAATATGGAGGAAATCGCCTGCACATATGCCTGTATAAACGTCTGAATTTTCATCAAAGCCGTCAAATGTTTTCCTCCATTCTGCACTCCCGCCACATCTGAAACCTCATTTCATAAACAAAAGACCAGCAGCGCAGAAATGCCTGCGCTGCCAAAAACTTCATTCTTTTTAATGCTCCGGAATAATTTCCTCATGGAAGTGCTTTTCTTCCCGGTGTTCATTCAAAACGACCTGCGCGATATTCATAGCGTGGTCGGAAACACGTTCCAGATTACCCAGCAGTTCAAGGAAATGGATCCCCGCGTTTACATTACATTCTGCATTAGACAAGCGATCGATATGACCTGCGCGCAGCTTTTTCTCCAGCGCGTCAACTTCGTCCTCCAGCACAACTGTATTCTTTGCGTAGCTGATATCGTCAAGCTCCAACGCCTTCACAGCATTATCATAGCTGGAAAGCGTGGAATTTATCATTTCCTTCAATTCTTCCATTGCTGATACAGAGAAAATAATGCCTTCATTGCTCATTTCCTCCGCCAGTTCGGCGATATTTTCCGCATGGTCGCCCACACGTTCCATATCGCTGATGGTATTCAGCAGGGATGTTACCGTTTCATTTTCTTTATCATTGATTTGCAGCATACACAACTTAATCAGGTATTGAGAAACGCCATCGCAAACCCTGTCCACAACCGTTTCCCGCTGTCTGACATCTGAAATCTTCTCAGGATCCCTGTCTTCAAGCGTACTCAGGGCAAGCTCCAGATTTTCCCTTGCGATATGCCCCAGACGGATAGTTTCCAGCTTCGCCCCTTCCACAGCAAGGCTGGGAGTCTGAAGCATACGCTGGTCGAGATGCACCAGTTGACCTTCGTCTGTTGTTTCCACTTCCGTAATGCCGTTGATGCGCATTGCAAGCAGTATGATCCATTTGGAAAGCGGGATAAGCAATACCGTAGTGCCAATATTAAACACTGTATGAATCGCACTGATTTGTGTCTGGTTGATGATTCCACCGCCGATGGAAGGATCTATTCTCGTAAACAAAAGCATCGCAAACACACTGAATATGATTGTACCAATCAGGTTAAACATCAGATGCATATAACCAACGCATTTCGCATTTTTGCTCGCGCCGATACCACTGAGGATTGCCGTTACACAGGTACCGATATTCTGACCCATGATAATGAACACTGCCGCATTAAACGGCACAAGCCCTGAAGCCGCCAGCGAAAGCAGGATACCCTGCGATGCAGAGGAGCTTTGAATGATAGCCGTCACAGCCGCGCCAACCAGAATACCCAGAAAAGGGTTCTGTCCCAATGTTACAAATGCGTCCCGAAAAACCTGTGAATCCTTCAAAGGAGAAACTGAATCGGACATCGTCCCGATGCCGATGAATAATATGCCAAAACCGATTATGATAGAAGCGACTTGTTTTTTCTTTACATTTTTGCCGACAATCATAATGACTACGCCGACCATCAACGCAAGCGGCGCAAGTGTATCGGGGCTGAGTGCCTTTGCCCATTCCGCACTGGAAACCAGCCAGCCTGTTGCCGTTGTACCAATGTTCGCGCCCATGATGACCGTCATCGCCTGTGCCAGATTCATCAGCCCTGCATTTACAAAACCGACGACCATAACTGTTGTAGCCGAAGAACTCTGCACAATAGCCGTTACCAGTGCGCCAAGCGCAATTCCCATGAATTTGTTTTGCGTCAGTGCCGCCAGAATACTTTTCATTTTAGAACCTGCGGCGTTCTGCAAGCCCTGCGCCATAATGTTCATGCCGTAAATAAACAGCGCAAGCCCTCCGATAAATGGAATGATGATTTCTGAATACATATTCTCCTCCGATCTTTATACTGTCCTTTTCATTCCGAAACACGAAGCGGAAGTGCCAAAGCCTTCCAATACTCCAGTATTAAGAATACCATAAAGGCCTGTCCGCCGCAATCGCATTTCGACATTTTTATTCCATTTTAACAATATTCTAAACAGTATACGTCTCGTTTTCCTTATGTTCCGTTACTTTTATCCGGAAGTATAAACCCGCCTCCGGCAACGTATTCTCCGTCATACAGTACAAGCGACTGCCCCGGCGTGACCGCGCGCTGCGGTTCATCAAACACACATTCCAGCATTTCGCCCCCTGTTTTCCGCACCGTACACCATGCCGCCCTGTGCGCATAGCGCAGCTTGCCCATAAAGCGCGCGCCATCTTCAAAACGTTCCGCAGCCATATACGCAATATTCCCAATCCGCACATCACGGCGAAACAGCGTTTCATTTTCACAAAGCACCACCCTGTTTGTTTCCGGGCACAGGCTATGCACATACATCGGCTTCCCAAAGGCAATCCCAAGCCCTTTCCTCTGCCCTACGGTATAATACAGCAGCCCTTTGTGCCTGCCCAAAACATGTCCTTCCAAATCCACGAAATCTCCTTCCGCATTCCGCCCGTCCTCGGGGCTTTCCCGGAGAATAAAGCCCGCATAATCCCCGTCAGGTATAAAGCAGATGTCCTGGCTTTCGCCCTTCTCCGCCGAGTATCCGTCGATTTCGGCCGCAATCCTGCGTACTTCGTCCTTTGTATATTCCCCGAGCGGCAGGAGCATCGCCGCGAGCTGTTCCTGCGTGAGTCTGTAAAGCGCATACGTCTGGTCTTTCGCTGCCGTTGCAGAGTTTCGTATGGCATATCTGCCCGTTTCCGGGTGTTTATCAATTCTGGCGTAATGCCCTGTGGCAAAATACGCCGCACCCTCTGCCTTTGCCATTTCCAATAACGCCTGTTCCTTTATCAGGGGATTGCAGACAACACAGGGATTCGGCGTCAGGCCGTTCCGGTAGCTTTCCATAAATGGCTCTATCACACAACCCCGAAAACGCTTTGACATATCCAGCACTTTATAGCGGATGCCTAATTTTTCGGCAGTCCACGCTGCGTCTTTTACAGCCTGTCCGCTTTCCGCTCCCTTCCAAAGCCCCAGCGTCACGCCAATAACCTCATACCCCTGCCTTTTCAGCAGGAGAGCGGCGGCTGTACTGTCCACCCCGCCGGACATGCCAACGATTACTTTTCCTTTTTCCATATCAATGCTTCCTTTCCATGCAGTTCCGGCAGAGCCGCAGCTTTTCCCGAAACTCCCTGCGGCGTTCCCTGCGCAGCAGTTTCCTGATATATGCAAAGGTCGCCTCCTCGCCTTCCGCTGCCAGCATTTTCAGCAGCCTTTCCAAAAGCATGCGTGAATCTTCATGCAGCAGTTTCCCCACACGAATGCTTCGTTTATGGTATTCCCACGGGCTTGCGTCGGTATACTTTTCTTTTTGATATGTGCGGCAGGCCGCAATACGGTCAATAAACATCTCCACCACATAACGCACAGGCATCTTCATACCGCCGAGCAGTTCATCTCTGTCCAGTGTATAATCAATCCAGTATTCAAAATGGTGCTTGTTCCGGCCTTTGTGGTGCAGCCAGGAACGTGAAAGACCTGTTGCCTCGCGTTCCGCGTTATTCGGGCTGCGGTTGCCCTGATAATATTTCGCACCAACAAGAAATTCTGTCGGGCTGTATTTGGATAAATCATGCAAAAGCCCCTGCCGGTAAAGCCCGACCTTAAAACAGCCCTGCCGAACCAGATGTCTGTGATATGTAACCGTTTTGAAATGCTCCCAGAATTTTTCCCTCATATTGCCCTCCTGTTTTGCGGCTCCTGCAAAAAAACGGCCGGCGTCTGTTTTTCTACCGACTGCCCGCCGCTTTTGCCGCATCATACTCTGAAATTATTTAATCAGTTTAGAGATTGCTTTGAAGTGCGGTGAGCCTGCGCCCTTTACCAGCTCAAACAGAGCAGTTTCGCATGTCGTCACAAACGCACCCTCCTGAACAGCGCGCTCAATACCGAAATCCCTGTTGTAGTTCTTTCTGGAGCCAACACAGTCCGCTACAATGAATACGCGGAAGCCGCCCTGTGCCAAATCAATAATAGTCTGCAATACACAGATATGCGTTTCCGCACCGCAGATGAGCAATGTGCTTTTGCCCTGTGCCTTCAGCCATTCTACAAATTCCTTGCTGCCCAGCGCGCTGAAAGACGTTTTATCCATCGGCGTAAATTCGCCCAGTGCCTCTTTCATAGCCGGAACGGTATCGCCCAGGCCCTTTGTATACTGCTGTGTTACAGCGACAGGCACGCCAATCTCCCGCAGACCTTTTGCTAAAATTGCCGCCTTTGCAATAATTTCGTCTTTCCCTTCGATAGCGGGCATGAGTTTCTCCTGAAAATCAATAAACACCGCCGCTGTATCTTCCGCAAATATTCTCATCTGTAATCCTCCTAATGTAGTATTGAAAATACCAGGGTTTCCCTCTCATTTCCAGTTCATATTTTATCGTAATTTTGCGGAATTGTCTATCTATTCTACATATATTTTCGCATATTTTGCAGCGCGCTTTTTTCCAGACGGGAAACCTGCGCCTGGCTGATACCGATTTCCGTGCTGACCTCCGTCTGCGTTTTGCCCTCGAAAAAACGGAGAGAAACAATTTTCTTTTCCCTCTCCGAAAGGTGGTGCATCGCCTCACTCAGCGAAATGTTTTCCAGCCAAAGCCTGTCCCCGTTCTTTTCATCGCTGACCTGGTCCATCACAAAAAGCGTATCCCCGCCATCATGGTAGATTGGCTCAAAAAGCGAAACAGGGTCCTGTATCGCATCCAACGCCATCACCACGTTTTCCCGCGTTAGCCCCATCTCCTTCGCAATTTCCTCCGCCGTCGGCTCCTTTTCCCTCTCCGCCGTCAGCCGCTCCTTGATTTGAAGCGCCTTATATGCCGTATCCCGCAGGGAACGGCTCACGCGTATCGTGTTGTTGTCCCGCAGATAGCGGCGTATTTCCCCTATAATCATTGGGCAGAAATACGTTGAAGGCATGACCTGCATATTGATGTCAAAATTATCAATCGCCTTAATCAGCCCCACCACGCCGATTTGGAATAAATCGTCCATATTTTCATTCCGGTTCTCAAACCGTTTAATGATGCTCAAAACCAGCCGCAGATTGCCCTCTATCAGCTTTTGTCTGGCTTCTGTGTCCCCTTCTCTGCATTTTATAAATAATTCCCGCGCTTCTGCGCCCGTCAGTACGGGCAGGGAAGATGTATTGATACCGCTGATTTCCACCTTGCCATAGTATGCCATGTTCTCACTCCTGTCGAAGCAGTGTCGTCGGCGGACTTTTCTCCCGCCAACGGTATACATGTAATTTCCCCTTGCTGACGGGAAATATACCCTGCAAATTCTGACAGTGTTTTGCGTCACAAAAGAGCAAAATACAAAGCATCTTTCCATCTGGAACAGGATAAATGCTGATGAAACGGAAAATTCCTGTGCATTTTCTGAAAATAATGCTATAATACTTAATAGTGTTTCAAAATATACGTGAAGGAGAACCCGCACAAATGAAAGATACTGCACTTTGTTACAGCATCGGGGCGTTGCTGTATTGTCCCGCCCATAACGAAACTATCGCCGGTTCTGTCATATGCCAGAAAATACCCGCGCCGTTTTCCCTCGCCCTCTGTCTGGAGGACACCATAGCGGACGCCTTTGTCACACAGGCGGAAACTATTCTGATTTCCTCTCTGCAAAAAATAGAGGCAGCACGTCAAACGTGCCATTTTTATCTGCCGAAAATTTTTATCCGCATCCGCAGGCCGGAGCAAATTGTTCATTTATACCAAAAAGCCGGGAACGCGCGCGGGCTGATTACTGGCTTTATCGCGCCGAAGTTCTCCCCTGAAAATGCGGGCCGTTACATAGATGAAATTGTAAATCTGAACCAGACGGCGGCATCCCCCGTTTCTCTCATGCCTGTACTGGAAAGCCCCTCCCTGATTGACCTTCGGACACGCTGTGATATGCTTTACAGCATAAAGGATAAAATTGCCGCTGCTGCTGAGCTGATTCCCAATATTCGTGTCGGCGGCAATGACCTTTGCCACGCTTTCGGGCTGCGGCGGCAAAAAACGCAGGCGATTCAGGAAATTCAGCCTGTCAGCCAGATATTATCTGACATAATAACCGTATTCGGTATGGAATACATAGTTTCCGGACCCGTCTGGGAATATTACGCTACGGAGGGCTGGGAGGATGGCCTGCGGCGTGAACTTGAACTGGACAGGCTGAACGGCTTTGTCGGCAAAACCATCATACACCCGAAACAGATTCCCGTTGTAAATCGTGCCTATCAGGTTTCCAAAGCGGATTTCCATGACGCGCGTTCCATATTGAACTGGGATCCCGGCGCGGCTTCTCTGGTATCGGGCAGTCTGGAATCCGGCAGAATGAACGAATGCCTGACCCATTCCAACTGGGCAAAAAAAATCTGTGCGCTTGCCGAAGCCTACGGCATGGAAAAATAGTTTTTGGAAGCCGGAAAAATGTTCTGCTCTGTGAAAGGAAAATAAAAGCAAATGATATGAAGACAGGTATATAAAAATTCAGCCGCGCTTTTGCGCGGCTGAATCCAATTTAGGGTTTTCCCTGTCTTTCCTGTATATTATCACTTTATGTGTTTTTCGCTTCAATAATCCAAAATGCCCCTCCGCTGACCGGACTTGTTTTTGCCTCGCTCTGTATCAAATCAAAATCCCATTTCTGCCGGGTGCGTTCCACACTGTTGGAATCTGCAACAGAAACCTGCCCGTCCCTGTCCATATCGCAGAGCAGTATGAAATGCCCGCCGCCTGTAAAATGCCCTTCGCCCATCAGCGCGATGACCGGGCGTTTTTCCAGCAAAGCCTGTTTTACCTCGTCCCCGCTGTTTGAAACAGTAATTTCCAGCCCGAAATGCTCCAGCCCTTCGGCAATCAGCCCATGATAGCTGCCCGAGCCAACGCTGCAATACCCGTTTTCATATGCCCACTGGCACATTTCCTCCGGATTCATTTTCCTGTCGGTAAAGCTGCTGACTGTCATCGCCAGCACTGTCGGCCCACAGCCTGTATCGCGTATTAAATCCGAAGGCCCATAATTTTTATCTGCCCAGCGGGGATCCGTCTGGTTGTAATAAACGACCTGCCCGTCCGACCCTGCGCGTTCCGGAAACCCTTCATCCTCCAAAGACTTTGTGCGTCCTGACATTGCCATCACCTGCCTTGCGGGGGAAGGTTCCGGTGTAGGGGCTTTTTTGGGAAAAACCGGAGGGAACCAAAGCAGCAGGGCAAGCACGGCACAGCTTGTCAGAAAGCGTTTCAGGCATTGAATCTTTTTCCTGCGTCCAAAGCAAAGCGTAGCAAGCTGTGCGACTGCAATTAGAAATATCCCAATGATAAGCAAATTTTTCATTCGTTCCACTCCCTTTTTCCTGCGCTTTCATTTGTTTTAGTTTAACAAATCTTTCTGAAAAAACTCTTTCTGGAATCTTTCAATTCTCTTAAGGGTTTCTTTCAAATTTCGAACCATGTTCCCATTTTTGGCAAAAAGAAAGGCGGAGTCCCCTCCGCCATCTTCCGGTTTCCCGTTTATTCCATGATTTCTGCCGCCATCTGCTTAAACGCTTCTTCGCCAAGGTCCAGGTCAAAACCAATCAGGCAGTAGTACATTCCGTCCTCATTCCAATAGTAGCTTTCGGACGTCTTAATCTCCACCTCAGAAGAACCATAGGCAATGTTCAGTTTTCCGGCTTCCTGAAGTGCTTTTTCCTCCTCTGTCGGTTCGTACTCATAATCGGGAGGGAGGAACATGTTCTTCATTGTAGAATAACCTTCCGCCACATCTTCGCCCGCATCTGCCTCAGGGCTGCCTTCGGTAACGCGCAGCGTTACGTGATTTCCGTTCTCGTCTTTATAAGTTGCTGCCAGCGTTTTATAGGCTTTATCCATTTCCCTGCCGTATTCATCTATGCCATGATCCTCGCCCGTGCCGCCATCGGAGAATGTCATGCCGTTAGAAAATGTTTCAACAAGGTTTATATCAAATCCCAGCTTATCCTCTGCCTTTTCCAGCTGCGCAAAGGTTTTAATATCCGCCGTAGTATAACCGGAAATTACCGCCAGGTTGCTCACCGCCGCATAAGCCGATACAGACATCACACATACCGCTGCCGCTACTGCAATTTTCTTAGAAATACCCATAAATTTTCTCTCCTTTCGACTTCTGGCCTCCGCCTCAATTTTCACGTTTTCCAGCAGATACGGGGAGGCTGCCATATCTCTCACCTTATTCTCCAGCGCACGCTTCAGAATCTGGTCAAACTTTTCATTTTCCATAAACTAAGCCCCCTTCTTTGTATTGCCCTTCCAATGCTTTTTTCAGCTGACGTTTCGCCGCAAACAGGCGGGATTTCACCGTTGCCTCCAGCGAAGACGTAGCCTGTGCGATTTCCCGTATGGAAAACCCGTTGAAATAATAGAACACAACTGTCGCTCTCTGCTTTCTGCCCAGTCCGTCTATGGCGCGGTATAACGCTTCATACTCTGAATGTTCCTCGCTGGGATAGCAGTCAAATACCGGCGGTATTGCCCGTTCCACAGCTTCGCACCATTCCATCGGCAGCAGACGCCGTTTTTTGTCCATCGTTTTCCATGCGCATCTTGTCAGCGTTTTGAAAAACCATGCGCGGAACCGCTCCGCTTCCTGCAGGTCCCGAATGTGCAGAAGACATTGAACAAATGTTTCCTGTGCAATATCTTCCGCAAGGGAAGAATCGCCTGTAATGAGAGCCGCGGTGCGCACCGCTTCCTGCTGATATGCGGCAAATAATTCGTCGAATGCAGCTTCATCGCCCATCTGCATCTGCCGTACCAATACCGCAGTTTCTTCTATCCTCAAAATAAGGCCTCCTTTTCTCCTTGGAACGCCGTTTCTTCCATAGCGTCTGGCATCGGGTTTCCCCTTGCCTTTGCCTCTGGTTTCATCCGCCGCCCTTTATTGACGCGTCTGCATATAAGAGCCAAAAAGGGACAAAAAGGTTTTATCATTCTGAAAAAAAGTGAAAATTTTTTTGCCGGAAAGAAAAAAGCAGGGCTTTCGCGAAACAATCGTCCCGCAAAAGCCCCCGTATATCAGGCAGTGCCGTCATAAGTGTCTGCACGCGCCTTTCCTGCAAATTTTGTCGGCTTTTCCATTAAAAATTCCTGCCGTACCGCCCATCCGGCGGCTCCGCTGCCGGGGCAGCGCGGCAATACTGCGCCACATTGTACGCCTGTGAATTTTTGCCTGAAATCTGTCCAAATTATGCTCAGAAATGCGTATACATGACTTATGACAACACTGCCTGGATTTGCTGCCGTTGTTTTTTGTCCGGAAATCCAGCTGAAACAGGCGTCTGGCTTATGCCTCCGACCATTTTTCCCGCAGCTTGTCGATTTCCTCATCTTCAATATATTCGTCATATGTCATCTGTCTGTCGATAACGCCGCCGGGCAGTATTTCAATCATTCTGTCCGCAATGGTCTGTACAAACTGATGGTCATGCGAATCAAACAGCAGCGTGCCTTTGTATTCCGTCAGCCCTTCATTCAACGCCGTAATGGATTCCAAATCAAGGTGGTTCGTCGGCTCGTCCAGTATCATCACATTCGCGCCGCTGATCATCATTTTGCAGAGCATGCAGCGGACACGCTCCCCGCCGGAAAGCACCTGCGCCTCCTTCAGGGCTTCTTCCCCGCTGAACAGCATACGCCCCAGCCAGCCGCGGATATCCGCGTCATACTGCTCGCCTTCCTTTGCAAAGGGACGCAGCCATTCAATCAGTGAATCCTTGCAGCCGTCAAAAAACTCCGAATTATCCTTAGGGAAATACGCCGTTTTCGTTGTAACGCCCCATTTGAAGCTGCCTTCGTCCGGCTCCATTTCACCTGTTAAAATCTGGAACAGCGTTGTCCGCGCAATTTCGTCCCTTCCCACAAACGCAACCTTTTCATGCGGGCGGATCATAAAACTGACGTTGTTCAGCACCTTTTTGCCGTCAATGGTCTTGGAAATCCCTTCGACCAGCAGTACATCGTTGCCGACCTCCCTGTCCTGCTTGAAGCTGCAAAACGGATAGCGGCGGCTGGACGGCTTAATTGTATCCATTTGCAGGTTGTCCAGCAGTTTTTTGCGGCTGGTCGCCTGCTTTGCCTTAGAAGCGTTCGCGCTGAAACGCGCGATAAAGTCCTGCAATTCCTTTATTTTCTGCTCTACACGCTTGTTCTGGTCTTTCAGCTGCCTCTGCGTCATCTGCGTGTAGCTGTACCAGAAATCGTAGTTGCCGACAAACATAGTAATTTTGCCATAGTCAATATCCGCGATATTCGTACAGACTTTATTCAGAAAATGCCTGTCATGAGAAACTACAATGACTGTATTTTCAAAATCCATCAGGAAATCCTCCAGCCATTTGATGGCGTGAATATCCAGATGGTTGGTAGGCTCGTCCAGCAGCAAAATATCCGGATTTCCGAATAACGCCTGTGCCAGCAGGACTTTTACCTTCTGTGTACCTGTCAGTTCCTTCATTTTCAGATAGTGGAATTCATTTGTCACGCCCAGACCATTCAGCAGTATTTCCGCGTTCGATTCCGCAGACCAGCCGTCCAGCTCCGCAAATTCCCCTTCCAGTTCAGAAACCTTTAACCCGTCCTCGTCAGAAAAATCCTCTTTGCTGTAAAGCGCATCCTTTTCCTTCATAATATCGAACAGTCTTTTGTGCCCATACAGTACCGTTTCCACTACGCCAAATTCATCAAACAGGAAATGGTCCTGTTTCAGCACTGCCATGCGTTCCCCCGGCGTAATGAATACCGAGCCTTTGTTTGGCTCCATTTCCCCCGCCAGTATCCGTAGGAACGTCGATTTTCCCGCACCGTTTGCACCAATCAGTCCGTAACAGTTCCCTTTCGTAAAATTGATGTTTACATCGTTAAAAAGCACCCTGCCCCCGTATTGCAGGCTGACTCCCTGTGCTGCTATCATTTTCTTCTCTCCTTTAATCCGTTTTGATCTCAGTGTCCTTCGTCAGATTAGGTATTATACCATATCGAAGCGGAGCCGCAGAAAAACTTTGTTTTTCTGCGGTCGCGTTGCTCTGCAAAGCGGAGTGCGTAAGGCTTTTTTTCCGCAAGCGGTAAAATCCCTTCCCCCCGTCTTTTTTCGAGGACATTGTTCCTTTCCGAAGCGGAGCCGCCGAAAAACTTTGTTTTTCTGCGGTCGCGTTGCTCTGCAAAGCGGAGTGCGTAAGGCTTTTTTACCGCAAGCGGTAAAATCCCTTCCCCCCGTCTTTTTTCGAGGACATTGTTCCTTTCCGAAGCGGAGCCGCCGAAAAACTTTGTTTTTCTGCGGTCGCGTTGCTCTGCAAAGCGGAGTGCGTAAGGCTTTTTTACCGCAAGCGGTAAAATTCCTTCCCCCCGTCTTTTTTCGAGGACATTGTTCCTTTCCGAAGCGGAGCCGCCGAAAAACCTTGTTTTTCTGCGGTCGCGCTGCTCTGCAAAGCGGAGTGCGTAAGGCTTTTTTACCGCAAGCGGTAAAATCCCTTCCCCCTCCGCCTTTCTCCGCTTCTCCGCGGACATTATACCATCATTTTCCCAAAAGAAAAAGAGGGAATTTCCCAGAGGCATTTTCAGCGGCACAATAAGCTGTAAAACTGTCAAAAACAAATTTTTCTGTCACAAAAGAAAAGCTCCGGACAGTATTCTCCACTGTCAGGAGCTTTATTTTCAGCTGTTTCCTGTTCCAATTTGAACTATCAAAAATAATCTTTTCCGCCTTTTTACCTCGGAGAAAAAATCATGACCTCTAAATCGTCATCATAAGCCCTTCCCATTTCCACGCCGTCTAATTCTGCAATCAAAACGTCAAGCGTCAGGAGGACCTTATTATTGTCTGTCAAGTGGCCGCCTCGAAGCGTCCCACTGTTGTCCGCCCCGCTGATATGAATATGCAGCAGTGTTTCCCCTGCGTCATCATGGCAAATCATACCAGAAATATTCGTTACAGAAATAGGGTCTGAAACGTGCAGCGGAGCGCCATATCCATACCCCGCCTTTTTATCCGGCAGAATTACCGGAACCAGATATTCCAGGCCATCTAAGCTGCCGATGCCGGAAAGTATAACACCATTGTTGATATTATATTTTTCGCAAATCTGCTTTAATCCTTCCATGACATTCTCGCCAGGGCTGATGCGTGCCGCTATCACTTTTTTTACGCCGCCTTGTGCCATCTGAATCATTTCATGCACTCCCTTCCTTCAAAAACTTATTTCATCACAAGTATCCCGCGCTTTCGCGCATGTTTGGGAGGAGGGGCAGCGGCAAATCCGCAAACGCCGCTGCCTTTCTCAAAAACAGATATCGGGAGCTTATTTTACTGTAACACCCATATCCTTCTCAAATACTTTCACCAAAGCGCACTGATCCTCGTCAATCAGCCCGTCTTCCTCCATTCGTTTCATGCAATCCAGCACGATTGCAGACATCGGGATTTCTACACCCATTTCATCCGCCAGATTCATAGCGTTTTTCATATCTTTATAGTGTACGGCAATTCTTGCGCTTGCCGTAAAATCCCTGCTGAGTATCTTGGGAACCTTCAAATCCATCACCGCGCTCTGTGCAAATCCATCTTTAATTGCACTGAACAGCACAGCCGGGTCCAATCCCGCCTTTGCCGCAAATGCGTATGCTTCGCCGACAGAAATCAAATTGCAGCCAACAATCATATTATTTGCCAGTTTTGCTACCGCGCCGCAGCCGGATGCGCCCATATAGGTCACATTTCCGCCGACGCAATGCAGCAGGGGCTCCACAGCGTCAAAAGCCGCTTTTTCACCTCCGGTCATCACAACCAGCGTCCCCGCTACCGCTCCTGTTTCTCCTCCGCTGACGGGAGAATCCAGCAGCTGCATTCCAGCCTCCTGCACCTTCGGAAAAAGCCTGCGGATGATACCGGGCGCAGTCGAACTGAAATCCACAATCACCGTTTCAGGTCTTGCCTTTTGTATAATCTCCAACACTGTGCTTTCTACCAGTTCATTTTTGGGCAGGCAGAGAAAAATCACATCGCTGTTGCAGTAAATCTCATCTGCATCTGTTGCAGTTTTACCGCCTGCCTGAGCAAAGCGTTCCCGCGCTGCTTCAAAAACATCGAAGCCGGTTATATCACATCCGCTTTTTTTGAGCAGATTTGTCGCCATGGGCAATCCCATAATACCCATTCCAATAAATCCGATTTTTTTCATCTTTTTCTCCTCCGGTTATTTATTCGGGATATGAACTGCACGCTTCTCCGCAGCCAGAGCCGCTTCCCTGAGTGCTTCTGTAACAGTCGGGTGCGCGTGTATTGTCGCAATAACATCCTCTACTGTTGCCTCCATACCGACCGCCAGCGCACATTCACCAATCAGATCTGTCGCTCTCGGGCCTAAAATATGAACGCCCAGCACTTCCTTATATTCTTTTCCAATGATAAACTTCACCATGCCTGTACCGCCGTTCATAATCAGAGATTTGCCGTTTGCCATCAGCGGGAACCTGCCCACCTGGTAATCTACGCCAAGCTCTTTCGCTTTTTCTTCTGTCAGCCCAACGCCGGCAAATTCCGGGTCGGTGTAGACGCAGGAGGGATTTGTTTTTTCATTATAACACACTTCTTCTCCAAGCGCATTTTCCGCCGCAATTTCACCCTGCGCAGACGCAACGTGCGCCAGCATGACCTTGCCCAAACAGTCGCCAATAGCGTATACATTCGGGATATTCGTTTCCATTTTGTCGTTTACCGCAATGCGACCCCTGTCGTTTTCAATGCCGACAGCATCCAGATTGAGTGCCGCCGTATCCGTTCTTCTGCCAACTGCTACAAGCACTTTTTCCGCTTCAAAACTCTGCACAGCGCCGCCGGCCTCAACATTGACCTTTGCGCCGACTGTGGACGGTTCCACAGACTGCACCTTTGCCTCTGTCATAATCTGGATACCCTTTGCCTCCATCATTTTACGCAGCTGCGCCGTCAGTTCTCCATCCATCATAGGCAGCAGCTTGGGCATAGCTTCTACTACTGTGACCTTCGTGCCAAATTTGCTGTATGCCGTTGCCAGTTCAATGCCAATTACGCCGCCGCCAATCACAAGCAGCGTTTTCGGAATGCTTTCAAACGAAAGTGCCCCCGTAGAATCTACACAGTTTTCGTTTTCCTTCACGCCGGGAATCGGCGGAACCGCCGGAACAGAACCCGCCGCAATGATGATTTTATCAAAGGACAGGTTTTCTCTGCTGCCGTCCTTTTTTTCAACCATAAGCGTATCTTTGGACGCAAACGACGCCGTTCCTTCCACAACTTTAATCTTATTTGCCTTCATCAGCCCTGTCACGCCGCTGACAAGCTGGTTTGTAATCGCATTCTTTTTCCCCTGTACCTTGCCCCAGTCAACCTTTTTCACTTCTGCCGCAATGCCAAACCCTGCCATTTCTTCCACTTCGGAAAGCAGTTCTGCGGAATGCAGTATTGCCTTTGTGGGAATACAGCCTACATTCAGGCAAGTACCGCCCAGCTTATTCTTCTCAATCAGCGTCACTTCTCCGCCAAGCTGCGCCGCACGGATTGCCGCAACATACCCGCCCGGGCCGCCGCCGATGACGGCAACCGTCGTCTTTCCGGCTTTTTTCGGTGCCGGAGCCGCCTGTGCCGCAGAAGCCGGTGCTGCCGCAGGAGCTCCGCCAACCTGTTCGCCCGCCGCGCCGATATATGCCAAAATTCCTTTTACAGGAACGTCCTCCCCTTCCTGTGCCACAATTTTCAATAATATACCTTCCGCCTCACTTGCAACCTCGCTGGTCAGCTTGTCTGTTGTAATCTCCAGCAGGATATCGCCCGCTTTAACCGCATCGCCTTCCTGCTTCAGCCATTTCGTAACAGTGCCCTCCTCCATCGTCAGGCCAAGCTGAGGCATCTTTACTTCTACTGCCATGTTGATTCCTCCTTTTCCAAAACTACCCGTTTTACTCCGCCCTGCCCTTCCGGAGAGGGAGATAACCGGAACAGGCGGGCAAAGCAGTTCTCATCTCCCAAGGCCCGCAAGGAAAAGGTATGGGAGTTTTTCTTTTGTATTTTTTGCTGTCATCTTTTGTTTTATATCATCGAACCATTCGGCAAATCGTTTCAAGTCAGAAAGCAGGGAATTTCTTCTGCCGCTTTCTCAAACGAACGATATGCCTGAAATCTGTCAATAAGCTAACCCAATATATTTACAGAAGTATCTGCATCGGATTTTCCAGAAGCTCACGGATTGCCAGTTCAAATTTTGCCGCTGTCGCTCCGTCAATCAGCCTGTGGTCAAATGTAAAGGAAATTCTCATAAACTGCCGTTTGCTGATATTTCCTTCCTCGTCCATCACCAGCTCATCCTGTACGGCACATACGCCCAGTATGCCGGAATCCGGCTGGTTGATAATCGGGTCAAAGGTTTCCACGCCGAACATACCAAGGTTGGAAATGGAGAACGTGGAACCTTTGTATTCGTCCATGCCCAGCTTGTTTGTCCTTGCACGTTCCGCCAAATCTTTCGCGGTTCTGGAAATCTCGTCCAGCCCCATTTTATCCGCATCCTTGAGAACCGGCACAATCAGTCCATCATCCAGCGCAACCGCCATACCAATATTGACATGGGCGCGTTTAATGATTTTATCGCCATCAATGCTTACCAGAATATGCCTGTTGTTTCTCAAAGCCTTTGCAGTCGCTTTCAGTATGTAGTCGTTCAGGGAGTATTTCACGCCCAGTTCGTTGTTGACTTTTTTCCGGAACGCCATAAGGCCTGTTACATCTATTTTCACATTCTGCGTTACAACGGGGATTTCCTGCGCGGATTTCGTCATACGCTCCGCAACGACTTTCCGCATACCGCTCAGTTTCACAACTTCATCGCCATCCATCAGCTCGACCGAGCCAGCCGTCTGTGCCGCAGGCTTGGGAGCCGCCGGTGCAGCCGCAGCAACAGGAGCCGCCTTCACTGTTTCCGCCGCCGCCAGAATATCTTTCTGCACAATGCGCCCCATCGGGCCGGTGCCCTTTATGCCGCTGTAATCCACGCCAAGCTTTACCGCGGTTTTCCGCGCCAGCGGGGAAATGCGTACCCTGCCGCCGGAAACAGGTGCAACCGCCGGAGCCGCTGCAAATACAGGCACAGCTTCTACGGGAGCAGCTTCAGCAGGCGCAGCGGCTGTCGCAGGCGCAGCAACGCCGCCAACCTGCTCCCCTGCTTCGCCGATATATGCCAGCAGGCCTTTTACGGGAATATCCTCCCCTTCCTGTGCCACAATTTTCAGCAGTATGCCGTCATGCTCGCTTTCCACTTCGCTGGTCAACTTGTCCGTAGTGATTTCAAGAATGACCTCTCCTGCCTTCACTGCGTCGCCTTCCTGCTTTACCCACCTTGTTACGGTGCCTTCCTCCATGGTCAGCCCAAGCTGGGGCATCTTTACTTCAAAAGCCATGGTTTTCCCTCCTTATCTATTCAAAACCCGTTTGACAGCCTTTACAATGTCCGCAGGATGGGGGAAATTCTCATCCTCAAGCGTAGGGCTGAACGGAGAAACGATGTTCAGCCCACAGACACGCTCCACAGGCGCATCCAGTTCGTCAAACAGCTCCTC
The DNA here is from genome assembly GCA_910576545.1 of Lachnospiraceae bacterium. Lineage (GTDB taxonomy): Bacteria > Bacillota > Clostridia > Lachnospirales > Anaerotignaceae > Anaerotignum_A. The sequence goes on from CAJTKM010000004.1 coordinate 27,479, forward strand.
GGCAATCTGTGCAGAAATTTCAGCCGCATAACTGCCGCGCTTTACTTCTTCGGATATTACAATCGCGTTATGTGTCTTGGAAACAGACTTCACAATCGCATCCCAGTCAAGGGGAACCAGAGTCCGCAAATCCAGAACTTCCACGCTGATGCCTTCTTTCGCCAGTTCTTCCGCCGCTTCCAGCGCGAAATAAACCTCACGGCTCCATGTAATGATGGTCAGGTCTGTACCTTCACGCTTTACATCTGCTACGCCAAGGGGAATCGTGTATTCACCTTCGGGAATTTCCTCTTTTTTTGCATACAGCAGTTTATGCTCGATACAGATAACAGGGTCGTCATCACGAACAGCTGATTTCAGCAGCCCTTTCGCATCCTTTGCGCTGGAAGGTGCAATGACCTTCAGCCCCGGCATGTGGCAGAACAGATTTTCAAAGCACTGGGAATGCTGTCCCGCATTCCTTCTGCCCGCGCCCATGGGAAGGCGCAGCACCATGGGCACTGTTGCCTGACCGCCTGTCATATAGCGCATTTTTGCCGCCTGATTCATAATCGGGTCAGCCGCAACTGTGATAAAGTCATCATACATCAGTTCAACTACCGGACGTATGCCGCGCATCGCCGCGCCAACCGCCATGCCACAGAAACCGGATTCCGAAATCGGCGTATCGTATACGCGGTGTTCACCGAACTCCTCCTGAAAACCAACCGTAATGCCGAATACATTCCCCATTTTACCCATATCTTCGCCCATGATGATTACGTTTTCATCTCTTGCCATTTCCTCATGCAAAGCCTCGCCAATCGCTTTGCTGATGCTGAGTTTCCTGCTCATCTTGCAACGCTCCTTTCATTATCCGAAGAATATACGTCCGTGACTGCCTCGGAAGGATCGGGATATTCAGATTCATTTGCAAATTTGTAAGCTGCTTCCAGCTCCTCCTCTACGGCTTTCTCCACAGCGGCAATCTCTTGCTCTGTTGCCGTGCCGCTTTCCAGCAGGCGTTTTCTCATATTAGGAATCGCGTCTTTCTCATGTGCCTGCTCCATGTATTCCTTCGGGCGGTAATTCGCCGGGTCGCCGCAGTAATGTCCCTGATGGCGGAACGTCATGCATTCCACAATAGAAGGACCGTTGCCTGCCCGTGCATAATCCACTGCCTTTTTCACCGCTTCGTATACGACCGTCGGGTCATTGCCGTCCACCGTTTCGCCGGGGATATCATAAGCCTTTGCCCGTACCGCAATCGTATCCGTATTCGTAACTGTATGTATATTGACGGAAACACCGTAGTTATTATTTTCGCAGAGGAAAACAACCGGCAGCTTCCATGCCGCCGCCATGTTAACCGCCTCATGGAATGTCCCCTGATTAGATGCACTGTCGCCAAAGAAACACAGCGTCACATGCTTGTCCCCTTTTATTTTAGATGCCAGCGCGGAACCCGCCGCAATGGGTATGCCCGCGCCTACAATACCATTTGCGCCAAGGCTGTGCAGCCCTTCCACATCGGCAATGTGCATGGAGCCGCCTTTGCCCTTGCAGTAACCTGTTTTTTTGCCGAACAGCTCCGCAAGCATTTTGTCCATATCCGCACCCTTCGCAATGCAGTGCCCATGCCCGCGGTGGGTCGAAGTCATATAGTCGTCTTTTTCCAGCGCGTAGCATGCGCCTGTCGGCACTGCCTCCTGCCCGATGCACAGGTGGATATTGCCTGCCAGCATCCCTTTTGTAAAACACTCTGCTGCCCGCGTTTCAAACGCGCGGATACGCAGCATCATTTTGTACATACCCATCAGCATTTCCTTGGAATATTTTTCTTTTGCCAATGTGATTCACCCTTTCTTTTTTCTTTATCATTACGGCTTCAGAACTACCTTGCCGCATTGTCCTTTTTCCATTAAATCCAGCCCTTTTTCGAATTCCTCTAGGGGCAGCACATGCGTAATGACCTTGCTGATATCCAGTCCTGCCGCAAACAGGCCCTTCATCCGCTCCCATGTGCGGGGGATTTCCCTGCCGGAAATACCCTTTATACAAATCCCCTTTGTCACAAAATTTTCCCATTCCAGCGTGACAGGCTTAGGCCCAAGCCCTGCGCATACAATATACCCATCTGGTTTTACATAATCCAAAGCCGTCATAATCGCGCCCGCATTGCCGGAAAAATCCAGAACCACGTCAACACCCAAGCCATCGCAAAGTTCCTTTACCTTTGATGTTACGTCCTCTTTCACAGGGTCAATTACTGCGTTCGCGCCCATTTCCAGAGCCATCTGCGCACGCTGCGGATTCAATTCAACAGCAATTATTTTTGCCGCCCCCAGCGTCCTTGCAACCGCAACCCCCATGCACCCAATCGGACCGCAGCCGATTACAGCCACTTTTTTCGCGGATATGGGAAATTCCATTGCCGCATGCACCGCTACGCCCAAAGGTTCCATCAGTGCAAGCTGTTCTATTGGCATTGACGGGTCGCATTTTACTGCCGCGCTCTCCGGAATACTGATATATTCCGCCATTGCACCATCCCGATGGACGCCGATAACAACTGTGTTATAGCAGACGTCCGTATGCCCGTTCAAGCAAAGGTCGCAGCTGTTACAGACCAAATGGGAATCCGAATTTACAATATCACCCACATTCACAGCCGTTACACCCTTCCCCACCTTTACAACCTCTCCGGCATATTCATGCCCGATAACCGTAGGCGGATTCATGCGTTTCTGCGCATAATCGTCCCAATGCCTGATATGTACATCCGTGCCACAGATTGCAACAGCTTTCACACGTATCAGCACATCATAATCGCCAATCTCAGGCATAGGCTTCTGTGTCAAAGAAACAAATCCATCGCCCTTTTGCTCCTTCACAACGCATTTCATCATTTCCATCCAGTTCCCTCCTTATTTCAAAAATAGCATTTATAAAACTAAGAACTTATCCGTAAATTAGATACGTGCAGACTGCGCAGTCAGATTTTTCGGCAGGCAAGGAGCTTTTTTGCAGGCGTACCGAGTGGTACGGCAAGGAAAAGCGACAAAGACTGCCGGAAAAGATGAAGCAAGATGTGCGCAGATAATTTACGGATAGGTTCTAAGGCTGCTTCCTCAGGTCTTTGCAAATCAGGCTTGCGGGAACAGTCCTCCGCTTTCCTTATACCTGTCCAAACATTCTGGGCAGGAACATGGAAATCGGTTCCACATATGTGATAAGCAGCAGCGAAATAATACCGGCAATCAGGAAAGGAATAATTTTCCTGCATATCTCCGCAACGGTAATCCCGCCACTCTTACAGCCAACATACAAGTTAATGCCTACTGGAGGCGTTACAAGGCCAATCGCCATATTTACTGTCAGGAATACGCCTGCATGTATCAAATCTACGCCAAGATTGCCCAATACAGGCGTAATGATAGGCAGCAGGATATAAAATGCGGAATTGGCGTCCAGGAAACAGCCGGCAATCAGGAAAACAATATTGATAATAATCAGTATCAGTATTTTATTCTGGCTGATCGAAAGGATTGCCGCGGAAAGGTTCGCCGCAACGCCGCTCGTTGTCATAATCCATGCATAAACCGCCGCCGTAGCGATGATAAACATAATTGTCGCAGAGGATACCGCCGCATCAACGAATACCTTATATAATTCCTTCATGTGGATTTCCTTATAGATGAAAATACCAACAAACAGGCCATAGATAACGGCAACGCCTGCCGCCTCTGTCGGTGTAAATACGCCGCCGTAAATGCCGCCCAGAATGATAACAGGCATCAGCAGAGCCCAGAACGCATCTTTGAATGCAATAAAACGTTCCTTTGCCGATGCTTTCGGCAGCATTTCCACTTCTGTCCCTCTAGATGCAATAAGCGCGGCAATGATATAAGACGCACCCACCAAAATACCGGGAATGATACCTGCGCTGAACAGCGCACCTACAGACACACCCGTACAGGACGCATAAACAACAAATGCGATAGAAGGCGGTATAATAATACCAATCGCACCTGATGCACTCAGCAGTGCTGTGGATATCCCTCTGTCATAGCCCTGATGTACCATTGCAGGAATCAGAATTGTTCCCAATGCAGCAACGGTTGCCGGTCCGGAACCGGAAATTGCTGCAAAGAAACAACACACAATAACTGTTACGGAAATCATGCCGCTTTTTCTATGTCCGACACATGTACGGGCAAATGTTACGAGCCGCTGAGAGATGCCCGCATATTCCATAATGGAACCAGCCAAAACAAAGAACGGGATTGCCAACAATGCGAATTTGCCTATGGAAGCATACATAACATTCGGGAACATGGAGAATTGGAAGCCTCCAACGTAAAGCCCTATCATCGCTGTTATGCCAAGAGAAACCGCGATAGGAATATTCAAAAATACAAACAGAAAAAAGGTTCCAAACAGTATCAATGTCATGCGGCTCCAACTCCTTTCGCTTCTTTATTCAGCCTTTTGAATTCCCCAATGCCTGCTTCAATGGAACGGATAACACAGAAAAAACTACCTATCGGTATGGAAAGCCCCTGCACCCACATCGGCATATTCAAAGCCGCTGTTCTGGAATTCAGCCGAATCTGGTTGCTTACCATGTCTGCACCGTATTTCATCAGCAGGACCATAAGCACGACCGAGCAAAGCATAGACAGCAGGGTCATAAAAGGCTGTATTTTCTTCGGCATATTATCTACAAAAAAACTCATACCCATGTGCGCCAGTCTTTTATATGCCGCCGCAATACCAATCATAGATACCCAAACGAATGCAGTAATCGTAATTTCCTCTGTAAAGGAGAAGGACTGCGAAAAACAATATCTGAATACAACATTGATAAAGTTCATAACTGCCATAAAGGCAAACAGAATAACAAGAATAAATTCCTCCAGCTTTGACCATATTCCTAATACAAATTTCATAAATATCCACCTCATCTTCAATGATATCCCTGTCAGAAACGTCTTTTCGGGAAGATTGAAATGCCAGTTTAACAAGCTTCAAAAATCCTTGCTTTTTCGGTAAGTTGTAATACAACTTCGCTTTTGAAAGAGGCGGAGAGGAAACCCCTCCGCCCAAGTAAAGCCAGCTCCGCTTATTCAAATGTATAGCCGAACGCTGCAAATACTTCATCTGTAACCTGCTCTCTGTAAGAATCATATACAGATGCAACTTTTTCTTTGAAAACGTTCATTTCATCTTCTGTCAAATCCGTAATAGTCATGCCGTTTTCTTCCATCAGCTTGAAGTTTGCAGCATCTGCTTCTCTGGAAGCCTGTACTTCTGCTGCCGCAGCCTTGTTTGCTGCATCCTGGAAGATAGCTTTGTCCTCATCGCTCAGGCTGTTCCAAAGCTTGTCGCTGCAGGAAAGAATCAGGCAGTCATAAGCATAGTTCCATCTTGTCAGGTAGGACTGAACTTCGTAAATCTTAGAAGATACGATAGGGTCTGTCGGGTTTTCCTGACCGTCGATTGTTCCCTGCTGAAGCGCTGTAAATACTTCAGAGAAGGTCATAACTGTCGGGTCTGCGCCCATCAGGCGGAATGTATCTACCCAGCTGGAAATTGCAGGAACACGGAATTTCAATCCAACCATATCTTCAGGTGTTTTGATTTCTTTCTTGCTGTTTGTTACGGAACGGAAACCGTTTTCGCCCAGCCCCAGAACTTTAACACCCAGAGGGTCAATCAGGTCTTTAATCATCTGCCCACCGTCGCCGTTGAAGAGTTTCGCGTCAACATCGTCATTGTTGGAGAAAATCCACGGCATTGTGATTACATACAGCTTGGGTTCATAGTTCGTGTAGTTTGTGATGGAACGGAGATCCAGGTCTACAGTACCGTCCAAAATCATCTGTGTGCCCTGGTCCATCGCACCACCGGCAAGCTGTTCATTTGCATAAATGGAAACTTTGTATCTGCCGTTTGTGCCTTCTTCGACCAGGCGTGCAAATTCTTCACATGCCACACGCCATACGCTTGTTTCGGATGTCGTATAGCTCATTTTCAACTCAATCGCTTTGCCGCTTTCATTGCCGCCTGTTGCATTGTTATCAGCTGCACCGCCACCGCAGCCAGTCATACCCATTGCCATTAGCGCACTCAAAATACCTGCTAACCATCTTTTCTTCATCTGTTACCCTCCTCATTATCTCGTGTCTGTCATTTTTCCCTTTTCCGCCATTTTTATTTGGCGTTCTTATCTTTTGTACTGCCCTTTTTGGCCGTTAGGGTACATATCACATTTGTACTACATAGATTACTTGTATTATATGTACCGTATAAAAAATAATTTGTGTCGTTATTAAGCTGGAACAATGCTGGAAACCTCCCATTCCCTGTTCCAAATACGAAATCACATCCACAAATCATTTCTCACAAAACCGGGTCTTTTAAGCGGGATATCCTTTTTGCCTTTAGAAAAGGGAAAATGGACATCTCTTTTCCATCCCTTCCAGGCTTATTCTTCATCCGGGACCCTCTCCACTGCCTTTTTTTCTGTTTCTGGCGAAAAATAAGCAACATGGTAATATGTGTTGTCATTATATAAATGTTCTCTGGCCTGTTTTGGTTTCTTCGTCTTGAGCAGTGAATAAAGCTGTTCATGTTCTTCCGCCAAAACGTTCAGCGGCTTTCTTGTCAGCCTGATGATTTCAGACATATAGTGAAAAAAAATGTCCTTGTTTGTGTTCATTGCGCTGTCCAGAAAGCTGTTTTTTGCTCCTTTAATAATCGTCATGTGAAAATCAAAGTCAAGCATCGCAAATGTTTTTTTGTCATTGCCTGCCGCTGCTTCTTTCATCTGCTCCACCAGCTCCCGCAGGTGTTCCTCCTCCTGCAGCGTAGCCTTTTTGACAAAAGCATCTATCGCCTTAAATTCGATTGCCTGACGAAATTCAAAGAAGTCCTTAAATTCATCACTGCTGATATCTGATGTAATATCCACACCCGGCACATTCTGTTCATTCGGTGTTTTATGCACAAACGAGCCTACACCCTGCATCGTTACAATAATGCCACGTCCCTGCAGATTTTGCAGCGCGGCACGCACGCTTGTCCGGCTTACGCCAAACATTTTGCAAAGTTGGCTTTCCGATGGAAGTTTTTCGCCTACCTTCCATTCGTTCTCCGATATTTTCACCATAATCTCGTTATAAACCTCATCGCTGAGGGAAAGCCTGCCTCTGTTGTAATGATCCATAATATTCTGTTCGCCCCTATTCTAAACAACTTTCTTTATAAAAAATATACATGAAAGCAATCTTTTTGTAAAGACCGTTTGCCAGTTTTAATTTTAGAACAAAAGCTGTCAATGCATCATTCGCAAAGCCATTCAGATATTACTTGTAATATATGTTATCACCCATTTTCTTTTTTTACAATGCCACTATTGAATAAAACTCCATACTTATTTTTATGAAAAAAGACGATTTCTTTGTTATTTTCATAACATATCGTGGATTTCAACGATTTTATTTGCTCTCGCTAAATTTTTTTAATGGAAAACAAACAATGAAAACGACATTTCTTCATTTTTCTGCGAAAAAAAATGGGGGGATTTATGGGAGCTACCATAAGAAGATTATCTCCCTATGGTAAACCGCCTTTTTCCCGCCCATTTTTCTATTTGTTATTTATAATATTCTACAAGGGAATCGAACAGCTTCATATCGAAATTGCCTTCCACATTTTGGTACAGTCCCGCGCCAATTCTCTCCGCATGGCCCATTTTTCCCAGCACACGCCCATCAGGGGAAATAAGCCCCTCGATTGCATAAGCTGAACCATTCGGATTATACTGAATATCGTTTGTTGGCATACCCTGCATATCTACATACTGCGTCAGAATCTGGCCCTTTTTCGCCAGCTCCTTCACCAGTGTGTCGTTTGCCAAAATGCGCCCTTCTCCATGAGAAACCGGCACACTGAACACATCGCCAGCATTGACATTCAGCAGCCAGGGGGAGTTTTCCGTCGCCAGTCTTACCCTTACCAGCTTGGACTGGTGCCTGCCAATGGTATTATAAGTCAGCGTCGGACAGTTTTCATCCGTATCAATGATTTTGCCGTAAGGCACAAGCCCCAGCTTAATCAGAGCCTGGAAACCGTTGCAGATGCCGCAAATCAAGCCATCCCGTTCCTCCAAAAGCCGCGTTACGCCATCTTTGATTTCCGGGTTGCGGAAGAACGCCGTAATAAATTTGCCAGAACCGTCCGGCTCATCGCCGCCGGAGAAGCCGCCGGGAATAAATACCGCCTGCGCCTGCTCCATTTTCTTCGAGAACCGAACCACAGAATCCGCAATACCGCTTGCAGAAAGGTTATTGATTACGAAAATCTCCGCCTGCGCGCCAGCCCGTTCCACAGCCTTTGCGGAATCATATTCGCAGTTTGTCCCAGGGAATACAGGAATCAGTACGCGCGGCTTTGCCACCGTCGCTTTTGCATGATATACCTCTGCCTTTTTGCTTGTAAATACAGGAATTTCCTTCTTTTCCGTCTGTATATTGCAAGGGTAAATTTCTTCCAGCTTGTTTTCATATGCCGCAAACAGTTCTTTCAGAGAAAGGCTTTCATTGCCGAAAGTAACCGCATCGCCGGCTGTCGTGCCCAGAAGTGTCCCAGCCGGAACATCTTCCGTCACTTCCAAAAGGAACGCGCCGTAAGCGTAACCGAACAAGTCGTCCAGAGAAACACCCTCCGCAAATGCAAAGCCGATGTCGTTGCCCATAGCCATTTTCATTACAGCCTCAGCAACGCCGCCATATGTCGGTGTATACGCTGCCGCAACTTTGCCCTGCCGCATCAGTCCGTTTACGACCTCAAAATTCTCCTTCAGGCTTTTCGCTGTCGGCAGTCCGTCTGCATCATATTGCGGCTTCAAAAGCACAACATTATGCCCTGCCGCCTTAAATTCCGGGGAAATAATATTATGGATATTTTCCGTAGTCACCGCAAAGGAAACCAATGTCGGCGGCACGTCAATCTGTTCGAACGTCCCGCTCATGGAATCCTTTCCGCCGATTGCCGCAATTTCCAGCCCCTTCTGCGCCATAAAAGCACCCAGAAGCGCAGCCAGCGGTTTGCCCCAGCGTCTGCCGTCTTTCATGGGCTTCTCAAAATATTCCTGAAAGGAAAGATAAACCTCCTCAAACTTTGCGCCTGTCGCAATCAGCTTTGCAACCGATTCCACAACCGCCAGATATGCACTGTGGTACGGGCTTTTCTCCGCGATAAACGGATTATATCCCCATGCCATCAGGGAGCAGGTAGAAGTATCCTTTTTCTCCGCAGAAACCTTATTTACCATTGCCTGAATGGGTGTGCGCTGGTTTTTGCCGCCAAACGGCATCAGCACCGTACCCGCGCCAATAGTCGAGTCAAAACGCTCGGAAAGCCCGCGTTTGGAACAGACGTTCAGGTCTTCCGCCAGTTCCAGATAGCCCTTTTTGAAATCCGTTGGAATTTCTTTTGAGAATGCCCGGGGTGCGTCAGGCGTAATATCAATGTGTTTCTCCGCGCCGTTGGAATCCAAAAATTGGCGGGCAATATTTACAATCTTTTTCCCGTTCCAGTTCATCACAAGGTATGGATGTTCCGTCACCCTTGCAACGACCGTTGCCTCGAGGTTTTCGCTGTCCGCCAGTGCTCTGAAGCGTTCCACGTCGGCCGCCGCCACAACAACAGCCATTCTCTCCTGAGATTCGCTGATTGCCAATTCCGTACCGTCCAGCCCATCGTATTTCTTCGGGACAGCGTTCAGGTCAATTTCCAGACCGTCCGCCAGTTCGCCGATGGCAACGGAAACGCCGCCCGCGCCAAAGTCATTGCACCGCTTAATCAAACGGGAAGCCTCGGGGTTGCGGAACAGCCTTTGCAGCTTTCTCTCCTCCGGCGCATTGCCCTTCTGTACCTCTGCGCCGCAGCTTTCCAGAGATTCCAGCGTATGCGATTTTGAGGAGCCAGTCGCGCCGCCGCAGCCATCGCGTCCTGTCCTGCCGCCCAGCAAAATCACGATATCTCCGTCAATGGGGCATTCACGCCGCACGTTTTCCGCCGGAGCCGCACCGATAACAGCACCGATTTCCATACGTTTCGCTACATAGCCATCATGGTAAAGCTCATCTACCTGTCCGGTTGCCAAGCCAATCTGGTTACCATAAGAACTGTACCCCGCCGCAGCCGTCGTCACAATTTTCCTCTGCGGCAGTTTGCCCCGCAATGTTTCAGAAACCGGCGTAAGCGGGTTGCCCGCACCCGTCACACGCATCGCGGCATACACATAGGAACGTCCGCTCAAAGGGTCACGGATTGCCCCGCCCACACAGGTTGCCGCGCCGCCGAACGGTTCGATTTCCGTCGGGTGGTTATGTGTTTCGTTCTTGAACAAAAGCAGCCATTTTTCTGTACCGCTTTCCGTTTCTACGTCAATTTTCACCGTGCAGGCATTGATTTCCTCAGATTCGTCCAGCTTTTCCAGCTTCCCCTGCTGTTTTAGCAGTTTCGCCGCAATTGTGCCCATGTCCATCAGATTGATGGGCTTCGTCCGCCCGATTTCTTTCCGTACCGCAAGATATTCATTATATGCCTTTTGCAGCAGCTCGTCCTCAAAACGAATGCTGTCAATCGTTGTCAGGAATGTCGTATGACGGCAATGGTCGGACCAGTAAGTATCAATCATTTTGATTTCCGTAATCGTCGGGTCGCGCTGTTCGCTCAGGAAGTAATTCTGACAGACCTTAATGTCGTCCAAATCCATCGCCAGCCCGTTTTCCGCAATAAACGCCTGCAAAGCCGTTTCGTCCAGACTGCGGAAACCGTCCAGCACAGCAACCTCCGTCGGGATTTCATATTTCACATCCAGCGTGTCATATGCCTCAAGAGAAGCCTCCCTTGCCTCAACGGGATTGATAACATATTTCTTGATTTCCTCTACTTCTCGCTCCGTCAGTTTCCCATAAAGCAAATAAATCCTTGCTGTACGCACAAGCGGACGTTCCTGTTTTGAAATAATCTGGATACACTCCGCCGCAGAATTTGCCCGTTGGTCGAACTGCCCCGGCAGATATTCCACCGCAAACACCTTCGCGCCGTCCGCAGGGATTTCCTCCCGCAAATCATCTAGCTGCGGCTCGGAAAATACAGCCTTTTTGCAGTATTCAAACAAATCCCTGTCAATCCGCTCCACATCGTAACGGTTCAGAAGCCGCAGCCCTTCCAGACCGCTGATTCCCAGCAGATTCACAATGTCCGCGCGCAGGGAATCCGCCTCAGCAGCAAGCCCTGCTTTTTTCTCTACATATATTCTGTAAACCATGCTTATCCCTCCGCTGCAAGTGCCTTCTGCCCGATGTCCTTCCTGTAATATGCATTATCAAACTGTACGGTTTTTACCGTTGCATACGCTTTTTCAATCGCCGCCGCCAGCGTATCCGCCGTTTCTGTTACGCCCAGCACGCGTCCGCCGTCTGTCAGCAGCTGCCCGCCCTTCGTTTTTGCTCCCGCAACAAAAATCCGGCTGCTGTTTTCCGGCAGGCTAATCGGAAAGCCCTTTTCATAGCTCTTGGGATAGCCCTCCGAAGCCATGATGACACAGCATGCGGAACCCGTGCCGAATTTCACTTCTGCCTGTTCCAGCGTGCCAGCGGAAACATGGCGCATAATGGTCAGCAGGTCGCTTTCCAGCAAAGGCAGAACAACCTGTGTTTCCGGGTCACCGAAACGGCAGTTATATTCAATCACCTTCGGTCCGTTCGGCGTCAGCATCAGGCCAAAATACAGGCAGCCCTTGAATGTGCGCCCTTCTTTATTCATTGCCGCCATTGTCGGCAGGAAAATCGTTTCCATGCATTCTTTTGCAACTTCCTCTGTATAATACGGATTCGGCGCAATCGTTCCCATGCCGCCGGTATTCAGACCTTTATCGCCGTCCAGCGCTCTCTTATGGTCCATAGAGGATACCATAGGCTTCATGGTTTTTCCGTCCGTAAACGCCAGCACAGAAACCTCAGGGCCTGTCAAAAATTCCTCAATCACAACATGGTCGCCGCTCGCTCCGAAAATCTTATCCTGCATCATGGAACGGACAGCATCTTTCGCCGCTTCTCTCGTCTCCGCAATCACAACACCCTTGCCCAACGCAAGGCCGTCCGCCTTTACAACAGTCGGAACAGGCGCAGTTTCCAGATAAGCCAGTGCTTTTTCCATATCGTCAAACACAGCGTATTCCGCCGTAGGAATATTATATTTTTTCATAAGGTCTTTTGAAAAAACCTTGCTCCCCTCAATGATCGCCGCTTTTTTATCCGGCCCAAAGCAGGGTACGCCGATTTCCTCCAGAGCGTCTACCATGCCCAGCACAAGAGGGTCGTCCGGCGCAACTACAGCAAAGTCAATGCCTTTTTCCTTTGCAAATGCCACAGCGCCCGCAACATCTTTTGCCGCAATGTCCACGCATACCGCGTCAGCCGCAATGCCGCCGTTGCCCGGCAAAGCGTAAAGCTCTGTAACCTCCGGATTCTCCTTTATCTTTTTGACGATGGCATGTTCTCTGCCGCCGCCGCCAATAACCATTACTTTCATCATTCTCCCCCTTTCAGTGATGGAACAGGCGCATACCTGTAAACGCCATTGCCATGCCAAATCTGTCGCACGCCGCAATTACATTGTCGTCCCGAATAGAACCGCCCGGCTCTGCAATATAGGAAACGCCACTTTTCGCCGCGCGCTCAATATTGTCGCCAAAGGGGAAAAACGCATCACTGCCCAGCGCAACACCTTTGATTCCGGCAAGGTAGGCTTTCTTTTCTTCCTTTGTCAGCGGTGTAGGCTTTTCTGTAAACAGTGTCTGCCATACGCCCTCTGCCAGTACGTCCTCATAATCATCGGAAATGTAAACGTCAATAGTATTGTCGCGGTCAGGACGTCCAATCTGCGGCAGGAACGGCAGGTTCAATACCTTTTCATGCTGACGCAGATGCCAGATATCCGCCTTGTTGCCTGCCAGCCTTGTGCAGTGAATTCTGGACTGCTGTCCCGCGCCGACGCCGATAGCCTGCCCGTCTTTCGCGAAGCATACGGAATTGGACTGCGTATATTTCAGCGTAATCAGCGCGATAATCAGGTCACGCTTTGCATCTTCCGGCAGTTCCTTGTTTTTTGTTACAACATTATCCAGCAGCGCGCGGTCAATCTTGAAATTGTTCCTTCCCTGCTCGAATGTTACGCCGTAAACCTGTTTTTTCTCCTGTTCCTCCGGCACATAGTTCGGGTCAATCTTTACAATATTATAGTTCCCATTCCGTTTGCTTTTCAGAATTTCAAGCGCAGCGTCAGTATATCCCGGCGCAATAATGCCATCAGAAACCTCACGCTTAATCAGCCTTGCCGTTGTTTCGTCGCAGATATCGCTCAGGGCAATCCAGTCTCCAAAAGAAGACATTCTGTCCGTCCCTCTTGCACGGGCATAGGCAAGTGCCAGCGGAGAATCGTCCAGTCCTTCGATGTCGTCCACAAAGCAGGCTTTTTTCAGCGCGTCACTCATAGGCGCACCGACTGCCGCAGAAGTCGGGCTGACATGCTTAAAAGACGTAGCCGCAGGCATCCCCAGCGCGTCCTTGATTTCCTTCACCAGCTGCCAGCTGTTGAACGCGTCCAGAAAATTGATATAGCCGGGTCTACCGCATAAAATCTCAATCGGCAGTTCCGCGCCGTTTTCCATATAAATTTTTGCCGGCTTCTGATTTGGGTTGCAGCCGTATTTCAGTTCAAATTCTTTCATTCTTAAAATCCCCCTTTGCCATCAGGCTGTCAGACTTTCCGTTCTCCTGTCAGTTCTCTTTCTCCATATCATTGCTGATATATCCTTACTGGTATTTGTTTATCATTCTGTTTTCCACCGTACCGGTTTTCAAATCTGTATATCTCACATAAAGGGAAATCTTATTCTGTTCGTTCAGCCCTTCCCAAATTTCTTTTGTGAATGCATCAATGTCATTCGGGATTACCGCGCGTTCCGGTTCACCCTGAAAAGTCGGCAGAGGATTTCCGTCACAGGCATACGTGTGCAGAAAATGCCCCAGCCCCGCCAATGCGGGATAGGAAAACGTATATCTGCTGCATGCACTGCCTTCTGCGTCCGCGCTTTTCAGTATGCTCATTTTATAGGTAAAATCTTCGTCCGCAAATGTCAGCATACCGCTGATTCTGGGTGTGAAATTCGGCGCGTCCGGCTCAAATTCTCTTGTTTCCAAAGCTTCTTCAAAGGTTCTGCCCGCCTTCACGAAATCATATATTGTATCTGTCTGGTCGCCGTTTGTCACAATCAGCTTATTTTCCAGCTTCCGGACAGGCGCATAAATAATCAAAGACGGGTCCTCAACTTTAGACTCATTATAAGGGTAGATCATAATGTCATCGCCCTTTTCGCGGAACACACGGTTCCGGCTGTTTTCACTGCGCCCCATGATAAAATATGCCACAGCCGCCTTTGTACCGTCCGGCGTTTTGCCGATGACAATGCCGCGCCCTACATACGGGTCTTTCACCAGCTCTTTCATGCTGTTGATTTTGTAAATATCCATATTAGTTTCCTTTCTGCAAGCCCTTTGCCACCAGCTCCGCCGCTTTCGGCAGGAGTATCCATTCTGCCTGTTCCATTACTCTCCGCTGGAGAATTTCCGGCGTATCGCCCTCCAGAACCTCCACAGCTTTCTGTAACAGTATCTCCCCGCCATCAGGGATTTCATTCACATAATGCACCGTTGCTCCGGTGATTTTCACGCCATATTCCAATGCCGCTTCATGCACATGCAGCCCATAGTAACCCTTTCCGCAGAAAGATGGAATCAGCGCGGGATGTACGTTGATGATCCGTTTCGGATAAGCCGAAGTAAAATTTTCGCTCAGAATGGACATAAATCCAGCCAGAACAATCATTTCTACGCCGTTTTCCCGCAGAATCTCTTTCATTTTTTCCTCATACGCAAGCTGGCTGGGGAAATCCTTCCTCTTTACCACAGCAGAGGGAATCCCGTTTTCCGCCGCACGGGTCAGGGCGTATGCCGTTTCATTGCTGGCAAGCACAAGCGTGATTTCCCCGCTGGGCATTTCCCCACGCTCTGCCGCATCAATCAGCGCCTGCAAATTCGTGCCGCCGCCGGAAACAAACACCGCTATTTTTGTTTTCAGCATAAAACCACGCCTTCCTCGGAAGGGATGATTTCGCCCATGATGTACGCGTCTTCGCCATTCGCCTTAAGGATTTCCAGAGCCTTATCTGCATCCTCCTTTGCAACCACAACACTCATGCCGACGCCCATATTAAAGGTATTGAACATATCTCTTTCGGGAATGTTCCCTTTTTCCGCAATCATGCTGAATACAGGAGGAATCCGCAGAGAATCCTTCGCAATTTTCGCGCCAAAGCCCTTCGGAATGCTTCTGGGGATATTTTCGTAAAAGCCGCCGCCTGTGATATGGGAAACCGCTTTTACCTTCACCTGCTCAAACAGTGCAAGCATCGGCTTTACATAAATCTTTGTCGGCGCAAGCAGGGTTTCCCCGAGGGATTTCCCGCCCAGCTCCGCAAGGGGCGTTTTCATATCGGCATGCTCCACATCGAACACCCGCCGCACCAGAGAAAAGCCGTTGGAATGCACGCCGCTGGAAGGCAGCGCGATTACAACATCTCCTGCCTGTATCGTCTTGTTGTCCAGAATTTTATCTTTATCCACAACGCCTACGGCAAAGCCCGCAAGGTCATATTCATCTTCCGGATAAAAGCCGGGCATCTCCGCCGTTTCCCCGCCGATGAGCGCCGCGCCGGACTGCACGCAGCCCTCTGCCACGCCAGAAACGATAGCCGCAACTTTTTCCGGGAAGTTTTTGCCCACAGCAATATAATCGAGGAAGAACAAGGGCTTTGCACCGCAGCAGATAATATCGTTCACACACATCGCCACGCAGTCAATGCCTACGGTATCATGCTTGTCCATCAGAAAAGCCAGCTTCAGTTTTGTTCCCACGCCGTCAGTACCGCTGACCAGAACAGGCTTTGTAATTCCTGTCATATCCAGTTCAAACAGGCCGCCGAACCCGCCAATATCGCCCACAGCCCCCGCTGTCAGCGTCTTTGCGATATGTTTTTTCATCAGTTCTACCGCCTGATAGCCCGCAGTAATGTCTACGCCCGCGGCTTTATAGCTTTCACTCTGGCTTTTCATTTCTTATCTCCTCTCTCACTCAGCTTGCGCTCAAATTTATTTTTATCCGTACAGGAAGGGATTTCCGTGGGATAATTGCCGTCAAAGCACGCAGAGCAGTACCCACAGCCCCGCGGCACACCAATCAGCATTCCCAGATGGTCAAGGTTCAAATATCCAAGGCTGTCCGCGCCGATGATACGGCAGATTTCGTCCATTGTATGGTTCACAGCAATCAGATTTTCGCGGGAATCCACATCCGTCCCATAGTAGCAGGGATACAGGAACGGAGGCGCAGAAGAACGCATATGCACCTCTGTTGCTCCTGCTTCACGCAGAAGTTTTACAATTCTTGCGGATGTTGTGCCTCTTACGATGGAATCGTCCACCAGCACCACGCGTTTGCCTTTTACTGTTTCAGAAACCGCATTCAGCTTAATGCGTACTTTATCTTCACGCACCTTCTGCCCCGGGGCAATAAACGTACGTCCAATATACTTATTTTTGATAAAGCCTATTCCGTAAGGGATTCCCGATTGTCTGGAATAGCCGATTGCCGCATCCAGCCCAGAATCAGGTACGCCAATGACAACATCCGCCGGAGCAGGATGTTCCATGGCAAGACAAGCCCCTGCCGTTACTCTTGCACGGTGTACGCTGATGCCGTCCACAACGGAGTCGGGTCTTGAAAAATAGATATGCTCAAAAATACAAAGATGTTTCGGTGTTTCACCGACATGGTCTGTAATCGTGCGGATTTCACTGCCGTCAAATACAACAATTTCGCCCGGCTCTACGTCCCGTACAAATTTTGCGCCTACCGCATCCAGCGCACAGGTTTCGGAAGCAATGATATAAGTGCCGTCGTCTGTCACACCGTAGCAAAGCGGATGGAAACCATGCGGATCTCTTACCGCAATCATTTTCGATGTGGACATTACGATAAAGGAGTACGCCCCTTTGATTCTGTTCATCGCACGGTTGATCGCTTCCTCGATGGAAGGGGCTTTCAGCCGTTCTTTTGTAATAATATAGGAAATAACCTCTGTATCGCTTGTGGTATGAAAAATAGAGCCTTCCAGTTCCAGCTCCTGCCGCAGCTCAAAGGAATTTACCAAATTACCGTTATGCGACAGTGCCAGCCTGCCCTTGATATGGTTAACTACAATAGGTTGTGCGTTCAGCCTGTCCCCTGTTCCTGTCGTACCATAGCGGGTATGGCCCAGCGCCATATTCCCCTCGCCAAGCTCCGCCATAATCTCCGGCGTAAATACATCGTTTACCAGGCCGTTATCCTTATGGTAATGGAACAGCCCATCATCATTGACTACAATGCCGCAGCTTTCCTGCCCTCTGTGCTGCAAAGCGAATAGGCCGTAATAAGTTGTTGCCGCCACAGCAGCTTTGCCTTTCCCATAAACGCCAAATACGCCGCATTCTTCATGAAGTTTGTTCATTTTCGCACCTCTCTGCATGATTTTCCACTTACTTTTATAATCTTCTGTATTTTTTATTCCCTGAATTAAGGGCTGTTTGAATACTTCTCTCCGCCCTGCTTTCTGTCTGTTCCTATGGTTCAGAACCGGCAGACGCATAAAATTGATTCCCTTCAAAGCATTTCCCTGAATACAGCCGATATACAGGGAATATTCCGTAGCCTGCCATTCTCTCTTTACCGCTGCAAAGCCAGCCGCTTGTATGCGGCAGGAATCTGTTGCTGAGCCGCTCTGTCCTCTGTACTTCTCAGCCGATTTCCAAAGCTTTTGAGGGATTGGCTCTGCGGGAAATATAAAACTTATTTTCTGTATTTTTCTTCAAGCTGCCGGTTTTTTTCCAGCACCTTAGCCGCCGCTTCAGCTCTTGCCGCATTCAGCTTTTCCGCAAGTGCAGCATCCTCCACAGCCAGAATCTGTATCGCCAGCAGGGCGGCATTTTCCGCTCCGTCAATGGCTACCGTTGCCACAGGCATTCCCCCTGGCATCTGCACAGTCGAAAGCAGTGCATCCAGCCCGTCCAGCGTGGAAGATTTGATAGGGATTCCAATGACAGGCAGTGTCGTGTTTGCAGCCATTGCACCCGCGAGATGCGCCGCCTTTCCTGCTGCCGCGATAACTGCGCCAAAGCCCTTCTCCCTTGCGCCAAGCGCAAACGCGCGCGCCTCCTCCGGTGTGCGGTGAGCAGAATAGACATGCGCCTCAAACGATACGCCAAATTTTTCCAGCGTTGCCATTGCCTTTTCCACTACGGGCAAGTCACTGTCGCTGCCCATAACGATAGCTATTTTCTTCATGGATAACCTCCTGCAAAAATATAAGAATAACATTGATGAGCGGATAGCCGAAACGTAAAAAGGGTAGTCCTATTTCCGAAACGGAAACCGGACTGCCCAGACTTCGGCAAAAGCAGCCGCGTTCCGAAAAGCGTTCCAGACGGGCCGTACGCGGAAAGCTTCCGGGGCATACCAGACACGCCGCCTCCCCTCCGCGGAAAACCTCTCAAATT
Source organism: Lachnospiraceae bacterium (assembly GCA_910576545.1). Taxonomy (GTDB): domain Bacteria; phylum Bacillota; class Clostridia; order Lachnospirales; family Anaerotignaceae; genus Anaerotignum_A. The sequence continues at coordinate 46,192 of CAJTKM010000004.1, forward strand.
GACAGTTTCAGTCTAACACATGGCTTTCCCGCTTGTCAATGAAGGGGCAAAAAATTTCTCATAAAAGAAAGCTTGACACGCCTAAATCCATATGATATACTACTGACAATTTGTAAAGAAATACATTTATTCTTCATTCCAGGCGAGAGGAGCCAAAAACTTTGAAGTACATTTTATCCAATGCAAATGTGTTTATCTGCGGTCAATTTGTAAAAACCAACGTATTTGTCGAAAACGGCAGAATTTCCGAAATTTCTTCCCGCCCTTTTTCTCCAAAGGACAGCGGCAGTATCTTTGATTTATCCGGTCAGTATCTGTTTCCTGGTTTCATTGATGTTCATGTACATCTGAGAGAACCGGGATTTTTTTATAAGGAGAGCATCAAAAGCGGCACAGATTCCGCCGCAAAAGGTGGCTATATTGCTGTCTGCCCCATGCCGAACCTGAATCCCGTACCGGATTGTGCCGAAAATCTTGCCGCTCAGCTTGACGCAATTCGTCAGAATGCCTGTATACAGGTCGTTCCCTACGGCGCGGTCACGATTGGCGAAAACGGGCAGGAGCTTGCGGCTTATGAAGAAATTGCCAGTGATGTCTGCGGTTTTTCCGATGATGGACGCGGTGTACAAAGTGACGAAAAGATGCGTCAGGCAATGCAAAAAATCAGCAAAACAGGCAAAATTCTTGCCGCACACTGCGAGGACAATTCCCTGCTGAACGGCGGCTATATCCACGCCGGAGAATATGCCGCGCGTCACGGGCATAAAGGCATCTGCTCGGAAAGCGAATGGAAGCAGATAGAACGGGATTTGAAGCTTGCAGAGGAAACAGGCTGCAAATACCATGTCTGTCATATCTCTACAAAAGAAAGTGTCGCGCTGATTCGGCAGGCAAAAGCGAAGGGGCTGGATGTGACCTGCGAAACCGCTCCGCATTACCTGACCATGAACGACAGTATGCTGCAAGAGGACGGACGTTTCAAGATGAACCCGCCCATCCGCGCCGAAGAAGACAGGCAGGCATTGCTTGCCGGACTTCTGGACGGCACCATAGACATGATTGCCACAGACCATGCGCCCCACTCCGCTGAGGAAAAAAGCAGGGGGCTTTCCGGCAGCATGATGGGCGTGGTCGGGCTGGAAACGGCGTTCCCTGTGCTGTATACAGAACTGGTTAAAAGCGGCACACTTTCACTGGAGCAGCTGATTGCGCTTATGCATACCAATCCGCGTGAACGCTTCGGCATAGGCACCCCCCTGGGGGAGGGAGAGCCTGCAAGCTTTACCGTATATGATTTGGACGAAGCGTATACCATCGATCCTGAAACTTTCCTTACAAAAGGACGAGCAACACCATTCGCAGGCAAAGAAGTTTTCGGCCGATGTGTTCTGACAATGTATCAGGGCAATATCGTCTGGAAAAAGAATTAGACCCCCGGGGCGCTGCCCCAATCCCTTGCGGGGTGCAGAACGGCGTCCCACAATCTTCACACAGCAATACCTGTAGTTTTTATATATTTTAAGGAGGAAAAAAGATTATGCCAAAGAGAACAGACCTGAAAAAAATTCTGATTATCGGCTCCGGCCCCATTGTAATCGGGCAGGCCGCAGAATTTGACTACGCAGGCACACAGGCGTGCCTTGCACTGAAAGAAGAAGGTTACCAGGTGGTACTGGTTAATTCCAACCCCGCTACCATCATGACCGATACAACCATCGCCGATAAGGTTTACATGGAACCGCTTACATTGGAATACATCGCAAGAATCCTCCGCTATGAACGCCCTGACGCTATCGTCCCGGGCATCGGCGGGCAGACAGGTCTGAACCTTGCCATGCAGCTGGAAAAGAAAGGCATACTGCACGAATGTCAGGTAGAGCTGCTGGGTACAAGCTGCGAAAGCATCGAGCGCGCCGAGGACAGAGAGCTGTTCAAAGAACTCTGCCAGAGCATTGGCGAGCCCGTTATCCCTTCTGAAATCACATACTCCGTAGAAGAAGCCATCAAGGCGGCAAATGAAATCGGCTATCCCGTTGTACTGCGCCCGGCATTCACACTCGGCGGCACAGGCGGCGGCTTTGCGGAAAACGAACGTGAACTGGTGGATATCATGAAAAACGCCCTCAAGCTCTCTCCCGTACATCAGGTATTGGTAGAAAAGAGCGTTAAAGGCTATAAGGAAATCGAATTTGAAGTCATGCGCGATGCAACCGACCACGCCATTACCATCTGCGGTATGGAAAACGTTGACCCCGTTGGCGTACATACCGGCGATTCTATCGTTGTGGCGCCAATCCTGACACTGAACGACCATGATTTCAATATGCTGCGGGACAGCGCGCTGAAAATCATTCGCGCACTGAAAATTGAAGGCGGCTGCAATGTGCAGTTCGCGCTTGACCCTGATTCCTCCCAGTATTATCTGATTGAGGTCAACCCGCGTGTTTCCCGTTCCTCCGCGCTTGCTTCCAAAGCCAGCGGTTACCCTATCGCCCGCGTTACGGCAAAAATTGCTGTCGGCATGACGCTGGACGAAATCAAAATTTCTGAATCCACCGCTAATTTTGAACCGGCTCTGGATTATATTGTAGCAAAAATGCCCCGCTTCCCCTTCGATAAATTTGCGTCCGCCGCAAATACGCTCGGTACACAGATGAAAGCAACAGGCGAAGTTATGGGCATCGGACGCACACTGGAGGAATGCCTGCTGAAATCCATCCGCTCTCTGGAAATTGGCGTCTGCCACCTGTACATGGCGAAATTCGACCATACGCCCAGCGAAGAACTGCTGGAGTATATCTCCCGCAGCCCGGACGACAGAATCTATGCCATTGCGCAGCTCATCCGCAACGGCGTTTCTTTGGACGATATTTTCGAGGCAACAAAAATCACAAAATATTTCCTCGAGGTTATGAAAAACATTGTGGATTATGAAACCGTACTTTCTCAGAATGTCGGGAACAGGGAAATCTTGAAAACCGCTAAAAAAACGGGCTTCTCCGACCAGATTATCGCGAAACTCTGGAACTGGAAAGAAGTGGATGTGTTCCAGCTGCGGCGTGACATGCAGCTGTTCCCTGTATACAAAATGATTGAAACAAGCGGCTGCGGCGGATATATCCCCTACTTCTACTCTACTTATGGGGAAGGGAACGAATCTAAAATCAGCAATAAAAAGAAAATCATTGTACTCGGTTCCGGCCCTATCCGTATCGGTCAGGGCGTGGAATTTGACTACTCCACCGTACACGCTGTTACAACAATCAAGGAATTCGGCTATGAATCCATCATCATAAACAACAACCCCGAAACCGTTTCCACGGACTATACCACAAGCGACAAACTGTATTTCGAGCCGCTAACTGTGGAAGACGTTATGAATGTTGTAGAAATAGAGCAGCCAATCGGCGTGATTGCTTCTTTGGGCGGACAGACCGCAATCAACCTTGCAGAGCCTTTGATGGAGCGCGGCGTTAAAATCATCGGGACAGACGTTGCGGCAATCGAAAAAGCCGAAAACCGCGATGCGTTCGAGCATATTATGGAAAAACTGGATATCCCTCAGCCCAAAGGCCGCGCTGTTACGAATATTGAGGACGGCGTAAAGGCGGCAAATGAGATTGGCTATCCCGTACTGGTGCGCCCTTCCTATGTACTGGGCGGTCGTGCAATGCAGATTGTCGCGAACGAGGACGCACTCCGCACATATCTGAAAAGCGCGGTAGCCATTAACGAGGACCAGCCTGTACTGGTAGACAAATATATCCAGGGCAAGGAGCTGGAGGTGGACGCAGTCTGTGACGGAAACGACGTATTCGTGCCCGGCATCATGGAACACGTTGAACGGACAGGTATCCATTCCGGCGACTCCATCAGCGTATACCCGACATTCAGTGTATCCGCCAAAGCAAAAGGGAAAATTCTTGAATACACCAAAAAGCTGGGACTTGGTATCGGTATTAACGGCCTGTTCAATATCCAGTTTATTGTGGACAAGCAGGATAATGTTTATGTTATCGAGGTAAACCCCCGTTCCTCCCGTACTGTTCCCTTCCTTTCGAAGGCGACCGGCTACTCCCTTGCGGATATTGCAACACTGGTCATCCTTGGCAAGAGTTTGAAAGAACAGGGCATATTCGGGCTGTATCCCGATGAAAAAAAGAGATGGTATGTTAAAGTGCCTGCTTTCTCCTTCTCTAAGCTGCACGGCATGGATACCTACCTTTCCCCTGAAATGAAATCCACGGGGGAGGCTATCGGTTATGACAACAAGCTGAACCGCGCACTCTATAAGGCTTTGCAGGCATCCGGCATGAATATACAGAATTATGGTACTGTGCTTGCGACTATCGCGGATAAAGATAAGGAGGAAGCCCTGCCGCTAATCCGGCGGTTCTACGAACTCGGCTTCAATATTGAAGCAACAAAAGGTACAGCGGATTTCCTGAAAGAACATGGCATCCGCACCCGGGTGAAGAAAAAACTTTCCGAAGGCAGCGAAGAAATTGTGGAATCCATCCGTCAGGGATATGTCAGCTATGTTATCAATACAAGAGATATCAATTCCACAGAAGGCATGAGCGACGGGCAGGATATCCGCCAGTGCGCTGTGGAAAATAACATCACTGTATTCACCGCGCTGGATACTGTCAGCGTACTGCTTGACGTACTGGAAGAAACAACGTTAGCAATATCTACGATTGATGCGTAAAGATCCCTCAGGAATTCCACCCCTGACCGGATTTCCAAAATCAGAGCAGGCGGAAAATCTCCTTACTGCTCTGGTTTTGCATAAATAAAGCGGGCTTTCTCGCTTTCATGATAAAATAGTCTTTAGGAGGATTTTTGTGAAGCAATCTCTTTTCACCATACAAAGCAACGAACAGCTTGCCGAAGGTGTATACAAAATGGTTCTGGCGGGAGATACCTCCGCCATTACCGCACCCGGGCAGTTTGTCAATATCCGGCTGAACAGCTTTTTCCTGCGTCGCCCGATTTCCGTATGTGATTACGGAAAAAACAGCCTGACAATCATTTACAAAACAGTCGGCAAAGGTACGGAAGCTATGCGCCGCATGAAAGCCCCGCATAAGCTGGACATACTGACCGGACTTGGCAACGGCTACAATACCGCGCCCAGCGGAGAACGTCCCCTGCTGGTGGGCGGCGGGGCCGGTGTGCCGCCGATGTATGCGCTGGCAAAAAAACTGCTCGCGGAAGGCAAGCGCCCCATTGTGATCCTCGGTTTCAACCGGAAAGAAGAAATGTTCTATACGGCAGAATTTGAAGCCCTTGGCACGGAAGTCCATATCGCTACCGCAGACGGCAGCTTTGGCACGAAAGGCTTTGTAACCGATGTCGTCACCGCCCTTCCCGATTACACCTATTTTTACGCCTGCGGGCCGGAGCCTATGCTGAAAGCCCTTTCCGCCTGCACAAAAACAAGCGGACAGCTCAGCTTCGAGGAACGCATGGGTTGCGGCTTCGGCGCGTGCATGGGCTGCTCCTGCCAGACAAAATACGGCAGCAAGCGCATCTGCAAGGACGGCCCTGTGCTGGAAAAGGAGGAAATCCTATGGTAAAAACAAGCGTAACCCTCAGCGGCCTGACGCTGGAAAATCCCATCATCCCCGCCAGCGGCACATTCGGCTATGGGTATGAATTTGCGGAACTGTATGACATCAACATCCTCGGCTCCTTTTCCTTCAAGGGAACGACAAAAGAACCCCGTTTCGGCAACCCTACGCCTCGTATCGCGGAATGTCCGGCAGGCATGATTAACTCCGTTGGGCTGCAAAATCCCGGCGTTGAAAAAGTAATTTCCGAGGAACTGCCCAAACTGGCAAAATGCTTCCATAAGCCTGTCATTGCCAATGTCAGCGGCTTTTCTGTGGACGAATACGCATACACCTGTGAAAAGCTGGACAAACAGGAGCAGGTCGGGCTCCTTGAGGTCAATGTCAGCTGTCCGAACGTACATCATGGCGGCATGAGCTTCGGCACAAGCCCTGAAGCTGTTGCGGAAGTCACAAGAGCCGTTAAGTCTGTCACGAAAAAACCTGTATACATGAAGCTGAGCCCCAATGTAACGGATATTGTATCCATCGCGAAAGCATGTGAAGAAGCAGGGGCAGATGGCATCAGCCTGATTAACACGCTAATGGGAATGCGAATTGATTTGAAAACAAAACGCCCTGTTATCGCCAATAAAATGGGCGGCTTTTCCGGCAGCGCGATTTTCCCCGTTGCCCTGCGCATGGTTTACCAGGTTGCGGAGGCTGTGAAAATCCCCATCATGGGCATCGGCGGCGTTTCCTCAGCAGAAAATGTGATTGAAATGATGCTTGCGGGCGCAACTGCGGTGCAGATTGGCGCGGCAAATCTGGTTGACCCCTTCATCTGCAAAACTATTATAGAAGATTTGCCCCGCGTAATGGAAAAATACCATATCAACGACTTAAACGACATTATAGGAGGTGCGCACAAATGAGCAAAGACGTTATTATCGCCTGCGATTTCAGCAGCAAAGCCGAACTTCTGACATTTCTTGATAAATTCAACGGCGAAAGCGCGAAACCCTTTCTGAAAGTCGGCATGGAGCTTTTTTATGCCGAAGGGCCTGAAATCGTGCGGGAAATCAAGCGGCGGGGTCACAGGATATTTCTGGACCTCAAGCTGCATGATATTCCGAACACAGTCAAAAAAGCTATGGCTGTTCTTTCCGCGCTGGATGTGGATATTGTGAATCTTCATGCCGCCGGAACGATCAGCATGATGGAAGCAGCACTGGAAGGGCTGACACGTCCGGACGGCACACGTCCCCTGCTCATTGCCGTTACCCAGCTGACCTCTACCAGCGAGGAACGCATGAAAAATGACCTGCTGATTGACCACGCACTGGATGAAGTTGTTCTGCATTATGCCGCAAACGCAAAGACTGCGGGGTTGGACGGTGTGGTCTGCTCCCCGCTTGAGGCTGGCAAGGTCAAAGGCGTGTGCGGAGATACATTCCTGACTGTAACACCGGGTGTACGCTTTGCAGATGGGAATGTCGGCGACCAGGTACGCGTTACCACGCCCGCCAAGGCAAAAGAGCTGGGTTCGGATTATATCGTTGTGGGCAGGCCTATCACAGAGGCGGCTGACCCCGTTGCGGCGTACAAAAGATGTATTGCTGAGTTTTTATAAGAAAATATTTTAATTTCCAGATATAGCGAAACGTAGTTTCGCACTATCTTCTTTGCTTGTTTCTTTGTAAAGAAAGAAGCGGAGTTTGAGGCAGAGCCTCAAGGTTTTACTGTATGCATCTCTAGGAGGGGACACGAATGAACATCAAAGAACAGATTGCAAAAGACCTGCTTTCCATCGGCGCGGTATTCCTGCGCCCTGAGGAGCCGTTTACATGGGCAAGCGGCATCAAAAGCCCCATTTACTGCGATAATCGCCTGACGCTGACTGCACCCGGGGTGCGGAATCATGTAGAAAATGCGTTGGCAGAAACAATACGCAGAGAATACCCCGATTGCGAGGTATTGATGGGTACAAGCACGGCAGGCATCGCACATGCCGCCATCACTGCACACCTGATGGGTCTGCCGATGGGCTATGTACGCTCCGGCGCAAAGGACCACGGCAGAAACAACCAGATTGAAGGCAAGCTGGAAAAAGGTCAGAAAGTCGTTGTTGTGGAAGATTTGATTTCCACAGGCGGCAGCGTTCTGGAAGTGGTAAACGTATTGCGGGAAGCAGGTGCGGACGTGCTTGGCGTTGTAAGCATTTTTACTTATGGCATGAAAAAAGGACTGGAACGTATGGCGGAAGCCAATGTAAAAAACATCAGCCTTTCGGATTTTGACGCGGTTGCAGAAGTTGCCGCGCGCGAAGGTTATATCAAAGAAGCCGATATTGCCCGCCTGATGGCTTTCCGCAATAACCCGAATGATGAAAGCTGGAGGGGGTAAACATATGAGAAGCCTGATTGACATTGTAGACTTAAGCGTAGAGGAAATCACCGGACTGATTGACACCGCAAACGACATCATTGCCAATCCAGAAAAATACTGCGAAAAATGCAGGCACAAAAAACTGGCAACGCTCTTTTTTGAGCCTTCCACGCGCACGCGCCTCAGCTTTGAGGCTGCCATGCTGGAGCTGGGCGGCAATGTCATTGGCTTTTCCGCAGCAAACAACAGCTCCGCCGCCAAAGGCGAAAGCGTTTCGGATACTGTGCGCACAGTCGGCTGCTATGCGGACATCATCGCCATGCGCCACCCCAAAGAAGGCGCGCCCATGATTGCGTCCATGCGCTCCCCCGTCCCCGTTATCAACGCAGGTGACGGCGGGCATAACCACCCTACCCAGACGCTCGCAGACCTCCTGACCATTCAGCGGGAAAAAGGCAGGTTCGACCATCTGACCGTTGGGCTCTGCGGGGACTTGAAATTCGGGCGGACAGTGCATTCCCTGATTCATGCGCTGAGCCGCTATGAAGGCGTGCATTTCGTTATGATTTCGCCGGAAGAACTCCGCGTACCGGAATATATGATACAGGAAATGCAGAAAAACGGCATTTCTTATGAAGAAACACGCAGCCTGGAGGAAGTCATGCCTCAGCTGGACATTCTTTATATGACAAGGGTACAGCGGGAACGCTTTTTCAATGAAGCGGATTATATCCGCCTGAAGGACAGCTATATCCTCACATTAGATAAGCTGGAAACCGCAAAAAAAGACCTTTGCGTCATGCATCCCCTGCCCCGCGTGAATGAGATTTCCGTAGCTGTGGACGATGACCCGCGCGCATGCTATTTCAAACAGGTATCCAATGGGAAGTATATCCGCATGGCATTGATTTTGAAGCTTCTGGAGGTGGAATGAGCATGAAGATTGATTCGATTACAAACGGCATCGTCATTGACCATATTCTGGCAGGGAAAGGCATGGAACTGTATCACTTCCTGCATCTTGACAGCATGGACTGCTCTATCGCCCTGATAAAAAACGCGCCCAGCCAAAAAATGGGCAAAAAAGATATTATAAAAGTGGATACCGCACTGGAACTGGATCTGGATATTTTAGGCTATGTAGATCCCGGCGTTACTGTCAATGTCATTCGGGAAGGCGTGCTGATAGAAAAATTCCATCCACAGCTGCCCGAAAAGCTGACAAATATCATACAATGCAAAAATCCGCGCTGCATCACCTCTGTGGAGCAGGAAATTCCACATATCTTTAAGCTGACAGACAGAGAGCACGGCACTTACCGCTGCATCTACTGTGAATCCAAGGCTAAAGAATAAGAATCATACAAAAAGCAGGAACAGTATTCAAAGCAGTTGCCTAAGAATTTTTCTTTTGATAATGCCCGTTGACAGCTGTCCCTGCTTTTTTGCTGCTTTTATTTCAATCTGCTCCCCTGCTCAGCCCTAAAACCGCAGCATTTTTATTTTTCCCTTCTTATGCAGAGAATGCAGCACAAAAATACAGAGCGTCGCGCCGACATAGGAAAGCACGCCCGAAAACGCCAGTGTACGGCGCATACGCATCCGTTTCGCAAGCCGGACATATTCCTGCCCATTTTCCAGGCGCATCGCCTCCCTATATGTTTTGCGCCGTATAGAACGGTAATGCCTGTAATACGCCCTGCATTCCGGACATTGCCGCAGATGCTCCCGCACCAGCCGCCTGCTGCCCTCGCTTGCTACACCGTCATGGTAAAGGGAAGCCAGATCCATCACAACATCACATTTCCAGTTCATTTTTCAACACCTCCATCAGCAGCTTTTTTGCCCTGAAATAAATCACTTTCGCAGAATTTTCGCTGATTTTCAAAATCAGGGCAATCTGTGAAAAGGGCAGTTCCGCATAAATCCGCAGGAGTACAACGTCCCTGTATTTTTTCGGGATGTTTTCCAGCACGTTGCGCACCGCTTTTTCTACATACTGCTTATGTACATATTCTTCCGGGCCATCCATTCCCTCACAGTAGCTGTCTATCACCAGTTCCAGATTAGCCGCATCCAAATGCAGCTTGTTCTTTTTCAGATACTTAAAATAAGTGTGCTTGGCAATAGCCGCCAGCCATGTAAAGACCTCACATTCCCCCCGGAACCGGTGGAAGGAAGTGTATGCCTGCAGAAAGGTTTCCTGCGTTAAATCCTCCGCAATGCCCGCATCAGCGCACATCCGGTACAAAAAGCCATAAATCTGGTTGTAATACTCTTGATAAAGGTTCTCGAAGGCTTTCAACCGCATCCCTTCCTTCCGCTGTTTATTCGGCAGTATTATTCCAGAACAGCCGCTTCAAAATACTGCCCATCCGCGTATTTCCGCAGCAGGTCTTCCGCCTCCGCGAGCATCTCCCGCACCGCCGTGCCGCCGTCAAAGCAGTAAAATACCAGAAGGATATGTTCTGTTGTATCTGTCACCATTGCGCGCGTGCTGTCGCTTGTGGGATTACCAAACGCGCCCTCTGCGTCAAATAATACAGGCAAGAAGGAAAGATTCAAAACATTCTTTCCAATTCCCTGATAGGCAGTCCCCTCCGGTGCGCGTTTCCAGACGATTTCACCCGATGTGTGCGAAAGGTCATAGCTGCCCATAGAATAGCCGGATTTGATGGAAAGATAATTGTTGATATCCACCACATTGTTAATCACATATAGCCCCCGCTCCTTGGCAATCCGGCGGCACATCGCCTCTGCCGAACAGCGGTAACGGTTAGGATCCTTCCCCAAAGCCTTATAGCCTTTTCGGGTCAGCTGAATCTGCTCCCGTTTATTTGCCTGCGAAAGCTCTGTTTCCGCCAGCTCCGCAATTTTTTCGTCCATCAGGCGCAGAAATTCCTCATCTGCCTGCCCAACCCGCACATCACACTCCAAAAGCCCCAGTACGGCTTGCGGGCAAATTGTTTTCAGTTCCGGGTCGATCGTAATCTGAACCATCATCGTCCTCCTTCCCAAAGCCGCCGGTTATTTTCCGCTGAGCATTTTTACATCCGCAAGCAGGCTTTCCACATTTTCCTCTTTTGTCGCCCAGCTTGTGCATACGCGCACAGCCGTATGTCCTTCGTCTGTCTTTTCCCAGAAATCGAAAGCATATTTTTCGCGCAGCCTGTCCAGCATTGCGTCCGGAATGATGGGGAACTGCTGGTTTGTTTTGGAATCAAAACGCATTGCACAGCCTGCATTCTCGAACGCGCGGCGGATTTTCATTGCCAGCCCTACGGCATGCTCTGAAATCTCAAAATACAGCCCGTTTTCAAACAACGCCTCGAACTGCAGACCAAGGAAACGCCCCTTTGCCAGAAGCGCGCCCTTCTGCTTAATCAGATAGCGGAAATCCCGCTGAAACGCCGGATTTGCAATCACAACAGCTTCACCCATCAGCGCGCCCACCTTTGTGCCGCCGATATAAAATACATCTGTCAGAGCAGTAATGTCCTTCAATGTCAGGTCGTTTCCTTCCGATGCAAGAGCATAGCCAAGCCTTGCGCCATCCAGATAAAGCGGCAGCCCGCAGGAGCGGCATACTTTACTGATTTCCTCCAGCTCCGCTTTGGTGTATGTTGTACCGTTTTCCGTCGGCTGGGAAATATAAACCATACCAGGCTGAACCATATGCTCATGCGTCACATCGTTCCAGTGCCCGTCATATGCAGCCTGAATCTGTGCCGCCGTAATTTTTCCATCCTCACTGGGCAGGGCAAGTACCTTATGACCTGTCGCTTCAATCGCGCCGGTTTCATGCACATTTACATGCCCTGTATTCACACAGAGTACACCCTGATGCGGGCGCAGTATAGACGAAATGACTGTCAGGTTAGTCTGTGTGCCGCCCACCAGCAGGTGCACCTCCGCATGTCCATCGCCGCAAAGCTCCTTCAGGATTGCTTTCGCGTGCTCTGTATGCGGATCGCTGCCATAGCCGGGATATTGCTCCCGGTTTGTCTCCTGCAATTTCTGCAATATTTTCTCGTGCATACCTTCCAGGTAATCACATTCAAAACGTATCATTTTTCTCCGCCTTTCTTTATTTTAATTGATATCCCGGGACGCCGTCCCTCATATTTCATCCAATCAATCCCCATGTTTTTAAGAAAAATATGAAAAAGAACATGGTAAACGCTGAAAAAACCATTGAATAAACTAAAAAATCCCCTGCCAGTTCGTAATCCGCATCAAACTGCACCGCCATCTGATAATTCGTAATCGCCGTAGGCGCTGCCAGAAAAATGAACACTGGCACCAGCGTATCCCCTCTTATGTCCAGCACAGAAACAGCAATCCACAGGAAGACCACAGGCAATATGACCAGCTTCGCCACAATTCCCGCAGCCAACGGTTTCCAATGTTTTTTCGCGGAGCTGAAACGGAACTGCCCGCCCAAAAGCAGGAAAGAAAACGGTGTGACAATCTTTGCCAAATCTTTCCCTGCAGCATGCAGGAAAGACGGCATCGGAATCTGGAAACCATAAAACGCCGCACCCAGAACAACACCCCATATGATGGGGTTTTTCATCGCGTTTACAGCAGCCCGTTTCAAATCAGGCTTTTCTCCCGTTTCCGCAAAAAAGGAATAGACGAATACCCCAATGACATTCAGTAGCGGCAACGTTGCTGCCATGATGGAGGTTGCCAGTGCGACACAAGGCTCACCGCCAAGGCTTCTGGAAAACGGAAGACCATACAACATATAATTTCCACGGTAAACAGACTGCACCAGAACTCCCTGCTGTTTCCGCTCCCGCACCAATCGTGGGACAAGAACCATCAGTGAAGACACGCATACCACAATGACGCACAACGCAAACAGGATTGGTTTTAAGTATGTAAAATCAATCTTTTCTGCATCATAAAGGTTGAAAAATACCAATATAGGGAACAACACCTGAAAGCAGAGCGCATTTCCCCGGCTGATAAATTCCCCCGTCAGTATTCCCCTGCTTTTCAGCCAGAAACCCAGCGCAATCACAACGAATGTCGGCGCAACCGCGTTTCCGGCAAATATTAAATTTTCCACTTATATTTCCCTCTTCCTCTTTTGTACCTGCCCTGGCCACAGCCAGAACAGCAATTTCTTTTATTATAAAAAAACAGCGGGATAATTGCAACCAAATTCCCACCCCATTTTATCCACAAAACAAAAAAGGGCGTTCTTTTTCTGAAATGCCGCCCTTTTTCTGCTGTACATTTTTTAACGGAAATCTGCCAGTTCTATACCAAGCCCGCGCAGAATCCCTCTCAAATGCTCCATTCGCTCTTCTGTGGGACGCGCAAAATCTGCCTGCGGCAGCTCCATTCCCAACGCTTCATATTTCCCAAAGCCAAATTTGTGATAGGGCAAAAGCTCCATCTGTGCTTCAGGCAGGTATTTTTTTACAAACTCTCCGCTGCGCCGGATATTTTCATCGTCCGCATTCACTCCTTCAATCACCGGAATACGAATGACAATCTGCGCTCCGGTTTCTCCCAGCCGCTTCATATTTTCCAATATACGTTCGTTGGATACGCCGGTGAATTTCCTGTGCTGCTCGGAATCCATATGCTTCAAGTCCATAAAGATCAAGTCCATGCGTTTCAATATCGGCAGAGTTTCATCGAAATCAAAATTCCCGCAGGTTTCAATATCCAGACTGAACCTTAAATCATAAAACTTTTCAGAAAGCTCGTCCAGAACTTCATGCTGCATGGTTGCCTCGCCGCCGGAAAATGTAATCCCTCCGCCGGATTCCCTGTAAAACAGATGGTGTTTTTTTGCCTGTGATAGGATTTCATTCGTATCGGCAATGGAAACAAGCTGTTTTCTTGCCCCTGTCGGGCAGGCTTTTACACACGCGCCGCAGCCGGTACATGTTTCGCGTTCCAGATTCATATTGATTCCAATTCCCTGTGGGCAGGCCTTTGTGCACGCACCGCAGCCGATGCAGAGCCTTGGATAGAAACCGACCAGAGGGTTTTGGTGCATCCCTTCCGGATTGGAACACCACTTGCAGTGCAGCGGGCAGCCCGCAAGGAAAATCGTTGTACGAATCCCGTCCCCGTCGTTGACGGAAAAAGGCTGCATCTGCATAAGATACCCTTTCATAGCCCCCTCCTTTTCAAAAAAGACATTAGGACCCTGCCCCAACCCTCGCAAGGGACATTGTCCCTTGACCCTTTTTCCGCAAAACTTCATTTTGCGGACAGCAGTAACAAAAATGGAACCTGTACTGTATTTCTCAATTTCTGCCTGCTCCAAAACAGATTAAGGGTAAAATTCCCTGCTTCTGCAATATTCTATCCCATTTCTACACCCATCGCATAAAATGCGATGGGCAGACGGGTCAAGGGTGGAAGCCCTTGCGGAGGTTTGGAGGCAGCGCCTCCAAGGCCTTTGGTCTTATCTTATCAAAAGCTTTCGTGTGCGTTCCTTGCCATAATGGAATCCTGCATGGACTTCGACAGATTTACAAACTGCGTGCTGTACCCTGCCACACGCACCAACAGGTCTTTGTAATTCTCAGGATGCGCCTGCGCATCTTTCAGCACCTCGTTTGAAATAGTGTTAAACTGCACATGGAACGCACCCAGCGCAAAATAAGACTGGAGCATCGCGCCAAGGTTCGCACGTCCGCGCTTTGTCGCCACCAAATCATGGTTCAGACGCAGGTTCAGCAGCGTACCGCCGCTATGGATATCATGATTCAGCTTCGCAGAGGAACGCAAAGCCGCCAGACATGTAGAAGTATCCGTTCCTGTATAAGGCGATACCCCTTCATTGATAGGGTCTTTCGCTTTCCTGCCGTCCGGCGTTGCACCCAGTACCTTACCCGTAGGCAGGTAGTTGGAAATGCCCATGAATGCCGTTACAAAGTGGTGTCCATAAATATCCTTATAGGACGTTACATCATGGTAGAAATAATCCGCCAGTTTTTTCGCGATGCTGTCCACATAATCATCGTCATTGCCATATTTCGGCACTGCCTGCGCCTTTGCACGCAGTTCTTCGTAGCCCTCCCAGTTATGGTTCAGCGCGTCGATGATTTCGGCCATCGTTGCCACTTTATCCTCAAACACCAGCTTTTTCATTACCGCAAGGGAATTTGCCGTAACCGAAAGTCCAACGCCCGTGAATACAGGCCCAATGTTGTATTTTGCGCCGCCGTCCACCAAATCCTTGCCATTTTTCAGGCAGTATTCGTTGCATGCAGACAGGAACGGACGCGGTGCCTGTTCTTTATGTATCTTCTGCGCAGTCAGAAGGCTGATTACGCCATGTTTTACCATAAAGGAGAACTGACGGAGCAAAGCTGCTTCAATTTCCTCATAGGATTCAAATGTTTTCGGGTCTTTTTCCGGCAGGGCAACCAATTCACCCGTCAAACGGCTCCGACCCTCGTTCAGCGCAAATTCCAGCGCGGCTGCAAAGCTGATATTGCAGGAAGACGTCCATTCAAATGTTTTTCTGGAATGCGGCACAACACAGCCACAGTTATTCCAGTCCTTCGCATCTTCCGGCGCATATCCCAAATTACTCAGCATCTGGTAGCCCGTGCGGTCGCTATGGATTGCAGGGAAACCACAGCCCGTAGATACCAAATCCGTCACAGCCTCCATAAACTCAGGCGGGCAGTCGGGGTGGATGCGGCAGCTCAGCGTCGGCTGATGGCATTTCGTTTCCTTTGTCGCCTGTATCGCCATATAAGAAATTGTATTCGTACCATCGCCGCCGCTCACCGTAGAACCGCCGACGGTCAGGTTTTCAAAATTCGTATAGCCCGCGAAGAAATCCGCCGTGTTTGCGGAAATTGTCCATGCCCATTCGCTGTATTTCAGCCACAAACATTCTACCAGTTCCAGCGCGGTATCATAATCAATCTTCCCTGCTTCTTCATCTGCTTTGTAATACGGATACATGTACTGGTCAAAACGCCCGGGATTCAATGCCAGCGGATTTTCGGAAATAATACCGCCCAGCTGCACAAACCACGCAAACTGCAATGCCTCCCTGAAGGAAGTCGGCGGATTTTCAGGCACATTCGCGCAGACCTCCGCAATTTCCAGCAGTTCCGCTTTCCTTGCTTCGTCCTTTTCCTCAGCCGCCATTTCCTTTGCTTTTTCGGAATAGCGGTTCGCCAACCGGACAATACCATCGCTTACCAGTATAATGGAACGGTAAAATACCATTTTGTCCTTATCTTCCGGTATTGCCTCGTTCAGCTCCGCCATATACTCCTCAGCTTCGCGCTTTATGCCGCCAAAACCCTTCGGGAACAGCTGGTCAATATAATCGGGAGAAATTTCGCCAATACCATTACGCCATTTGGAATCTGTATCCAAAAAGCCCGTATCCACACCAATTTTTTTTGTTTCTTCGGAAGTACGCGCAAGAAACGCATCTTCAACGGATTTGCCTTTCCAATACGGGAATATGTTTTCCCGCACAAATTTCCTCTGTTCGTCCGTCATTTCATACGGGTCCTGCGGGCGGGACGGAAAATTGTCCATCTCATCGTCTACCCATTTCCACGCAAATTCCGGCGTCAGTATACCGCATTTGCGGAATTCCCCGCTTGCGCCGACAATCAGCTCGCCCTCAAAAATATTAACGCAAAGCTCATTGCAGGTATCATAAAACGCCTGCGCGGTACGGATTGCCGCCGGCTGTCCTTCCGTCCGTTTGAAGGATTCCGTCCAAATCCTTGCTCTTTCATAAGAAATAGATGGTTTTGTATTGACATAGTTCTGACGAATTTTTTCTACTCTGGGCGTAACACTCATATTTCCCACCTGACCTTTCAAGCTATTTCCTGTAATAAATTACCATATAAAGTTTGGCCGGTGTTTCCCCTGCATTCTCATAAATGTGCGCTTTATCCGCCTGGTAACGGATTGCGTTGCCCGCTTCGACAAGATAATCCTTCCCGTCCACAGTCAGCCGCAGCGTCCCCTGGGAAACCATCAGCAGTTCTTCTGTTCCTTCCTCATGAGGCGCGGATTCCGAGCGGCAGCCCAAATCCATCTCAATGCACAGCATTTCAAAGCGTTTCGCGTCGTCATACGGGAAAAAAGGAAACAGCCGGAACCTGCCTTCATCGCTCAAAAGAGGCCGTATGTCCTCTTTCTGGATAATCTTTGTTTCCATTGCCTGCCCTTCCAGCAATGCCGTAAATGAGATATGCAGGCCCGTAGCAATCTTCCAGAGCGTTGCCACAGTCGGGCTGGATTCGCCTCTTTCAATCTGCCCCAGCATGCTTTTGCTGACTCCTGTCATCTCTGCTGCATTGTCTAAGCTCAACTTTTTTTCCTTCCGAATCCGTTTCAGATTCGCCGCAATCATACTGCTCATTGCATCCATAAATGTCCTCCTTGGATAAAACCACTCCCGACGGCGTCCCGCCAGGAATACGTTATAACGCATTTGTAACTTTAATGTATCACGTCATGTAGCCATTGTCAATAAATTTGACCGCTTTTTTGCCCAAAAAGAGCCGTTATCACATACAAAAAATGCATGTTTTTTTTGTGCAAAACGCCCATTCCACTTTTTAGAACCTATTCTAAAACCGCATACAGACTGCGTACGGCTGATTGATAATAGACCCTCAGTGCCAGAGTTTCAAAATTTCGTCAAGTATTTTATGTGCAACCATCTCTTTCGTCAGAAGCTCCAGCTGGATTTCCTCCTGCTTGGAAATCATTGTTACCACGTTTGTATCGGTGCCAAAGCCGCTGCCAGCAACTTTCAGATTGTTTGCCACAACCATATCAATGTTTTTCTTATCCAGCTTCACGCGGGAATTTTCCAGCATATTCTGCGTTTCCATGGAAAACCCACAGTAAAACTGGCCTTCCCGCCGATGCTCGCCCATATATTTCAAAATATCCTGCGTGCGGTCAAGCTCAATGCTCATTTCGCCGTCTTTCTTTTTCATCTTATCATTCGCAACCGTTTTCGGCTTATAATCCGCCACCGCAGCAGCTTTAATAATAATATCGTTATCCAGATAGCGCGCCTTCATTGCCTCGAACATATCACCCGCGCTTTCTACCTGTACAAAATCTACAAACAGAGGCGGTTCCAGTGCAGTTACCCCGCTGACAAGCGTTACTTCCGCGCCGCGGAGCATTGCCGCTCTTGCCAGCTCGTAGCCCATCTTGCCCGTAGAATGGTTTGTAATATAGCGCACAGGGTCAATGCTTTCCTGTGTCGGTCCAGCCGTTACGATGACCTTTTTGCCAAGCAGATCTTTTTCATACGCAATTTCCCGCAGAATATGTCCAACCAGAACTTCCTCCCGCTCCAGTTTCCCATCACCAGTATCCCGGCAGGCAAGAAATCCTTTTGCAGGCGCAATCACTTCATAACCGTATTTCGCCAATGTTTTCAGGTTGTCCTGCACGATAGGATTATGGAACATGTTCACATTCATAGCGGGAGCAATCAGCTTTTTACAGGTGCACGCCAGTGCCGTTGTCGTCAGCATATCATCGGCAATCCCGTGTGCCAGCTTTCCAATAACATCCGCAGAGGCTGGTGCAACCAGCAGGACATCTGCTTTTTTC
Organism: Lachnospiraceae bacterium; assembly: GCA_910576545.1. GTDB lineage: Bacteria > Bacillota > Clostridia > Lachnospirales > Anaerotignaceae > Anaerotignum_A. The sequence goes on from CAJTKM010000004.1 coordinate 64,737, forward strand.
GCCAGCGAAACATGCGCCACATGGAACTGGAAATTCCGGTCAAACGTATCGACCATACATTTGTTTCCCGTCAGCGTTTCAAATGTGACTGGTGTGATAAACTGGGCAGCATTTGGAGTCAGTATGACGTGTACATCACATCTCATTTTTACAAGCATACTCGCCACATTCGCCATCTTATAAGCCGCAATGCTCCCTGTAACGCCCAAAATAACAGTTTTTCCCTTCAGCATATGCAATCTCCTTTTTGTGATTCTTGTGTGTATTATTGCCTACATTATAGCAAACCTTTTCCATTCCGCCTAGAAATTTCATAAAAAAGTACAAAAAAGACGGTACACCCCTTATAGCAGGGGCTATACCGCCTGATTTTAGCTTATTTTTTTATATTTGCATGCCTTTCAGCAACACTCTGCATACTTAGCTTAGTTCATTGCCTTTGCTACTTCCTCGGCAAAGTTTTCGTCCTTTTTCTCCAGACCTTCGCCCGTTTCAAAACGAACATAACGCACAATCTGGATATCTGCGCCGATTTCCTTTGCTACGGAATCAATATATTTCTGAACAGTCAGGTCGCCATCTTTTACATAAGGCTGATCAACCAGACAGAATTCTTTCAGTTCCTTTTTCAATCTGCCTTCAATCATCTTTGCAATGATATTGTCAGGCTTGTTTGCATTTTTGGGGTCGTTCTTCGCCTGTGCTGTCAGAATTTCTGTTTCCTTCTCGATAAAATCAGCAGGAACGTCCTTCTCTGTAATAAACTGGGGCTTCAGGGCAGCAATCTGCATTGCAACATTTTTGCCCAGTTCTACCAGCTCATCACATTCCTTTTCGCAAGCCAGCTCAATCAGAACGCCGATTCTGCCGCCGCCATGCACATAGGAAACCAGCTTGCCAGCCTGTGCCTTTTCATATTTCTCAAAACGTCTGATGTTCAGGTTTTCGCCGATAACCGCAACCTGCTGGCTCAGAGCCTCTTTTACGGTATACTGAGGGTCAACTGCCCATTTCTCCTCAAAGAAAGCGTCCATATCCTTTGCAGATGTTTCAGACGCCTGCTTTGCAACCGCCGCAACATAATCACGGAATACCTGATTCTTCGCAACAAAGTCTGTTTCGGAGTTTACCTCTACAATTGCGCCGGACTTATTGTCCTCGCTCAGGTGAATCTCAACCATACCTTCGGACGCAATTCTGCCAGCCTTCTTTGCGGACGCCGCAAGGCCTTTTTCCCTCAGCATTTCAACAGCCTTTTCCATATCGCCGTCTGTTTCTGTCAGGGCCTTTTTGCAATCCATCATGCCAACGCCTGTCATTTCTCTCAGTTCTTTTACCATTGCCGCTGTAATAGCCATTTATATTCCCTCCGTTTTATCATATCGTATTTCTGAAAAGAAAGAGCTCCAGCCCGTCCTTTGGTTCGGCTGAAGCTCGGGCAAATATCTTTAATTATTCTGCCGTTGTTTCCGCCGCTTCTGCAGCAGGCTCTTCTGCCTCCTGCTCACCCTGCTTGGATTCCAGCACAGCGTCAGCAACCTTGGAAGCAATCAGCTTAACGGCGCGGATTGCGTCATCATTGCCGGGGATAACATAGTCAATCTCATCAGGGTCGCAGTTTGTATCTACGATTGCAACGATGGGAATACCCAGCGTATGCGCTTCCTGTACGGCAATTCTTTCTTTTCTTGTATCCACAACGAACATCATATCGGGCACCTTTTTCATGTTTTTGATGCCGCCCAGATTCTTCTCAAGTTTTTCCATCTCGTGCATCAGTTTCGCAACTTCCTTCTTGGGAAGAACTTCAAAAACGCCGTCTTCCTGCATTTTTTCCAGCTCTTTCAGGCGTGCGATTCTGGTTTTGATGGTGTTGAAGTTCGTCAGCATACCACCGAGCCATCTCTGGTTTACATAGTACATGCCGCATCTGTCCGCTTCTTCACGGATGCATTCCTGTGCCTGCTTCTTTGTGCCGACAAAAAGGATCTCACCGCCGTCCGCGATACATTTGCAAATTTCAGCATACGCATCGTCAACCTTTTTTACTGTTTTCTGAAGGTCGATGATGTAGATGCCATTGCGTTCCGCGAAGATGTATTCCGCCATTTTGGGGTTCCATCTTCTTGTCTGGTGTCCAAAATGTACACCTGCTTCCAGTAACTGTTTCATTGAAATTACGCTCATAGCGCACCTCCTGTTGGTTTGTCCTCCGCATCTTCCCGCAGGAAACCGGCCCGACCGGCACCAAACCTGCGGCAGCAGATACGTGTGTTATTTTGTTACCTATGGGATTATATCACACTTGTTTCAACATTACAACCATTTTTTGCAATAAAAAACCTTTTCCTTCCCCCATTTTTGCGTTATACTGTTCTCAAAAGACTCTTTGATTAGGGAAAAAGGAGGAACCACATGGCTTCAAATCCTGATTTTGTAGAATATATCCGCGGGCAGCTCAGCGGCGCGGGCGAAATCACATGCAAAAAAATGTTCGGGGACTACGGCGTTTACTGCGATGGAAAAATCATCGGCTTAATCTGTGACAATCAGTTTTTCCTGAAAAAGACAGATGCAGGACTGGACAAAGGCTTTGAGGAAGCCCCGCCCTATCCCGGCGCAAAACCCGCCTTTCTTGTCGACAGTGCAGATGACAGGGAGGAAATGGCGCGGCTTGTCCGGGCAACCTATGAAGCCCTGCCGGAACCAAAACCAAAGAAAAAGAAACAAGGCTGATTTTCTGCGCCAGCAGCATAACACAAGCGGGCAGCCGTATTCCGCTGCCCGTTCAACCCAAAATCCCAATGATTTTACAAACTGCATATCCTGATAAAATTATTCCTACCAAAATACAGATAATATATTCCTTTGTCCGTTCATTCTGTTTTGCATCAGCGAGAATATGCCATACGCAAAAAAGCAGAAGCCAATACAGAATTGCACAAATTCCCCCATACTTTCACCTTCTATAAAATTTTCACCTGATTTTATTACAAATACCAGCGTCTGTCAAGGCAGAAGCATCGCAAGACTGCAAACAAGCGGCAATCCGGCAGATACAATCCCCTCAAATATTCCCTTTATTCCTAAACCCGCCAGCCCTTCAGCCATGCCATTTCAGGACAGAGTTTTCCTGTCCGCACAAAATACTCTACACATTTGGCAGCTAACTGTGGATTTGACATTGTATACCGCATCAGGATAATGGACTGCCCGTCCGAACAGCGCATTGGTGATTCTTCTTCTGAATCTAAATAATCCGGATGGAAGGAAGAATAGGAGCATTCTTCCTTTGTCCCCGGATTCTCGACATATTGTAGAAAAATCAGCCCTTTATCTATTTCAATCTGCATGTAACTATCTTCAAAATCAGGATCCTGGAATAAAAATATTCCCTGATTCTGTCCTTTTCTTATCTTTTTGAGTAAATGCTTTAAGCTGTCCTCCGTAATTTCCGTTTTCTTTCCATACGCAGAAGACATATATTTGATACATAAACCCTGAGGCATTTCCTTGATATCGTCTATCCGGATAACCTTTTCATAGCTTTTTACCAATCATAACATCTCCCTCGCCAAAACACAAACGCAAAGCTTTGCAATATTGACAGTTGCACGGCAGATTAAAAATCCCCCACCTATTCAATCGGCAAGTGGGCGATCTTGGAGTGGAAAGACCCGCTGGGATTGCGTGGTTGCGGATTTTTCCATGTCGTCAATGGGAAAATACTGTTCCAGAGAGGATATTGGGATAAGCTTTCGTTTTTGAAACAACATAATCTGCCGTCTTCAAAAATATTTTCCACGATTGCCGTCATATCTGCTGCCGCAAATTCCGCCGCGAACATTTCCCTGATTGCTTCTTTCCCCTCCACAGGTTCATTTGCCACCTGATGGTTTACCGCATTGTCATGATAAAGGTTCGCAGCCGCCTCCGCATCATGCGCGTTGAAAGCGTCTACCCATCTGCATACAACTTCTTTCGGCCTTAACATATTCCTACCCCCGTCATAACGCCATCAATACTTTCGCACAAATTTTGAAACGAGCGTCCTGCATGTATTCATCAGGATGCAGGCATAAAAATCCTCTGTCACTTTTTTCCCCTGCCCCACTGTCATAGCGTTTTCCGCATCCTCCTCCGTTTCCCAGAGCACAAAGTCCGTCCATGTATTGCCCTGCAGATAATGCTCCCAGGAAATGAAGCCCTTCGCTTTGGAAATCACCTCATCATGCAGTTTCTGCGTCCGTTCCATAAATTCCTCTGCGCTTACGTTTTTCCTGAGCTTATAGGAAAAAATCCATGCCGTTTTTGCCATTTTTATCTCTCCCTCCCGAATTTGGGTTATATTTTTTTATTCTAACACAGCCGCACTTCCATGTCAAAATGGGCGGCACTTCCGTGCCGCCCATTTTAGAACATTTTTATTCTTCTTCCTCCTGCGGCATTTCTTTCACAAAGCCGCACTTCTCATTGGAACAGACGATTTTCGGGTTTTTACGCCCCTTGATTTCCAGAAAGCTGCCGCAGTTCGGGCATTTTTCCCCTGTCGGCTTATTCCATGACATAAAGCCACATTCCGGGTTATTTTCACAGCCGTAATATACGCGGCCCTTTTTCGTTTTCTTAATCAGCACTTTCGCGCCGCAGTCCGGGCAGTTTACGCCAGCAGGCTCGAAATAAGGTTTCGCATTCTGGCAGTCAGGAAAGCCTGGGCAGGCAAGGAATTTCCCATACCGCCCATATTTAATTACCATATTCCTGCCGCATTTCTCACAGATAACGTCGCTGACCTCGTTCTTAATTTCCACCTTTGCCAGCTTTTCCGTTGCATCGTCCACACAACGTTTGAAATCCGGGTAAAAGTCGCGAATAATCTGTTTCCACTCCTCATTGCCCATTTCCACCTCGTCCAGACGCTTTTCCATATTTGCAGTGAAATCCACATCAACAATCTCACTGAAATAATTTTTCATAATATCGTTCACGACTTCCCCCAGTTCTGTCGGGAAAAGGTTTTTCGCTTCCTTTGTCACATAATTGCGCGCCTGTATGGTCGTCAGCGTCGGAGCGTATGTGCTGGGGCGGCCTACGCCAATCTCCTCCAGCGTTTTAATCAGCGAAGCATCTGTAAACCGCGCGGGCGGCTGCGTAAAATGCTGTTCCGGCAGCAGCTCCTCCAGCTGAAGCACATCGCCCTCAGAAAGCTGGGGAATGACTTTATCTTCTTCTTCCTCGCCCTTATTGTAAACCTCCAAAAAGCCGCTGAAGCGCAGACGTGAGCCGGACGCACGGAAACCATATTCCCCCGCTTCCAGCTTTACAGAAAGCGTATCATACACCGCCGGGCTCATCTGGCTGGCCACAAAACGCTCCCAAATCAGCTTATACAGGCGGTACTGGTCTTTGGACAGAGAGTCCTTAATGCTGTCCGGCGTGCGCGTCACGTTCGTCGGGCGGATTGCCTCATGAGCGTCCTGCGTCCTGCCCTTGGACTTATAGACCACGCGCTCCGGATTTACAAATTCCTCCCCGAAATTCTCCCTGATAAAACCGACTGCGGCGTCATACGCCTCGTCAGAAATACGGAAGGAGTCTGTTCTAATGTAGGAAACTAGACCGACCGTCCCCTCGCCCTTGATTTGAATACCCTCATACAGCTGCTGTGCAATCAGCATTGTTTTCTGTGTCGCCATGTTCAGGTGCTTGCTTGCCTCCTGCTGCATGGTGCTGGTGGTAAACGGTGCGACGGGCTTTTTCTGTCTGCTGCCTGTTTTGACCTCCGTCACACGGAAATCCTGCCCTTCCAGTCTGGAAAGCACTGCATCCGTTTCCGCTTTGTTGGCAAGCTCCATTTTTTTATCAGGGCTGCCGTAAAACCTTGCGTCAAAATGCTTTCCGTTTTTATCTGCCAGTTTTGCGCCCAGCGTCCAATATTCTTCAGGGATAAATTCGTTGATTTCTTCCTCCCTGTCACAAATGAGCCGCAGGGCAACAGACTGCACCCTGCCGCCGCTCAGCCCTTTTTTCACCTTTTTCCACAAAAGGTCGCTGACCGTATAGCCGACGAGCCTATCCAGCACCCGGCGCGCCTGCTGTGCGTCCACCAGATCCATGTCGATATCCCGCGCCTCCGAAATGGAACGCTTGACTGCTGTTTTTGTAATCTCGTTAAATGTAATGCGGCTGATAGGCTTTTCCTCGTCCAGATTCAGCGCGTGCAGCAGATGCCAGCTGATGGCTTCCCCTTCGCGGTCCGGGTCAGTTGCAAGGAATACTTTGTCCGCATTTTTCGCATCCCGCCGCAGCTTGCTCAAAAGTTCGCCTTTGCCGCGGATGGTGATATACTTGGGTTCAAAATCATTCTCAATGTCGATACTCAGCTGACTTTTCGGCAAATCACGGATATGCCCCATGGAAGCCTCAATTTTATAGCTGCTCCCCAAAAATTTGCCGATGGTCGTAGCTTTCGCCGGCGATTCCACGATAACCAGATATTTTTTCCCGCTTTTCTTTGCCGCGGGCTTTTTCTTTTTTACACTTTCTGTGGTTCCTTTTGCCATATTCCACCTCAAAATTAGCTTTCCCTGACGTATCCCGCCTGCGGCACCTTTCGCACCAGCCCGGAGAGTTCCAAAAGGGATAAGATATATTGTATTTCCTGTATATTCATATGCAGCTTTCTGCAAATCGTTTCCGCCGCGACAGGCGTTCCGTCCTCAATCATGCCATAGACCTTTTCCTCCTCCGGCGAAAGGGACGCACCCGCTTTTTTGCGGAAAGCCTCTTTTTCATTTTCCTGATAGGCAATACCCAGTTCAAACAGAATATCGTTTCCTTCCGTTACAATGGGACAGCCCTGTTTAATCAAAGCGTTTGTACCTTCGCTCAACGCACTTGTCACATTTCCCGGCACAACAAAAACATCCCGCCCGCTTTCCAGCGCAAGGTCCGCCGTAATCAGCGTTCCGCTTCGTTTTCCCGCCTCCACCACCACAACGATCCGGCTCAGACCGCTGATGATACGGTTGCGGAACGGGAAATTCTTTGGAACTGCCGGCATACCTGGCGGATATTCTGAAATGATACAGCCGTTTTCTATAATCCGCTCCATCAGCGCAATATTTTCCGCCGGATAACAGACATCTACGCCGCAGCCCAGTACGGCAATCGTCTTTCCTCCGCCGTTCAATATGCCCTTATGTGCCATGCTGTCAATTCCACGCGCCATGCCGCTGACAACCACAATATTTGCCCTTGCCAAATCCTTCGCAATACGGCAGGCAACTTCCGCGCCATAGCGTGAACATTTCCTTGCGCCTACGATTGCCACAGTGTCCAAATTTTCATCTGGCAGTTCGCCTTTCACATATATCCCTACCGGCGGATTATAAATTTCCAGCAGGAGCCCGGGATAGCGAGTGTGGCGGAAGGAATAGAAATCAATCTGTTTTTCTTCCAATTCTATAATCCAGTCATTTAATGTATCCTCATCTCTGGAGGAAACCAGCTTCTGCACCAGTTTATCGGAAAGCCCGCGGACATCCCTGATTTCAGCGGGCTTTGCCCGCCAGATGGCCTCCGCACTGCCGAAGTGTTCCAAAAGCAGGTTTGCCCGTTTGAAGCCGATTCCTTCTACACGGGACAGCCAAAGCATGTAATATTCTTCTATTTTGAAACACTCCCCTCCTAATGAGTTACGCACTATACTATAAATCCTTTGCTGCAAAAATTCAATAGGATTTTTTCGAGTCTTTTAGAAATTTGTGAATGATAGCCCATTTATATAGTTGAATTCGTCTAAATTCATTGCAGTTTTGCTCAAAAATTGATATCATAGGATTAAATATTCCACAAAAGCCGCCAGTTCTTTCCCTGTTTCGGGAAATCCTGCGGCAATCCACACAGAAATGAGGCTATCCTATGCTTTCTATATTAAACAGTTCTGCCCTACTGGGAATCGAAAGCTATCCCGTTGCCGTTGAGGTCGACCTGAGCAATGGTCTGCCCGCCTTTGACATCGTCGGGCTGCCGGATTCCGCTGTTAAGGAATCCCGCGAACGGGTACGTACAGCAATACGCAATTCCGGACTGCCTTTCCCCGTCAAGCGCATCACAGTCAACCTTGCCCCTGCCGATACCAAAAAGGAAGGCGCATCCTTTGACCTGCCGATTGCGCTGGGTATCCTTGCATCTATTGCCGCATTTCCCAAAAACGCGCTGGAAAGCAGCATCTGCACTGGAGAACTCTCTCTGGACGGCTCCGTTCGTCCAGTTAACGGCGTACTGCCTATGGTTTACGATGCGCAGCATCGTGGCATAAAAAACTGCTTTGTTCCGGCGGAAAATGCCGAAGAAGCTGCCCTTGTGGAAGGTATGGAGGTATTTCCCGTTCATTCGCTTACAGAGGCAATCGCACATCTTTCCGGAAAGGCAAAAATCCCTCCGTATCAGAAGAACACGGCTTTCTTCCAGACCGACAGAACAGACGGGGAACTTCTAGATTTCTCTCATGTAAAAGGGCAGGAAAACGCAAAGCGCGCAATGGAACTTGCTGCCGCCGGAAGCCATAACATTCTGCTGATTGGTCCGCCCGGCTCCGGAAAAACTATGCTGGCAAAACGTCTGCCGAGCATACTGCCCGATTTGAGCTTTGACGAAAGTATTGAGATCACAAAAATTTACAGTGTTGCAGGGCTTCTGCGCCAGAAAAATACGCTTATCCGAACGCGGCCATTCCGTTCGCCGCATCATACAATCTCCCCTTCCGCGCTGACTGGCGGCGGGCGCGTACCGAAACCCGGCGAAATCTCTCTGGCGCATCATGGCGTGCTGTTTCTGGATGAACTGCCGGAATTTCAACGGAACGCACTGGAGGTCATGCGGCAGCCATTAGAGGACGGGAAAGTAACGATTTCGCGGGTCAACGGCACACTGACATTCCCTTCCGATTTTATGCTTGCAGCGGCAATGAACCCCTGCCCCTGCGGGTATTTGGGCAACGGCGAGAAATGCCATTGCTCCGCCAATGAAATCGCGAAATACCATAGGAAAATCAGTGGCCCTCTGCTTGACCGTATCGACCTGATGATAGAGATGCCGCCCGTGGCTTATGACGATTTAGAAAATACCGCACCCGCAGAAACCTCCGCCGCTGTCAGGGAACGCGTTGTCCGCGCCCATGCCATACAGCTGGAGCGTTTCCGGGGCGAAGGGATTTATTTCAATTCCCAGATGAACGCCGCTCAAGTGGAAAAATACTGCCCGCTTGCCGCAAAGGACAGAGATGTTCTGCGTTCCGCCTTTGAACGGCTGGATTTGAGCGCGCGTGCGTACCATAAAATACTTAAGCTTGCACGTACCGCCGCCGATTTGGACGGTGTGGAACAGATTACCCTGCGGAACCTTCTGGAGGTCCTCCAGTATCGTTCCTTAGACAGGAAATATATGCTTTGAAGCAGAAATATAAGGAGTTTTCCATGAAATTATATTCCAAACAACAAATGTCAGAATCCTTTCTGATTGGCACGCTGCTGGCAGTTGTCGGCGGCTTTCTGGACGCTTATACATACATCGCAAGGGGCGGCGTATTTGCCAACGCCCAGACAGGCAATATCGTGCTGATGGGCATGAATCTGGCAGAAGGGCGGTGGCTGGATGCCTTTGCGTGCTTTATCCCGATTTTCGCTTTTGCCTGCGGCGTATTTGTAGATGAATGGATACGCAGGTTTTTCCTGCCGAAGCCGGTGATACACTGGCGGCAGATTGTCATTCTTTCCGAAATGCTCCTGCTGTTCATAGTGGCGTTCCTGCCTCTTGGCGGAAAATACGACCTTGTTGCCAATGTTCTGGTGTCCTTCGTCTGCTCCCTTCAGGCGCAGAGCTTCCGTAAGCTGCACGGGCTGCCCTATGCAACGACTATGTGTACCGGCAATCTCCGCAGCGGCACGGAACACCTTTTCTGTTTTTCGCAGAATAAAAATACTGCCGAATGTAAAAAAGCCGCCAGCTATTACGGCGTCATATTATTTTTCATATTGGGCGCGGGAATCGGAGCCGTTCTGACAAAGCAGTCCGGTCGAACTACCGTTGCTTTCGCCAATCTTTTTCTGCTTTTGGTCTGCGTACTGCTTTCTATCCGCAGCAAAGAAAACGTGGAATAAATCCGCCAATTTCCGGTTACGCTAACCGTAATGCGAAATCAGAAAGGCGGTTGTTTTATGCGGCTGACAGAACTGGAAAGCGGAATCCCTTCTTCGGAAGCGTTCCGGGAAAGCACACGCGTTTTTATCCGCTGTACGCGCGGCGGGAGCCAGCAATTCTGCGACAGGGGCTTTGGAAAAATGCGCAATACAGATTTTGAACCAATGCATTACAAAGATATCTGACAAAAAGGAGGGCATAATTTATACCCTCCTTTTTGCTTACATCATTTTATTGATTTCCTTTTTCAGCCGGCTGATAATTTTTTTCTCCAAACGCGAAATATATGACTGCGATATCCCCAAAATATCCGCGACCTCCTTCTGTGTCCGTTCCTCTGTTTCCGGCAGAAGCCCGAACCGCATTTCTACAATGCGCCGTTCCCGTCCGGAAAGCTTCTGCATTGCGTTATTAAGCAGCTCTCTGTCCACTTCGTCCTCGATATTTTTATAAATCACATCCCCATCTACGCCCAGAATATCCGAAAGCAGAAGCTCATTGCCCTCCCAATCCACATTCAGCGGTTCGTCAATGGAAACCTCCGATTTCGTCTTGCTGTTGCGCCGCAGATACATTAAAATTTCGTTCTCAATACAGCGGGATGCGTATGTTGCCAGTTTGATTTTTTTGTCCGTTTTGAATGTATTGATTGCTTTAATCAACCCAATCGTACCAATGGAAATCAAATCCTCCACGTTGATTCCCGTATTTTCAAACTTCCTCGCGATATAGACGACGAGCCGCAGATTCCGTTCAATCAGGACGGATTTCACCTTGACGTCGTCCTCCCCGCCCAGCTGCTGCAAAAGCACAGCCTCCTCCTCCGGCTTCAGGGGCGGCGGAAACACATCGCTGCCGCCAATATAAAAAACGCCCTCCGCCTTGCCGAACAGCTTGCGCAAAAATACGCCTCCATGATATTTTGCCAAAAACACAAGATATTTCCATTCCTTCATGCTTATTCCTCCTTCAATAAACAGGGTGGGAGCAAGCCCTCATATGCCCCTGTAAATGCTTCAAATGTAATGCCCACAAAAATATCACTGTATCGGACTGACATTTCGCCGAAGCTGATTTCCAGCTGTTCCGCGCGCACGCCCCAGAGTCTGCCGTCCGGATTTCCAAGGCTGGAATATGGCAAAGCGCAAAGCCCAAGCCCTTCTCTGACGCCCTGCAAAAGCGCGACACTTTCCTCCGGCGTGAAAAGCGGCTGCAAAGCGGCAAATTCCAGCACAGCAACGCCCCTGCCGTCCTCCTGCCGCAGTCCGTTCCCCGTATCAATCAATGCTCTGCCTTCCGTCCTCCTGCCGCGCCAAAGCACAGAAATCGTACAAAATTCCCGCCGCCGCTGGATATGCGATTCTATCCACTTTCCTCCCAGCTTCAGCAAAGCGTACGCCATGCCGACCGACCAGACCAGCATCTGCCAGGGATAAAGCCCCGCATTCCTCCGCAGAATCAGCCCATGGCCGAACAGTGTCTGCACGTTTGTCAGCGTAAGCAATGCCGCCGCCGCACCGCCCATCAAAAACGAAACTGCCCAGGCCGCAGCAAACAGCCGCAGCAGGCTTTTTCCACGTTTCGGCAGATACGCCGCTGCAATGCCCGCCGCCATCAGCAGGAGCGAAAACAGAAGTCCGCCATTTCTTCGGAAAAAATACAGCCACAGGCAGTAAAGCAGGGCGGAAACGAAACCGCCAAGCAGTATCCGCGCTTTGCCTGCCCGAAAGCCCGCAAGCCTTCCGGCACACCAGAGCAGAAAGCTGTTCATGCCCCAATTCGTAAAAAATAATACGTCTATGTAAATAGTTGCTTCCATCTTTTCCCTCCATGCCTCTATTATAGACGGGCGGGACGAAAAAACTTGTCACTTCTGCTGAATCATGCCAAAAACCACCCGACAAAAAACGCAAAAAAAGACCCTCAGCATTATGATCTGAGAGTCTTTTTATGGTTATCGTTCCGTTTTTTCGTTCTTTTTGGGATAACGTGAAATATTCAGCAAGATACCGACCATTGCCATCAGGAACATCAGCGACGAGCCGCCGTAGCTGATGAACGGCAGGGGCTGGCCTGTGTTCGGAATGGTATTCGTTACAACGCCGATGTTGATAATGGACTGGAACGCAATGACCGCGATAATGCCCGTCGCCACAAGCATCCCATATGTATCTTTGGCATTCATCGCAATTTTTATGCCCCGCCAGATCAGCACAGTAAACAGCAGTATAACGAAGCCCGCGCCGATGATACCCAGTTCTTCGCAAATGATTGCAAAAATGATATCATTATACGCCTCCGGCACGAATGTTTTCTGCCGGCTCTGCCCCAGCCCCAGCCCGAACAGCCCGCCAGAAGCAATGGCATACAGGGACTGTATGGTCTGGAATCCTTTATCAATCGGGTCGCTCCACGGATCCAGCCATATCATGATACGTCCCAGACGGTACCGGAACTTTTTCGGTATAATCAGGATTGCGCCAACCGGTATCAGCGCGCCCGCCGCTGCCACGAAATACCATATCCGCGGGCTGGCGATAAACAATATCGTCGCACCCATCAGCAGTATCAATAGGGCAGAAGAAAAGTTGGAAAGTGCAATCAGCATAACAGGGAAAAACAATATTGCTGACGCCCTGCAAAAGCCCTTCAAATTCCCCAGTTCCTTCCGATGCTCACTGACGTAGAGGGAAAGAAACAGCGCAATCGCAATTTTCGTAAACTCCGAAGGCTGGAACTGTATCGGTCCCAACTTCAGCCAGCGCGTCTGCCCGCCAATTTCCTGCCCAAGCGGCGTCAGCAACAGGAGAAGGAACACATTGGAAAGCCAATATGCCAGTGCGGAAAAACGCCTCCAGAACGTATAGGGTATGTTCATGCAGAAAATCATCGCGGCAAAGCCAACGACAGCCCATACTCCCTGCCTTTTCAGGAAATAAAACATATCGTAGCCGAATTTTTCCGTCGTCATCGTCTTATAGTAGCTGGAACTGAACACCATTACGACGCCAAACAGAACCAGAGTCAGCACCACAAACAGCACCGTAAAATCATACCCCAGCGGCTTGATATATTTTCGCCTGCCCTGCTTTTTTTTCGTTTTGCCCCTCTGCTCTTTCTCCATCTTTCCACCTCTTTTTTTGCCGCTATTTTAATCCAGGTAGCCCCTCACCTGCTGTTTGAACAGCTCCCCGCGCTGTTCGTAATTATCAAACATTCCCCAGCTTGCACATGCGGGGGAAAGCAGTACGCAGTCACCCGAAGCGGCTTTTTTCCTGCAAAGGTCTATTGCCTCCGCAAAGGTTTCGCAATCGGAAATTGCTGCAAAACCGAATTTCTCTGCCGATGCACGAATCTGCGGCGCAGTCGCTCCAATCAGCACCAGATGCTTCACCCTTTCGGGGAACAGCTTTGTCCAATCGTCAAAAGAAACCTTTTTATCATATCCGCCGCCAATCAACACAATTGGCTTTTTCATTGCCAGCACCGCGCGGGCAGACGCATCCGTATTCGTCCCTTTTGAGTCGTTATAATAGTCTACGCCGTCAACCGTCGCAACATACTCGATTCTATGCTCCACGCCGGGAAAATTTCGCAGAATCTCCCGGATCGTATCCAGGGGTACACCGGCACAGATGCCCGCCGCCGCCGCCGCCATAGCGTTTTCGTAATTATGCACGCCTAAAATCTGCAAATCGTTCACAGAAAGCAGACATTCGTCCACGCCATTCCAGCGCACCCGAATATCCTCTCCTTCAAGGAAAATACCCTCATCCAGCGTTTCCTGTGAACTGAAAAAAAACACCCTTGCTTTTGTTTTCCCTGCCATTTTCCGGCAATAAGGGTCACTGTAATTCAATATGCAGAAATCCTCTGCGCTCTGCTTTGCAAATACACGTTCTTTCATGCTGACGTAGGTTTCCATTGTTTTATGGCGGTCCAAATGATCCGGCGTGATATTCAACACTGCACTGATATGCGGACGGAACAGTTCTGCCTTTTCCATCTGAAAGCTGCTGATTTCCGCGACCACCCAATCCCGCTCTGTCAGCCGTTCCACCTCCTGACAGTAGGAAATGCCGATATTCCCCACCACAGCCGTATGCGGGCGCACCGCCTTCATGATTTCACCCACAAGTGTTGTCGTAGTCGTTTTGCCGTTCGTGCCGGTAATCGCCGTTATCTGGCAGGGCGTCAGGCGGTACGCCAGTTCTACTTCACTCAGTACAGGCACGCCAGCCGCCTCCGCCGCCTGTATAAAGGGCAAATCGCAGGGAATTCCCGGACTGAGTACAATCATATCCTGCTCACAGGCGATATCGTCGGGATTTTTCCCCGTGCAGAGCCGGAAACCCTCCTGTTCCAGCTGTTCCGCATTGGGAATGCTTTCCCGTTTTTTTATATCCTGCAGCGTAACTTCTGCGCCAAGCTGTTTCAGCAATGCCGCAGCCGCAATGCCGCTTTTTGCCATACCACAGACCAGCGCTTTTTTCCCGTTGTATTCCATTCCGATTCCTTCTTTCCGTTAAAACATATATTTGCAGCCCAAAAACCCAATCAGGCAGAACATTGCTGTCGCCACATAAAACAGCGTTACGACCTTTGTCTCCCGCCAGCCGCATTTTTCCAAATGGTGATGGAACGGCGCCATTTTGAACAGCCGCCTGCCCTCGCCATATTTCCGCTTTGTCAGCTTAAACCAGCCGACCTGAAGCATGACTGTAATGGATTCCCAGAGATAGATAAATCCCACAATCGCAATGAATATCGGCATTTTCAGCACGAACGCGGTCGATGCCACAAAGCCGCCCAGCGCAAGCGAACCTGTATCCCCCATGAATACTTTCGCAGGGTAAGCATTAAAAATCAGAAATGCCAGCAGGCCGCCGATAATCGCACCGCAGACGGGCGAAACCGTACTTCCTGCCGCCCATGCCACGATGGCGAAAAACGAAGCCACCAAAAGCGTCACGCCGCTGGAAAGACCGTCCAGACCATCTGTCAGATTGACACCATTGACCGTACCCAGCATGGCAATGAACACAAACGGAATAAACAGTATGCCAAGGTCAAGCAGCATACCGTTCGTAAACGGAATATATACCGCGCTTCCTGTTCCGCCCGCGTGCAGATACCAGCAGAAGCACCCTGTCACAATCAGCTGCAAAAGCAGCTTTTGATACGCCCGCAGACCCAGGGAGCGTTTTTTTACGACCTTGATATAATCATCCAGAAAACCAATCACACCATAACCCAGCGTTACCAACAGGATTGCCGCATTATCCGTGTATCCCTTCATGAAAAACACGCCTGTCACCACAAATGCAATCAGGAACGATATGCCGCCCATTGTCGGCGTACCCTGCTTCTGTAAATGCGTTTCCGGTCCGTCATCACGCACATTCTGCCCGAATTTCAGCTTATGCAGAAGAGGAATCATAATTGGACAGAGTATGACCCCTATGATAAATGATATGAGTATGGCATAGACCGTTTGTTCCAAAGAACCCACTTTAGTTCACTCCTTGTATTTTTTCCACCGTTTTTTCCAGCTCCATACTGCGGGACGCTTTTACCAGAACGGTATCGCCCTTTTGCAGCAGGGGAAGCCCTTTTTCCAAAAATTCAGCCTGTTCCGCAAAATGGAACACTTTTTCACAGCCAGACATTTTCGCACCAGCTGCCATTTCATCTGTATACCGCCCGATGCAGAACAGCAGGTCCACGCCGCATTTTGCCGCGTATTCGCCGACCTCTCGATGCATGGCGGGTGCAAATTCACCCAATTCGCCCATAAAGCCCAGTACAGCCGCTTTCCTGCCCTTTGCCGCCGAAAGAATATCCAGCGATGCTTTCATGGAAACAGGATTCGCATTATACACATCATTCAATATTGTGATGCCGTTTTCACCATAAATCACATTCATGCGGTTTTTTGTCGGCGTAAAGCACTCAATGCCCTCCCTGATTTCCTCCAGAGTCAGCCCAAGCTCCAGCCCGACTGCCGCCGCCGAAAGCGCGTTCAGCACCATATGCCTGCCCGGCATGGGGACCGTCACAGCAATCTGTCCCTTCGGCGTATGAATGACACATGCGGTCTGTTCCAGCCCTTTCTGGCAAATCTCGTCCGCATAAATATCCGGCTTTCTGCCGTCCATGTTTTCCAGCCCAAACCAGACGATTTTCTGTGTCAGCCTGCCTTCCAATGTCCGCAGCATATCGTTATCGGCATTGAGAATGGCTGTTCCGTCCTCTGCCATGCCATCAAACAGCTCGCATTTTGCCCGCAGTATGCCTTCGCGGCTGCCGAGATTTTCAATATGCGCCACGCCAACATTAGAAATCACGCCAATATCCGGGCGCACTATCCCCGACAGCAAGGCAATCTCTCCGAAATGGTTCATGCCCATCTCAATCACTGCCGCCTGGTGGTTTTCTTCCAGCCGCAGGAGCGTCAGAGGCACGCCAATATCATTGTTATAATTCCCCTGTGTCCAAAGCGTTTGATATTTCTGCGAAAGCACAGATGCCGCCATATCCTTCGTGGTCGTTTTGCCTACGCTGCCCGTAATGCCAACCACCGGGATCCGCAACTGATTTCTGTGATATTCCGCCAGATCCAACAGGGCTTTTTTTGTATTTTCCACCAAAAGCAACGCTCCATTTTCCGGCGGGATGATTTCTTTTTCCGATAAGCATGCCGCCGCTCCCTGTGCAAAGCACTGGGCAATGAAATCATGCCCGTCACGTTTTTCTCCCTTCATCGGCACAAACAGGCTGCCCTGCCGCACCTCGCGGGAATCCTGCGTTACATGAGAAACTGTCCGCTCCAAAACCCGCTCCGCCTCCCCCGGGGTGATTAGGCGCGCGTTTACCGCTTTTTGCAGTTCCCTGATTGTTAATTCCCTCATATACTGTCCTTTCCAATGCAGTCCGCCCCAAATGCGTCCCGCACTTCCTCCACATCGTCAAAATGAATCGTACGGTCTGGAAAAATCTGATAGGTTTCATGTCCCTTTCCAGCTACCAGAATTACGTCACCGCTCTCGGCAAGTGCGGCTGCATGGCGGATTGCCTCCCGCCTGTCGGGAATTTTTTCATAGGGGCAGCCCGTTTTCCTTATGCCCGCCTCCACTTCCCCTATAATCTGCAAGGGATCCTCCGTGCGTGGGTTATCCGAGGTAATCAGGCAGTAATCGGAAAGCCTGCCTGCTGTTTCGCCCATGATAGGGCGTTTGGTTTTATCCCTGTCGCCACCGCATCCAAAGACTGTTATGATTTTTCCTTCCGCAAATTCCTTTGCTGTTTTCAAAACGTTTTCCAATCCGTCCGGCGTATGGGCATAATCCACCACAGCCTGATATCCTTTCCGGCTGCGAATAGTCTGGAATCTGCCGGAAACGCCGCTGTTTTCCGAAAGCCCTCCCGCAATGGTTTCCAGCGGCACACCCAACGCAATGCATGCACCTGCCGCCCCCAATGCGTTATATACGCTGAAACGCCCTGGTGTATGCAGCCTGACCGGCAGCCGCTTTCCCTGCCAGAGCAATTCAAAGGAACAACCCTCCGCAGAAATTTGGATATTTTCCGCAGTCAATGCCGTATCACCCTCTATGCCAAAGGACAGGATTTCGCCGCCGCTTCGCCCTGCCATATATTCCCCGGCCGGGTCATCCATATTGATGATACTCTTTTCCGCGCGTTCAAAAAGCAATCCCTTTGCTGTGCGGTAGTTTTCCATCGTTTTATGGTAATCCAGATGGTCCTGTGTCAGATTGGTAAAAACCGCTGCATCAAACGCAATGCCGTCCACCCTGCAGAGGTCCAGCGAATGGGAGGAAACCTCCATCACTACATCCATTACGCCCTCCATCCGCATTTGTTCCAAAAGCGCCTGTAACTCCCGTGATTCCGGCGTTGTGCGGCTGGAAGGAAGCACCCTGTCCCCAATGCGGTTTTCTATCGTGCCAATGACGCCAACCTTCCGCCCCGCTTTATCCAAAATGGATTTTATGAGATATGTTGTTGTTGTTTTGCCATTCGTACCCGTTACGCCAATCATGCGCAGCTTTCGTGACGGATACCCATAAAAATGAGCGGAAACCATTGCCAGAGCCTTTCTGGTATTTTCCGCCAGAATCACCGCCGTATGTTCGGGAACGTCCTCCACCCGATGCGTGCAGAGGATAGCCGCCGCACCTTTTTCCAGCGCAGACGGAATATATTTATGCCCGTCCGTCTGGAAGCCTTCTATACAGACAAACAGCCCTCCCCGCTCCACAGCGCGGGAATCATAGGCTATATTTGTAATCTCCTGATTTGCATTTCCTTGTATCAGTTCGCAGGGAACGCCTTCCAACAGCTTTTTTAATTCCATGCAGAAAATCTCCTTCCCAGCCGCAGCCCACAGCCCTCTAAAGCAGTATAATATGCTGAAAAACCTTAGTTTTCCAGCTTTTTTATTCTTCTCCATTCTTCCATATGCAAACCATTATACCATATTTAACCGCCACTACCAAACCTTTTTACAGGATTTCTCAGAAAAAAGCCTGCAAAATATCTTTTATTTCCGCATGGGCTGCCTGTCCAAACGCCCATAAAGGCTGGAAGGGCTTACCCCGAAAGCCTCATTCCAGCCTGTCAAACGCCCCCGTTCTATACACTCTATCTTGTGTCATACAGCCGCGCTATCAGATCCCAGGTTTCCCCGTCCACCGCGCCGGTTGCCGTGATGCCGTTCTGCTGCTGCAAGGCTGCCACAGCCGCCGCCGTTGCTTCGTCATACACCCCCGTTTGCGCCATCTGTGGTATTGTGCCATAATAGAGTGAAATACCGTCCAGATACTTTTGCAGACGCCCCACATCTGAATTTTCCATCCCTTTGGACAGCACATACCCCGGATACGCAGCCGCCCTGTTTTCCGCATAGCCAGCGGGAAAACACCCATTTACACACCCCATGATGTTCCCGCATGA
Organism: Lachnospiraceae bacterium; assembly: GCA_910576545.1. Classification (GTDB taxonomy): domain Bacteria; phylum Bacillota; class Clostridia; order Lachnospirales; family Anaerotignaceae; genus Anaerotignum_A. Next base: position 83,916 of record CAJTKM010000004.1, read on the forward strand.
TACACCCATGCTGTGCCATGTATTTTGTCCCACAATGCCATCCTCCACCAGATATGACAGCTTCTGAAACGCTTTCACCGCCGCCGCTGTTTTAGGGCCATAAAACTCATCCAGTGCAACACTCGGCACCTGTGGATAAAAATAAGATACAACATTGATATGATACTGTGTTTCTCCCACACTCTGCCCGAAAGCCCCGTCTTTCAGCGAACCTGTGAAAGAATGGTCCGAAGCCTGCAATATTTTCCCGTCATAGAGCAGACCGCTGAACCGCCGTACCCCTTCATAAACATGCCGCAGCTTATACCATGTATCCCTGCCGACTACACCATTCGGCACGATTCCCGAAATCCGCTGAAACTGGCGCACCGCCTCCTCCGTATCCGTTCCGAATACACCGTTCGGAAGGGCAATCGGCGCAATCGACGGGTAATTTTCCGCAATCCTGTTTAATTCCAGCTGCACAGCCTGCACCGCCGCACCGCTGCTCCCTGCCTTGAGCGGATAACCCGGGTAAACCTGACCGGAAACAGGCGCGGCTTTTTCCTCCCCCTCCATTCGTTCCGAGCCGTGGAGCGGCGTCCCCGTGATGCCGTCCAAAATTTCGTTTACAATTCGGTTCACGTTTTCATACGTTCTGCCATGTCCACTGAATTTCCTATCATACTGCGGTAAAGCCGTCACATCGAATGGATAGCCCCTGTTCCTGTAAAAACGCCCGCCGATACGCCCCAGCGCAAACTGCAAAAGCAGAGAAACACGTCTGCGAATCGTTTTTTCCGGAAGTGTCGGGTCAATCTCAGATGAAGCCGTATTTTTCATATATTCCGGAAAGGAAACCGTTTTGTTTTCTGCCGTTTCGTCCGGCTTTCCCATATGTACCGTTACGCTCTGCGGCAGTATGTACCATTTCTGTACCGCCATACTATTTCCCCCTTCCGCCTGCGCCTATTCCGAAAAACTCCGCATCAGCGTTGGCTGCAGCTCCACAGGCTGCTGTGAAGTGATTCCCTCAATAATTGCCACGTCCGTCAGCCTTTTCGTCAGATATTCCGGCGCGCTAACCTGCACGTCATACGCCGTATAGGGGCGCGCCGCTCTGGCAGCGCGGCTGGGCGCAGGCAACCGCAGCTTTCCTACATTCCCGTTCTCATCGCTCTCCACTGTCATGGAAAGCCCGTAGCCGTCCCCTAAATCCTTTGTCACCGTGACCCTTGCAGCTTTCACAGGCAATGCTCCCTGTGCCGTTGAGATCTGGAACGAAAGATACCCTTCGCCCTCGTTTTCCTCCCAAAAACGCTGGAGCCGCTTCAATATCATTTCCCTGTCAGAGTGCCCCGTGCTTTCCGCCGAAAAAATGTTTTCCTTGCCGAACCGATAGGGATACAATGCTGTCCCCTCCCCTGAATACAGAATACCACAGATATTCTATTCATATAGAACTTGTTTTTTGACAAAAAAATAGCGGAATACAATTCGCTTTTCAATTCCATTCCAGTTCCATCTGTTTTTGTAATATATTATATGAGAAACATTCGCTTTTCTTCTTCTATTTTCTATGGTAAACTATGGAAAATCTTACAGAAACGGGGTGTTTACTTATGAATCAGCCTTTTCCCAAATATATATTCGCTTTGCTTTTATTCGGCTCCAATGGGGTTGTTGCCAGTATGATTGCCCTGAGCAGCTATGAAATCGTACTTTTGCGCTCTCTGCTCGGGTGCCTGTTTGTTGTTTCCATATTTTTTATTGGGAAAAACAAGCTAACATTTCCCGCACACAAAAAATCCTTTATACTGCTTTGCGTCGCCGGATGCGCTACAGGCGCAACGTGGATTCTGCTGTATGAAGCCTACCAGAGAATCAGTGTGAGCATTGCCACGCTCTGCATGTATTTTGGTCCCGCCATCGTAATGGCTCTTTCCCCCTTCCTGTTCAGGGAGAGGCTGACCCGCCGGAAGGCTGTCAGTTTTCTGCTTGTTCTTTTTGGAATGGTACTGATAAACGGGCAGCTTGCTGGAAACAACTGTGATATTTTTGGCCTTTTCTGCGGAATCCTCTCCGCTATTACTTATGCAGCAGCAATTTCCTGTAATAAATGCGCGAAAGAAATCGGGGGACTGGAAAATACTGCCATACAGATGGTATTTACACTTTTCACAGCCGCACTATTTGTCGGCATCACGAGAGGCTACTCCATAAAAATTGCCTCGTCCGATATTTTCCCCATACTTATGCTGGGGCTGATAAATACAGGTATCGGCAGCTATTTTTTCCTGTCCTCCATGAATGTCCTGCCTGTGCAGACCGTTGCTATCTGCGGCTATCTGGAACCGCTTGCCGCTGTCATTTTTTCGATGCTGTTCCTACATGAAACGCTTATGCCCATTCAGGCTATCGGCGCAGTGCTGATTCTTGGCGGCGCAGTTTTTGGAGAATTGCGGCAAAAGCAGCCATCAAAGGAAGCGGCTCATTCTGTATAAGCCTTCCCTGCCTCCGTCTGTCAGGACATTCCTTTCGGGCGGAGGTATTTTTTTATAACAACGCTGTGACTGATTAAAAAATATAAAAACGCCTGAAAATATACATCTTCAGGCGTTTCTTGTGTTCATTTGACGGCGCACATCTCCCCATTTTCCGGAAAGCCTTTGTCCGCTATTTCATTCATAAAGCGTCATTAAAAATCCATTTCCAAATCCTTCTGTCTGGATACCTGTGAAAATGAAATCACAGCATCAGTCTTTTTCATAAACAGCAGACCAAAGGAACGCTTGCCACAGTTGCAGGCAATGGCCGAAGACGCCTTCTGGAGGTAAATCCGTTCAAACGGGCAATATTGAAGCACCAAATCCTGAATATATTGCAGGCTTTTTTCGTCCATACCGGCATATGTAATGAAAAGCACCCGCCGGTCTATATTTCTGCTGTCCATAAGCACCCTGCGTACATAGCGCCTTGCCACATGCTGGAAATCGCCCCAGAGCATCCCCCCGACAGTCATCCGGCTCTTTTTCATCACAATAATAGGATGCAGGAGCAATGCGTCACAGAGGATTTGTGTACGTTTGGAAATCTGTCCCGCTCGACACATCATATGCGTATTGTCGATGATAAAAGCTGAAGAAACATAGTTCTTCAGTTTCTCCACAGCTTTCACAATATCGTCCTTCGCCATGTGGTTTTCTGCCATAGACGCGGCAAACATCACCACCAGGCCCATACTGCTGGAAAGGTGCCCTGAGTCTATTACCGTAACATTTTCAAACGACCTTGCCGCCTCAAGCGCGTTATTATAGCCCTCGCTGGCATGCTTTGCCATCGCAATATGCAGCACGTTTTGGGCTTCGGTCAGTTTTCCCGCAAAGAAGCGTTCGTAATCCTCCACCTCCGGCGGCTGTGACCTGCCATCCCAGCCCGCCGCCATATGCATCAGCAGTTCATCTGGCTGTATCTCGACTTCATCCAGAAAACGCCCGCGTTCTGTGCAGACATAATATGAACATACCGCTATGTTAAATTCCCTGAGCAGGGTTTCCGGAAGGTCGCACACACTGTCTGTCGTAACCAGAAGCGGAATCCGTTTTGCCTGTTCAAAAATCAGGACATCTTTCCCGATTTCAGACTGTGCGGCATTCTCGCTCAGCGTTACCAGCTCCTTGGGCAGCACGCTCAGCACCGAAGCCTCCAAAAGCGCGCCGCTTACAGGCTTTGCAAGATAACCGCTGAAGCCTTCTTTCCGATAAAGCAGCTGGTTATCGCTCCCTGCATTAGCCGTCAACGCGATAACAGGTACGTCCTGACAGAGCCCTCCCGGCTGTGAACGCAGTGCGTGAAGGCATTGTATGCCGTCCATCTCCGGCATGAGGTGGTCCATCAGGATAGCATCATAATGCTGGTTCTGCGTCAGCTTCAAACATTCTGCGCCGCTCCGCGCCATATCCAGCTGTATCTTTGTAGCGGAAAGCAGCTTACGCACCACCATCAGGTTCATGTCGTTATCGTCCACGACAAGGATACGGGCATTCGGGGCTTCAAAGCTCTGCTGATACTGCTCACCCTGGTGCAGCTTTGTGCGGGAGGCAAGCGTAAACGTCCCCAGCTCCTTATCATCCACAATATCCTGTTCCAGCATGACGATAAACGTAGAACCTTTTGTATACACGCTGTTGACGCTGATTTCGCCGCCCATCAGATGCACAAGCTGCTGCACAATGCTCAGGCCCAGCCCTGTACCCTCGATGTGGCGGTTGCGCTCCTCGTCCACACGCTTAAACGCGTTAAAGATATATGGTATGTTTTCCTTTTTCACGCCTAGCCCCGTATCTTCTACCGTATACCAGACGCGTACACGGTTGAGCGTCAGCCGCTCACAGCGGATGGACAGCGTAACAGAGCCTTCGCTCGTATATTTTATAGCGTTGTTCAGCAGGTTGATTAAAACCTGCTTGATACGCACCTCATCGCCGCAAAGCATACTGGGAATAGAGGAATCCACATGCAGACGGAAATTCAGCCCTTTTTCCTGCGCTTTGATCCATATCATATTTACAATTTCCGAAAAAAGCGCGCCCGTTTCATACGAAACGTTTACAATTTCCATCTTTTTCGACTTTATTTTTGACAAATCCAAAATGTCATTGATAATGGTAAGCAGCATTTTGCTGGCGCCCTGAATATTTCTCGCATTCTCTGCCACATCTTCAGGGATATCGCCCCGCAGTATAATCTCATTCAGGCCGATAATGGTGTTAATCGGCGTACGGATTTCATGGCTCATGCTGGAAAAGAAATGATTTTCCGCCTTATTCAGCTCCTCGATTTCCTTTTTCTGCTGTTTGGAAAGTTCATTTTCTTTCTCATAAAGCATATTCAGGAACATCAGCAGGACACTTGTCAGCACGCCCACCAGCACAACGGACGCCGCAGAATCGAAAAACGAACGCTCCTGCGTATTCTGCAAAACCAATTCCGGAAAGTTGAAAGCAATATAGTAGCAAAGCAGTGTTTCTATGGTACAAAGGACAAAAAAGAATGCCTTCCGTTTCCCCACCAGCGTAATGCTGATATAGATAAAGCACAGCACGAACCACTCCGGCATACCGCTGTAAAACCCGCCTGCCGTAAAAAAGCTGAAAGGAAAAATCAGCAGCAGCAGTATCGTGATGATGGTTGCCCCGCAGTTGATACAGCCTTTTTTAATGCTGAACTGCGAAACAGCCGTAATCACCAGCAGGCTCACCGCCAGCAGAGGCAGGTTGTACCAAGTCCTGCCCAAAGACAGTATGAAAATCAACGCAAGCACACAGGTGCCTGTCGCCACACGGAACATGCGTTCCCGCAGACCAATTCTGTGGTCAAATATAATTTCCAGCCATTTCTTTAGCACACCCATGCTCCTCCTATTCCAGTTTTGCAATGCTCTTGCAGACTTCCTCATACAGAAGCAGCAGCTTCAAATGATTCCGGTGGACAAAATCCATGTTTCCAGCTTTCCCCGCCTGTTCGATAGCCCTTGCCAGCTCCGAAAGCCCCTCCGCGCCAATGGTCAGGGACGTGCTTTTCAGCGCGTGGACTTTTATGATATAGTCCTCCCAATTGCCCGTTTTATAGAGGGTCAGCAATTCGACTTCCTTCTCCCTGCTGTGTTTTTGGAAAGTATCCAACATTTCCTTATAAAAATCTTCCTCACCACAGCAGTAGTCCATGCCCAGCTTTACATTCAGCCCTGCCTGTTTCAGGGGCGCAAAGCGGGAAAATTCTTCATCTTCTTCCGGCTCAATTGCTTCCGGCTCAGGTTCTGTTTCCTCAAGCTGGATTTCCTCCGGCTCGGGTTCTGTTTCTGTTTCCTCAAGCCGGACTTCTTCCGGCTCGGGTTCAATTTCCGGTTCCTCAAGCCGGACTTCTTCCGGCTCGGGTTCAATTTCCGGTTCCTCAAGCCGGACTTCCTCCGGCTCGGGTTCAATTTCCGTTTCTTCAAGCCGGACTTCTTCCGGCTCGGGTTCAATTTCTGTTTCCTCAAGCTGGATTTCCTCTGGATCGGGTTCAATTTCTGTTTCCTCAAGCCGGACTTCTTCCGGCTCGGGTTCAATTTCCGTTTCCTCAAGCCGAACCTCTTCCGGCTCGGGTTCCTCATGCCCCGTTTCTTTATTTATCATGCCAAGAAGCATTTCGGCAAGCTCCTGTCCTGCTTTGAGTTCTTCCGGCGTCATCTCAGGAAGCTCTGACTGTGATGCTTCAGACAGACTTTCCACAGACTCCGGTTCATTCTGAATCTCCGGTATTTCCTTTACATCCTCTGTGCCCTGCCGCATTTTTTCCGCAGGCGAAGGCGTAGGATTATATTCGATACATTCCTCAGGCAGGGATTTCCGCAGAACACGCTCCAGAACAGTACGCTCAATGGGCTTCGGTATAAATTCGGTAAAGCCTTCGTTGCGGAACATTTCCCTTGCACCGCTGATGGTATTCGCCGTCAGTGCAACTACCGGCAAATCCTCATACATGCCGCCGTTCATCTCTCGTATGCGCCGCAGTGTTTCCACGCCATCAAAGCCAGGCATCATATGGTCTAAGAATATCATGTGATAAGGCGTATTGCCGCAGCGTTCCAGAGCCTCCTTGCCACTCTGACAGGTATCTACCTGTATGCCATAGCTGCCCAGCACTCCTTTGGCAACAACCAGATTCATTTCTTCGTCATCCACAGCCAGAACGCGTACGCCCTTACAGGAGAACGGCTTGCGCCCCGCCGCCTGCGCTTCCTCAAACTCATTTTCATCTGCTTCGCCATTCAAAAGGTTCGCAATGGAAAGCGCAAAGAACGGCTTGCGAATAATCATCAGCCTGCTGTTCTTTTTCGGCTCATAATCCCGGTCTACAATCACACCCACACGGAGTTTTTGGGAAAGCCCTTCGTAATAATCCATGTTCCCCTCGTATTCCGTCTGTGCGATAAACACATGGGTCAGGGGGTGTGTATCCAGCAGCTTCAGCAGGCCTTCAAAATTATGCGCCTGATAGCCTTCAATCCCAAGCCCATCCACCAAATGATAAATCAGCTTGTCATAATATCCCCGCACTTCATCACAACTGAAGCGTTCCGGGCGGAAATAACAGGCAATGCACAGCTTTTCCGGATTATCGAGGGAAACCGCAGGGCTGTCGTCCACAACCACCTGAGGAATCGCAATATGCGCCTCAAGCCCCTGCCTGTCCTTACTCTCAAAATGAATAAAACCGCCCATAGCATGCAGAAGCCCTCTTGCAATAGGAATGCCAAGCCCAAGACCGCTGGCAAGGCGGCTGCTGCCTGTATCTGCCTGGTAAAAATCATCAAACATCTGGTTCATCTGGGAATCAGTCATACCAATACCCGTATCGTAAATGTCGATTGTCAGGTTGACGCCATAACTTTCCTTCCGGCAGCCAACGCAGACGTTGATGCCGCCTTCTTCTGTAAACTTTATGGAATTTTCCACAATGATTTTCAACACATGGGTAATCTTCTCCGAATCCCCCATCATGACCGCCGGAACCTTCGGGTCAATATCAAAAACCATTTCCAGCGGGCTGCTGCCGCCCTGCATTACAGACATTGTAATAACGTCATTCAGTACAGAAGTAATCATATATTCATGCATGGAAGGCGTCAAAGTACCTTCCACAATTTCCGTATAGTCCAGCATGTTGTTAATAAGGGTAGACATACGCTTGCCTGCCAGCTGTACAGAAAGCATATCCTTCTTAATCTCCGGTGATTTCTCTTTTTCCAGCACAACCTCACTGATTCCGATGACCATATTGATAGGCGTGCGCAGCTCATGGGATACGTTCGAGAGAAAAACGGCATTCTGCCGCCCTGCCGTTTCCAGCTCCCTGAGTGTCTTGTCAAAATCCCTGCGTGTTTCCAGCCGCCGGTTGATACGGTATCTGGCAATGGAAATCGCACCCACTGTTACACAGACACCCAGCACGAGGCGCACAACTTCCGTATCCTCCATATCCGGCGTAATCGTCCCAAGTACCAGCCAATGGTACATCAATTCCACTACATACAAAACGGCCGTCATAAATAACAGCCGTTTTTTATCAAACATTGAAAAAACTAAAATCATCATACAGGCAACGGCAGGAATATCGAATAAACTGTTGCTATGTACCCCAAAAAAGAAAAACCCAACCATCATCAGCCCTGTGCAGAGATTTTGGTAAAACTGCTCCGAACCAAGCCGCCCGACGTGGAGAAACCACACCAGTGAATTCCCCACTAAAATAATAGGAATCATCCAAAATTCCCAGGGTATGACGAGCGTAATCAAAATAAGTATAGTGCCAACCACCGTAACGATGGTAGCCAGAAGAAGATGAATACTTGTCTGTTTCCCTTCCCTCATTCCTTCTCAAACTCCTTTGCAACTCGTTTCAACAGCTCCTGCGGGAAAAACGGCTTTTTCAGATAATTCACTGCGCCCAACTCTATCGCTGTTCTCACATCATCTTCATATCCCGATGCGGTCAGGAAGATTACAGGAATTTTGATATCAAATTCCTTTTTCATCCGTTCAAAGGTTTCTATCCCATCCATCTCCGGCATTGCAATATCCAGAAGGATCAGGTCAATTTTTTCTATTCTCAGCTTTCTCAATGCTGCCTCCCCAGATTCAACAAGGATCACATCATACTGCTTCCCAAGAATCAGTTCCGTTCTTTTCAGGTTCATTGTATCATCGTCCACCACTAAAATACGTTTTGCCATTTTGATGCCTCCTATTCTCTCTTAGAGATTTGCAAATCCCCATTATTTTAATTGTAAAACAGGAACACAATAAAGTCAACAGCCATATAGACATTTTGTTTTTCTAAAAATACTATCCGCAAAACAGCTTGTTTATGGATAATATTTTCCTTCCTTAATAATAGGGCATTCATAATGCTCTGAAATAGAATCAGCCTGCTGACGCAGCATCCCTTGCCCTTCTGATTTATATGGCCTCGGGGGCTTTCTTCCGGGACGCACCCGTTTCATTTTCCATAAAAATAAAAAATGCCCGAAAAGGCGGTCTGCCTTGAGAAAACAAGTTTTTCTTATGGCAACGTCCATAATCCAGGCACATTTTAGTCAGAATTAAAACACTATCGTTTCCACAGCGACGATTCCGGCATCCATCAGTGCGCCGCTCCCCATTGCCGCACCGCCGCCAATGCCATCCGGCAGGGATGCTCCCTGCCCCATCGAGGCATCATAAGCCGTCTGCATACGGTCCATTTCGTCTATGAGCCTGAAATTACTGCTGTTTTTCCAGTCCTCCAGCATCCCCATATTGCGTATCCCCTCGTTTTCGGAACGAAGAATACGCCGCCGCCGCGCCATTTCCTTCCGGTATTCCTCCGCCTTTTTTGCCGACTTCCGCTTCAGCGCACGCTTATAATCCGCCTCCGCCTGCTCCGCCTTTTCTATCTTGCGCACTTTGGAATTGCATTTCGCAATGAGCTTGCGCAGGGAATTGACAACCGCGTTTGCCTTCATTGCCTCCGCGCCCTTCGCCCCTGCCGCTGCCATTTTCAGCGATGAAATCTGTCGGTTTGCCTTGGCGACAACAGAAACTGTCCCCGCCTTATCCCGCGTCATCGCCGCCATTGTGTAGAGGTTTGAAACGCCGCTGGTAAGCATTTTTTTCTGGTTCTGTTTCCAGCGTTCCTGATTACGGGCGTTGGAAAGTTCAAATTCCCTGAGCATATCGGAAACACGGTTTAGCTTATTATACGGCTCGCGCAGTTCTTCCTTTTCCTCTGCAAATTTCCAGCAGACTGCCCGTTCAGTATCAATAAAAACACCTGTTCCCGGTTCTCCCCCGGAAAGTTCCTGAAAGCGCGTCAGGGCTTTGACGAGCCGCTCGCGGTATTCTGCCGCTTCCTCTCCTCCAGAAAGCAGTTTTTCCATAAAGCGGTGCGAAATCACAGCAGAAACGCCGTCCTTTTCGACTGAAGCACAATCAAGCAGACTCTCCCCTGTATAAAAGGTGATACCGGAAAACTGTTTTCGTATCTCCTCAAAAAATGTCTTCCATTCCGGCTCGGAAACACTCTCCACCCTGTCATCCGCGTATTCCGCGTATTCCGCGCTGACCTCCATCGTATCCTGCTTCGGCACAGCGGCAGGCACCTCTTTCCTGCCTGCCACATTTTCTGCGGTGTAGCCCATATTTCTTATACCGTTTATCCCGTCCATGCCATTCATTCTCTCCGCCCCCGCTTCCTTCAAAAAACCGCCCCCGCTCCTGCCGAGGGAGGCATAAAACACTACCTATATAATACATCGGGCAAAAATGCGGGATTCTTTATACTTTCTTACAGGATTTTGTCTGTACTTGAAAAATAACCCTAATCCCCTCAATTTTTTAGTTTTTCACATGTTTATTATCCAGATTGCTTTGGCTTTCCCCGTTTACCCTGCTTCATATAAACATTCAATTATTATAAAAGGAAAACAGCTGTGGCAATCCATATCATACGGATTCACATGAAAAAACAACTCTCGCGAATACAAAAGCCCGGTAATAGAGCCAGCTTGTCCATAAACATTATGTAAAAATTATCCTTGCGTAATATATTACGTGGTGTTTTTGGTCTAACTCCGTATACTATATCTCAAGGGGTATGAATATGCCAGAAACAACGGCTATATCTGAATATCTGAAAGCGTTTCGGTCAGAAAAAAATCTAAACCAGACAGAGTTTGCAAAAGAAATCGGTTTCAGCAGAGCAGAATTAAGTTTAATAGAACGGGAGTTAGTTGACCCAAGATTAAAAACGTTAAAGAAAATAGCAGATTATATGGGAATTTCCATTTCTAAACTTCTGCAGGTAGAAACAGACGGTACTGAAACATATTCTGAGTTACATTCTTCTGAAAATTTTCCTGAACTGGAATTCATATCGCAGAGGTTAAACGCATTTCGCGATAAACATCAGGAATCTCAGGATGTATTTGCAGAGCATGTTGGCATTCATATTGCATCACTAAGCCTGATGGAACGAAAACGAATGAACCCAAGATTGAGCACACTGCAAAAAATTGCCGCATATATGGGTATTACCGTTTCAGAACTGCTGACGCCCTTACAGGAAACACAGGATTCAGATAATGAAATGAATGGATAAATAACCGATATCGATTGGCGCGAGCTGGTGAATGATAAAAGAGCAGTTACACATGCAGCAGCTCTTTTGCTATGATTATTTTGTGCCAATCCCGCCCGGGTACCTTCTGTAACAAGGGTCCGGACTGGCATACCATTCGCATCCACGGCCGGATGTATTTTGGTGTTTTTCTGCGCCAACGGATGAACCGCTGATGAACGCTGCCCCATTTTCCGTAATCGGGAGGCAGGTCTCGCCGTGGAGCCCCGGTTCGCAACATCCAAAACACCGCATTGATAAAACGGCAGTTATTCTGGATAATCCCTCCCCACCGGCCGCGCTGTCCCGGCAGATGTGGTTCCAGCAGCGCCCATACTTTGTCACTTATGTCGTGTCGGTGACAGGAAGCATCCATCTTTTTCTCTCCTGTCTTTTAAGATACTTCCATTTTATTACAACCCATTCACTTTGTGTAGACACTATCTAAGGGAATTTGCTATCGGAAAATTTTTTTGTTTGTTTGCATTTTTCTGCTTGCTTTTTCCAAAAAAGGATGATATAATAAAAAACGTGCTTGAGAGCATGCTACTGTGGCTCAGTTGGTAGAGCAATTGATTCGTAATCAATAGGTCGGGGGTTCGAGTCCCCCCAGTAGCTTCTGAAAACCTTGATATTTCAAGGTTTTTTTCTTTATCAGGGTATGAAATTCTGCATCATAAGGAGGTTTTATCATGCTGGAAACCAGACAGACCAACCGTTTTGCATTGCTTTTTTTTCTTTATTTTATAGGGGTAACTTTGGGGCTGGCGTTCTTCCCTCCTTTTTATTCTCTCTCCTATGCGGAACAGTCCATGTTGGATTATGTGCTGGCGTTTCTGCCGCCTATCTGTTTTTATTTCCTGTTCACAAAAAAATCCCCGCGGGAAACCCTCCGCCTGAAGCCTTTAGGCTGGAAAAACCTGATATTGGTGGTATTGCTGAGCTTTGCCGTTAAACCTCTGATGGCGTTTTTTTCCTACTTTTCACAGCTGTTTTTTCCGAATCCTGTTGAGGCTTCTTCCGGTGCAATTTATTCGTCCAGCTTTCTCCCCATGCTGTTTACAATCGCGGTGCTGCCTGCCGTGTTTGAGGAACTCGTCATGCGTGGCATCGTGCTTTCCGGCTACCGCTCCTTCGGGACGCTCAAAGCCTCACTTGCGACAGGTTTTTTGTTTGCCATGCTCCATCTGAGCCCTCAACAGTTCCTTTACGCGTTCTGTGTGGGCGCGCTGTTCTGCGTACTTGTGCAGCGGACCGGCTCTATTTTTTCTTCCATGATACCGCATTTTTTAATCAATGCTGAAACGGTCATCGGAATATTTTCCGCCGGAACAGAAACTTCCGCCGCAGTTTCCCCGCCCGCAACGATACTTTTCATCTATGTAAGCATTTTTGCGCTGCTGTCTTTGCCCGTTCTTGCTGGATTGCTGTACCTGTTTTTTAAGGTCAATCCACTGCCCGCAGAGTCTGCAACGCCTTTGGCTGAGAAGGGCACGCTCCCGAAAGCGCGCTTTTTTACACCATCCACACTGCTGCTCTGCGTTGTATATATCCTGTTGGGGATTCTGCCTGAACTGTTTTCCTGAAACACAGACAAAAACGGTGAAAGCCTTATAAATCCAGACTTTCACCGTTTTTACATTTTTCTCTTACTGCTCCATCTGTTTCCCCAAAAAACCAGCCGCTGTCTGCGCCAGCTTCCCCTCGACTTCCCCCATCTTTTTGTCCTTGGAAAGGAACACGATTGCCCCCATAGCATCCCCTTCTGCAATGATGGGTACAATCAACTGGTGGTTATAACTTTCGGAAATGTCGTCCTCCAAAACAGGGACAAAGTTGTCGTCATTCCTGTCCGCAATCAACGCAGTACGGCGGTTGATACAACTCTCCATCTCCGGACTGATGTGCTTTTCAAAAAATTCTTTCTTTCCCCCGCCGGAAACCGCGATAATCTGGTCTTTGTCCACAATGCAGGTGATATGTCCTGCCGTCTGCGCCAGAGATTCTGCGTATTCCTTCGCAAATGCCCCCAGTTCCCCTATCGGGGAATATTTCTTCAGTATGATTTCACCTTCCCTGTCTGTAAAAATCTCCAACGGGTCGCCCCCACTGACAACGTTGACAGTATAGGGCTTGTCCCGCTGATTGCGCTCCTGATGGATAATTTTCTGCTCCAGCCCGTTTTTTTCCTGCTCCCCGAAATTTCCTGCCTGCAATATTGCCCCGATATCGGCTTTCAGTTCCACCTCAATCCGGTTTTCATAAACTGTAATCCGCTCAATCAGAAAATCCAAGTCTGTTTTATCCAGTTTCTCTTTCCTCAGTATCCCATCAAAGACCTCCGCCGCTGTGCGGCTGATTTTGTTCAGACGTTCCACTGCTCCAGCCCTGTTTGCGTTCAGCGTCATCTGGGCTTTCAGCGAACTGATTTTATCCTCCAATTCCGCTTCCATTTCGTCATACGTCTGTTCAAGAAGCTCCTCCCTCTCCGGATGCTTCATGATGTCCCTGATGCACTGGCGTTTCGTGGCTTTCAGTTCCTCATATGCAAAATCAAGCTGTTTTTGCAGGCTCGATGCCACTTCTTCCTCTTTTTTCTGTGCGGCAGTCTCCGCTTTAACGGATTCGTTCAGCCGTTCCAGCATATCGGCGGAATTTTCCTTTATTTGCCGGATATACTCTTTCAGGATATTGTCCAACATGTCCACCCGCGTGTGGTGGCTTGAGCAGGCTTTCCGCCCGCGCCTGTGATAGCCTCCACAGACATAAGCAGGCTTCAGGTCGTCCCTGCTCATGGAAAACATCGGACTGCCGCAGTCCCCACAGTAAAGATAACCGGAATAGATGTTGTCATATTTTTTCTGTCCCCGGTAATTGGACTTTGTACGCTTCCGCCGCTGTTCCTGTGCCATAGCAAAGATGCGCGTATCCAAAATCGGCTCGTGATGCTTTTCAAATACGATGTGTTCGCCTTCGTCTGTTTTCCTGTCCCCGCCGTTTATCTTTTTGCGGGTATATTTGCCCTGGCGGAGCGTACCGATATAAAAGTCATTTTCCAAAATGCCCTGCACCGTTGCAATGCTCCATTCTTTCTTTACCCGCAGCTTCGTTTCTTCACCGTTTACCTCCCGCCGCAGCTTTTCCGCCATGCGGGGCGTTGGGATATTTAAGTCTGTCAGGTGATTGGCAATTTTTTTGTAGCCCCAGCCGCCGATATAAAGGTCATATATCATTTTCACCACCTCTGCCGCCGATGGTTCAACTTCAAACGCCATCGTTTTGGTATTTGTGATAACATAACCGTAAGGGACGGCACAGATCCATTTTCCATCGCTCTGCCGTCTTTTGATGACAGATTTGACCTTTTTGCTTGCGTCGGTAACCGGCATTTCATTTATCAGGAAACGGAACTGTATCGCCGTCCAGTCGTCATAGGTCGGGTAGTCAATATTATCCCCGATGGAAATGATGCGCACGCCCTGATCACGCAAATCCTCCAATTCCACCAGCCCGCGGCTGTTGCGGCGGGAAAAGCGGGAGAAATCTTTCACAACAAGAATGTCATATTGATGGCGCATGAGCATGGGCCGCATCGCCTGATAACCCTCCCTCTGCTCAAAGGTATAACCGGAGCGGTCGCGGTCTTCGTAAAACGTCAGTGCGCTCTGCGGGAATTTCCGGCTGACAAAATCTGCAATAATCGCCTTTTGGTTCTCTATGGAAGTGTTGTCGCGGTCTAGCTCATCGTCCACAGAAATGCGGCAGTAGCCCGCAATATCATAGGTTTCCGTCATATCCTCACCCCTCTCGTTTCAGTATACCATCCCCTTCCTTACAACGGAATCGGAATATTTTTCCAATGCTCCCGGGCATTTTCCTTTGCCATTGGGCGAAGCCCCCTCGGTGTCAACATGTGCCTTGGAGGGGCCTTCGTCCAGCATGGTCATTTCAGCATTCCGGCATTATGCTTAACCAGGCCTTCCATCAGGGGAAACAAATCCTTGTGCCCCGATATGAAAACAACTGCCCTGCTTCCTTTTTCTGCCAACGCTCCAGCTTGCGCAAGTACATTTTCTTTCCATATCCTGTCAGTGTTTTCTTCCTCTGTCAGCCACAAAAACGTGAGCTTGTTTTTTCTATCGATCCCCATTCTCAAATAGGCGTCCCTCCTTTCCTGCCTTCCTATTTTTTCCAAATCTGCTTGGATTATTCCCGGCCCTGTTGCTGTTCCACAGAAATCTTCTGTTCCTGTGCCAGCTTTTCGCTTCTTTCCTTCCGCCTGCGGCGGCTGTCTTTGTTTTGTTTCAGGCACAAAAGAAAAAGCCGGCATACGGCAGGATGCAGGCTGGAAAAAGCGGAAACGCTTTTGAAAAGAGAGGTGTAAAAAACCTATGGGATCCTCTTTTATCAATATGGGAACCCCGGACAAGAGTACGTCAGATATACATTTGCTGTATAGCAGCAAGGAGGGGAAATCCCCTCCTTTTCCATGCACCGGCCTAGAAAAATAAAAACGGCTTGAACCGCAGGATACGGCTCGGCCGACCGTATTTACTCATAAGTTTTTCGCTGATGACTTCACAATAGCCCGAATCACAGAGCTTCAGCACAATCCTGTCCATTGTCCGCACGCTGACCCCGCAGATTCCCGCCAATTCTTTGGACGTATATTCCGTTTTTCCGTCCTTGGTGATATTACTGAATATTTTATAAACTGTGTTCACGCTCAGGCTGCTTTCCCGTGCTATCTGGTAGAACTTTTCTTCAAAATTTTCCTTCTTTTTCCCATTCTGTGATGCGCCGACAGGTCCGATTACATCGCCGCCTTCCAAAACAACATACGCCACCTGTCCGCCGTGCCGTTGGGCAATTTTGATACCTTCATAAGCGTTGAATTTAGAATCGTTTGCGGTCGCGCCGTAACCAATGCCAATATAGGTATTGATGACGGATACGTCCCGCAAAACATCCAGCAGATAAATATCTTTATAATTGTCCGTTTCCGTTTCAATGACTTTTTTCGTTGTAAAAATCATAAATTCACTGCGTCCCTGCTCCACCAGCACCCCTTCTATGCGGCTGTTGAAATGGTACAGCCTGTCCAATATTTTCAGCCGCTGGGAAAGATAGGCATATTCATCGTCCTTCATCAGGGAATATTCCGAAGGCATGTCCATTTTTACCGCAATCACTACAATTTGGTTTTCGCTGTTTTTCTGCGCCCGTATCCGCATCTGAAGGTTATTCAGGCACTGGCGAATCGTATCTTCCGAAGGCACACATAACACAACGGGCACACTTTCCTGGAGCAGCGTGTAATACACCTGTTCCAGCCCTGTCATGCAGCAGCTCACATGGTTTTTCTCGTAATTCTCCCTATGGAAGTTCAGCACATACTCTACATAATCCGCATCCAGATACAGCTGCTCCGCGAAATACATCCGCCCTTCCTGATACCCGATACTGGCTTCGTTAAACAGCCGCTTGGTTATTTTTTCATCATAGGTATCAATGCTCAGGCTGCTAACATCATATTTCCGCACATAAACCGCTTCAAACATCGCACGGTAAAGCGTCGTATCATGGCGGGGGATATAGTCACACAATATTTTATTCTTCGCTTTCTTCTCATAGAGCTTGAATGGTGTTTTTCCTCCGAACAATATCGCGTCAACTTTTTCCGGGTAGTTTTCAATCAGTTCAAGCGCGTTGGTATAATGCTTATATTTGATAGAATCCGTTTCTAATGCAGGAAAATTGTCCTTGCTGATCTTTTCAATCTTTTCTGTTATTATTTTCGGCCCAACAAATAGTATTTTCATGCTTTTCTCCCCTTTCGTGTCAGTCAGGGCACTATTCTTGTGTATCTAACAGATACACAAGAAAGAGGGATATCCCTCTTTGCCTCACCCTTCCGTACAAACGCAACGCTGCATTTTGTATTTCATTATAAACAATTTTTGAAAAAATGACCTCTCTTTCCAGAAAGGCCATTCTTCCGTATATTCATTTTTCCAGCCCAGAGGGGTTCCAGCTTTTGTCTTCGGTATCTTTCTCCGCCAAGGCGGTTTTCTTGTGTAAAATATGCCAAACCCTTTCAGTTTTTATTCAGAGCTTATGCTTTTTTTCCTGCTGTGCAGGGATTTTTTATAACGCGCCCTGCGCAGATGTCCGTCTGTTTCCCCTCCGCCAGAGCAACCTGACCATTTACCAGTACATACTCCACACCAACAGTATACTGCTTCGGGTCTTCATATGTCGCCTTATCCGCAATTTTTTCGGGATCGAATACAACGACATCCGCAAAGTAACCCTCTTTCAGCATGCCTCTGTCCGCAGAGATACCCAGGTATTTTGCAGGAAGGGAAGTCATCTTACGTACAGCGTCCTCGAATGTCAGCATGCCTTTTTCACGGACATAGTAAGAGAAAATACGCCCGAATGTACCAAACGCACGGGGATGCGGTTTGCCGATGGAAAGCAGGCCCTCCATGGAAAGGTCCATGCTGTCAGAGCCGAAACAGGTTTTCGGATGTACGACAACCTTGTCCGTATCTTCCTCGCCCTGCGTATGTACAACAACCTGCACCTTGCTCTTTTCCTCAATCAGCAGACGGAAGAATGTATCAAATGCGTCCTCGTTATTCATCTTCGCAACTTCGGCGACTGTCTTGCCTTCTGTATATTTATTTGCTTCTGTCATAACGGAAGCAATGACTACGCCGTCCCAGCCTCCGGCCATCAGGTAGAAGCACTGCCAGCCAGGAATGCCTGTTGTCAGTTCGTTCCTGATTCTGTCCCTGTTTTCCTGCACTTTCAGTCGCTCCACAAGGGCTTCCACGCCGCCCTCAAACGCCCAGGGCGGGAGCAGTGCCCCCAGAGATGTCATGCCGGCCGTATAAGGATAACAGTCGAAACGTACTTCCATGCCGGAAGCCTCCGCCTCATCCAGTTTCTCAAACACTTTATCAATGCTGCCAAAGTTATGAT
Organism: Lachnospiraceae bacterium; assembly: GCA_910576545.1. Taxonomy (GTDB): domain Bacteria; phylum Bacillota; class Clostridia; order Lachnospirales; family Anaerotignaceae; genus Anaerotignum_A. The sequence continues at coordinate 102,084 of CAJTKM010000004.1, forward strand.
GTCCCATTACTTTCAGGTGGGAAACATGCAGGGGCACATCGGCTGTCCGTGCAATCCAGATTGCTTCATCCAGCGCTTCCATCTCCTCATCACCCTCGTTGCGGATATGGGAAATGTAATAACCGTTATACGGCTTCAGCTCTTTAGCCAGTTCCGCCATTTCCTCTTTCTGTGTATATGCGCCGGGCAGATATACCAGACCAGAGGACATCGCAACACAGCCCGCCTCCATTGCTTTTCTAACCTCGGCTTTCATGTTTTCCAGCTGCTCTGGTGTTGCCGCCTCTTTGGAGAAACCCATTTCATCAATACGCACAGGCCCCTGCGCCACATATGCCACTACGTTAACTGCGGGAGTATGCTCGTCCAGGTAATCGAAATATTCCTGCATAGTATTCCAGTGCAGTTCCAGAGGCGCAGGAATCGTGCCGATGATTCTGGTGCCCAAATAGTCGATCAGCTCTTTCTTGCGTTCCTCACGGATAGGCGCAACCCCAATACCGCAGTTTGCAACAACGTCCATGGTAACGCCCGTATAGATACGGCTCCTTGTGAATTTATCATACACCAAAGACAGGTCAGAATGGGTATGGAAATCAATGAAGCCGGGCGCAACGAATTTTCCTGCCGCGTCGATGGTCTTTTTCGCCTCTGCCGCGCTCAAATCGCCGATTGCGGTGATCTTATCGCCTTCGATGCCTACGTCGCCTTTGTACCTGAATTTCCCAGTGCCGTCCAAAATCGTACCGTTTATAATCTTTACATCAAACATAAAAGTACACGTCCTTTCTTTCTATTATCCAAAACTATTTAAGCCGCTTTTTTGTTTTTATCCGCTACGAAGAAGCCTCTTGTAATCAGGATACCCGCCAGTACAACACCCAGAGTCAGCACGCCGCCGGGGATGCCCAGCATGCCGCCGCCTTTCAGAATGATCAGCGCGCCAATAATGGTGCAGACGCCTGTCCGCAAATCTTTTCTCGCAATATCCACATAAATCGCGCCAAACAACGCTGGAAGGATATAGGAGAAGGAGCTTGTTACGAACGGCGGCAGGAGGGGAATAACCTGCGAACCGATAATCGTAAACAGCGTAATCATAGACGCTGATACGAATACGGAACAGCATGTGCCAATCGTGCCAACAACCTCATGCGCATGTGTGCCTTCTTCCGTACCCGCCATCTTCTGCGCCATAGACGCCGCAGGCATACGGATGTCACCAACGGAACCTGCCAGCCAGCCGATGTAAGAACCGGGCGCGCCCAGAGTCGGATAATATGCGATAGGCTGGATAATCCAGCTGATGCCGTATGTCGCCGCTACAAGGCCCCAAATCTGGAGTATGGTAGAAAGCCCGGGCATCTCGCCGTAACGCAGCCCCACATAAACAGCAGGAAGGAAATTCGCGATGATTGCCAAGCCCATAGAAATTCTGCCGATTTTGATTAACTTCTTATCATACATATCTGCTCACCTCTCAATATTGTCTTAAGCCCCTAAAACCGCCTGTGTCACAAACATACCGACCAGCATCGCAATGCCGAGCGAAAGCTCCTGAAGCCTCTGGTATTTTTTCAGCGCAGTACCAAGAACAATCATAACGACCGCTGCAATCGCCGCAGGCATCAGCTTCGGCGTCGCCAATGTCTGAATCTGGTTGCCCAGCAGGTAAGCGAACAAACCTACCGTCGCGCCTGCCATCAGCTTTTTAATCCACGCAGGGTCATATTTGGAATTCATTTTTTCTACAACGCCGCTCATTCTATGGCCCAGAATGAAAACGACAAACAGCCAGCCAAAGTTATTCAACGCCATGCCCCAAAGACCGTATGTCCACGCCTGCATGCCGAATGCCTCTGTGCCTGCCTCAACGCCCAGCATGCCGGACGTCAGGGAGATAACGCCAAGTTCCGTTCTTGCCGCGCCTACGTCGCAAAGGCGCATCCATGTCGTCGGCGCGCCTACGACAGCCACCAGTGAAAGCAGCGTAATGACCGGCGAAAGGGAAGGCCCAATCGCCGTAATGCAGGCAGAACGGATTGCCGCCGCTTTCTTTTCCTTATTAATGCCACATTCTGTCGCTTCTTTCAGTGCGGCGCGCATAAATACGACTGCCTGCGATACCGAGATGATAACAAGGAACGCCGATACGACCCATATCCCCGGACTGTTGATAATTGCCTGAAAATTCATACTTCATTCCTCCTCTGAAATAACCCTGAAAATAAATCCTTCCGGCCTCCTATCCGAAGAAAGCCTGTGTGAAAAACATTCCCACCAGCATTGACAAGCCAAGGGAAATCTCCTGCAGCTTTTGATATTTTTTCAAAACTGTTCCTAAGAACAGGCCGCATGCTGCCGCAACCACCGCCGCCATATAATTTGCTGACGGTTTATTGACCAGATTATTGCCCAGCAGGTAAGCGAAAAGCCCCAGCGTTGCGCCTGCCAGAAGCGATTTGATCCACTTCGGGTCATATCTGGAATAAAGTCCGTTTACCATGCCCTCCATTTTATGGTTGAACAGGAATACGAAAGCCAGCCAGCCTGTGCTGTTCAGAATCCCAGCCCACATACCATATGTCCAGGCTTTTATACCTATGTTTTCATTCATGATCTCGACCCCTGCGATATTCGCGCCCAACGTCGCCGCCGCAAGTTCCGTCCGCGCTGCGCCTACATTGTTCAGCACAAACCATGTATACGGCGTTCCCAATATTGTGCTCATGGCAAGCATAATAATGACAGGGGATAAGGACGGGCCAATAGCGGTAATGCAGGCGGAACGGATTGCCGCCTTCCTTGCCTCCGGCGTAATGCCGATAGCCTTAGATTCCCTGACTGCCGCACGCATAAAAAAGACTGACTGCAATACAACAATAGAAATCATTACGATAACGCACAGCCATATATCCCAGCCATTCATTATCTTTTGAAATTCAGCGGTTTTCATGCCATCCCCTCCTTAAATTCAGTTGCTCTGCTCCTGTTTTATCATTTGTATGTATCCATTTTAACGCACAAATGTACTCTATAACAGGACGGTATCTGTCTTAAAATGTTATCTGTAAATGACGGTAAAACATTATTTTCTCCCTATTTTGAACAGATTTCGACAAAAGTTTTTTTTAACAATATTGCAAAACTCCTACATATATCTTGTACTTTTTTGTAGTCGTTATGCCACTAAAGGATATATGTTTGATATTTTTTTATCAATGTTCTCTCTTTCTTCCCTGTTTTATCCAGCTTTTCCGCGCTGTTTATATTTTGCAATCATATGTCCACAAGTCAAACACAAAATTTCCTCTTTATTTCTTTTTCCGACTTAAAGACAAAATTCAGTGTTTTTCGCATCCGCCTGCCGTTACCCTACACGGCAGGCAGAAGGAAAACCATCCATTTTTTATTGCAGATTTTTTAGAACTTATCCGTAAATAAGATACGTGCAGATTGCACAGTCAGATTTTTCGGCAGGCAATGAGCTTTTTGCAGGCATACCGAGTGGTTTCCTCTTTTATGAACATCGCCCGCTAACAGCCTGCTGATTGGAAGTCAAGAAACAGCAAAATATTACATAAAATATTCCTGGCTGGATTTTTCCGATTTCATAGTATTTATCAAAATTTTGATATGGCTTATGATAATGCACATTTAATTGCAAAACCAGAAAACAGGAGGCTTCCCGGTAAATGAGTTTCCTTATCTGTTATATACGGCTATGATTTTTGCGCTTTTTTACAGGTTTCCTGTCATATTTGGGCAGAAAACATATGCAGATTTTTTTCTCAAACGATTTACACAAACCCTATAAATTGTATATAATTAAATTCAAATAACTACAGGGAGGAATTATTGCTACATGGAAGAACTTTATAACTTTATGGCATGGGGTGATTATAATAAACGAATGGAAGAACTTGCAGAGCTGGCTCTTCCTGAACAATGGAGCTTTGAAGGAAGGAACGATTTTGGAATACTGAAAAACTATATGAAATACACATTTGTCAAATTACAAAGAGAAGCTAAAGTATTTATTAACGATAAGTATTGCATATTTAACACAGGACTGTTTACCCCCTATTATGAAGACATTTATGTTTATGCGGAAGCAAGTAATGATTACTATGCGAATTGGACTTTCAAGGGTTTTCTTACAAGCTATGAACTCGGCGCATTAGGCATCTCGGATTTCCCAGAACGAGCAGATTATTTTTCAGACCCGTCACTTCTCGTATTCGATTGGCATTGCCCTGTCAATGTACAATATAAACATATTTTAGAAGACGAAAATAATAAGCAGCGTTTGCCGGAACTTATATTAGCCGCAAACAGACCAATCAACTATTTGAAAGGAACGATAGACACAGATATCAAAAAGGTAATTGCAAATTATAAATTAGCGGTCCCCCAATATTTTAACGGGAAAATCCAATTGTTGATTCCACTTTATTTCAGTAAAGAAGAAAAACCTGACCTTACGCTGGTATTGACTAAAATGGACGGATACTACCAAGGGCATACCTGCCTGACGATGGAAATGGCATATAACAATGCCCGATTAATCGCAAAACCTGATAGCAGCTGGCTAGTGCCTTAATGAATAAATGAAAAAATGAATCCTTTATACAGACGGCAATTTTTGTTGTCTGTTATTTTTTTGCAAGTTATATCTGCGCTTCTATCCTCCCCTATCATTGTTTTCAAGAAGGAGATTGAATAATGAACCGCTTTTTGCACCACTCAGAACGAACAAGGGCAGCATTTCATTGTTCAAAGTGATAAAGCACACAGGCGAAGTCAAAGACACGTTCAAATTTGTTTACAACGAAAAAGGCCGTGCGTGGCTGAAAATCATAGAACTGGTAAAAAGGCTTTCCGGTAGACGTTACCCGGCATTCACTGGTAACAGTGAGAGCCTTTCTGTGGTAAATAACGTCCGCCTAACCGTACAGTTGTTGTTCTCCCAGGTACAAAAACCGGAGAACCTTCAAGGTTCCCCGGCCTGCCCCCTTTCAGGGAGAGAATTGGATTTCTTTTCATATCCATCTATCCACCTTACTCATCCGCAAAGCGGAACTGCCCCGTTTGTGGATTCAAAAATTTGGCGGTATCATCCAAAATCCCGTATCTGTCATTTATGAGCTGTAATTCTCTATTCGCTTCTTCGTTTCCAATTTCTTGCTTTGCCAGCCTTTCCCTGATAGCTTCCTCTCTCTGCCCTTTGGTTTCCATCAATGCCTGATGGCGCCTGTTGACAAGGTCCGTAAAAAACACCCGATATTCAGCCCGCAGATTTATCTTTCTTGCAAGGATTGCATCCTCCGCCGCCTGACGGTCCCTGTTCCGCGCGCTCCTTCTGCCATATTTCTGCGCCAGCATTGCATCGAACGTCCAGAGATATTCTTCATCCGTAATCTGTTCCGCCTTCAGAATCTGCGCGGTTACGGTAGAAAGGTCCAGCTCCTGCCGCCCTGCCGCATATTCCCGGAATATCGTATTATAAATCGTATCGTTGGAATGCGGCTTATAATCCGTACTCATATGCGCCGCGCCCCCATCCTTGAGCTTGCTGAAGGACGCCTCTTTATCGATGGAGCAGAGATGCCCGTCCTCCCTGCGCATCAGGAAATTTTCCCCTTTCGTGTCAAAATTGCAGAGCAGCCAGTCCAGCGTATGCTCCCGTAGTATCTCATCTGTAACGTTTTTTTCAAGCGGAGGATGCGCCTGCGGGTTTGCCTGCCATTGAAAAAGATCCGTTTCCATCGACAAAGAGTCTATCTTCTTCTGGAAAGAGCCAATCACCCTGCCATCCTGCTCCGCGGTATAAGCTGGAATGGAATACGGCCCGCAGATTTTATCCTGAAGTTTTGCCGCCGCCGTTGTTACAAGCGCGCCTTGCGGCTTGTCAAAGCCTAAGCAGTTTATCGCTTCCTTATACAGGTACTGTTGATAGCCCTGAACCTCGCCAAAATCATCCAGTATCGGTGCCGTCTGCATTGACCGTATCATATCCTGCAACAGCCCAATCGGAGAACTCGCGAAGATACTGCCCGACGTCTTTTACCCGCTGCATCGCGGCTATCTGGTAAATACGCTGTATATCGTCGCCATCCGGCGCTTTGAGGCGGAGTTGATTTCGGGGATTTCCCTGCCCATTCCCGCGCTGCATTATAAGCAGGTGCAGCAGGACCTGCTGGAGCGGATGGAGAATACCGGGAACGTCTGAAGCGGCAAAAAATTGCTTTTACAGAAAAACCTTGCAAAATACGACGTTTTCCTTCATAATAAAACCAAAATCTGCCCTGCCGTATATACTGTGGCGAGAATGGCAGCTACCGTATATCCGGCTGAAACCAAAACAAAAGGCGGCAACGCCATTTACGAAAGGAGCCATCCTAATATGAAAAAGAAACTGCTCTGCCGAATCCTTTCTGTCGTGCTACTGCTCTGCCTGCTGCCCGCCTGCGGGAGCAACGCGGTATCCGTTATGGATAAAAACGGTAAAATCGTTGAAGTCACCGCTGATGGCTCGGATACTTATTCCTTCCAGCTTTCCAACAACGGAAGCGGCAGCGAGGACAGCTGGGACAACCCTTTTGTGGACGTGACTGAGGGCGCATGGTATTACGATGCCATCCGTTACTGCTATATCCACGGCCTGATGCGCGGTACAACAAAGACCACGTTCAGCCCCTACCTTCCGACCAGCCGCGGCATGATTGCCGCAACACTCTGGCGTATGGAGGGCAGCCCCGCCGCATCCCGCCCCAATACATTTGCAGATGTCCCTGATTCTCAGTATTATACCGAAGCAATTACCTGGGCAGCGGAAAAAGGCATTGTAGATGGATACAGTGATGAACTGTTCGGCCCCGAAGACGCAATCACACGGGAACAGATGGCAGCAGTTTTGTACCGTTATGCCTCCTACAACGATTATGATGACAGAAGGCAGGCATCTCTGAGCCGCTTCACCGATGCACAGAATGCTTCCGCTTATGCCCAGCCCGCCCTTTCCTGGGCAGTGGCAAACGATATCATAAACGGCATGGAAGACCATACCATCGACCCTCGCGGCGATGCTACGCGCGCACAGGTTGCCTCCATTTTGATGTATTATCGGGAAAACATCGCAAAAAAAGCAAATGGCTGATATTTTAACGCCCCTTTCTAGGGGCGTTTTTTTGCAGAAAAAATGCCTGGATAATCCAGGCATTCTAGATAGTGTCTACATAAATTGAATGGGTTGTGATAAGGAATGAATGGCTATTCCATCGGCTTTTTCTGCGAAAAAGCCTTGAAACACGCCATACTCCTCGGCAGAGAGCGCAGTCTCTGCCTTGCGGATTCCAGTCGGGAAACGCTTCGTTTCCCGAACCCATCCGCAGCACAAAAGTAGGTTTTTTGACAGTCTGGAGCATCTGCCGCAAGTCAGGTGCTTTTCTGACGCCCACTTTTAGGAAAGAGCAGGGTTCCCGCCTTAGAAACATTATGTATCCTTCCAACCGTTCCGCTCCGCCAGCTTCACCATCTCCTCATACAGCCTTTCCATAACTCCCAATGTTGTTTGTGGCGGGTCGCCCTCACGGATACGCAGTGTTCTGCGGATTTCCTTCGGGATAACCACCCGCCCTAAGTCGTCAATTCTTCTGACTATACCTGTCGCTTTCATTTGTTCCATCCTCCTGCCCAAACTGCTATATTCCCGCGGCTGTACAGAAACTACCGCGAAAGGTCAATGCCCCAAAGGGTGTTTGACTGGTGCAATCACAGGAAACCGCCGCCGGATTTCCGTTCCGTCTGCCGCTTCCTTTGTGAAAATAGTATTTGCAGGAAAAAACGAATTATGCACGCTGAAAAGGCATGTGAAAAACTGGAAGAGCAGTCAAACGAAGCAGATTTATATACCTGTTTTTTCGCCCTTGCATTCTTTCATTTGGTATGATAAAATAAAATTAAATTCAAAAATTTGTCTTTATTTCAAAGGAGGCGAAGGAATGCCAAAGGTGGCTTATTCCGAAGAAGACCGGGAGCGTATCAGGAATGAGCTCGTTTCAGTCGGGCTTGCTCTGATGGCAAAACAAGGCATACAGCATACGACTGTGGAACAGATATATAAAAAAGTGGGAATTTCGCGAACGTTTTTCTATTCTTTTTTCTCAACAAAAGAAGATTTAATCGTCGAAACACTGTACATGCAGCAGCCTAAAATCATTGCATACGTGCAAAAGCTGATGTCCGACCCCGCTCTGAGCTGGCGTGACGCGGTAAAACAGTTCCTCTATTCCTGTGCTTATGGAGAAAAAAACGGTATCGCCATTTTGACAATCGAAGAACAGCAGCTTATTTTCAAGCGTCTGTCAAAAGAAAGCTATCAGGCATTCCGTAAAAAACAGCTCCATCTTTTTGGCGAAATTCTGGAAAATCTCGGGATATCCCCTGTTCCTGCAAGGGTCAATTTATTTACAAATTTAAGTCTGACCGTAATGGTGATACGCAGAGCCATTCCAAACACACTGCCCCTGCTTGTTCCGGAGGCTGTTGACGAAACGGTTGACTTCCAGATTAACGCAATCGTGGACGCTTTAGAGAAACTGAAAACATCTCCAACACTATGAATGAGGGAAACAATCCGTCCGAATATTCTGTTTCGGCGTTATATTCAGACGGATTACATTTTAACCAAAATAAAGATAAATTTAGTGATTTGCCTTTATTTTTAATGATAGAAAACCACATATACAGCAGCATTATGCTGGAAATACCGAAGCATAACGGTACTTCATAATATGGCACTGCCCTATGCAGTTTCATATAAAAAATATGAATATTCAGGAGGAAAATATCATGGGATTTTTTGGAAAGTTGTTTAAGGGACCAGAAATTGACATGGAAAAGAGCAATGCAAATGCGAAGAAAATGCGTGTCCTGTTCAACCAGACAGTAGAGGATGGGGACAATTACAGGCTGATTTTCGGATATACCGAAGATGTAAGCCGCTTCAATTATGGATTTGTCCATGGAAGTAAAACGAAAATCGGAAATTTAATTGTCGGCTGGAACGAAGCCAGCCAGACGATTGTAGTCGTTCCTACAGTTCCCGATCTGTCCGGTTGCGGCGACCCGGCCTATTACTGCCGTTCCGAAATTTTGAAAGCCTACCGCAACAAATACCCTACCGATGCTTTTGTCATCTATCCGGACAAAAAAGGTTACATAGGTATCAATGCTTACGACTGGCTGGAGGATGAAAAGCTGTTTGTTTATGTGTCGCAGGCGGAGGAACTGACAGCATTTACTGACTTTTTCATGAATCGATTTGCAGCAAAGTGAGGAAAAAAATGCCTATTGGAGAAATCAGCGCATTCCTACTGGTCCTTGTGATTGTATTTGTGTTCGGCAACCTGTGGTTTCATTTCGTTGAAACGATGCTTCAGTGGCTCAAAAAACGGTTTTCGCACCACAAAGAGCCACCAACATGGCACCCGCTCCCTCAGGACGAGGACAACACGAGGGATATTTAACATAATATATCACATCAAAAAGGCACTGGTTTATCATAACCAATGCCTTTTTGATTCCCAAACGCTTTTCCATCACAGCCTGTCCTTGACACACATTCCCCAGCATGTTACTATCTTTTACAGGAAGGTGAACATTTTGGAAACCCACAAAAGGATAAAATATCTCCGCGAACAAATCTTACAATTAAGCCCAGAGGAATTTTCTGAAATCATAAAAATAAACTGTTCCTTCCTCGGCAAGCTTGAAGCAGGAAAAGCAGAACTAACCAAACCCCTTCTGTCTGATATCTGCCATATTTTTCACATAAACTCTGAATGGATGATATCCGGCACATTACCAATTTTTCCGGAAAGCGCCGCCCCTCTTGACGCTGAAATCGAAAAGCTCTACCTTGCCCTGACTGACGAGGGGAAAAAAGAACTGCATCATTTTATCCGACACCTGCTAAAAAAGCAACATCACTAGCCCCTGCATCTCAGGCTTTTTCAACCCGCCGCCTTTTTCTGAAATCAATATTCAAATATCACCCATTCCGCAATTTATCCTGTCTTTTTACAGAATGAAACCCGCTTCCATCTGGAAACGGGTTTTGTTGAATTTTTATCATTTTTTCTCAAACCGGAACTGCGCCAGCAGCACTGCGGCAAATACCACCGCAAAACCCACCGCCATACGGAGCGTAACCGTTTCACCATAAAGCAATATCGAGAACAACACGCCGAATACCGATTCCAGGCTGAGCAGTATCGTTCCGACCGTTGGATTTGTATATTTCAGCCCGATACTTTGCAGGCTCAGGCAGAGAGCTGTGGAAAACAATGCCAGATACAGCACGTTTCCTGCCGCTCCCATAGAAATATGTTCCGGCATGCCGCCAAAAATAAGTATGCCAACCCAGCCACAGAGCGCAGCCACGCAGATTTGAAGCATCGTCAGCAGCATCGGGTCGCGTCCCTCGCAGAATATGGAAATCGAAACAATGTTCGCCGCAAAAACAACACTGCAAACCAGCGTAATACCGTCCCCAAACGTTACGCCGCCCTCCCCGTTCAGGGAGATCAACCCGATACCGACAAGGCAGATGACCGCTGAAAGCAGATGGTTTGCCCGCGGCTTTTCCCCTCTTACCAGCCAGTACAGGAACGGGACAATGACGCAGTACGCCGCCGTAAGAAACGCACTCTTACCGGGGCTTGTGCCGAAGGTCATTGCAGCTGTCTGGAGCCACGTTCCCAACGACATCGTGATACCTGTTGCCAGCCCGCCCAACAGGTATCCCCTGTCAATCCTGTGCCATTTTTTTATTGTTGCCAGAGCAGTAATTACACCCGCAGCCGAAAAGCGCGCTGCAACGATAAAAGACGCGCTCAACTCGTCCGCCGCAAATTTCTGAAATACAAACGCGCTCCCCCAGATTGCCGCTGTCAGAAGCAGCGCAAACGTTGCCCCTGCATTTCTTCTTTCGTCTGTCATATCGTTCCTCTTTCGTTTACTCGCTGTCGCTTTTCCAGTGTGCATATTCTTCAGAAGCGAAATATTCCCGCGCCTGTTCCGCGTTTATGGCAATCTGCTGCTGCAGTTCCTCCACGCCGGAAAATTTCTGCTCACTCCGCAGGAATTTATAGAAAAACGTCTGCAATGTTTCTCCGTAAATCGTTTTATCAAAATCAAACAGATACGTTTCCACAATTTTTTTCGTCCCGTTCACTGTCGGGTTTTTGCCGATGTTCGTCACGCCGTAATAGTATTTACCTTCATACAGTGTCTTTGTGGCATAAACGCCGTTCGGCGGGAACAGTTTCAAAGGATGCGCAATGATGTTCACCGTAGGGAACCCAATCGTGCGCCCCAGCTTTTTGCCCTCCGCAACCGTCCCCAGTATGAAATACGGTACTGTCAGCATTTTGTTTGCGTCCTCCAGGTTCTTTTCAATCAGGCAGCGGCGGATTCGGGATGAGCTTACGCGTTCCTCCTCGTACAGTACGGAAGGTACTGCAATCACCTTCACTCCGCGCTCCTCGCCCAGCCTTTGCAGCATTTCATAGCCGCCGGACGCGCCCTTGCCAAAGCGGTAGTTTTCCCCTACAATCAGCACACGGCACCGCAGCTTGCCAAAAATCAGCTTAATGGCAAAATCTTCCGCGCTCATTGAGGCAAATTCCTCATCGAAGGGATACTCGATATAGGTGTCAATTCCCATCTGTTCGATGGTATGCTGTTTTTCCGAAGGTGCCATAATGAGGGCAAAGTCCTCTTTTTTCTTAAACACCAGCATCGGGTGGGGCAAAAAAGAGAACACAACGCTTTTCAGGCCTTCTTCTTCGGCAAACTGCTTTGTCAGCTTAATCAGTGAGCGGTGCCCCAAATGCAGCCCGTCAAAATTTCCCAGCGTAACCGCTGTCGGGCGTTCCTGTTCAATATACGTATCTGTAATATGTTCCATAGCCTTATTCCTACTCCTTCAAATCAACATTTTCAGTGGTTTGACGTATAAGCCTGCTTCATCCTTGTGCACCGTATAAAGCCCCGTGAGGTTCCCTGCGCTGTCGTAAACCGCTGCGGTTTCCCCTCCAGCAAAAGCCCCGCCCTGCTCAGCAAAGCTGTACTCCGGAAGGCGTGCGCCGTTCACCAGCAGCTTCGTGAAACGCTCAGCGATACGAATTTTCGGAAACTCCCGCAGAGCCTGCTCCATAGAAAGCAGGTGATTTTCCGCCTGTTCCTGTTCCGCCCATTCTTTCAGCTGGGAAAGCCTGACGGCGTTTTCGATGGTAAACGCTCCTGCCGCCGTGCGCAGAAGTTCCGCCATATGCCCGCCGCAGCCAAGGGCTTTCCCAATATCGGCGCAGAGCGTGCGGATATACGTCCCCTTGGAGCAGTCCACATCCAGCTCCACAGCATCTGGCGGCAGAAAGCGGCGTATCCTGATATCGTAAATCTCAATCAGCCTTGCTTTCCGCTCGATTTCCTTGCCTTCCCGCGCCAGCTCATAAAGCTTTTTCCCATTCACCTTTATTGCGGAATACATCGGCGGTATCTGCTCCTGTTTTCCGATAAACGAAAGCGCGGCGCGGCAGATTTTTTCCTCATCGAACTCCACAGGGCGGGTTTCCAGAACTTCCCCTGAAGCGTCCTCCGTTGTCGTGGTAATGCCCAGCCGGAGGACAGCGCGGTAGCTTTTGCGCCCGTCCATGATAATATCAGACAGTTTCGTCGCACGTCCCACGCATATGGGCAGTACACCCTCCGCGTCCGGGTCGAGCGTGCCTGTATGGCCTACTTTTTTCATATGGATGGTTTTACGAACCACCGCCACAACATCATGGGACGTAAAGCCTTTTTCCTTGTAAATATTGAAAATGCCGTCCAAAACGCACCTTCCTTTTTTCAAACCTTGGGGACGCTGTCCCCAATCCCCTGCAAGGGCTTCCAGCCCTTGACCCTTCTTCTGCAAAACTACGTTTTGCAGGAAATTATTTTATAAATGCAATATTTTTCAAAATGGTATAATCTTCACATCTGTATCACCCTGAAGCCCTGCCAAAGCTTTTCGACATTCGCCTCTTCTTTCATAAAACTGCGTTCATTATAAATCTCAAAAATTTCCCCATCGCATAAAATACGATGGAAAAAGGGTCAAGGGGCGCGCTCCTTGCGGAGGTTTGGAGGCAGAGCCTCCAAGGTCTTTTACACCATCTTCTCCACTTCCGCCAGAGCCATCTCCCGCGCCTTTGCAATCGGTGCGGCAATCGTGCAGCCCGCCGCCTTCACATGCCCGCCGCCGCCGAATTTCTGTGCCAGCGCGCACACATCATAGCCGTCATTCCCGCGGAAACTGCCCTTGACCTCCGTTCCGGTCTTTTCATAGAAGAAACAGGCAACCTCCACACCCCGCACGCCTTTCAGATAATTGATGATAGCGTCCAGTTCCTTGTTCGTTCCGCCGCATGCCGCAATTTCCGCATTTGTAATAGTGGAGCAGATGACTTTTCCGCCGAACAGCAGTTCCGCATTTTCTATCGCTTTCCCCAATATCTTCGCTTCCGAAAAGCTGCGGGCGTCAAAAAACTCGTTGTAAATCGCCGTAAACGGGATACCGCATTCCATCAATTTCCCGGCAATCTGCATCGTCCCCGGAGCAGTGGAGCTGTGCCGGAACCCACCGGTATCATAAATCAGTCCGGCATACAGCCCTGCCGCTTCCTCCGTCCCAATGGGCAGGATTTCATGTATCAGTTCATACACAATTTCGCTGGTCGAGGACGCGCCCGCGTCCACATAATTCAGCAGCCCAAACCCTGTGTTGCTTTCGTGATGGTCAATATTGATGCGCATGGGCGTTTTCAGGAAAATTTCTTTTGCCGCGCCCAGCCGTTCCAAATCGCCGCAGTCCAGCGAAAGGAACAGGTCAGCCTCCTCCGCCGTTTCCGGGCTGACGAGCAGATGGCTGTTCGGAATCACGCCGTATTTCCCTGCGTATTTTTCCAAAAGCACCCCTGCCCGCCTGCCGCTTTTTTCCAGCGCGCCCGCAAAGGCAAGGCATGCGCCGATTGCGTCCCCGTCAGGGTTGGTATGCCCTGCCAGAAGCACTGTTCCTGCCCGCAGAATTTCTTTGCGTATGGCTTCAAAAGAATCATTCGCCGCTCTCATCGGCATCATTCTCCTTCCGGCCTCCGGAAATCTGATTCATCAGCTGGTCCATACGGATCGCATATTCCGCAGATTCGTCCAGCTTGAAAATCAGTTCCGGCGTAAAACGCAGATTGATTCTCTCCGCAATCAGGTGGCGGATAAAGCCATTGGCGTTTTTCAGCCCCTGCATCACGCTTTTTTTCTCTTCATCGCCGCCCAGCACGGATACATACACCTTGCAGTATTTCAAATCCTGTGTTGTATCCACGCGGACAACGCTTGTCATTGCCCCGATTCTGGGGTCTTTCAGCTCCGCGCGGAAAATCCCGGAAAGCTCCTTGCGGATTTCGTCATTAATCCGCGATATCCTCATATTGCTTTTCATAATTTCTTCACCTGTCTTTATCTCGGTATTTCTACCATTGTGAAGGCTTCTACCCAGTCGCCTTCTTTAATATCATTAAATTTCCTGAACACCAGACCACATTCATAGCCCGCCGCAACTTCCTTCACGTCATCCTTAAAACGGCGCAGGCTTTCGAGGTCGCCCTCATACACCACAACGCTGTCGCGCAGAATGCGCACCTGACAGTTACGGACGAATTTGCCGTCCTTCACATAGCTGCCTGCAATCGTACCAACACCAGATGCCTTAAACAGCTGGCGCACCTCGGCATGCCCAAGCACTTTTTCCTCATAGACAGGGTCAAGCATACCCTTCATTGCCGCTGTAATATCCTCAATCGCGTTGTAAATAACGCGGTACAGCCGCACGTCTACCTTTTCCTCATCGGAAAACGCCTTTGCAGCGGGCTCAGGGCGCACGTTAAAGCCAATGATGATAGCATTGGACGCAGACGCAAGCATAACGTCGCTTTCCGTAATCGCGCCAACACCGCCGTGGATAATGCGCACACGCACCTCCTCATTGGAAAGCCGCTCCAGGCTCTGGCGCACAGCCTCCACAGAGCCCTGCACGTCTGCCTTTACCACAATGTTCAGTTCCTTCATATTACCGCTTTGAATCTGGGAGAACAAGTCGTCCAGAGAAACCTTCTGCGGCGTTTCTTTTATGAGATTTTCACGATTCCTTGCAATGATGCTTTCCGCAACCTGCCTTGCCTGCTTGTCGCTTTCCGCAACATAGAAGCTGTCGCCGGCGGAAGGCACCTCCGAAAGCCCAAGGATCTCCACAGGCGTGGAAGGGCCCGCTTTTTTCACACGTCTGCCCTTATCGTCCGTCATAGCCCTGATTTTGCCGAAGGCAGAACCCGCTACGATAGGGTCGCCCACCTGAAGCGTACCATTCTGCACCAGGACTGTCGCAACGGGACCGCGTCCCTTATCCAGCTGCGCTTCTACGATTGCGCCCCTTGCGTTTTTATTCGGGTTCGCTTTCAGCTCCTTCATTTCCGCCACAAGGATAATCATTTCCAGAAGGGTATCCAGCCCTTCTTTTGTCACTGCGGAAACGGGTACGCAGATGGTTTCGCCGCCCCAGTCCTCTGCCAGCAGTTCATATTCCACAAGCTCCTGCTTTACGCGGTCAGGGTTTGCGGACGGTTTATCCATTTTATTGATTGCTACGATAATTTCCACGCCCGCAGCCTTCGCGTGGTTGATTGCCTCGATTGTCTGAGGCATTACGCCGTCATCTGCCGCAACGACCAGTATCGCAATATCTGTAATCTGCGCGCCGCGCATTCGCATTGCCGTAAACGCCTCATGTCCGGGCGTATCCAGGAATGTAATCGGCTTGCCGCCGATCTGCACCGTATACGCACCAATGTGCTGAGTAATGCCGCCGGCTTCGCCCTTTGTCACATTACTGTGGCGGATAGCGTCCAGCAGGGAGGTTTTGCCGTGGTCAACATGGCCCATAACTACTACAACAGGCGGGCGTTCTTTCAGATCGTTCTCATCGTCCTCCTGCTCGGCAAAAACTTCTTCCATGATATCCTTTTCTTCTTCCTGCTCCAGAATTACATTATATTCCTCCGCGATTTCCGCAGCAGTATCAAAGTCAATTACAGCATTAAGGTTCAGCATTTTGCCCTTTTTCATCAGGTTCATAACAAGGTCAGATGCTTTCTTGCCCAAAACTTCCGCCAGACCTTTTACCGTAATGCTTTCCGGTATGCTCTTGAGGACGGGTTCCGCGTTTGCCGCAGTCTGTGCCGCCTGTGCTGCCTCCTGTTCTTTTTTCAGGGCAGCCTGTTCTTCCAGTTCACGCCTTCTGCGTTCCATCGGGTTCTCGCGCACTCTCGGCTCTTTCTTTACGCCTTTTTTATTCTTGTTGTTTCCGCCGTTTTTATTCTGGGCATTCTGCTGGTTCGGCGTATTCTGAGGTCTGTTTTGTCCTGCCGGAGCGTTCGGCTTCTGCCCGCCCTGTCTTTGTGCGTTGTTCTGTCCGCCCTGTCTTTGCGCGTTGTTCTGTCCGCCCTGTCTTTGCGCATTATTCTGTCCGCCCTGACGTGGTGCATTGCCCTGCCCGCCATTCTGGCGGGGTGCGCCGTCCTGTCTGGGTGCATGGCGTTGGTCGCCTACGGGACGCTGGTCGCCGTGTCTGCGGTTTCCGTCCTTCTTCTGCTGTCCGTCTTTTTTCTGCTGGCCGCCCTGCTTTTGTGCGTCCTGTTTGGGCGCAGGCTTCTGTGTCTCCTGCTTCGGCGCGTCCTGTTTGGGCGTGCCCTGTTTAGGCACGTCCTTCTTCTCCGTATTCTGACGGTAGAGCTTTGTCACCTTATCCGCGTCTTCTTCTCCCAGCATGCTCATATGGCTCGTGGCTTCGATTCCGATTTCCTTCATCCTTGCCATCAATTCTTTATTTGCAACCCCCAGCTGCTTTGCTAATTCGTAAATCCGTATTTTCGACATTCACAACACCTCATCTTTCCATCTGTCAATCCCTCGTATCAAATTCTTCTATATTTTCTCCCGCCAGCGTTTTCAGTTTTTCCGCAAAGCCCTTTTCCGTCACCGCGATAATCGACCGCTGTTCCGTCCCGATGGCTCTGCCCAGTTCTTCCTTGTTTCCTGCTTCCACAAAAGCTATTCCATAATACGCCGCGGAATTCCTGAATTTTTTCTTTGTATTCGCGGAGGCGTCCCCCGCCAGTATCAGCAGCTCTGCATTTTTCTTCCGGACAGCCTGTTCCGCCGCCGTTTCTCCGGCTTCCAGATTGCCGGAGCGTTTGCAGAGTCCCAGAAGGGAATAAAATTTACGCATCTGTCCCTTCCTCCATCTCCCGCAGAAGCTGTTCGTATACCTCCTTGGGCACCGCCGCCTTGAATGAGCGTTCCAGCCCCTTTGATTTCTGTGCTTTCGCAAGGCAGTCCGCATTGGCGCAGATATACGCGCCGCGCCCCGGCTTTTTACCCGTCCTGTCCAGAGAAAATTCCCCGGCTTCGTTTCTTACAATGCGGATCAGTTCCTTTTTATTTTTCATCTCCTGACACCCAGTGCATTTTCTGAGCGGAATTTTCCTCTGTTTCATTCAAACGGCCTCCTGTTTCCTCTCAATCCTCTATGGGTTCATCTGTTTCCTCAAAATCTTCGCCCTCAGCGTCTGTATCCTCAGCATCTGTCCCGGCTGTTTCTTCCACTGCCTCAGCTGTTTCTTCCATTTCGTCTACTGCCTCGGCTGTTTCCATTTCCTCGTCAAAATCCTCCTCGTCTTCCATGAGGAAATTCGTTTCCAACGCCTGCGTTTCGCTCTTGATATCAATACGCCAGCCAGTCAGCTTCGCGGAAAGCCTTGCGTTCTGCCCCTCTTTGCCAATGGCAAGGGAAAGCTGATGATCCGGCACAACGATTTTTGCACTCTGTTCTTTCCTGTTCAGCGCGACAGCCAGCACCTTGGAAGGGCTGAGCGCAGCCGCAATAAACTCCTTCGGGTCCTCGCTCCAGTTGATGACGTCAATTTTTTCGCCGCCCAGCTCGCTGACAATCACGTTTACGCGGTAGCCGTTCTGGCCGACACACGCGCCCAGTGCATCTACATTTTCATTTTTAGAATATACGGCAATCTTCGTACGGCTCCCTGCTTCACGCGCAATGCTCTTGATTTCTACCGTACCATCGTGTACCTCCGGCACTTCCTGCTCAAACAGGCGTTTTACAAGCTCCGGATGCGTTCTGGATACAAAGATCTGCGGCCCTTTTGTCGTCTGCTTCACTTCCAGAACGTAAACCTTTACCCTGTCCATGAAATTGTACTGTTCGCCGGGAATCTGCTCATTCGCGGCAAGCACCGCGTCAATCTTGCCCATCTGCACGATGACGTTGCGGCGTTCCTTCCGCTGCACGATACCCGTCACAACCTCGCGTTCCTTCGTGATATACTGATTATACAGTATTTCACGTTCTGCCTCGCGGAATTTCTGCACGACCACCTGCTTTGCGGTCTGCGCGGAAATACGCCCAAAATCCTTCGGCGTCACTTCAAAGTCGATTACATCGCCTACTGCATAATTGGGGTCAAGCACCCGCGCCGCTTCGAGCGAAATTTCGTTCTGGCTGTCCTCCACAGGATTTGCAACGGTCTTCTGCGCATAGCAGGCTACGTCCCCGCTTTCCCTGTCGATTACGACCTTAATGTTCTGTCCGCTCCCGAAATTTTTCTTGCAGGCGGAAACCAGCGAAGCCTCAATCGCTTCAAAAATAATCTCCCTGTCGATGCCCTTTTCTTTCTCAATCAGTTTCAGTGCCTCGATAAATTCCACTCTGTCCATTTTTCCCGTTTCCTCCCTTTTACAACAGCACCGCCAGACGCACGCTGGCAATATCTTTCCGTTCAAATGCAAATATTTTTCCGTCTTCTTCCAAAGAAACAACGCCGTCCGCAAGCCCCAGCAGTTTCCCCTGGAACTGCTTGCGTCCCTCCTGTGCCTTATACAGCTTTACGTCAATCATTTCGCCCTGATATTTTACAAAATCTTCGTCCTTTTTCAGCGGCCTGTCAATTCCCGGGGAACTGACCTCGAGGATATACGCCTGTTCAATGGGGTCAGCCTCATCCAGCTTTGCCTCCAGCGCACGGCTGACTGCCTCACAGTCGTCAATAGTCACGCCGCCCTCCTTGTCGATATAAACCCGCAGATACCAGTTCGCGCCTTCCTTTACAAATTCCAAATCAGCCAGCTCCACGCCGCATTCCGCCGTTATCGGCTCCAGATACGGCAGAACCTTCTGTTCCGTATTGCCTGCCTTTGCCATTTTCACACCTCATTACGCTCTTTTTCTCTGCCGGAAAAATGCAGTACAGCCAAAAGGATAAAATCCCCTCCGGCTTACAATAACAAAGAGTGGGCTTTAACCCACTCTTTCATCCGACAACTATACCTTTTCTGCTCTCAGTATAACATGCTTTCCTTCCCGTTGCAAGTATTTTCCGTAAATTTCCCGGCTTTCGCCTTTCCATGCAAAATAAACAGGGTTTGGGATCTCCCATCTGAACCACACTTTTCCGCTGTTTGAAAAATATAGTTACAAATCCCGGAAAAGATGATATACTGTTTTTTGTAACTTACGGACTGTCCTGTCCCCGCAAACGGGAGAGGGCCTGAACAGAGAAAGGAGCAGGGCTTTCCGCCCGACAAACGATATGAATACAGACCAGCAGAACGGCCAGCGTCCCCCCAGAAAAAAAACCTCCCCCACAGACATCATCATGATGGTGCTGGGCATAATGATATTGTTCCGCACGCCGTGGAACAATATGAACAGCTTTCACTACCTGCTGTTTTTCCTTTACGCGCTCTGCATCATGCTGCGGATTACAAATCTCCGAAAGGAACGCATGAACCAGATGGAAGCAGAAAGGCGGAAAGCGGAGGCAGCCGCTATGGCTCTGGAAAACAAGGCCGCGGAAACTCTGCCCGAAAGCAGGGAAACAGAAGAATAAATACACGAAAAGCCGCAGAAAAACCTCTGCGGCTCTTTTTTATTTCTGTCCGAATTTGTAGCCCACACTCCAAACAGTACGGATGCCCCATTCATCCTCCTGATTCAGCTTTTCCCGTATCCTTTTGACATGCACGTCCACCGTACGGGTATCCCCGACATATTCATAGCCCCAAATCTGGTCCAGCAGTTGTTCCCTCGTAAACACCCTGTTCGGGTGCTTTGCCAGATAAAACAGCAGTTCAAATTCTTTCGGCGGAAATTCCAGTCCCCTGCCATGGTATGTAACGGAATAATTGGAGATATTGATTTCCAGATTGGGAAAACGCAGAATATCCCCCTCCTCCTGCTGCGGCTCATACCGCCTCAGGACTGCTTTCACCCGCGCGACAAGCTCTTTCGGGTCAAACGGCTTTACAATATAATCATCTGCGCCCAGTTCCAGCCCCAGCACTTTATCAAAGGTTTCCCCCTTTGCCGTCAGCATAATGACCGGTACGCGGCTTGTCTTACGGATTTCTGCACAGACCTGATAGCCGTCCATACCCGGCAGCATCAGGTCAAGCAGTATCAAATCCGGCTGAAACGCAGATACCATCTGTATCGCCTCTCTGCCATCATGAACCTCTTTTGTTTCAAAGCCTTCCTTTTCCACATAAAGCGAAACCAACTCCGCGATATGCATATCGTCATCCACAATCAGAATCTTCTGTTTTCCGCTCATTTTTCCGCCTTCTTCCAAAATTCCTCATCTGTCGTTTTCTGTCGTTCACAGGCTTTGCAGCCACCCCGCCCTTTATTTCTTCTCCACGATTTCCTGCAAATAATACTCCTTCATGCAGGCAAAGGTTTCCTGACTGATGCAATGCTCCATCCGACAGGCGTCCTCCAATGCGGTTTCCTCGCTCACGCCAATGTCGATCAGCATTTGTGAAATTATACAATGCCTTTCATATGTCCGTTCCGCGATTTCACACCCCTTGTCTGTCAAGACGATACGCCCTTTTTCTTCTATCTGCACATACCCCTCTGTTTTCAGCTTCTTCATGGCGTTGCTGATGCTGGGTTTGCTGAATCCAAGTTCAGTCGCAATGTCCACAGAACGCACAAAGCCTGTCCGCTGGTTCAGGATATAAATTGTTTCCAGATAGTTCTCCATAGATTCCTGTATTTTCATCATCCGTCCCCTTTCTTCCTTTCCTCTTATGGTAACAAAAAAACAGAGGCTTGACAATGCTTTTCTTTGCGCCCGATGGGAGGAAAAAGGTGCGCATATGTTCTGTAGAAAAACTCCTTTTTCTTCGGAATTTTTTACAAGATATTTCCTTCAGTCCATGCATTTTTTTTGCAATTTTTTTATTGACTTTTCAGTCAAAATAAGGCATGATATTGCTAGCGATAAATGCGGCAGTGCGCGCATCCGGGCGTCTGCCAATCGTATTTTAATATTGCTTGCTTCTGTAGTTTGGGGTTTTCTCCTAACGCCAAACTATTTTGAATCAAACTTTTCATCTCTTCTTGCCATTGTCTGTAAACATAGCGGAACGCCCCCTAACTGTTCTTCTGTGTGACAGTGGCAACCCTTACGCAGCGGCTTTCTCCCCCAAGAAAGCCGCTGTACCCCTTTATGCGTGAAAACCGCCTGATTTCAAATCTTTTACCATAATAAGCTCCTCTTCTTTTTCTTCCCATACGCAGAATCCTGCGGTCTGGTACAACCTTACTGCGGCGTTCGCCCGCTGCACGGAAAGGGAAACTCTCGCATAACCGTCTTTCGCAAGCAGGGCAAGCATTTCCCGCAGCAGTGCAGTCCCAATCCCCTTTCCTCTGTACGCGGGATATAGAGACATCGCCAGAGAAGGCGTTTTCTCATCAATATGCCCATAATCCTCCATAATCCTCGTCCATACCGCGCCCACGATTTTCCCATTTTTTTCCGCGACAAGCCCCCTGTCATGCGGTTCCTGCCCAAAGCCCTCTGTATATATCCGAAGTTCCGGTAATGTAATGATAGATTTCGGCGGCGGCTCCACGTCCTCCGGTACAAAAACCGCCTCATATAAAAATTCCTCCAAACAGCAATATTCCGCTTTCCTGATTTCACGTATTCTGTAATCCATGTCCATTCCCCCTTCTTTTTCCATTGTAGCTCATACCAAAATCCCCCGCAAGCATTCCCTTTGTTCAAAAGATATCCCCAAAAATATTCCGAAACCGAACATATCGGAAAGTATCACTTATCCATTTGAGTTTTTTTCCATTTTGTAGTATGATACCCATATACCAGAAAACGGGCGGGAATACTGCCCAGACAACTCAGAAAGAAGGTTTTTTTATGTATCGTACACTGTACGGCCCTCAGGGCGGTCATATCAATCTGGACGGACGCAACGTTATCAATATGGCGTCCAATAACTACCTTGGTCTGGCAAACCATCCCGCACTTGTCGCAGCGGCAAAAGAAGCCATCGACCAGTTCGGCGTTGGCCCCTGTGCAAGCCGCAACATCGTCGGGAACTTTACAGTCCATGATGAATTAGAGGAAAAACTCGCAAAATTCAAGGATGTAGAGGCAACGCTCGTTTTCAACTGCGGCGTTTCCGCAAATTCCGGCGTAATCCCCTGCCTTGTCGGCAAAGGCGATACCATTTACAGCGATGAGCTTAACCACGGCAGCATCATCGACGGATGCCGTCTTTCCCGCGCGGAAATCAAAGTTTTCAAGCATATGGATATGGATTCCCTCGAAACAAAGCTGAAAGAACCTGTAACCGGCAAACGGCTTATCATCACAGACGGTGTATTCAGCATGGACGGCGACCTTGCGCCCCTGCCCGATATGGCTGACCTTGCCGATAAATACGACGCAACGCTTGTTGTGGACGATGCACACGGCGATGGCGTTATGGGCCCCTACGGCAAAGGTACTGTGGAGCATTTTGGCCTGCGCGACCGCATCCATATCGAAACAGGCTCCCTTTCCAAGGCATTCGGCGCGGCTGGCGGCTTTGTGGCAGGCTCCCGCGAGCTGATTGATAAAATCCGCCCGCAGGCAAGAAGCTTTATTTTTACTGCATCCCCCCTTGCCCCCTGTCTGACAGCAGCTGCCCTGAAAGCCGTTGAAATGGTTTCCGCAGACGATTCTCTTGTAAAGAAGCTGTGGGAAAATCGGGAATATTTCGCAGCACGTATGCAGAAACTGGGGCTGAATATCGGTTCTACCGTTACGCCTGTTATTCCCGTTATCGTTGGCGAGGGCGAAAAAGCCCAGCAGATGAGCCAGTCCCTTTATGAAAAAGGCATTTATGCGCAGGGGCTGCAATTCCCCGTTGTCCCCCGCGGCGCGGCGCGTCTGCGCGTAATGGTTTCCGCGGCGCATACCAAAGAGGATTTGGACCGTGCTGCCGATGCAATCGAAGCAAGTGCGAAGGAGCTTGGCCTGCTGTAACAGTAAACACGCCAATCAGCGCACAGCAAAATAAAAACGAGGTGCGAAAAGCCATTTCCCGCTTTTCACGCCTCATTTTTTGTCAGCAAATTTAGAACTTATCCGAAAATAAGATACGTGCAGATTGCACAGTCAGTTTTTTCGGCAGGCAGGGAGCTTTTTTGCAGGCGTACCGGGTGGTACGGCAAGGAAAGCGACAAAGACTGCCGGAAAAGATGAAGCAGGATGTGCGCAGATAATTTACGGATAGGTTCTTATTATTTCAGATATTTTTTCAGCTTGCGGACAACCGCCTGAACATCAATCGGCTTTGCCAGATGGTCATTCATGCCGCATTCCAGACACCTCTGGATATCCTCCAAAAAAGCGTCAGCCGTCATCGCGATAATGGGAATGCCCGCGTCTTTGCGTTCCAGTCCCCGTATCGCTCTGGTCGTTTCGTAGCCGTCCATCACAGGCATTCTTACGTCCATAAGTATGGCATCATAATATCCGGCAGACGATTTTTCAAATTTCTCAAGGCATATCCGCCCGTTTTCTGCCCAGTCAAGTTCCAATTCCAGCTCAGAAAGCAGTTCCCTTGCGACTTCCCAGTTCAACTCATTATCCTCCGCAAGCAAAATGTGTTTTCCTTTCAGTTCCAGATCGTTCTCCATCTTGGAAACCTTGCTTTCTTCCACTGCCTCGCCCGTGAATGTTTTCAAAGCATCATACAGAACAGACTGGAACAATGGTCTGGGAATAAATCCGGAAATCCCTGCCTTTCCGGCTTCTTCCTCCATGCCGCTCCAATCACAGCCGGAAAGCAGCAGTGTCGGACTGTATTCCCCGCAGCTCAGCCGAATCTTCCGTGCGGCTTCTATGCCGTCCATGTCCGGCAGCTTCCAGCCCAGCAGCATCAGCTGGTAAGGGTCATTCCGGCGGGAATGCTCGTCCGCCAGTTCCACTGCGCGTGCCGCATCTGCGCACCATTCCGCGCGTAAGCCGAGCCGCTTCAGGGACTGCACCACGCTGGTACACAACCATTCGTCCCCGTCTACAACCAGCAGCTTCCAGTCAGGGAGCGCAATATCCGGCTCCCGGCCTTCCGCTTTTGCCAAATCCAAGATGACATGGAACTCACTGCCCTTGCTCTGTTCGCTGCGGACGGAAATACTGCCACCCATCGCGTCTACGATGCACTTCGTGATTGCCATGCCCAGCCCTGAGCCTTCCGTTTTCTGTACGCGGGCGTTATCCTCCCTGCTGAAGGAATCAAAAATAACCTCCTGATATTCCTTTGACATGCCAATGCCCGTATCACTCACGATGAAATGCGTGCGGACACAGGAAGTATCCTCCGGCAATGCTTCCTGATAAACCGCGACCCGTACAGAACCATTCTCCGGCGTGAATTTCACTGCATTGCCCAACAGATTAATCAGCACCTGGTTCAGCCGCACGCTGTCACAGCAAACATCTTCCGAAAGAATCTCATACGCCGCCGCGTCAAAATATTGGTTTTTCGCTTTCACCTGCGGCTGTATAATATTGACAATACTATCCATCACATCCCGCAGGGACACCGGTTCAATATTCAGCGTCATCTTGCCGCTTTCGATTTTGGAAATGTCCAGCACGTCATTAATCAGCCCCAGCAGATGCTTGCTGGATACAGAAATTTTGCGCAGGTATTCCTGCACCCTGTCCGGGTCATTGGTATTGGACATTGCCAGAGACGTCATGCCTATAATGGCGTTCATCGGCGTACGGATGTCGTGGCTCATGCTGGAAAGAAAGTCCTGCTTTGCAGCATTGGCGTATTCCGCATCTTTGCGCGCCTTTTCCGCTGCCTCCCGCGCTATATCCATTTCCTTATTCACGCGCTCCAGCTCCTGTACCTGCTTTCGAAACACTCTGAAATACTGATAAAATATACCGAGGAGCGTGGCGATTACGGCAAGGGATGAAATATAAACGACAGTCAGCCAGTGGATGCTCATGCCGGCAATGGCGTGATCCAGTTCGTCGAACGGCAGCACCGTCACCAGATACCATTCGCAGTATGGCAGCTTGGTACAGTACAAATGGCAGCGGGATTCGCCAATCTGCAGCATCACAGAATAATCCTCACCCGCATTCATTGCAGAGGTCATTTGGTTGACATAATAGTCAGTCTTCTGGCCCTGTCCCTCAAAAATGCGATAAAATATGTCAAAATAACCAATATCCGCGCTCTCCTCGTCCCGCACTACAAAACTGCCGTCATTGCGTATGACATAGGAATATACCAGAGAGCTGTCCGAATCAAGGAACAGAACTTCCCCCATATATCTGGAAGAAAGCCCCACAATGATAGCAAGGCTGGGCTCTCCGTCCGCCATGGGATATTCGCAGGGAACGCCGAACAAAATGATATCCTCCCCATTGCCGTCCACGCCGGACCCCGTTTTGCGCTCCCCGTTTTCCAGGCTCTCCAAAAACTGCTCCGGATGGTTGAGCTGCACAGAATCTCCGTAAATCATTTCAATCTCTCCGTCAGAGGAATACAGGGCGGCACACAAAAAATGTCTTGCCTGCGCGCCGTATTCAATTGCCGCCTTTGAACCATAGCTGGAGGTTGTTTCATCCACCGCAATATGCGCTATGGATTCTGCCATTGTCAGGCGGAGGTCAATGATTGTTTCAAAATGCAAGGATACCTGCTCATTCATTCCTGCCATATAGGCCGCGCCAATATTTTCAATCGTGCCGCGGCTCATTTTCTGAATGGATATTCCCAAAAAAGCAAATATAACGATATTCAAGCATAATACCATTGCTATACTGATTTTTAAGAAACGTGGAAAAACCATGTTTTTCACACTTTCTCACCTCCAAAGTAGTTTCAAAATCTATAACGCCCATCGCTTTGCGTTCCTGTCAGCGTTTCAAACGCTTTATTGTTCTGAGCATCTTCCTGATATCTACCGGCTTTGCCAGATGTTCATTCATCCCCGCGTCTTTTGCCAGTGCAACGTCTTCCTCAAACGCATTTGCCGAAAGTGCGATAATTGGAATGGACTGCGCATCTGCACGCTCCATACCGCGAATCACGCGGGAGGCTTCGTAGCCGCTCATAACCGGCATCATCAAATCCATCAGAATACAGTCTATTGTTTCCGGTTCGGATGCCGCAAAAGCGTCCACAGCAGCCTTGCCGTTGACCGCTGTTACAACCTCTGCCCCCGCTTCTTTCAGCATAAATTCTACAATCTCGCGGTTGATTTCATTGTCCTCGACCAAAAGGACGCGCATACCCTCAACATTGCTCATATCGTCCGGTTCTTCCGCCGCGGCAGGACGTCTGCCCCCTGCCTCATCAACGCGGAACGGAAGCCTGATGCGGACAACGCTCCCTCTGC
Source organism: Lachnospiraceae bacterium (assembly GCA_910576545.1). Lineage (GTDB taxonomy): Bacteria > Bacillota > Clostridia > Lachnospirales > Anaerotignaceae > Anaerotignum_A. The sequence goes on from CAJTKM010000004.1 coordinate 128,977, forward strand.
CGACCTGGCTGTCCACCTCGACAGTCCCTTTCATCTGGTCTACCAGCTTTTTCACGATGGACATGCCAAGCCCGACGCCACTATAATGCGTCCTCGAATCCTGATGCTCCTGTGTAAAGGGTTCAAAAATGTGTTCCTTAAATTCTTCCCCGATACCAATTCCGGTATCTTCAACCACGAACTGAAAATCCGCCATACCGTTTTGGTATGCAATTTCTTCGACCTGTACAAATACAGAACCATGAGGGCGGTTATACTTGAGGGCATTGTCGATGACATTCATTAAAATCTGTTTCAGGTGCAGCGGGTTGCCGACCAGCTTGTTATGCTGCAGCCCTTCCTCTTTTAATTCCAGATGGATGTCCTGCTCCTCCGCCTGTGCGGAAAGAATCATAATACAGTTTTCCAGCGTATCACACAGGCCAAACGGCTCCTCTACCGTTGTCGGCCTGCCGCTCTCCAGCTTGCTGACCTGAAGCACGTCATTGACCAGAGAAAGCAGGTGTTCCGTCGATACGCGGATTTTCTCCCGGCATTCTTCCTGCCGTTCCCTATCCTCCTGCCTTCTCTCCATAATCGCCAGCATTCCCATTATTCCGTTAATCGGCGTACGAAGGTCATGCGACATATGGGAAAGAAATTCGCTTTTTGCAGAATTGGCCTGCCTGACCTTTTCCAGAAGCTCCATAATGGCCTGTTCCTGCTTCTTCCTCGTCATCATGGTTTCCGTAATGTCCTGATGGTACCCGTTCAGGCTGGCTCCCGCTTTTTTAAATGTTTTATCCGGCACACCGCCGCAGCGGACATATATTCTCCCCAGTTTTGGATGGTTCCAGGGATAAATCACCTCGGAGCGCCCGTTTTCCAGCATCTCCCGCACAGCCTCCTGTACCATCTGCACATAATCCGGCTCAATATTTTCAAACCAGTGCTGGTAGCATTCTTCCGGTTCAATTTCATCCGGCACACCCAAAAGAATCCGCATGGTGCGATCTGTATACATCCTGGGCTGGCAGCCTTCCTCCATCTCAATGGTCCAGATGCCGGTTCTGGCTCCCTCCAGAATATTTTCCAGACTCTGCCTTGCTTCCAGCTTGTACTTTTCTTCCTGCTCCACTACAGCATTGACGTCCCTCTGGGCAAAAATCGCACAATTTTCTCCCGCTGTCCATTCTACCGCAGAAAAATGCATCTCCAAATACTTCAGCCCGTATGCGCTTTCTTTTACCTGATACCGGACAGAAAATTTCTTCTTTTCTTTAAGCTGTGCAAGCACATATTCTTTTTTTGTGACAGTGCGGAGCCGTTCCTGGTCCATCGGAACCACATGCTGTGAAATATACCGCTCCATGGCTGTCTGATAGCCGTCCTCAAAATTGACCGCCCAGTCTATCCCCATACGTTCGCTGTCCCGATATGTTTCGCATTCTCCGGTGTCAAAGTTCACCTGGTAAATCCCAAGGTAATCCACGCTGAGAGCATGGAGGACGTTATAGCTCCGCTTTTGCAGCTCACGGACCAGATTGCGCCGCCTTATAGAAGATACAATAAAATATGCCGCCGTTTGGAGCATATTTGATGCATATTCCAGCGATTTTACGGGCGGGTTGTCCACACCGTAAAAACCGATGACCTTCTCGCCATCATAAAGAGGGACGACCACAAGGGAATGGATTTTCTGCCGTTTCAGGTTCTCATACTGAAGAGCGTCCGTTTCCCTGATATCTTCCAGATTCCCGATGACGATATGCTTGCCAATGCTGAATTTCCGGTACCAGCTTGCGCATACCTCCGCCGGAACATTTTGAAGATTATCCTTTTGCGGCTCCACCCCATCGGCTACCCATTCATATGTATTATCATCGTTGCCAGAATTGTTCTGTTCAAAAATATATGTTCTGTCTCCGTTCATCGCTTTTCCGAGATGCTCCAGCAGCACGCCCAGCGACTGGTCCGGGGTTTCCTCAAGCAGAGCGACCCGAAGGGCTTCATTGATGACTGCCTCCAGATTCTGAACGCTCCACATGCCACAACGCTGCTCACGGCTTCCATCGGGCGGGCTGTCCTTAGTGGTTCGTTCAAAAAAATATCCTGAATTTTCCATAAGCTTGTCCTCCAAACAGACTGTTTTCTGACCACGATCACTATATCTGCAAATTCTGAAACAGAGAAATTTTTCTCCCAAAATTTTCGTATTTATATCCATACAGCTGCGTTTTTATCCTTCCGCTCCGCCGCATAATCAGCAAAATCTTTGTCATAATACCATATGCTTCCAACCACGTCAATAATAAAGCTGATATCAGAAGAAATGAATATGCAAAGCAATAAAACTGTACTGCGGCTATACAAAAAAACACTTCCTTTTATGGGTAATTTATGATATATTAATTTCAAAATCCCGCATCCATAATTTCAATATAACACATTTTTTTGGACTATGGAGGGGGCAGTTTTTTTGCGCACTTTCCGCTATTGTGTCTGTAACAGGGAGCGCGCAGCAGTATAAAACCGGCAGGCTTTCATTTGAGCCGGAAGAAATCTATTGCCATTCCAGCGGAAGGAGGGAACGTGTTCCCCGCGCTTTACCGGCGCGGGATTGTCAGCAGTGTGTCTGCGGGCACAGTCTGCTCAGGCTCTGAAGAGCTGTTTTCAATCAGAAATATACCTTCGCCTGACAGGGGAATATATGGCTGAAAAACGTGTATCACCTTGTCGGGCGAAGGCAGGGAATCACAAAGTATTACAGGAAATCAGGAGTGAAGTATAATGGCACTAAACGCACACATTGGAAATGATAAGCAAAAAAGTAAACGAATCGGCCGCAAGGTTGGAAATTTGGTTGCGGCAATGCTGGGCGTGAGCATCACTTTGGTTGTGGTGCTGTGTGTACTGATGTTCTACCGGCTCACCATGTCCATAATGCAAAATGAATGCGTAAGCGGCACAAACGTGCTGGCATATGAGCTGTCCGTTTATTCCGGGGAAGAAGATAAAACGGCGCTTTTGGATACGCTTAAAGAAAAAATGGGCTGTGAGCTCACCATTTTTCACGGGGACGAACGAGCCTACACAACGATACAGCAGAACGGGCAGCGGGCTGTGGGCACGCGCCTTTCTGCCGAGATTGCCGATATCGTGCTGAAACAGGGTAAAAGCTATGTGGGTCAGGCTGAGATTCTGGGAGAAAAGCACCTTTGCTCCTATGCCCCTACATACGGCGCGAACGGGCAGATTGACGGCCTGATTTTCGCCGGAATCTCCATGTCCTCTGCCCTGAATCAGATTGGCCTGACGATTGGGCTGTCCTTCTTGGCAGGCATCGCGCTGATTTTCGTTGGAATCCTGATTATCGGCGCATACATCAAAAAAACGGTTTCCGCCCCGCTTGCCCGCCTCACCGTAATGGCGCAGTCGCTGGAACAGGGGGAACTTGGGCTTGAGCAGGCTCAGGATACCATGGAGAAATTTGCCTCCAATGATGAAATCGGCATCCTTTCCAGGAGCTTCGACCATACCATCAACCGACTGAGAAATTACATCGGGGAAATTTCCGGCTTGCTGGAAGACATTGCCAACGGCGACCTGACAGCACAGATTACACAGGAATACGTCGGGGATTTCGCTTCTATCCGCACCTCCCTGAACGATATCCTGCAAAAGCTCAACGCGGCAATGGGGCAGATTGTCACCAGCGCGGAATATGTTTCCAGCGGCGCAAACCAGATGTCTACCGCTGCGCAGGAGCTCAGCCAGGGCTCTATGGAGCAGACGGGTACTGTGGAACAGCTGGATGAAACCATCCGCTCCGTTGCGGACAGCGTGAAACAGACGGCCGAAAACGTCCAGAGGACGCGGGAGCAGACAAACGGGATGGGGCTTCAGCTTGCCGAGAGCAACGAAAAGATGCGGGAAATGATTACCGCAATGGACGAAATCAGCAGCAGTTCCAATGAAATTGAGAAAATCATAAAGACGATTGAGGATATTGCATTCCAGACAAATATCCTTGCGCTGAACGCTGCTGTGGAAGCCGCACGCGCCGGCACAGCGGGAAAAGGCTTTGCCGTGGTTGCTGACGAGGTGCGCAATCTGGCCGCCAAGAGTGCGGAGGCGTCCCAGTCTACCTCCGCTCTGATTGGGCGTTCCATTACCGCGGTCAATCAGGGGACGCAAATTGCGGACGCGACTGCAAAACAGCTGGAAAGCGTAGTAGCCGGCGCGCATGAGATTGTGAACACCATTAACGGGATTGCCGCAGATGCGCAGTTACAGGCAGACGCAGTGGAACAGATTCAAGAACAGGCCGCGCAGATTACCAACGTTGTACAGACCAATTCTTCTACGGCAGAAGAAACGGCGGCCACCAGCGAACAACTCAGCGCACAGGCGAATATGTTAAAACAGCTGGTTAAGACTTTCCATCTCCGCCAGCAGTAACAGAATCAAATAGAATAATGCAACCCTGATCGGCTGTCATGCAGTGCCGAAGGCCGTCCCACCTTCGGCATTTTTTATCCCCAAAATATTTTTTTGCAAAAAGAAAGTCCGGCAAAAGGCAGTTTGACTTAAGAAAAAAAATTTTCCAACTGATTTCTTAAGTCAAACGCCGACGGCTGTTGCCTGAGAAAATTTCTTCTAAAATTTTGCCATTCTGAAAAATCTTGATTTTTCAAATGCTTCAAAAAATGAAATTTTCTTATGGCAAAGCCCATAATGCCGGACTTTCCATATCAGGAAAGATTTTGGAACCTCTCCCTCTTGTTTTTTTCAGTAATTACTTCTGGGTAATGGCAGTCCAGTTCTCAACGTAGCTGTCCGCACTGCGGCGCTCATAGTCGTGAGAATTGGTTGCTTCCAGAACCTGATAGTAATACCATTTGCCTTCCTGGTTGTCAGGCCACTGCTTCGCGTCAGCCAACAGGCCTTCTTTGTCTACCTCGCGGTTCAGGACCTTATTAATCAGCGTCATTGCCTCAGCACGCGTAATTGCGTTTGACGGACGGAATGTGCTGTCAGGATATCCGCCAACCCATCCTTTATCCGCCGCATTGGAAATCAGCTGTTCTGCCCAGTGCCCCTCGGTATCGGTGAAGGGATTTGTCACATTTTCGGATACACTGTCAAAACGGGAGGCAATCGCCGCGAATTCTGCACGGGTGATTGTCTGTCCGGGCTTAAATGTACCCTCTTTGTAACCACTGATAATACCTGCATTCGCAAGTGTGGAAATCGCATTGTTGGACCAGCGGCTGCTGTCAACATCGCTGAAGTTATTCACACCTGTTTCATAAACCGTACGGGAAACATCCGTCAGCAGGCGGTAGAAAATTGCCGCCACTTCTTCACGGGTAATGTTATTGGTAGGGCGAACCGTACCATCCGTATAACCGCTTACATAAGCGAAGTGGTCCTCGCGGTTCAGCGAAGTGAGGTCCGCCAAAGGCACATCTGCATCGTTAATGGTTACGGTATCATCATTTGTTGTAGTATCGTTGTTGGTGTTATTGTTGTTGCTGGTGTTTCCACTGCTGGAACCACCGCCGCCACCGCCGCCGGAAGAGCCGCCGCCGGTATAGCCGGTAAAGTTAGCAGTTACCGTGTATGTGTGTCCCGCTTCTACTGTGAATGCATTTTCCAGTGTTGCGCTTGTGCTCAACGCCTGGCTGCCCATGGTCCAGTTTGTGAAACGTGCTCTGCCCACCACAGTAGCCGCGTTGCGCAGTGTTTCTTCCCTGCTGGCAATATCAGGGCGCAGGTCAAACATCTGGTACGCATCTCTTACTGTTCCGTAAGCCGTGTTGCTGGAACGGTAATAAACAACTGCCTGCTGGCCATCGGGGATTCCGTCAGGGCTGTTGCCGTTCGTGCCGCCGCCGATGTTGTCGAGTGCGTAGCGAACATCAACGCTCACATCTTCATCACCTGCGGGCACGGTCGGAAGCGTTGCATCAATGCGGATATAGTGGTTTCCGCCATTGTCGAATGCAGCGGGTGCATCTACGTCTGTAACCGTATAAGCCTCGCCATCAGGTACAGTAACGGGGATGCTGACAATCGTATTGCCATTATGAACCCTGTTTACCGTAATAGTATGTCTGCCGTCAGCCTCAACCCACTGTGCGGTAAAAGTGATGGTCTTGTCGCCATTTTCATCTGTTGCTTCCGCCTTTGTCCAGCCAACAAAAACATTGCCGTCTTTTGTCGGGACAGTCAGAGCAATCTGCTCACCAGCTTCGGCAACATGCTTGAAAGTGTCGCCTTCTACATCCCATTCACTGCCTTCGGGAGGCGTCCATAAACCGCCGTTCGGGTCAACAATAATGGTAGTGCCGGGAGCAACTTCATCACTTTGGGTCACAGGAGTGGTATTGTCATCTGTGTACTCAGGATATGTTACTGTGGCATTAGAAGGTTCATCCTTGCGGCATGTTACTGTGATGGTATCATTTTTATCCGCAATACCCTCGGTTTGGCCATCAATATTGATAATTACATAACCTTCGGGCGCTTTGATATCATCAATAACATTATATTCATTACCCTTATCAAATTCTTTTGTGAATGTGCCAATTGTTGTTTTATCAGCCTCGTCCACATACTCAATCGTGATTGTAACATTTTCCGGTTCAACAGGTTTAATCGTTACCGTTACTCTGTCCTGTACAGGTGTTTTAACTTCATCACTGGTAACGCTGACATCATTTGTGATAGTTTTACCTGCATCATTTGTTGTAACCACATAGGTATACTCAATGGTCTTGGTTTCTCCAACATCAAGGTCAAACGACTCGAAAGAATCCTCTCCGACAAATGTAACTTTGCCAGCCATTGTATCCTTAACCGTTACACCTGTCAATGCAACATCGCCAATGTTTGTAACTGTAACCGTATAGGTAATTGTTTCGCCTACACTTGCTCCTGTCTTGTCAGCTGTTTTTGTAACGCTCAGCGCGGGATTCGACGGAACAACAATAGGAGGGTTTTCCGTTCCTGTACTGGTACCGCCACCGCCGCTGACGCCGTCAGTAGGTCTATTCGGTCTGCCGCTGCCGCTGCCCTGACCAACACCTGTCATTGTATCACTCGGGGAAACAGAACCAGCACCGCCAGTAACTCCATCGCTATAAGCAGCCCTCATCCTGCTCATATGATTCGCAGGAGCCGCTTTCGCAATTTTAGCATAAACATTAACATAGTTTTCTACTGTTTCATCTTCTGTACCTTCCACGCCATCCACCGTTGCTTCATACTGCACCTTGACAGTGCCGTTTACCGGCAATGTTTCATTCGCTGCAATATACAGAAGGGGTTTCAGCTTACCATCTGCTTCATAGTAGTCATATGTTGCTGTCCAGCCAGTGTCGATACAGACATTCTTGACATTTGTCAGTTTCACATCCATATCATCGAAGAACTCAAGGTTTTTCAGGGGAAGGGCGCCATCGTTTGTTACCGTTACGGTATAACGGACAACATCGGTGTTTTTCAACTTACCCACATTACCTGTCCAGCCTTTTTCTCCGTCAGCACTTGTAATCTGCTTTTCGATTGTCTTCGTGACTTTAATGCTTGCCGCATTTTCCACAGGAGTAGCTGCTTCTGCATCGGTTGTCTTGTTATCACCCGTTCCAGGTGTAACTGTGGCAGTATTTACCAGCTTGCCATCCTCATTGACTTCGCTCTTGTTAAAAGTTCTCGTCACATAGATAACAGCTGCGCCACTTTCAGGGATAATGCCCTCCATTAAAGCGCCGCCAACCCATGTCGCGCCTTCATCTGTCACTTCATAAGCCATGCCTGCTGTGCCTGTTACAGTAATTTTGTACAGCAGAGTGATAGAAGTATTTTCCCCAAAGGAAACCTTTCCAGCGTTCGGGAAAGTGATACCGTCAGTCTCGATACTGCCAGGCAGTTCATCTGCTGTCGCTACCAATACCTTCTTAAAATCACTCAGGCTGTTCTTCTGCCATTGTGCCATATAGATGATCTCGTGGTCGGCATTGGCATCCTCCGCCGCAACCTTTTCATGAACTGCTCCTGCAGGAGTCAGTAAAACCTCATTAAGCAGCCAGCCTTCAAAGGTATAGCCGTTGCGGACTGGATCAGTACCATCTTTGCTAAAGGGAGGGGTAGATTCTCCAGCCTTAAGTTCTTCGTATCCTTGGTCATCGAACACGATTTCACCCTTAACGCCATCCGTGTAGGTAACGGTGTAGAGGGTTTCAGGTGCTTTGCAGACTACATTGAAAGTAGCCAGTATGGTACCCTTATCGGCATCATTTTCCGCTACCCATTTGCCTTTGCCATCATTAGCATCAGCATTCCACTTCAAAGTAACGGTCTTTGTGGCAGCTTCATTTTCAGCCAAGGTATGCTTTACGCCAGTACCGAAGTCAGGCTCTGTACCGTACATCGCGGCATAAACATCACCGTTCAGTTTTACGTCAACCTTCCAGTCGTCTCCATCCCTATAGACTTCTTTAACCTCAGCTTCGTACTTGCCATCTAACGTTCTAGTCCAAGTACAATATTTTTTGGAATCACCTGTCTTGTGGTTGTCATTGCTAGGATCAGCTGGATCACTGACACAAACCACCTCTACAAAATTACGCAGAATACCATACAGGTCGGTGCGTTCAGGTGCTTCGGGTGCGGAGTCCTTCTTTTCCCATTGCGCTGTGTAAACAATGTTACCATTGTCATCAGCCTGTTTTGCTGATACTGCTTCTTCAACGGTTTCCATCAGTTCAGGAGTCCACCCCTTAAAGGTGTGGCCTTTACGCTCAAGAGTTCCTTGAAATTTCGGAATAGAATCCGTAAACTTTAACCCTCTGGTAATTTGATCTGTAAATATTACTTCACCAGTTACACCATCTGTGTATGTTACGGTATAGGTTTTCTCAGAAACATTAATGGTGCAGTTCATCGTTCTGGAAAAATAACCTGTCAGGCGTTCTCCTGTCTGGATTGTCAAGCCTCTCAGTTCACCAATATAGTACACAAGAAGGACTTTGACATTAGCAGTACCTACAACACCTTCTTTAGTGTCAATATTAACTTGAAAACAAGGCATACCGTAGCCTGGTGATCCTGTCCAGCTACCAACACTGTAGTAAACTTCACCATCTATAATCCCATCAGGATCATAAGTACTTTTTAATTCGTAATAGTACGCATCAGGATAGTAAGTTCCTGCATTCCATCCGCCAGTGATCTGTCTAATCGGAAGCGTATTAAATACAAATGTATCTCCACTAAGACTAGACTCTGTACCGTAGATATCATTTTCTTTGTAGCCCACTACACCATTGGGAAATACGTCACGATATGGTCTAGCAGTTACTACTGCAAAGTCATTGCTCTCCATATCCAGCACCGCATCTACCGCTTCAACAGCAGCAGCGTAAACCTCAACGGCTTCCTGTACATCTTCGCGGTCCTCGTACTCCGTACCAAGCAGTGCTTCGTAGTATTCGGAAACCTCGCCATAGACGTATTCTGCCACTTCCTCAGCATTTTCCGGCGTGATTTCCGGAATTGCCGCCACAGCGTCTAAAAACGCCTGAACTTCATCGGGAATCAGAGCTTCGTCCTCATCCTCAACGTCGTTCTGCTGTTCGTCATCGTTGAATACGCCCTCATCTTCAACGTCAGTCTGGTCGTCATCCTCGAACGTTTCGTCCTCTACGATAACTCCCTGATTGCCGTCATTGTCGAATTGGTCTTCATCTTCAACAACGTCCTTATCGGCTTCGTCAGCCGCATCTTCTACAGGCGGCGTACAGCTCCAAAAGCCCTCTGCCGCGCTGAAGCAGTCCTCGCCATGCTCATGCCGGCATTCCAAAACAGGCTCACCGGGAGCATAGCAGTCTTCTGTGTGGTGGTCCTCATCGCACGCCAAAACGGCTTCGCCGGAAGCGTAGCAGTCTTCATCGTGCTCGTGGTCCTCATCTTCATTTTCGCAAGTCAGAACATCTTCACCGGGGACATAACAATCCTCTTCATGATGGTCCTCCGTGCATTCCAGTACAGGCTCGCCGGGGACATAACAGTCCTCGTCATGCTCATGCTGACAGTTCAGTTCCTGTTCAGGTTCAACCCATTCGCAGTTCCAGCCATTCTGGTTATGTTCGTGTGTGTCTTCCGCCGCAAATGCGGTAAAAGGCACCGTACCCAAACACATAGCCAAAGTCAGTAGTGCTGCAAGGCCGCGCCTTTTCAGGCTTTTCCATTCTCTCTTATTTTTCATAGCAAACTTCCTTTCTTTGCAAAAAACTTCGGACGCAAAGAGTCCGGTAACCGAACGAGCATTGCGCCAAAGGCACTTTAGCCTCTGGTTTTGCGTCCCATCGTTTCCAATGGTTTGCCAAATACAGCCCAGGCCTTCGCACAGAAATGTGCTATGGCTTCTGGTTTTGTGTTCCGCCGTTTTCGGCGGATTTGTCCTGTGCAGCCGAACGAACATCGTGCATAAATGTACCTTAGTCTCTGGCTTTGCGTCCCACTGTTTCCAGCGGTTTGCCTGCGCTCTTCCTGTCTCCCCGCCGTCAGGAACGCATCTGACACCGGGATAGCCCCCAAGGCGGATTCGTCTTCGCCATATAACTCCCCCCTTCTTTTGGGCGTTGCCATAAGAAAAATTCGTTTTCTTAAGTCAAGCCGCCTTTGCAAAACTGTTTTATGAATCAGCCTTCGCAGGTCTTTTCCCCGCTTTGGCAATTCATACAATTCATCCAGCAGGCTGCCCTCCGGCGTCAGTATTGTTCTGCCGCGTTTTTTGCCGACAGAATTTCCGCACACGTTTTGGTATGTATGCATAAGCCCTTGCCTGAAACAGCCCCTGTTCATTAAAATGTATACCTTTTAATAAGCAGTTTTTAATCCAACTATATTGCTAGAATAGCACAAAATATAGTGTCTTTCAACGTTTTTTTGAAAAAATATGGTAACACGCGGCTTGTATTATTAAATGCGAAAGAACAAAGCACCCCGAAAATCGGGTGCAACCGTTCTTCCGCATTTATTTTTTTATACCACAGAGCAGAGGAAAAAGCAATAGATCGGGGGTGAAAACTTGTGCGGCGATACAAATACATAACATTTCAGGACCGAAGAACACTTGCCGCCGCATACGAACGCGGAGAGCGGGCGGCGGATATTGCGGAGCGGCTGGGGGTAACGGTTGCGACCGTGTACCGGGAGTTGAAGAGGGGCGAAAGCACCGACGGGAGCGGGAACGTGATTCTTGACCGCAACCAGCGCCCGGCATACAGCCCCGTTATTGCCCAGCAGACGGTACAAGCAAGCTTTAAGCGCCGCGGGCGCACGACCGCAGAGAGTAACGCGGGCGTGTGATCGTCCGGGAATCTGAAAAGGAGGTTTTAACGGTGAAAAACTTTGAAAAGCTGACGAAAGGCCCGGACGCGCTGGGCGCATTCTTGCGAACCTTGCCCGTTTTAGAGGGGCCGTGGGACGCAGAATTTCACGCCCGCTTTTGCGCCGGGTGCGCCGCGGAGAATTGCGACGCTTGCCCGAACGAAGAGTTCAGGAACAACCCCGGCTGGTGGTTGACCCTCGAAGCGGGGGCGGAATCGTGACCGCGGCGCAGATCGGACCCGTGATTTTGCGGAAGATGACACGGGTGGCCCTTGCCCTGCTTGTCGGAATGACGCTTATTTCTCCGACGGCGTGCGACAAGGCGGAGCCGGAACCAGCCGCGGCGGAATGGACAAGAGGACAACGCCCGGCGGTTGCGGTTGAGAGAATGCCGGAACGGGCCGCGGTGGAAGCGGCGGAAGATGAATACATACCGCCCGCGGCGGAGGTTGAAGCCCTCGCAAAAATGCTTTACGGAGAAGCCCGCGGCGTAACTTCCAAAACGGAACAAGCGGCTTGCGTATGGGTGGTCCTGAACCGGGTTGACAACCCGCGCTTCCCTGGCACGGTGCTGGAGGTCATAAAAGCCCCGGCACAATTCGCCGGATATTCGGAAGATAACCCGGTAACGGAAGAACTGAAATCGCTGGCGGCGGACGTGCTGACCCGGCACAACGCAGAAAAAGAGGGAAAAGAAAACGTGGGCCGGGTAATTCCGCCGGAATACCTCTTCTTTACAGGGGACGGAGAGCGGAACAGCTTTACAAAAGACTGGAAGAGCGCGGAAACGTGGGAATGGACCCTTGAAAGCCCATACGAAGCAGAAAAGGCGGTGCAATGATGGACAAGCCGAAAAATCTTTATCTTGTGGAAAGCCCCGGCGGGCGCAAGCTTCACATTTGGGCCGCGTCCGGCGATCAGGCGAAGCGGATATATTGCCGGGAATACGGAATCAAAGCAAGCGACTATTGGTGCGGGGTTCGTTCCATGACCGCCCGGAAGTTGAAGCCGGAAGAGGTCAAGGCATGGGAGGAACAGGCCCCGACGGAGCGGGCGACATACCTTTTCATTCGCGGAATGCTGGAGATCACCGCGAAAGCCTATGCCGAAAGGGGGTGCGCCGTATGAGCCTTTGCCGGGGGTGCGGTTCTCGAATTGAGTGGATAAAGACCACGGCGGGACGGAATATGCCCGTTGACCCTGAACCCGTTTTCGTGATCGAGGGCGACGGGCGCGACCGTTTCGTAACGGACGACGGCGCGGTGATCGTCGGGCGGCGCGCCCGCCCGGAAGAGGAAAGCCGCGAACTTCCCGTTGCATTTGTGCCACATTGGAAAACTTGCCCGAATGCCGGGGACTTCCGGCGGCATGGGAGGGGGTGACAGCATGAAACGTCAATTCTGTTTGCCCTGCTTCCTCGAACTGCAAAAGGCCGGAAAGCACGATATAAAGCGCGTCGGCGGCGGACGAAATATGAAGATCACGTGCTGGCGGTGCAAGCGCCGCCGTTACGGGGCGGAATACGAGATTTCCCGGAAAGGGAGCGCCGACCAGACGCACGAAGAAAGGGGGACAAGCAATGCCAAAATATGAATTTGTCGCCGTTGATTTCGACGGGACACTTTGCACAAACGCTTTCCCGGAAATCGGGGAACCGAACCCAGTTGTCATCGGCTACGTTCGGAAGCTGGCGGCGGAGGGTTCAAAAATCATTCTTTACACAAGCCGGGAAAACGGAACCCGGAAACTGCTTGACGAAGCGGTGGCGTTCTGCAAGGCGCAGGAAATCCCGATTCATGCGGTCAATGAAAACCCGTGGAACCCATACGCCGCAACAATCGGCCTGAAACCGTCCGACGGGCGAAAGGTGTATGCAGACCTTTACATTGACGACAAGGCCATAAACCCGGTTGACATAGAAAGAATCGTGCATTTCGGCGCGTGGGAGGAAGCGACATGACAGAGGTAAAAACGGTCCGGCCCCGGCGGAGGACAAGCCGCCGGGCAAAGGCAAGCGGGGCAACAATCGTCATTTATGCGGCGCTGATCGTCGCCGGAATCCTGCTTTTTCGAGCGGGTGCGGCGTATGCCTACGCAGAACGCGGGTACAGAGCGTTGGGCGGTGAGGTGTTCGCCCTGTTTATCCCGACGCTTTACTACTTCATTTCACAGGCTATCAGCACATTTATAACAGATATGAAAAACATCAAGGAGGAAAAGAACCATGAAAAAACTTGCTGAACTGGAATGCGGCGCACGCTTCACCTACGCCGGGGTGGAATGGGTCAAGCTGGACAACACCGACGGCGGCGCGCTTGTCCTTACCGCCGAACCCGTCTTTGAACGGGCTTTCGACGAAGAGAATTGCAACGATTGGCGCAAGTCGTCCTTGCGCCGGGAACTGAACGGCCCGTTCCTTGACGCGCTGATTGCAGAGGGCGCAGACCGGGCGGCGTTCCTCGACCTCGAAAGCGACTTGACCGCCGACGACGGCATGACCGACTACGGGACCGCGACGGACAAAATCGCCTTGATTTCCGACGGCCTGTACCGCAAGTTCCGCGCCCTGATTCCGAAAATCGGGTGCTGGTGGTGGACCCTGACCCCGTGGACGTGCGACCCTGAATACTCGTACCTCGTCCGCTACGTCAATTCCTCCGGCGCGTTGAACCGGGCCACGCGTACCTTGGCAGCAGCGGCGTTCGCCCGCTTTGCAATATGAAATCTGACATCTTGGTATCTGTTCAGGGTGAAGAGAACGCAGACGATCAGGCGGAGCGCCGGGCCGCGGCGGTTGAGGAAGCCGCGGAAGCCGTCATGGAAACGCTGGGCGACTATGCCGTGTCCCTTTGGGGCGACGTGCTGGCGGCGGTTGTGTCGTCCCTCTTCAAGTCGAAACAGGACGCGGAAGAGATCATGCAGGAAGAGGAAGCAAAGAGGGCGGCGGAGGGTTGACCCCTCCCCGCCGCACGGAAAACAGCATAAAGAAAACCGCCCCGCGCTTGCTTTGGAAGAACAAGCGCGAAGCGGTTTCCGCCGATGAAAATACATCACGTATCAACCTAACGTGAGTATAACACAAAGCGGCGGAAAAGTCAAGTAAAAGCGCCGTTTTCAAGCGGCGTGGCGGGCTTGTAATGGGTATTAACGTTCCGGCGAAGCCTTGTCCACGCACACACAGGAAACCGGGGGATTTTACAGGGGTTTCACGCCCTTTTCCCCTCTTCCCTTTTTTCTCCATGCGCCGCCGAGGGTGATGGGGGTTTGCAAGGGGGAAGAGGGAGGGGGCGCGTGTGTGAACCCTCTTCCCCCTTGCAAGTGATCGGCAAGCACAAGGCCGGAAACAGAACAGCCCGCTTCATCATCGACAGAAAGAGGGTGAAGTATGGTGCGAAGTTTCATGCGGGAAAAGAAGATATATTGCGGGGACCATTACAGGGAGGTTGATATATATTCCTACACCGACGCGCAAAAGAAAGCTTCCGGCAGGGGCAAGCGTTCAAAAAAGGTCAAGGAATCCGAACCGAAACAAAAGAACCTGAACGACAAGAACGCCCGGCGATATTTCACACAGACAGCGAACTTGAATTTCGGGAGCGACCCGGACGCGTTGCACGTGTCGGCGACATATTCCGCAAGGTATCTTCCGGCGACCATAGAGGAAGCGGAAAAGGAAGCTACAAACTACTTGCGCCGGGTCCAGTATCGCCGGGAGAAAGAGGGGTTGCCGCCCCTAAAATATATGCTTGTGACGGCATACAGCACAGGCAAGGACGGAAAAAAGCCCGTCCGCATTCATCATCACATCATTATGAACGGAGGGCTTGACCGTGACACCGTGGAAGAGTTGTGGCGCAAGCGGAAGCGGAAAGGACAAAAGAAAGGCGACCGAATCGGGTTTTGCAACGCCGACCGCCTACAATCCGACGAAAACGGGATTTCAGCCCTTTGTACCTACCTTGTGAAGCAAGCCGCCGGGAAAAAGCGGTGGTCATCGTCCCACAATTTGGAGCGACCGACAAGCCGCACGAATGACGGGCGCTGGAATCATAGGCAGATCGAGAGGATAGCAAAGGAACAGCCGGGCCGGGAGTTTTGGGAACGGAAATACCCCGGCTGGACCCTGACCGACAACGTGTACGGCGTTACATACGAACACAACGACTTCACGGGCTGGTCAATCTATCTGAAATTGAGGAAGCTGGAATAGAAAGGGGTGGTCATCATGGGAACGCCTTACAGGGTATGCGAACATTGCGGCGCACACCTTGACGCGAACGAAAAATGCGATTGCAGGAACCCGAAACAGGAAGAAGCCGCGGCGGAAGCCCAGCCCATGAAGCTGGTTGCCGTGTGCCGGGAGATTGACAAGGACACCGGGCGCATAGCGGTTTACAAGATCAACGCGGAGATCACCGGGGCCGTGGTTCAGCAATTACAGATACGGGCGCGGCTCAACCCGGAATTGCGGTATTTCACGCTTACGTCGGGACGGTGGGAGCGGTTCGGGGACGTGATAACGTCCATTCTGAAACGCCAGACCGTCACGCGGGCGGACGTTGACCGAATCGGCGGCATTGTAGAGTTATGAAACGGAGGTTGCAGACATGACGAACGAAGAGAGATTCAAGGCGATTTTTCAAGATCAGGTCAACCGCCCCGGCGCGGACGACTTGCTGGAATGGCTTGAAAATGCGGGCTTTTTCACCGCCCCGGCAAGCACGAAATACCACGGCGCATACCCCGGCGGGCTTGTCGAACACAGTTTGCGGGTTTATGACTACCTGATTTCAAGCCCCTATGTCGTGGGAACAAGCGCCGAAAGCCGCGCAATTTGCGCCCTGCTTCACGACGTATGCAAGGCCGAATATTACGAACAGACCGACGGCGGCGGGTATCGCGTGAACGACCGATTCCCGTTCGGGCATGGGGAAAAGTCGGTTTATCAGATTTCACGGTTTATGTACCTGACCGACGAAGAAGCCCTTGCAATCCGCTGGCACATGGGAGCGTATGACGACGCGGCCCGCGGCGGAAGCCGGACGCTTTCGGCGGCGTTGTCCCTCTTCCCTCTTGTGCTTGCCCTGCATACCGCGGATATGCTGGCCACGCAGGAAGAACAGCAGAGGGAACGGAAATGAAGTGCGCCGTATGTGGAAAACCGATTAAAACCCGCCCACGCCTACTTCACAGACGGACAGGCGAACGCGTTTGCCGCGATTGCTTCAACGTTTGCTACCATTCGGAAGAGTGGATAAAGAACAGGAACGACCCGGAAGCCGCGGGCGGCGTGCTTTCATACAAGGACGAAAGCGGGCTGGTTATGATACGGTGCGGAATCAAACGGTTTTTTGAACGGCTTTACGAACTGGAAGAACGGTACAAACCGGAATTTCGGTTCACCCGGCGTAACGAAGAAACCGGGCGTATTGATTGCAGACACCCCGTATTCTTTGAAGCTATGCTTGAACGACTGTATGAGTACGAACACCCCCGGCGGTGCGCCGTATGCGGAAAGCCCGTCGAGCGGGTCCACCCTTGCCCGTATTATGCCCGCCGGGGTGAAGTCACGTGCGACGAATGTTGCGAAGAGTGTTACAGAACAGAGCCGTTCCCGTGCCGGGAGCATGACGCACGGGTTCGGGAAAATCGGAGGAAGAACAATGCAGATCGACCAGCGGCGCGCCCGCCAGCAGTATCAAAACAAAGTCAATAACGCGCAGGGGCATTTTTTCGAGGACTACATAAAAGCCGCGTGCGCCCTGTATTCCATGCGGGAGCGGGCGGAAGTCGATAAAACCCCGGAACCGTTCAGGGTGCTGGAGAAGTTGCGCGACGGGATTTTCAAGGGACGGTTCACGGCCCGCGCCCAGCCGGACTTTCAAGGAACCCTTGCGGGCGGGCGGTCAATCGTCTTTGAAGCGAAGTACACCAGCACCGACCGCATGAAGCGGGACGTTCTAACGCAGGAACAGCAGGACGTGCTGGAGAAGCACGCCCGGCGGGGAGCGGTTGCCGCCGTATGCGCCGGAATCAACGACAAGTTCTTTTTCGTGCCGTGGGCCGTATGGCGGGACATGAAAGAGCATTTCGGGCGAAAGTACGTGACGGCGGCGGACCTCGAACCGTGGCGGGTGCGCTTCAACGGTTCGGTTCTCTTCCTCGACTATATCCACGAAAGGAGCGGGAGCAATGGCAAAGAAACAGAAAACGCGGAAATTGACGGTCCGGGTCACTCCGCAAACGGCGTTCAATCTCGAAAAGCTTATGCAGATCAGCGGGCAGAAAACACCGGGCCGGGTGGTTGACAAGCTGGTTCGGGAGAAAATGCTGGCCTTGCGGGGCCGGGCGGCGGAATAACACGTGTTTGACCTGAACCGCCTTTATAACGCTGATTGCATGGAAGCAATGCAGGAAATCCCGGACAAATATTTTCAGCTTGCTATATGCGACCCGCCTTACGGAATCGGACACGACGGACAGCGCCAGAGGGTACACAACAACCCGAAGCACAACCGAAAGTTTCACGCCCGCAAGGGATGGGACAAGGAAACGCCGCCGCCCGAATACTTCCGCGAACTGGAACGCGTTTCGGTAAATCAAATAATTTGGGGCGGGAATTACTTTGTCCCCATGCTGAACCGCGGCACAAAGGGCTGGGTGGTTTGGGATAAGGGACAACACGGGCTTTCAATGAGCGATTGCGAACTTGCGTACACGTCTTTTGACCGCCCGACGCGGGTTGTCGTCATCAACCGGGCCGAATTGCAGAGGGACGGAAACACGATACACCCGACACAAAAGCCCGTCCGCCTGTATGAATGGCTTTTGTCGAACTACGCCAGCCCCGGTGATCGGATTCTTGATACACACGCCGGGAGCGCGTCAAGCCTGATTGCGTGCTGGCGAATGGGATTCGAGTTTGTCGGGTTCGAGATTGACCCCGACTATTACGTGAAAGCGTCGGCGCGGATGGCGGCGGAAATGGCGCAAATTCGCCTTTGGGACTACGCAGACCAAACAAAACTATTTTGAAACGGAGGACTTGAAATGAAGTGCGAATGCGAGAAGCCGGAGTGGGCAGAAAACGAACCTTGCCCCATTGATACCGGGGAACTTGAAGATTGCGCCGGGTGCTATTGGGCGCGGGAAACGGAGGAAGCGGAATGAATGCGGGGTTCTTGATAACAACCGTCTATTGGGTCATCTTCACCGTGCGAAAGCACTTCACGCCGAAAGTGACGGCGGCAATTAAGGCAAACGCCTATGACTTGAACCGGGCGACCCCGGACGAAGCACAGGCCATAGCAAGAAAGGGAAAGCCGCTGACGGCGGCAAAATGGGCCTTGCGTATAGCGGGCTGGGCTGAAAACGTCCTTGCGGTTCTTATGATCGTATGGCTTGCTTTCCTGATCGGCGCGCTGATTACTGGAACGACTTTTGTATTCGGCTACCCGGTGTAGAGAAAGGGGGCGGCGGCGGTGAAGCTTCAACAATGCGAACGGTGCGGGAAGCAGACCGCGGAGGGCTTGACGCTTTGCCCTGAATGTATGAAAGCGGCGGGAGCGTCGGCGGAGGAAGTCACCGCGGCGGAGGAATTGCGGGACATAGCGCGGGTTCTTTCGATCACAGCGGGGACCGACACAAACATTCGGGACGCAATGACAGGTATTTTGAACATAGCCGACAGGCTGGACAGGAGGAAATAAACATGGAGATTATCAGGTTCGTTTTATCAAACTTTTGGGTATGGCTGGGGGCCGTTATCTTGATTCTTGCAATCGGGCAAGCGGCGGTGGAGGTCATCAAGGCCGTTCACCCGTCCCGGAAGATCAGCACATACAAGATCGGCGACCGCTGGCGCATGGAGATTGACGGGGCGCGCCGCGGGGACATAGCCGCCGCAATTCGCGGAATCCGGGAGGACGAAAAGGAGGGTTCAGCGTGAAAGCGGTTATCATAGCGGGCGCGGCGGTTGCCGCCGTCCTGCTGGGGCTTTTTGTGGCGGGCCTGTTCCGTCTGCTTTGGTTAAGCGTCCCGTATGAAACATGGGTTGAATACGAGCGGGAGAAAAGGCAACGGAAAAAGGCCAGAGAACAGCGCAGAGGGCGCAGAAAGAGGGGCAAAGCATGAAAGCATACACCGTGTATCAACCTTACGCATACGCCACCGTCGCCGGGCTGAAACACTACGAAACCCGCCCG
The DNA here is from genome assembly GCA_910576545.1 of Lachnospiraceae bacterium. Classification (GTDB taxonomy): domain Bacteria; phylum Bacillota; class Clostridia; order Lachnospirales; family Anaerotignaceae; genus Anaerotignum_A. The sequence goes on from CAJTKM010000004.1 coordinate 148,560, forward strand.
CGACGGACGAACATTCGGGGCCGCGTTGCGGTCCACGCGGCGAAAAAAGACGCGTGGCGTTCCGGCATTCTCGAAAAAGGAATCATGCCGGAGATCGAAGCGGCGTTATCAGAACATCAAGGGGTTGGGAATCGGTTTGCACACCTTGCGGTGATTGGAACGGTTGAAATTGTCGATTGCGTCCCCGTGGAAGAGATCATGGACGCGCTGACGGAGCAAGAAAAGCTTTGGGGCGACTATTCGCCGGGGCGGTTCGCATGGGTGCTTCAAAACCCGGTCATGTTCGACAAGCCTATTTCGGCCCGCGGGCAACAGGGCTGGTGGGAATGGAAAGGAAGTGAAATCGAATGAAGTTGAAAAAAGTAACGTCCCTATGTAACAAAAGCAAGTGTTATCGCCTTTATGACAAGATAGACAGTACCGGGGAGATCACGCAATGGCTGGGCGACGGGTTCGCAATCTACCCGCTGAACGGACTTCCCATACTGGACGAAGAAAGCCTTTGCGCCGTATTCGACATTTCGGAGAAACAGCGGGAAAACATAAGCGTTCGGCGGGCCGCAATGCCTGACGTGGTGAACGCGGACGACACCGACCCGGCGGAGCGGGTTCTAAAAGACGATGACTTTTCGATCATCTACGGCGGAACGGAATTGAAGCCCCTGAACACCCGAAACGGAATCACGTTCATTCAAAGCAAGTATCTTTCCCCGCTGGAGGACGTGCTGGCGGTGGTACAGCTTTACGAACGGGTAACGCCGGACGGCATTTCGTACATTGTCGCAAAGACCGGGCTTTTGATTGCCGCGGTGATATTTCCTTACAAAGTCGTGAACGAAACGTTCGTGACGCGGCTTGAAGAGGTAACGCGGGAGTGCCGCCGGGTATTGGACGCGCCGCCAGCGCGCACATTGGAGCGGGACACCGAACAAGGGAATATGTTTCAAGAGTAAAAAGGCGGTGAAAATACATGAATTATCAACCGAAAGTGATTCGTTGCCGCCTGAAAACGGGCGGTAAGACAATTCAGGAAATCCGGGAAAAGAACAAAGGTCAAGGCATGGTTTACCGGGATTTCGAGAACATCAAGAAAACCTATGACGTTTTAGACGGCGTTGTGTTGCTTCTTTCCCTTTGGGCCTACGATATGCACGCAAGCTATCATTTGCATAATTGGGACCCGGCGGACGACGAACGCATGATGACGGCTTTCTACTACGCGGAGCAATACCACCCGTTTAGAGATATGCGACCGTATCGGAACGACTTTGAAAAATTTAAGGCCGATTGGACGGCGGGGACCTATGACCCCGGAAGCGCGTTCACCTTTGACCCGGCGGACGTGGAAGAGATCGAAACGCTTTGCGAAGAGATTTCGCTACCGCCGGACCCGAACCACACCCCGGCGAAGCCGAAACAGAGGAAACACAAGCGGCGGCGGAGATAGGAGGAAACAACATGAAGTATGCAGAGTTCAAGGCGGTTTGCCCCTATGAGATCGGCGACAAAATCAAGGTCATTCAGGAAGAGCGGGAGGAAATACACACGATCACCGACATTGTGTGTATGCACTATCTGAAAACCGGGGCCGTGCAATTCCTGTTTGAACTGGACAACAGCGGAAAGCTGGTATCTATTGCCCCGACGGAAGAGGCTTGCAAGCAATAAACCCCGCCGTCGAGCGGGAGAAATACGACAAGGAGGTTTGCACGATGAAAACTATATCAATTATCAACCTGAAAGGCGGCGTTGCAAAGACGCTGACCGCTGACAACATGGCGCACGTTCTCGCAGTTTTCCACAATAAGCGGGTTTTGCTTGTGGATAACGACAAGCAGGGCAACACGTCAAAGGCATTCGGGGTCCATTCCTACGATGAAAAGAGCCTTTCGGACATTCTGACCGCCCGGCGGCTTGACCCGTGGGAGGTTATCAGGAAAACCCGCTTTGAGAACATCGACGTATTGCCCGCAAACATGACCTTGATTCGGGCGAATCTTGAAGTAATGATGGACAGCGCCCGCCCCCAGCAAACGCGCTTACGGGACGCGCTGAACGTCGTTGCAAAGGACGGGTTTTACGATTACTGCATTATCGACAACGCGCCCGACATCAACATATCGACTATAAACGCCCTTGTCGCGTCTGACGACGTGATTATTCCGATCAAGATTGACAAATACGCCTTTGACGGGCTGGCGGAACTGAAAGAACAGATCGAGGACACGCGGGACGACCTGAACCCGCGCTTGCGGCTGGCGGGTTGCCTTATCACCTGTTTTCAGAGGACCGACGCAGACAGGCAGGGCGAAGAATGGTTGAAAGCCCAGCCGGAATACCCGGTTTTCGACACGCACATTCGCTATTCGGAGAAAGTCACCGAAAGCACCTTTTCCGAATCCCCCATTGCTGAATACAGCAGACGGAGCGGGGCCGCTATGGACTATATCGCGTTTGTGCGGGAGTATTTGCGGAGGGGCAAGCAATGAGAGAGGAAAAGGCCGTTCCCGAATACTGCAAAAACAACCCGAAAAAGATTCGCGCCTATCAATGCGATATATGCGACGTGTTGGACGTGGACGACTTCACGGACAAGAGATTTTGCCGGGCGGGATTTTGGCCCGGTTGCGGCGACCCGGACGGGTGCCGGGAAGCGTTCAAACCCATAGAGGGGCGCGGAAGAATCGGAGTACATCGGTAAATTGTCCGAATCGGACGGAAAGGGGCTTACATCATGGCAAAGTTTAACTTGAATCAGATTTTGAACGACGCTTCACGGGCCGCGGCAAAAGGCGGGGAGCCTACACCCCGCCCCGCTGAAAGCAGGATGGAGAAAATCAGCGTTTACGACCTTGTGCCGTCGGAAGATAATTTCTATTCCATTCGGGAGATCGAAGAACTGAAAACGGCAATCGAAATCGCCGGGAAAGTGCTTCAAAACCTTGTCGTCGTCCCGCTCGACGGCGGGAAATACAAGGTCATTGCCGGACACCGCCGCCGCCTTGCGTCAATTTCCCTTGTTGAAGAGGGAAAACCGCAATATGAGTTCGTGCCGTGCGACGTGGAACCGAACGAAGAAGCGGCGGAAGATCAAGAGGTCCGCGACGGCCTTATGTTGATTGTGACAAATTCGCAGAGGGAGAAAACCGCATGGGACAAAATCGAAGAAGTGCGGTATTTGCGGGAAGTGCTGGAGAAAGCCCGGACAAAGCCCCGGTTCGTTGCCCTGCTTCAACAGATCGTTGCACAGACGTTCGGCGGTGCAGAGGTTCAGGCGGACGGGACGCGGGATTTCATAGCAAAGGTGCTTCACACAAGCACAACGCAGATCGGGCGGTATGACGCGATCATTCGGAACCTTTGCCCGGACTTCAAAGCGGAGTTGAAAGAGGACCGCATAAACGTTTCGACCGCCTACGAACTTTCAGGGCTGGCGGCGGAGGAACAGCAAGCGGCGTTTGCGGAGTATCAGCGGACCGGGGAAATCTCCATAAAGGCCGCACGGGAACGGAAAAGCCCGCCCCCGGCGGAGAGGACAGAGCGGGAAACCCCGCCGCCCGCTCCACAGACCGCCACACAGCCGCCGGAAGCGCCGGGGCGTAAAGAAACATACCAGCCAACGGAAAAGCCAGCAGAGGGCCGCACAGAGCCACCGAAACAGGCGGACCCGCCCACAGAAAAGCCGATTTCGGCAGCAGGACCGACCGACGAAGCGGAAAACACGCCCCCGGCGGAGCGGGAACAGCAGGAACAGCCGAAAGCGGCGGAAGAAAGACGCGCCCCGGCAGAGGGTACAACATGGGCCGTTGAACAGTTGGAAAGCTTACGGGACTATTGCCAGAGCATGAACGAAAGCGACACCGACGACGGTTCAAGGGTTTGGGCAATGGACGTTGACGCGTTGAACATTGCGCTTTCCCGATTAAAACGTGAAAAAGAGTAAGCAAAAGCGGCGCGGCGGTTTTTAACCGCCTTTCCGCACATACAGGAGGACAGGCAATGAAACGCGAACGCGAAAAGGTTATAACGATCTTGCGGTTTTACCGGGACGTTGATAAAACAATCAAGCTGAACGAGCGGGTTATAAAGAACCTCGAAGATCAGTATTACACGACGCTGGGGGCCGTAAACATGGACGGTATGCCCCACGGGAAAGGCACGCCGTCAAGCCCAGTTGAACGGGTTGTTCTGAACGTCCCCGCGTCCGTCCAGCAGACCATTTCAAGCATGAATCAGGAAAACCGCAAGCTGGCGGAAATCAAAGGGCATATTCTTTCAGAGTTGAACGCCCTGAATTATCATCAAAAAGCGGTGCTTTTGGCGTTTTACATAGACGGTCTACAATGGGAACAGATTTCGGAACGCCTGAATTACAGCCCGCGGCAATGCCGCAATATACGCGACGACGGGCTGGACGCTTTGGGAAAGCGGTTCAGCCGGAACAAGGCGATTTCGCGGTATCGTTTCCCGGAAAAATAAGATTGCCACCCATTGCCTGTTTTTTCTGCTAAAATGGGTATTGTGAAAAGTCACAGATACGAAACGGGCGGCGGAATCCTCCCCGCTGGCCCTGACACCGAAAACGGACCATGTTTTGAACATGGCCCGTTTTTTGCACGCTTCCGGGCGGACCCGCGAAGCGGAAAATGAAAAACAAACGAAAGGGGGTGCGGACGCATGGCGCGCGATAGAAGCCCCGAACGGGACAAGGCCCGGCAGATTTGGCTGGATTCCGGCGGGACGATGACGGCGCGGGAGGTTGCGGAGAAAGTCGGAGCGAAGCCCGAACAGGTCCGAAAATGGAAGAGCCTTGACGACTGGAACGCCGCGCTTGAAGCGCAGAAGCCGCCACGGAAACGCGGCGGGCAACCCGGCAATAAGAACGCCGCGGGAGCGGGTGCGCCTATGGGGAATAAGAATGCCGAAACACACGGCGCATATTCCGCCGTTCGCATTGCCGATCTTCCCCCGGAACAGCGGGAATATATCGAGGGTATCACCCTTGAAACCGAAGCGAATATGCTTACGGAATTGCGGTTGCTGATTGCAAAAGAAGCAGACTTGCAAAACAAGATTGCCGCGCTGGAGGGGGCCGACCCTGACACCCTGTATATTGACCGCGTTGTTGAAATGAGAACGCCGAAAGGTCAAGAGCGTTTGAAACAGCAAATGGAGAAGCTGGAAGCCCTGCAACGGGAAGAAGATTCGTTGCTTTGGGATATGGACACAGAGAGCGGCAAGCCGCCGACACGACAGCAGGAAAAGAAGCTGGAACGCCTACAACGTGAGATTGCGGCCTTGCAGGACACGACGGGCGACAAGGCCCGTGAACTGGAAGAGAGCGCATATAACGTCACAATGCAGACAGTCATAAAGGCCAGCGCATTCGACCGGGCAATGAAGCTTGAAGCAGAGTTGAACAAGATACACGGGCGAATCATCAAACTGTTAGATTCTATCAAGGGGTACGAACTGGAAAGCCGCCGGGTGCGCCTTGAAGAGCGCAAATATAATCTTGCAAAGCAAAAACTTTCGGGCGCTTTCGAGATCGACCCCACAACGGGAGAGATCAACGACGAAACAGAGGGCGACGGCGACGTGTTCGCCGACTGAATATAGGTTCTTCCGGCGGCGGAGAAAGCCCGCGGGTTCGGCGACGCCCAGCGTTTTTTTAGGTGAAAAAATTTTTTGAACGCTTCCGCGCTTGCCGGAAATGCGTTGCCGGGGGGTGTATTTGAGAAAAGAGAGGTCAAGAGGGGTGAAAAAAGCATGAAACTTTACGACGTGAAAGCGGTTGCGCGGTTCTTGGACGTTTCCGAACGCCGCGTGCGGCAGTTGCGCGACGAAAAGGTGATTGCAGAGGTCCGCCCCGGCCTGTATGACCTGATCGACACGAACCACCGCTATATAAACTATCTACGCAAGCGGAACCCGGAAAGCGACGAAACGATTGATTACAACACGGAGCGGGCAAAGCTGGTCCGGGCGAAGCGGAAAAATGAAGAATACGAATTGCAGTTGAAAGAAAACAAGCTTCATTCGTCGGAGGACATCGAAGCCGTTATGAAAGATATGCTTGTGAACTTCAAAGCGCGGCTTATGGCTATTCCGGCGAAGCTTGCCCCGGTCCTTTGCAAGAAAACCGACCGGGCGGAAATCTTCAAACTGCTTAAAGAGCATATAGACGAAGCATTGATGGAGTTATCGAACTTCAACGAAGCTTTCGGAGAGAGGGGGAACGACGGTGAAACAAGCAACGATTGATCTTTTTACCCGTATTTTTGCCGTCCTTGCCCCGCCCCCGGACATGACAATTTCAGAATGGGCGGACGAATACCGCCGTCTTTCCTCCGAATCATCGGCGGAGCCGGGCCGCTGGCGAACGTCAAAGGCCCCGTATCAGAAAGAAATCATGGACGCAATATGCGACGTAAGCATTCAAAAGGTTGTTGTAATGAGCGCCGCACAGATCGGCAAGACGGACGGGTTCATTTTGAACCCGATAGGGTATTTCATGCACTACGACCCGTCGCCGATCATGGTATTACAGCCGACCATACAGATGGCGGAAACGTTCAGCAAAGACCGCCTTTCCCCTATGTTGCGCGACACGCCCGTTCTACGCGACCGGGTGAACGACAAAGCCCGGAACAGTGGGAACACGATCTTGCAAAAGATTTTCCCCGGCGGTCATGTGACTATGGTGGGCGCAAATTCCCCGTCGTCCCTTGCTTCCCGTCCGATTCGGATATTACTTGCGGACGAAATCGACCGATACCCGGCGACGGCGGGCAATGAGGGCGACCCCCTCTTGCTTGCCGGGAAGCGGCTTACAACCTTTTGGAACAAGAAAGAAGTTGACGTTTCAACCCCGACGATAAAGGGACTTTCCCGAATCGAAGTCGAGTACGAACACAGCACACAAGAGGAATGGAACGTTCCTTGCCCCGCGTGCGGGAAACTAACCCCTCTTGAATGGGCGAACATCGTATTTGACCGGGAAAATCTCGACGAAATCGGGTGCGTTTGCCCGGCGTGCGGCGTGCTGTCCTCCGAAACGGAGTGGAAAGAACGCTTTTCCGGCGGGCAGTTTATAGCGAAGTACCCGGAACGAAAAGTTCGGGGCTTTCACCTGAACGCCCTTGCTTCCCTGTTCGTCGAGTGGCGGGAGATCGTGCAAAAGTTTCTTACCGCGAACGACGAAAAGAAGAAAGGCAATATTGAACTTCTCAAAGTCTGGACCAACACAGAGATGGGGCAGACATGGGAGGAAGAGGGCGAACAACTCGAAACGGACGACCTTTACAAGCGCCGTGAAAAGTATAATTGCGAAGTGCCGGAAGAAGTGCTGGTGCTGACCGCGGGCGTTGACGTTCAGGACAACCGTTTTGAAGTCGAGGTTGTCGGCTGGGGTGAAGAGAAAGAAAGCTGGGGTATCAAGTATCAAGCGATATACGGGGATTTGAAGTTAAAGCCCGTTTGGGACGAACTCGACAAGGTGCTTTCGCAGACGTTCACGACCGCCGACGGGCGGCGGCTGAAAATCATTTGCACGTGCATTGATTCCGGCGGACACTTCACGACGCAAGTTTACCGCTTTTGCAAAGAGCGGACGGCCCGCCGGGTATTTGCTATCAAGGGCAAGGGCGGCGCGGACGTGCCGTATTACAACCGCCCATCGACCGCAAACAGCGTCAAAGCGCCGCTATTCACAATCGGCGTTGACACGGGGAAAGCAATCTTGTATCAGCGGCTGGGTATTCAGGAAGAGGGGCCGAATTACTGTCATTTCCCGAAAGAGAAAGACAGAGGGTACACGCAAGAATACTTCCGCGGCCTGACCGCTGAAAAAATGGTGATGACCTACAAGAAGGGCAAAGCGCAATACGTGTGGACGCTGAAAGACGGCGGGTACAAGCGGAATGAACCGCTTGATATTCGGAATTACGCAACCGCCGCGCTGGAGATTGCGAACCCGGTTTTGAAAAGGCCGGACCGTGACGCGCCGCCCGCCCCGCCCCGCAAGCGCGGCAGACGGTCCAGAGGAAACGGAGGGATTGTATAAATGGCAAATGGAATCAGCCTTGAAATTGCGAAAAAGCACCTTGACGCATGGCTAACCGCCGAATTGGAGGTTACGACACATCAAAGCTACACAATAGGTTCGCGGAGCCTGACAAAAGCGAACCTTGCAGAGATCAGAAAGCAGATTGAATACTGGAACGATCAGGTTGCACGGCTGGAGAACATCGAAAAGCGCGGCGGACGAAACCGCGTTTTCCGTGCCGTGCCGCGGGACCTGTAAGAAAGGACGGTGAAGCGGATTGAATGTATTTGACCGCGTAATTGCGGCGGTATCGCCCGAAAGAGCCTTGAAACGGGCCGGGGCGCGTCGCAAATTACAGATACTTGACAGCGGGTACGGAAATTACGGCGCGTCGGTAACGAAAAAATCGCTTGCCGGGTGGCTTTACGGCGGCGGGTCCGCACGGGAGGACATACAAGACAACCTTTCCGTTCTCCGCCAGCGTTGCCGTGATCTTTACATGGGCGTTCCCCTTGCGACGGGCGCGTTGAAAACGTGCCGAACAAACGTCGTCGGGTCCGGCTTGAAGCTGAAAAGTCAAGTCGATTATGAGGTTTTGGGAATCAGCGAAGAGGAAGCGCGGGACCTTGAATGCAAGATCGAGCGGGAATTTTCTTTGTGGGCGGATTCCCCCGCTTGCGATTTGGAGCGGCTGGACAACTTTTACGAACTCCAGCAACTTGCCTTTCTAAATTGGCTTATGAGCGGGGACGTTATAGCAACGCTTCCCGTGACAAGCCGGGTGAATATGCCCTATGACCTCCGAATCTGCTTGATTGAAGCGGACAGGTTAAGCAACCCGCACGGGGACACGGGCGACCCGCACATTGTCGGCGGCGTTGAAACGAACGACGCGGGCGAAGTCGTCGCATACCATATCAGCACCCACCACCCCCTTTCGTATGAATTTACGGAAATGAAGTGGACGCGGGTTGAAGCATGGGGCGCGAAGAGCGGGCGGCGCAACGTGATTCACATTATGAACCGGGAGAGAATCGGACAGCGCCGCGGCGTTCCGTTCCTTGCCCCGGTCATAGAAGCGTTGAAGCAATTAGGGCGATACACCGACGCGGAACTTGTAGCCGCCGTCGTTTCGGGTATGTTTACGGTATTCATCGAAAAGGAAAGCGCGTCGGCTGACGGCGCTTTCGGTGAAATTATCCCGGAAGAAGCGCAGGTGGACGCGGACGACGACAGCACGATTGAACTTGCGCCCGGCGCAATCGTGGACTTGAACGAGGGCGAAAAGGCGCACGACATGAACCCCGGCAGACCGAACACGGCATTTGACGGGTTCGTGATTGCCATTTGCCGACAGATCGGCGCGGCCCTTGAAATCCCTTACGAACTGCTGGTAAAGAACTTCAACGCGTCGTACAGCGCGTCACGCGGTGCGCTTTTGGAAGCATGGAAAATGTTTCGTATGTATCGGACATGGCTTGCAAACGATTTTTGCCAGCCCATTTATGAAGAGTGGTTCGCGGAAGCCGTCGCAAAGGGAAGAATCCCCGCGCCCGGCTTTTTTACTGACCCGATCATTCGCAAGGCGTACACCGGGGCGGAGTGGAACGGCCCGGCGCAGGGCCTTTTGAACCCGGTGCAGGAAGTCACCGCGGCGGAAAAGCGCGTGCAAAACGGCTTTTCGACCCGTGATCGTGAAGCAATGGAAATGAACGGGTCCGATTTCTACCAAAACGCGGCGCAGTTAAGGCGCGAAGAAAAGCTATTAAAGGAGGTCAAGGGCGATGGCACAGGAAGCCAAAAAGAAGAGCGGCCCGGCGAAGAACCCGGACAGTCAAGCACAGAACCCGAAAAATAAGCACTTTTGGAGTTTCCGGGACGCGGCGGGAGAGAACGCCGCCCCGGAATTGATTTTGTACGGCGATATTGCTTCCGAAACGTGGTGGGGCGACGAAGTAACGCCCCGGCAGTTTACGGAGGAATTGAACGCGCTGGGGTCCGTCCCCGAAATCGTTGTGCGAATCAACAGCGGCGGCGGCGACGTGTTCGCCGCAAATGCCATTTATACCCGGCTGAAAGACAACCCGGCGAAAATCACGGTCAAAATCGACGGCTGGGCCGCGTCCGCGGCGACGATTGTTGCAATGGCGGGCGACGTGATCGAGATTCCGGGCAACGGCGTTTTTATGGTGCATGACCCGTCCGTGGGGTTGCTGGGTTACTTCAACGAAGCCGACCTTGTGAAAGTCGGCGAAGAACTGAAAGTAATTAAGCAATCAATCGTGAACGGGTACGCCCTGAAAACGGGCAAAGACGCGGACGAAATCGCCGCAATTATGAGCGCGGAAACATGGTACGACGGCAAACAGGCCGTTGACGCTGGTTTTTGCGACAAAATCATGTTCGAGGAAGCCGACACGACCGTTGAAAACACGGCAAAAGTCATCGTGAACAGCGTTTCACTTGATATTTCGCGCTTCCCGAACCTCCCCGTTTCGCTGTTAAACCGTTGTGCGACCCACACGCCGGACGGTTTTTCAGATATACAACATCAAAATGAACCGAAAAGGAGCGAAGAAATCATGGACGGAATCAAGGACATCAAGACCGTTGACGGCCTGAAAGCGGCTTTCCCCGACCTGACAAAGCAGATCGAGGACGCGGCAACCGCCGCGGAACGCAAGCGCATTCAGGACATCGAGGACGTGGCGCTTCCGGGCTTTGAAAATATCGTTGCGGAAGCAAAATTCACGAAACCCGTTGCCGCGGGCGACGTTGCGAAAGCGATTGTCGCGGAACAGCGCAAGCTGGGCGGCAAGTACATTCAGGACCGCGACGACGACGCGAAGAACAGCGGCGCGGGCAAAGTCGGAGCGGGCGCAGGAATTGAGGGGACCAGCGGCAAGAGCGGCGCGGACGAAATCGACGCGGCGCTTGACAAGCTTTTCCCCGAAACGAAGTAAGGAGGTAAAAGACCATGTATGAGATCAACAGAGATCAGACCAGCCCCGTGAACTTCTTTGCGGGCGACTTCCCCGTTGTGACGGAAGCCGGGGACGTGAAGAGCGGCGCGACCGTTCGCAAATACGCCCCCGTCATCAAAACCGCCGACGGTATCAGCGAAGCGACCGCCGACGGGCTGGCAGACTTGCACGGAATCGCCGCGGACGATTCGACCGACGGCGGCGTTGTGTGCTACCTGACGGGCGAATTTTTCGCCGACGCGCTGACCTTGCCCGACGGCGTGACCGCCGACACCCTGAAACCCGCTTTCCGTAAGCTGGGAATCTTTTTGAAGTAAAGGGAGGAAATCAAAAATGGCTATTCAGACTGATATTTACACCCCCCGCACAATGGGGAAAATCATTCGCCGTATGCCCCCGGTGCATACGTTCTTCCGCGACACGTTCTTCAAGAACCGCCAGACGTTCCCGACGAAGAGCGTTGACGTGGATTTCAAGAAAGGGAGCCGCGCGCTGGCCCCGTTCGTTCACCCGAAGATCGGCGGCAAGACTGTTCCGAACAGCGGGTACAGAACGGAGAGTTACACCCCCGTTCTTGTCGCCCCGAACAAGATTACGACCGTTGACGATCTGCTGGAGCGGTCCGCGGGCGAAAACCCGTACAGCGGCAGGACCCCGGCGGAGCGGGCCGTTGAGAAGCTGGCGGAGGATTTCGCCGAACTTACCGAAATGATCGTTCGCCGCGAAGAGTGGATGGCGGCAACCGCTATCTTCACCGGGCAGATTCCCATTATTGGGGAGGGCCTGAACGAAGTTATCGACTTCAATTTCACGAACACCGAAACCATCGTCACCGACGCGCTGAAATGGACCAGCCCGACCGCTGACCCGCTGGCCGACCTTGAGCGGTGGCACGAAACCGTACAGAAAAACGGCTTTGTGAACTGCAATATTTGCGTCATGGCAAAGGACGTTGCGAACGCCTTTGTAAACAACGCAAAGGTAAAGGAAGTGCTGGACATCAAGGGGTATGATCTTGCGGTCATCAAGCCCCGCCAGCTTCCGAACGGCCTTACCTACATCGGGAGCATTCACAAGATGGGGCTGGACATCTACCAGTACAACGAATGGTATCTTGACAACTGGACCGACCCCGCCGCGCCGGAGGACAAGCCGCTTGTTCCCGACGGAACGCTGGCCCTGCTTTCTACGGAAGCGGACTATTCGATCTATTACGGCGCGGTGACTATGCTTGCCGACAACGGCGTGAACTTTGTTACCGTCGAGGGCGACAAAGTGCCGCAGACGTGGGTGGAGCGCCGCCCGGACCGCCGTTTCTTGCAGATCAACAGCAAGCCGCTGACCGTGCCGCATGAGGTCAATAGCTGGTTTGTTGCAAAGGTTCTTTAATGAACTTCAAAGCGCAAGTCGAGCGGGACTTGACGACCGTTTTTCACAACAGCAACGAACACGCGGACGTTTTGGAGTTTTGGATTTCCGGGACCCGGTACAAAGGCCCGGTCATTCTTGACGACGGCGGAGCGCAGGACAGGAAAAAGCCATCTACCGACCACGTGGACGGTTTAATTCTTGTCGATTTGGTAATGTACGTCCCTCTTTCCCTCTTGAAACGGACCCCGAAAAAAGATGAAACCGTGGAGATCGGCGACGACGTTTACACAATCACAAAGGTTCACCCGGAAGCCGGGGAAATTGTGCTTTATTTGGAGGGGTTGACCGAATGATTGAGATAACGAACGAACAGATCGAGCGGGTAAATCTGCTTTTAGGGGACATCAAAGGCGCGCCGAACCGGGCGCTTTTCAACGTCATCAACCGGGCGCTGGGTACGGTGCGTTCACAATCGGGAAAGGTTATCCGGGAAACGTACAACATCAAGCAATCAGACATTACCGCAAACCAAAACATGAAGATGAAGCGGGCGACCGCGGGCGACTTGGTGGGTTCTATTGAGTTCGCCGGAACGGTGATACCGCTAAAACGCTTCAAGGTTTCACCGTCCGCCCCCGCGCAACGCACGGTTTCCGTTTCCGTATTGCGCGCGGAGGGCGGGAAGCGGCTGGAATCGGCATACGTCGCAGATTTGGGCAAATACGGTGTGGGCGTGTTTGAACGACTGACGCGGCGGCGTGATTCGTCGCAACAGCTTTACGGACCGTCTACCGCGCACATGATGGGTAACGAAAACGTGCTTGACAAGGTGGAACAGGCGGCACAAGAAACCATCGACAAGCGCGTTGAACAGGAAATCACCCGTATTCTGAACGGGTACGGAGGATAAGACATGACACCGTTAGAACTGCTGGACGCTTTGAAAGCGTTTATCGAAGAAAACACAAAGGACATCTTGCTACCCGTCCGGGTGGACAGGAAGAGCGGAGAAGCGAAAGAGCGGCCCGCGGAAGTCTACAAAATGCGACTTCCGACAAAGGACGCGGAAACAAAGCGGATTCCGTATGTTCTTTTGCAGTACATCAAAAGCACAGACACGCAGACCGCCGGGGAGCCGCCGGAAAGTTCGTGCATGGTGCGGATTGTCGCCGCCACCTATTCGGAGGACGGCGAAGAGGGCGCATTATGTGTCCTGAATCTGCTTACCCGGATTCGTATTGCGTTTTTGCGCGACGGCGTGATTGCGGAACGCTTCATGCTGAAACCGCCTATTGAAATGATCGTCTACCCGGACAGCACGCCGCCTTACTATTTGGGCGAAATGATGACCGAATGGCGAATGCCGATTGTAGAAAGTGAGGTTCAAAAAGTATGGCAATAGAGTATAAACCCGGAATGACAAAGCCGGAATTGCTGGAACTTGCCGTTGTGAACGGGATTGACGTTGACGACAGCATGACGAAAGCAAAAATTATCGCCGCTATTGACGCGCACAACGCGCAGGAAGCCGCCGAAAGCGGCGGAGAGGGTAACAATACCACCCCGGACGAAAACGGCGGGCAGAGCGGCGCAGAGAGCGCCACGGGCGACGCTGACGCGGGCGGCGGCGGTGACGATACCGCCGAAAGCGGCAAAGAGGGCGCACAGGACGGCGCAGGAAGCGGCGAAGAGCCGGGAGAGGGCAACAATACCACCCCGGACGAAAACGGCGGGCAGAGCGGCGCAGAGGGCGAAGAGGACGTGCCGGACGGGTACGACCTGTTCGTTTATGCCGGGCCGACCTTGCCCCGCGGACGGCTGAAAGAAAATGCCGTGTTCCGCGGCACGTTCGAGGACGTGAAAGCCTACCTTGCGGACGTGCTGGAGGTTTACCCGCAGGTGGCACGGCTGATCGTCCCCGTGAACAGGCTGGCGGCATTCTCCGTCAAGGTCAAGACCCCCGGCAACCTTGCACACAAGTATTATAGCGACATTGTTTCGGCAATGCGCGGCAACAGGGAGGTATAAAAAATGGCTGAATTTTACCACGGCGTATCTACAAGACAGGCCGACACGTCGGTAACAACGCCTGTAACGGCTGATTCCGGCGTTGCATTCATCGTCGGCGCGGCCCCGGTACATACCGTCGGCGGCGCGGTGAACGACCCGATCATGTGCCAGAACTACGCCGAAGCCGTCGCCGCTTTGGGGTATAGCGACGATTGGAAGAATTACCCCATTTGCGAAGCGATCTATTCGCAATTCAAGCTTTACGGCGTGTCCCCCGTCGTTTTCGTGAACGTGCTGGACCCCGCAAAGCACAAGAAAACCGTCGAGGAAGCAAATTACCCGCTGACCGACGGCAAGGTTCTTTTGCCGCTGGAAGCCCTGAAAGACACGGTGAAAGTCACCGGGTACGACATCGGAACAGATTTCGACCTGTTTTACGACGGCGGGAATCTGATTCTTGAAGTGCTGGAGGGCGGCGGAATCCCCGAAAACACGGGCGAACTGACCATTGCGTTTGACGCGGTGGACCCGTCCGCGATCACGGAGCGGGACATTATCGGCGGGTTCGACACAAACACGAAGAAATATTCCGGGCTGGAACTGATCGACAAGGTTTTCCCGAAATACGGAATCGTCGCCGACCTGATCGTTGCCCCCGGCTGGTCCGATAAGTCGGAGGTTGCCGCGGTCATGGCGGCAAAGGCCGCGAACATCAACGGCGTTTTCGAGGGGAAAGCCCTGATTGACGTTGACACGGAAGCGGTCAAGCATTACGCCGACGTTCCGGCGTGGAAGAAAGCACAGAACATCAACGCGAAAACACAGGTTCTTTGCTGGCCTTTGGTGAAGCTGGGGGACCGTGTTTTTCATTTGTCCGTTCAGGCGGCGGGCCGAATGGGGTTGACCGATTCGGACAACGGCGGTTGCCCGGCGGAATCCCCGTCGAACAAGCTTTTGCAGATGGACAGCGCCGTTCTTGCCGACGGTACGGTGATTCTGCTTGACTTGCAGAACGCTAACTACCTGAACAGCAACGGCGTTGTGACCGCCCTTAACTTTATCGGCGGTTATGTGCTTTGGGGCAATGAAACCGCCTGTTTCCCCGCCGACACGGACGTAAAGAATTACTTTATCGCCGTGTCCCGTATGTTCGGCTGGGTTGCAAATTCCTTGATTCTGACCTATTGGAGCAAGGTTGACAAGAAGATGACCCGGCGGCTGATCGACAGCATTGTTGATTCCGTGAATATTTGGCTGAACGGCCTTGTCGCGGAAGAGCAGTTGCTGGGCGGACGCGTCGAGTTCAGGGAGGACGAAAACAGCACAACCGCGCTTATGGCGGGCAAGGCCGTTTTCCATGTGTTCTTGACCCCGCCCAGCCCGGCGAAAGAACTTAATTTCGTGCTGGAGTACGACGCGGAGTACGTCGCCGCGGCGCTGACGGCGTAAAGGAGGGTACAGACAATGAAAGTTGATAACGGTACAACTAACTTTGCCGTATATGAGGACGCAACCGAATTTTACGGCATGGCGGAAGTTACGCTTCCCGAAATCTCGCAGATTGCGGAAGAGGTCAAGGGCGCTGGCATTTCCGGCGCATTCAACGGCGCGTTCGTGGGCCACATCGAAGCTATGACCCTGACCCTGAATTTCCGTTCCGTGACCGCCGACGCGATCAAGCTTGCGGAGCCGCGGAATCACCAGCTTGACCTCCGCGCCGCCCAGCAGTATTGGGACAACACCGCGGGCAAGTTCGTTCAGCAGGCCGTCAAACACGTTTTGATCGTCACGCCGACGAAGTTTGCCCCCGGCAAGCTTGCCCCCGCCGCGTCCGCGGAAGCTTCCGGGGAGTATGCGGCAACCTATTTCGCAACCTACATCGACGGAGTAAAGAAGATGGAAATTGACATTCTGAACTTCATTTACTACGTCAACGGCACGGACTACCTCGCGGACGTTCGCAAGGCGTTGGGCAAGGCGTAAGACCCGGCAGAACTTCCCCGCCGGGCTTTCTTATGCCCTTTTTTCTGTATCTAAAAATCTGAAATAACGAATCGGAGGAAAAGACAATGAGCGAAGCTATCAAGAACACCGCCACACAGGGCGCAGAACAGGCCGCAGGGACGGCGGCGACATCTACCCCGGCAGTTACCCCGGAAGCCGCAAAGAAGCCCACAGGGGCGAACGTGGGCGTTTATACGCACAAGTTCAAAACCCCGTTTGAATACGGCGGCGCGACCTATGAGGAATTGACGTTCAATTTTGAGCGTTTGACCGGGCGCGACATGGTGGCAATCGAAACCGAAATGCAGATGAACAACGAATACGCCCTTGCGCCTGAAATCTCCCGGAACTTCCAGAGCAAGATGGCGGCGCGGGCCGCGGGTATCGGAAGCGACGTGCTGGACGCTATGCCGTTGCCCGACTTCAACCGTATTACGAACGCCGCGCGTGATTTTTTACTGTCTACGGGCTATTAAAACGCCCGGCCCGCTGGTGGCGGCGGGAGTGTTACCGACTTGCAAAGGCGACAAACACGCCTATTCCGTTTTGGCTTGATTGCACAACGGCGGAGATCATGCAATGGATAAGGGACATAAACGCCGCCGCCGCGGAAGATAAGGAACGCGCGGAGAGAGAACGACAGCAAAGGGGGTGAGCCTTTGGCGGGAAGAAAAGAATTTGAATTGCTTTTTAAGCTTCAGGCGACGCTGGGGAGCGGGTTTAATTCCAGTTTCAACAGCGCAATGAACGCGTCAAAGCAGTTACAAGGCAACCTTTCCAAAATAAACGCGCTTTCCGGGAAAATTGAGGGATTCCAAAAGCAGAGCGCCGCCCTTGAAGCGAATAAGGACAAGCTGGCGAAGCTGACGGAGGAACACGACCGTTTACAGCGCGAAATGAGCCAGACGGAACAGCCGTCGGAAGCCTTGCGGCAGAAGATGGAGAGGAACGCCCGCCAGATTGAGCAAACCACCGCAAAAATTCAGGAACAGGAAACCCGGCTGGGTCAACTCGGCGACGAACTACGCGACGCAGGGGTTGACACAGACCATTTGACCGCGGAGAACGAACGGCTGGCCGAAAGTTACGAACAGGTGCGCCGGAATCAGGAACGGCTGGCGAAGATCGGACAGGCACAGCAGAAAAACAGCGAAGCGATTTCAAAGACAAAGACACAGCTTGCCGGGACGATTGGGACCATTGCCGCGCTGGGTACGGCGATCTATGCCGGACCCGTGCAAAAGTCGATGGAGTTTGAAAAGCAAATGGCGAATGTTGCAACTTTGCTTGACGGGGACGTTTCAACGCGTATCTCGGAGTTGCAAAAAGACGTTATAAGCCTTTCAAATGCAACCGGGTTAGGAACAGACAATCTGACAGACGGGCTATATCAAGTCGTTTCGGCCTTTGGAGATTCGGCAGAAAGCGCAAAGCTACTTGAAATTGCTTCAAAAGCGGCAAAGGCAGGAAATTCAACAACGACAGATTCTATAAACCTGTTATCCGCAGTCACAAAAGGATATGGCGACATATCCGCGGAAGCACAGCAAAAAGCGGCAGATTTGGCCTTTCAGACCGTAAAGCTGGGGCAAACGTCATTCCCTGAACTCGCTTCTTCAATGGGAAAAGTTATCCCGCTTGCGTCAACACTAAAAGTTCAGCAAGAAGATTTGTTCGGGGCAATGGCAACCCTCACAGGCGTTACGGGCGGTACGGCAGAGGTTACAACCCAGTTAAAAGCAACAATGCAAGGGTTCCTTTCGCCGTCTGCAAACATGGCAAAAGCATTAGACAAATTGGGCTATTCGAGCGGGCAAGCCTTGCTTGAAAGCAAAGGATTTCAAGGCGCGCTGGACGCATTAAAAGAGAGCGTCGGCGGGAATGAACTTGAATTTGCGAAGTTGTTTAGTTCGGTTGAAGCACAAACAGCGGTGCTATCACTCGCTGGTGAACAAGCTGACAATTTCGCAAGCAAAACAGAAGCAATGTATTCGGCGGCTGGTTCGGCGGAAGCGGCGTTCAATACAGTAATGGACACCACGGAAGCAAAATTGAACAGAGCAAAAACGGCCTTGTCGAATCTCGGTATTGTGTTAGGCGATACGTTCTTACCATACGTCACGACCGCGGCGGAAAAGTTGTCGGATTTAGTGACGAAGTTTTCAGCATGGGCGCAGGAAAACCCGAAATTGCTTTCAACAATCGTCAAGGTTGCCGCGGCCCTTTTAGGCTTAAAGGCCGGGGGGCAAGCGGGAAAGCTTGCGTTCTTGGAGATCAAGGGCGGAATATTGGGGATTCAAGGCGCGTTTGCGAAGATGAAAGCGTTTAGCGGGTCCGGCGGTATAAAGAGCCTGTTTTCAGGGCTTGGAGGTATCAAAGGAAAGCTTTTGCCCCTTGTCGGTATCATCGGCGGCGTTGCCCTTGCAATCAAGCTGATTTCCGGCAATCTTGAAGAGGTCCGCGGCTGGATTCAACAGACGTTCGGCGACGGCGCGCTTGCCGTGTTTGACAAGGTGTGGGGCGTGGTTCAGAACGTCGGCGCGGCGATCAAAGGCGTTTTCAGCGGTGAGGGCATGGGAAACGCCCGAAACTTCTTTGAAGAGCATTTCGGAGAAGCGGGCGTTGCCGTGTTTGATTCACTTATCGGCGTTGTGGAGCAGTTAAAGGGAATCTTGCCGGGCCTGTTAGATCAATTCGCCCAGCTTGCCACCGCCCTGCTACCCGTCATCGGAAGTCTGATACAACAGATCGTGCCGCTGATCGGGGAAATAATCGCAACGGTGCTTCCGATTCTGCTTGACCTTATCGCCCAGCTATTGCCCGTCATAGGGCAGATTGTCGAAGCAATCTTGCCCGTGCTGATTCAGCTTGTGGAAACCCTTGTTCCCATTGTAATGCAGATCATAGAAGCGGTGCTTCCGATTCTGCAACAGCTACTTGAAGCACTTATGCCGATCATTCAGCAGATCATAGACAACATTCTTCCTATTGTGATCGACTTGATTATGACGGTGGTTTCAGCAATACAACCGCTTGTTGAAGCGATCTTGCCCGTTCTGCAATCGCTACTTCAAGCACTTATGCCGATCATACAGGCCGTTGCCGAACTGTTTAGCAACGTCCTGGGGGCGGCAATCAACGCGATTTCAGGCATTTTGAACGGGCTGACACAGATTTTGCAAGGGCTTATCACGTTCATTACAGGCGTGTTTACTGGAAACTGGAAACAGGCGTGGGAGGGCGTGAAAAGCATATTCAGCGGGATATGGGAAGCAATCAAGAGCGTTTGCACGGGCGTTGTAAACGGCATTATTTCCGTTATCAATACCGTTATAGGCGGCTTGAACAAGCTGAAAATTCCCGATTGGGTCCCCGGAATCGGCGGAAAGGGTATCAATATACCGCTTATTCCCATGCTTGCAAAGGGTTCTAAATACACCCCTGACACGTTCATTGCGGGCGAAGCGGGGGCGGAACTTGTCACGAATGCAAGGGGCAGGACCGTATTTACCGCCGCGCAGACCGGGCGAATCTTTGACAACATCAACGCGGCCCGTGAAGCGCAGGACGGAACGACGGTTGTTACCCTCTTGCCGTTACTGCAAGCGGCGCTTTCGGCGGCGCGCGTCGGTCCGGGCGGCGTTTCGGCCCCGACCGTTACCGCGGAATCACCGCAAGGCGGGGGCATTGTCATTCACAGCGCGCCCGTTTTCCATGTGGGAAGCGAAGCGCAAGCGGAGGACATCGAAGAATTGTTAGACAGGCGGGACGAAGAACTTTTAGACAAGTTCGACGACCGCATGAAGCAGAGGGAGGACGACGAAAGGCGGCGGAGGTATGACTAAATACACGACCATTGCCGGGGATATGTGGGACGGTATCGCCTACAAAACGCTGGGCGACGAAGCATACACCGACAGGATTATGAAAGCGAACCCGCAACACCGCCGGACCGTCGTTTTCCCGGCAGGAATTACGCTGGATATACCCGACGCGGAAGCGCGGGTTTCGGCTGATTTGCCGCCGTGGAAAAGGGGGCGGACGACATGAACGCACGGCGAACCGTCGTCCGCCTGACCTTTGACGGCGTGGACATAAGCGCAGACATCAACAGATATTTGCAATCCTTGTCTTACACAGACAACGAACAGGACGAAACGGACGATTTACAACTTACCCTTGACGACCGGGAGGGCGTGTGGCTTGGAAATTGGCTAAACACGCCCGCCGCGTCAAAGGGTGCGGAACTTGCCGCGGTGATCGTTCAAAAAAACTGGAACTCGGACGGTAAAGACCGGGTGCTGGATTGCGGCACGTTTCAGATCGACAGCGTGGACGGGAGCGGCCCGCCCTCGAAAGTGACAATCAAGGGCGGGTCAATCCCCTACACATCAACGGTACGGACGCAGAAAAAGACAAAAGCGTGGGAGAAAATCAAGCTTTCCGGGATTGCGAACGAAATTGCCGGAAAGAACGGGCTTACGTGTATGTTTGAATCGGCGTTCGACCCGTTTTACACACGAAAAGAACAGGTGCAGGAATCGGACATAACATTTTTGCAACGGCTTTGTAAGGCCGCGGGGATTTCCCTTAAAGTAACGGCAAAAATGATTGTTCTATTCGACGCGGCGGCGTATGAGAAGAAAAGCACGGTCCGCACGATCAAGCGCGGCGCGGCGGACGTGAAGCGGTACAGCTTCAACACAAGCTTTCACGACGCTTCATACAGCAGTTGTCACGTGACCTATACGGACCCGTCGAGCGGGACGACCTATGAAGCGACGTACAAGGCCCCGGACGCTGACACAAGCGAAAGCGCACAGGTGCTGGAGATCAAAGAAAAGGTTTCGAGCAACGCGGAAGCGAAAACGCTTGCCGAAAAGCGGTTGCGGGAGAAGAACGGACAGCAATTCACCGCCAGTTTTACACTTGTCGGCGACGCTGGGCTGGTTGCGGGCGTGACCGTGACCGTGAAAGGGTACGGAGCGTTCGACGGAAAGTACATCGTCGAGAGCGCGACGCATTCCGTTTCGTCGAGCGGGTACACAACCAGCGTCAAATTACGCCGCGTGTTGGAGGGGTATTGATGGGAGAAGCAAGCGTTTATAAAAACATCGTTCGCACGGGCTGGGTTTCCTCCGTCAATGCCGCAGACAGAACCGCCCGCGTGACCTTTAAGGATATGGGGACAACCTTTGTTTCGGGTCCCCTGAAAGTGATTAAGAACCCGCCGTTCATTCCGGCAAAAGACGTTGTGCAGGAAACGCAAACGGAATCAGGCGGAAGCGGCGACGCGTCCTTTGCGTCGCACACGCACAAAGTCAAAATCAGCCCGTGGCTACCGTCACCGGGCGACTATGTGCTTTGCCTTTATATCCCGACGAACGACGGCGACGGGTTCGTGATAGGAGGGATATAAAAGATGGCAGTTATCGGGACTTGGGGTGACATCACCTTTGCCGTTTCAAGAAATCAGATCAAGACGTTTGACGGCCTGAAATGGGACAGCGGCGCGAAGTATTCGACGCATGATAGGCATTTGAAAGAACCCCTTTTAGAGTTTACGGGGACGGACGTTGAAAGCATGACATTTACAATGTTCTTTTCCGCCTTTTTGGGGGTGAACCCGATTGCGGAGGTTTCAAAAATGCTTAAAGCAATGCGCCGCGGAGAGGTTCACCGACTTGTCATCGGGCCAAAAGCCTACGGAACAAACAAGTGGGTTATCACGAAGCTTTCTAACTCGCTGAACCGCTATGACAACCGCGGAAATCTGCTTGTTGCGAAAGTAAGCGTCACGATGAAATCGTATTCGGGCCGTTAGGGGGTGAGAGCGTGGCGCACATCATAAAGGCGTATGACCTTAAAAACATCAATCTTGACCCGGAAACGACGGAAGAAGAGGTTTTGCAGAACGTCGCGGTCATCATATCAACGCCGAAATTCTCCGTTCCCCTTGACCGGGGGCTGGGAATGGCGCAAAGGTTCGTTGACCGTCCGATTCAGGTTGCACAATCTGTTCTTATTTCGGAGGTTTTAGACGCGGTGGAGCGGGACGAACCGCGGGCGGAAGTGCTGGGCGTTACCTATGAAATGGGCGACACGCCCGGCACGCTGATTCCAGTTGTGGAGGTGAACATAATTGACGACGAAAGTTAGAGAATACCCCGATATTCACTTTGTAGACACGGACACGAACACGGTTGTAAACGCCCTGATTCAGTCTTACGAAGCGTTCACCGGGCGGACTTTGTACCCGGCGGACCCGGCGCGCCTGTTTATCCTTTGGGTGGCCGACATCATCATTCAAGAGCGGGTAAACATCGACTTTTCGGCCCGGCAGAACGTCCCGCGGTATGCAGAGGGTGAATATTTGGATTCCCTCGCAGAATTGTTCAAAGACGCTTACCGTTTGGAGCCGGAAAAGGCAAAAACGACGTTGCGGTTCACCCTTTCCATTCCGCTGGAGGTTGCGACAATCGTTCCGGCAGGAACCCGCGTGACCGTTGACGGCGAAATTATCTTTCAGACATTGCAAGCCCTGACAATCCCGGCGGGCGACCTGTTCGGGGACGTGGAAGCGGAGTGCCAGACGGCTGGGGAGATCGGAAACGGCTTTGTTCCGGGGCAGATCACACAGCTAATTGACATTTTCCCGTATTTCGGGTCCGTCGAAAATGTGTCCGAATCGGACGGCGGCGCGGACGAAGAGAGCGACGCGGCCTTTTATGAGCGTATGCGCGAAAGCGTCGAAACCTTTTCGACCGCCGGGCCGCTGGGCGCGTATGAGTATTACGCGAAATCCGCGTCGGCGCTGATCGTGGACGTGAAAGCGACTTCCCCGGAACCGGGAGAAGTTGACGTGCGGGTTCTGCTTTCCGGCGGGCAGTTGCCGGGGGAAGAAATCTTGAAAGAGGTTTTAGACATTCTGAACGCCGACAAGGTGCGGCCCCTGACCGATCACGTCACCGTCGCGGCCCCCGAAACGGTCCCGTATGACATCGACTTTACATACTGGACGCAAGAGGGCGGCGCAATAAGCGACGACAAGGTGGCGGAGAATATCGCGGCGGCGGTTCGGACGTTCAAGGAATGGCAAGGCGCAAAGATGGGGCGGGACGTGAACCCGTCCTATTTAATTTCCCTGCTTATGCAAGCCGGGGCAAAGCGCGTCAAGGTACGGTCCCCCGTCGATACCGTCGTTCCCGACAACGCCGTTGCGGTGATCGGGGAAACGGCGGTTGTGAACGGGGGTGCGGAGAATGAATGACAACGACATTTATTCAATCGACTTCACCCGTTCGCTTCCGCCCGTTCTGAAAAACGACCCGAAAATGATTGCGCTGGCCCGGACCATTGCGGAGCAATTACAGGTTACGGCCCGGCAGATCGAAAAGAACATCATTTACGCCCGGATTGATGAACTTGACGAACAGACCCTTGACGTTCTCGCCTATGATCTTCACGTCGATTGGTACGACTATTCTTACCCGATAGAGGTTAAACGGCAGACGATCAAAGACAGCGTAAAGGTTCACCGAAAGCTGGGTACAAAGTACGCCGTCGAAACGGCGCTGGGGGCCGTGTACCCCGGCACAAAGGTTCAAGAATGGTTCGAGTACGGCGGCAAGCCGTACACGTTCCGGGTTATTATCGGCGTGACGACGGAGGGATTGACAGCCGCCCGGCAAGCAGAGGTTTTGAACCGCGTTCGGTTTTATAAAAACCTCCGTTCCCACCTTGAAGCGATCAGCTATCAGGTCAAAAAGGAAACGACGATTCACGTTGCGGCGGTGCATTCCATCGGGACGCGGCTGGAGGTTTACCCGTATCTTGCAAAGGACATAGCCGCCGCCGGAACTGTTCATGTTGCCGCGGCGGTGAAAGCGGGAACGCGGCTTGAAGTGTTCCCGGTTCTTGTAAAGAGCATGACGGAGCGGGCGACCGTCCGCACGGGCGCGGTTGTAAAGACGGGGACAAAGGTTGAAATCTTCCCCGCATACGGCCCGGCCTGAATCCGCGTGAATTTATAACAAATGGAGGTAAAAAGAAATGCCAGACACCGAAAGAACATACGGAACCGTTGTCACGTCCGCTGGCCTTGCCCTTGTCACGGCGGCGACCATGAGGGGCGAAAAGGTCAAATTGAAATACCTTGCCGTCGGCGACGGCGGCGGGCAGTATTACCAGCCGTCGGCGGACATGACCGCGCTTAAAAATGAGAAATGGCGCGGAGAGGTAAACAGCGTGCAGATCAACCCGGATTCGCCGAACATGATTGACATTGTGGCGGTCATTCCGGCGACCGTGGGCGGCTTTACAATCCGCGAAATGAGCGTGCAGACAGAGGGCGACGACGTTATGTTTGCCGTCTGCAACACCCCGGACACGGAAAAAGTCATCATTACCACGGGCGCGGCGGGCGAAGTCGAATTGACAATGCACATCGAGGTGGCAAACGCCGCAAATGTGACGATTGCCGTTGACCCGAACGTTGTTACGGCAACGAAAACAGACTTGAAGAATCACAATGCGGACCCGGACGCGCACGGCGGCGTTTTGCCGCGGCTGGAAGCCGTCGAAAGTTCCCTTGTCCCCATTTATACGGGGACGGAGAAACCGACGGCAGACGGGCCTTTTTTGTGGTTACAGGTTATCCAGCAGGGCGGCGACGTTGACCCGGACCCAGAAAACCCGGACGGGAAAATTGAAAAGGAGGAAGCGAAATGACCGAATTAAATTGCGTCCTTGTCTTTCAGGAAAAGGCGGGGGCAATTACGGCATATTACCCGTACACAAAATGGCGAAATATCCTTGACGCGCCGAACGTCGGCGCAATGGAAAGTGACCTGTACGGGCATATCGGAAATACTGACGTTCACGTGACGGCGGCGCAGATCAGCAATTACGACACCGCGATTGCTGGGCTGATCGAGCATACAGAGAATGCAGAAATCCACATTACGGCGGCAGAGCGGGCGACATGGACCACGGGCGCGCAAAAGGCAGAACAGGCCGCGGCGGACGCTTCAAGCGCGCTGAACCTTGCCGCGTCCCTTGAAAGCCGCGTCGCACGCGTGGAAGATGGCCTTTTCAACAACATTACCGGGAATCCGTTTCTTGTTTCTTTTGACGCGCTGGACGGCGTATCGCTTGTCAAGGGCGTTTGGAACGCGGAGCGGCAAAGAATCGAATGTTGACGGAATATGCTTGCACCCGCCGGGAATTGTCCTGCATTATCGGCAATCTGTTTACGGAAATTGAACCGCCTTGCGAACGGTGCGGGGACGCTGACGAAATCACGATCAGCGGGACCACCTACACCGGGAGCCGGGCGGTTCTTACCGTAACACGGTTCGGGTTCACCTTTGACGGGGACCCGGCGGAAGTAGAGCGAATCCGGGAAAGGCGGTGCTTAATTGGAGGGCAGAAAGAAACAGGCAGAGCAAACGGAATTTGCGATCATCACAAAGGCGAAAGACCTTGTGAAGCACACGTTTCTAATGACGAATGAACGGCGCTTTCCGAAAAAGTACCGATTCACGATTGTAAACCGTCTGCATGACCTGACGATTGATATTTTCCAACACATTCAGGAAGCGAACGAACTTGATATTGCGGACCCGCAAGAATACAGGGAACGGAGGTACGAACAGAAAAAGGCCCTGACGAAGTGCAAGACGGTTCTATTCCTGATTGAATTATCTTTTGAAAACGGCTTGATTTCGGACGATCAATGCGCCGCGTGGTCAAAATACGTCCTTGACGTTAAGTACATGACCGCAAGCTGGCGCAAGAAAGACCGGGAACGGGCCGTTGCTATGCAGAGAGGAACCCCGCCCCGGCGGTAACGCCCGGCGGGTTTTCTTTGGGGTGCGCCCTGTAGCGTCCAACTCGTACAACGTCCGCAACGTCAATTCCTCCGGCGCGATGAACTGGAACAACGCGTACAATGGCAACAACGGCGTTCGCCCGCTTTGGTGGAAAACCGCGATTGAGTAAGCCGAAAGGCCGAAAACAGAGGACCACCCACAAAGGAGGGCGTATCCCTCCGTCGTGGTGACAGCACGGCGGTAAATACAAGATTGGTGAAGCAAGGTCCACGGAAACCAGCTTCCGTCCCGCCGCGGGCGCGCGGTGGGGTCCGATGATGAAGCATTGCACAACGAAACAAGGAACCCCGGCGCGTGTGCGTCGGGGCGTTTTGTTCCCTGCATGGCGGAATCTATACACGGCAAGGAGTTTTTATATGCAAAACGCAGATTTCGAGCGGGTTTATGATTTCGGCAATCTATACGCCGGATTCCTGAAAGCCCGTCGGGGCAAGAGGGGCAAAGCGAGCGTCGCAAAGTTTGAAGCGAACTTGCTGGAGGCCCTTTGTTTGCTTTCGGAAATGTTGAAAAACAAAACGTACAGGCCGTCCGACTATTTCGTGTTCCGGGTATATGAGCCGAAAGAACGAATCGTGATGACCAACGCGTTCAAAGACAAGGTGGTTCAACATTCCCTATGCGACAACATACTTGAACCCGCGTTTTCCCGCGGGTTTATCCGGGACAATTACGCGTCGCAGAAAGACAGAGGGACGCACGACGGATTATATCGGCTGGAAGCGTTTATGCGGTCCTATTACTTCACGCGGAAAAACAGAGCGGAACAGGCACGCCGGGAAGCGGGCTTGCCGCCGTTGCCGCCGAAAGAAGCAGGGTGCGCCGACGGCTGGGTTTTGAAGTGCGATATATCAAAGTATTTCTATTCAATCCAGCATGAGCCGTTAAAACGAATGGTGCGGTCATACGTCCGGGACCCGGACGTTTTGTGGCTTACTGACATGATAATTGACAGCACCGAAAATCCCGGAATACCTATCGGCAATCAGACTTCACAATGGTTCGCCGTCATGTACCTTTCGGGGTTAGATCACTTCATAAAAGAGAAGCTGGGCATTCGCTATTATGGGCGGTACATGGACGACTTTTACTTGATACATGAGGACAAGGCGTACTTGCGGTATTGCTGGGCGGAAATTGAAAGGTACGTCGGCGAATTGGGATTGAAGCTGAACAATAAAACGAACATCTTTCCTTTGCGGAACGGCATTGACTTTTTAGGTTTTCACACGTATTTGACCGATTCGGGGAAAGTGATTCGGAAAGTTAGGAGGTCAAGCAAATGTAACGAACAAAGGAAGATGAAGAAACAGCGGGCTTTACTGGACGGCGGCAAAATCACCCTTGCGGAGATCGAACAATCTTACGGAAGCTGGCGGAGCCACGCAATCAAGGGGAATTGTTATCACCTTGTCCGGGAAACGGACCGCACATTCAAAAATCTATTCAAGGAGAGTGAAAAACAATGGCAAAAGCATTAAGTTCCCTTGCCGTCGGCGCGCTTGTCAAAGACACCGGGACGCTTTACAACGGCAAGCCTATCGTCTGGAAGATTGCAGACAAGGGGCATACTGGCTACCCGTCCGGGTCCGTGACGCTGATTACGGAAAAGATCATTTCGTTAAAGTGCTTTGACGCTATCGAATCGGGGAACAGCGACAGCAACCGCCGTTCTTACGGCAATAACCGCTGGATTTACTCGAATATCCGGCAATGGCTGAACAGCACCGCCGCCGCGGGTAAATGGTACAGCGCACAGCACAGCGCAGACGCGGCCCCAACGAATGCCAACGTATGGAGCAATTACAACGAATACGATCAGGAAGCGGGCTTCCTTGCCGGGTTCTCCGCGAACTTCCGTGCGGCCCTGCTGGAAACAACGCACACCGTCGGCAAAGCGTCGGTGGACGGCGGCGGAACCGAAACTTGCAAAGACAAGATTTTCTTTGCGTCCAGTACGGAAGTGGGCTTGACGGGCGACGCGACTTGCGGCACAAAGCTGGCCTTGTTCAGCGACGACAATTCCCGCAAAGCGTACCCGACCGCCGAATGTGTAAGCAAGAGTGAATACACAAGTAGCAGTTTGAACGCAAATTCCCCGTGGTGGTGGTGGCTTGCCGACGCTTACGCGTCCCACCCGTGCAGCGTCCGCTACGTCTCTTCCTCCGGCGCGATGAGCTCGAACTACGCGTGCATTGGCCACCTCGGCGTTCGCCCGCTTTGTAATTTGTCATCTTCAATCTTGGTATCTGATAACCCGGATTCGGATGGCGCATACACAATCGTATGGAATCAGGCCCCGACGGTCCCCGGAAGTATCACCGTTCCGACGGACGTTCGCGGGGGAAGCAACCTGACCGTAAGCTGGGGAACGTCCACGGACAGCGACGGCAATTTGTCCGGGTACATCTTGGAGCGCCAGCACGACGGCGGCGCGTGGGAGCAGATTTACAAGGGAATCAACCGCACGTACACCGACGCAATCACGTTCGGCTGGGAGAACGTTGCATACCGCGTGAAAGCCTACGACAGCGCCGGGGCCGCGTCCGGGTACAAGACCAGCGCGACCCGAACTGTCGTGAACAACACCGCGCCCACGATCAACGGCACAGATTCAAACCTCGGAACGAAAACCGGGCCGTTCAATCAGGGCTACACCGTCACCGACCCGGACAGCGGGCAGACGATCACCGTTGTTGAGAAGATCGACGGCGTGCAAAAGCGGTCCTATAACGCCACAAGCGGGCAGAACTATTCTTTCAACGTGACGGCGGCGGAATGGGTGAAGCTTTTGAACGGGTCCCACAAGCTGACGATCACCGCGACGGACAACTACGGCGGAAGCGCCACCCGGACGTACACATTCACGAAGAATGAAACCGAAATTGAATTGACCCTTTCGGCCCCGCTGGACGCTGACGACATGGTGACAAAGGCGATTATGAGCGTCACCCGGCAGATTCCCGCGGGCGCGACGTTCTCCGTTGAAATGTGCAATAACGGTTATGACGCTTCCCCGACGTGGGAGGACGTGACGCAAGCCGTCATTTCCGGGAACAAAATCTTCTTACAGAATAAGACAAAGACAGCCGCAAAATGGGGCTTCAACTTCCGAATCAAGGTGAATCGGAACGGGGCCACGGGCGACTGTTTCATTGTTTCGGCAGGGGGGAATTTTGAATGAGCGTACAGCACAAGCAAGACAGCATTCGTAATTTACGTTTGGAGCGGCTGGGAATCCAGCCGCCCGACGACTGGAACGACGTTGAACAGGTCCGGGCCGCGAAGAAAGCGGAAGTCGGCCTTTCGTGTTCCGCGGCGATCTACGCCGGAATTGACCTGAACAGGTCCCATTACAGCTTGACCGAACACGACCAAACCGAATTGATGGCGCAGTTTACGACCGTCAAAGAGGGCGCGGCGGCGGTCCCATATCACGCCGACGGGGAACTTTGCCGTATGTACCCCGCGGAAGAGTTCACGGAACTTGCACAGGCGGCGACCGCGCACGTGTTCTATCATCGAACATACTGCAACCACCTGAACGCATGGATAAAGCGGGCGGACCTTGCCGAACTGGATTCCATTTCCTACGGTGCGGAATTGCCCGCCGACCTTGCCGCAAGCATGGCGGAGATCATCAAAGCTGCGGGCGGTGGTGCAGAATGAAGCGCATTTTGACAATATGGGCGGCTTTGGGGGCGATTTATGTTGCCCTCGAAGTCGTTTTTCGCGGACATTCACACCCGGCAATGCTGATCGTCGGCGGGCTTTGCGGGGTCCTTGTGGGGGCAATCAATCAAACGTCGCGGTTCTACAACGCCCCGGTCATCGTGCAAGCGGTGATCGGGGCCGTGATCGTGCTTGCCGTGGAGTTTGCCGCCGGGTGCGTCCTGAACCTTTGGCTGGGGCTGGGGGTATGGGATTACAGCAATCAGCCCGGCAACGTGCTGGGGCAGATTTGCCCGGCGTTCGGCCTGTTATGGTTCTTGATTATGCCCCTTGCGATATGGGCGGAGGACACCGCCCGCTGGCTGATTTGGGCGTATGACCGGGCCGTGTACGGGAAGAGCGGAAAGCCGCCCGACATCAAGCCGTATTCGCTGAAAAGCGTTTACGGGGATTTCTTGCGTGGGAGGTAAAGCAACATGACGATTGCACAGCTATTGACCAGCGGCGGCGGGGCGCTTCTTATCCTCTTGACGCTGATTCAGATTGCCCCCATCAAGATCAACCCGTGGACGGCGCTTGCGCGGGCCATAGGCCGGGCAATCAACAAGGACGTTCTAACGAAGTTAGACGAAACACGGAAGATTCTTGATGAACACATCAAAACGGACGACGCAAGGAACGCCGACTTGCACCGTTCAAGAATCCTGCAATTCAACAATGAGTTGTTGCGGGACATTCCGCACACGCGGGAAGATTTCATAGAGATTTTGGCGGAAATAGATTTCTATGAAAAGTATTGCGACACACACCCGGAATATGAGAACAACCGCGCGACACACGCGGTGGCGAACATTAAACGGGTGTATGATGAACGACTAATAAAACACGATTTTCTATGAAAGGCGGCACGGCATGACGTATCTATTCAGCGCCGCCGCCGGGCTGATTGCAGGAATCGCCGCCGTGTTGCTGATCGAAAGGAGCCGGGAGCGGAAACGCCGCCGGAAAAAGAGGACCGCCCGAAAGTTTGAGTTTTCAAAGCTGATTCTTTCGGGGGTCCTCTTGACCTATTTTGCCGGGTTCGGCGTGGGGCTTTGGGCCGTTGCCATCGACATTTCACAACTTGGGGTTTTCCTCGCATACGTGGGAACGCCGACGGCAACGGCAATCGGGTTCTATTCGTGGAAAGCAAAGGCGGAAAACGTCGTGAAGATCAAACAGGCACACCCGGAAGAAACGGAGGGAATGCCCGTTGACCTGAACAACATTCAGCCTTGACGGAGGAACAGCAATGACGAACGAACAAAAATCTTTCATCGAGCGGGTGGGCAAGCTTGCCGCCGCCGATATGCAGAAAAGCGGCGTGCTTGCGTCCCTGACTATCGCGCAAGCAATCCTTGAAAGCGGCTGGGGAAAATCCGGCTTGACGGTCAAGGCGAACGCCCTTTTCGGAATCAAGGCCGGGTCATCGTGGAAAGGCCGGGTTTACAGCGCGAAAACGCAAGAGTGTTACGACGGCGCAACCTTTACGACCGTGACGGCCCTTTTCAGGGCTTACGGAAGCTGGGCGGAGAGCGTCGCCGATCATTCGGCGTTGCTGACCGGGGCCGCGCGGTATAAAGCCGTCATCGGGGAGCGGGACTATAAAACCGCTTGCCGGGCGATCAAGGCCGCGGGATATGCCACGGACCCGCAATACGCGGACAAGCTGATTCAGATTATCGAATCTTACGGCCTGACCGCATACGACGGCGCAGGAAGCGCCACACAGCCCGCAGGACGGCCCGAAACGTCCGGCGGGAAGAATGACACCGCCGGGGGCAAAACCCTGGCAGACGCGAAAGGAGGGGGCAAAATGAAAGCTTCCGAATTTATCAAGAAACTGCAAGACATCGTGGACAATTATAAAACCCTGTACGTCATGGGGTGCTTTGGCGCGCCGCTGACCGGGGGCAACGTGTCCCGGTATTGCACGAATCACAGCTACAACAAACAGGCGGCACGAACGGCAATGATTCGGGCCGCGGCGAATCAGAACCCGCCCGTTTACGGGTTCGATTGCGTGTGCTTGATTAAAGGCGTGCTTTGGGGCTGGAACGGCAACGCGTCCAAAACCTACGGCGGCGCGGGCTATGCCGTCAACGGCGTTCCTGACATTGGAGCCGATACCATGATTACGAAGTGTTCGGGGGTATCGACCGACTTTTCAAAGATCGTCCCCGGCGAAGCGGTGTGGCTGAAAGGTCATATCGGCGTTTACATCGGCGGCGGAAAGGTCATCGAATGCACCCCGGCTTTCAAGAATTGCGTACAGGTGACGGCGTGCTTGAACATCGGCGCTATTTCCGGCATGAACGGGCGCAAATGGACCAAACACGGGAAATTGCCCTATATCACCTATGACACCGCGGAAAGCCCCCAGCAGGGCGCACAGGGCGGCACAGGAACGCCGAAACCGTCCGGGGGGTCCCCTGATACGTCCGGCGCGCTTGCGTTCTCCGTGGGCGACGTGGTGCGCTTTACGGGCAATCGTCACTATACGAACGCGAACGCGTCCAGCGGCCCGGCGTGCAAGCCCGGAACGGCAAAGGTGACGGCGATTGCAAAGGGGACAAAACACCCTTACCACCTTATCAAGCAGAGCGGCGGCGGGTCCACCGTTTACGGCTGGGTTGACGCGGCGGACGTGCAAGCGGTTTCCGGCGGCGGGAGCGCCCCGGCCCCGAAAATGCGCGTCGGCGCACGGGTGAAGTATTCCGGCCCCCTGTACCGGGACAGCAACGGCAACGGGCAGGGAAAGACCGTGAGCGGAACATACACAGTCAAATATTACTATCCGGGCCGCAAGTGCGGCGTACACGTGGACGGGCTGGGCTGGGTCCCTGAATCCGCCTGTACCGTCATCGATTAAAAGAAAGGGGAAGAAACATGAACATTCTTGAATTTCTGCTTGCGAATTGGGACAGCGTGCTGGCTGTCCTTGCGTTCCTTGCGCTGATCGTCGTTTTTATCCGGCGCGGAGAAACAAAGGTGCTGAAAAATATTCTTTTCAGCCTTGTTACACAGGCCGAAAAGCAATTCGGCGGCGGCACGGGTTCTTTGAAGTTCGCCGCCGTTTCCGACTGGATTTATCAGAGAATCCCGGCGGTGCTGAAACTGCTTTTCACCGCGAAAGACATTGAAAAGATGATCGAGAGCGTGCTGGCGGAAGCAAAACAGGCGTGGGGCGCGAACGAAAACTTGAAAGGCTACATCGAAACGCCCGCCATCATGGAAAATCTGCTGGCAATCGGGATTGACCCGACCGTTGTTGAAGCAGAGGGCGACACAGAAAACAACAATTAAACCCGTCCGATTCGGACAAAACAAAGCCCGTCGGGGAATGACCCCGGCGGGCTTTTTGTGTTGGCGCATTTCGGCAGCAGTTCGCTATTCTGACACGGCCTTGAAGAAAACCTTGTTCCCGCGGCGGTAGACCTTGCCGGGGGTGACATAATCGACGAAACCGGGCTTTCCTGTAACGGGATTCGGTTCAACGGCGATTTTGTGACGATAGAAATGGTATTTCCACCGGCCCCGTTCACCGCAAGCAACGTCCCCGGCCTTTTCGTCTTGCTACATCTTCCACAGGTCAAAGACCGTCGCAACGTCGATTTCGTCGCCGTCGTCGTCGCCGTCAAGATAGGGCGACAGGGAATAGTAAAGGGTGGCGGACACTTCCTTTTTGACAAAGGAACCGTTTTCGTAGGTGTAAAGCTGAACTTTGTGTTCCATAAAGAATCCCCTTTCTTTTGATGGGGTGGGCGGCGGTTTGCGCCGCCCACCTATATGTTACGCGCTGACCGTGGAAACGTCAAGCCGGAAAACAAGGTCAAGGACCTTTTGCCGAATGGTGAAATTCTCTTTCACGCCCTTTTCGAGAGTTGCCCGGACCCCGGCGGGAGCGATAGACAAGCCGTACACAATCAACCGATCTTCCGCGGATTTGAGAGCGTCACGGGCGGCGTTCAATTCATCTTCAAGCCCGGCGGCAACGATCAGGGCGGAACATTCTTCATTCGCCTTTTCAAAGGCCGCGTCGTCCTCCATGCAGTAAATCAATTCGGGAATGGAGCCGTCCGGGTTGACAATGCCGTGTTCTGCAATGTACTTCTTTTCGATTTCCTTTTGTCGGGATTCGACTTCCTGAACGTGGGCTTTTGCGATCATGTAAGCACGCTGGAAATTGTTTGTTGTCTTTTTCATTTTCAAAACCTCCGTGATTTGTATTGTTCCGTTCTTTCTGTCTATTATTATACTCACGTGAGTATGAAAAGTCAAGGGGTAAGTATAGAAAAAATTGCACAAATATACTCACGTGAGATTGTGCGAAATTTCATACTTGCGTGAGTATTCATTATATGCTATACTGTAAGCCGAAAGGAGGGGCCAACATGGAACGGAAGAAGTACAAGAGCAACACACGGGCAAAAAACAAGTGGAACGCCGAAAATTACGACAGGCTTTACCCCTATGTTCGGTTAGGGAAAAAAGCGATCTATCAACAGGCGGTAGAAGCTGGCGGCTTTGAAAGCATGAACGATCTTATCGAATCGGCGACAGATGAACGCGCGGCGGAGGTTTTGGGGCTGACTGCTGAACAGTTCGACGAAGCGGTAAAAGCGGCGGCAGAAGAGCGCAGGAAGCGGGGCGAAGCACGGTGAACGACTATCGCGTGACCTTTCACCCGAATTTTACGGAAGCCATAAAACGGGCGGCGGAGCTGGACGAAGAACGGACAAAACTTCAAACGGTGCTGGAACCTGAAACGTTCGAGCGGGTCCGAAAGATTGTAGAAGCGCAGGACGCAAGCAAGAGGGCCGCATATTACGGAACGATTCGTGACGCGGTATGCGGCGGGGAAGATTTTTCAACGGTTGAATCAATACGTGATATAGCGGACATTTACGCCAACTTCATTGTTAAGCGGACATTTGGAACGGAATAAAAGAACGGCGGGCATTGCGCCCGCCGTTTTGCTATTCGTGGGAGTTATTCAGCCTGTTCGTATATGTACGCCCCGTCGTCATTCAGCTTAATATATCCGATAGTTTCCGACAACATATCTTCATTGTCGCTGTCAATGATACCATACGATACGATCACGGCAGAGCCGCCGGAAAAGTGGATTCCTGTACCGTCGTCACATTTGATCGTAAAATAATTAAAATCCTTATATTCGTCACTTGTAACGACAGTTTCGGCGTATTCCTTAAAATTTTCCGCCGTTAAGGTCAAAAGCTGGGATTTTAGAACGCTGATAGAAGCGCGCTGACCGATCACGTCGCCGGACCCGCTGTGAACGTCCTCCGTTTTCACGTCACAATCAAGCAGGAAGTTATATTGCTTATATTCAGGGTAAAGAACGTCTTTCCCGTCGCCGATTTCCGCAACCGTGCCGTCGTCGTTCATGGTGACTTCAAGGGAGTTTGTACCCCAGCGGACTTTATAGGCCCCGTCACTTTCGGAAACGGTATTGATCTTCCCATCAAGGCCGCAGGACACAAGCGCAATGAAAACTTCA
Source organism: Lachnospiraceae bacterium (assembly GCA_910576545.1). Lineage (GTDB taxonomy): Bacteria > Bacillota > Clostridia > Lachnospirales > Anaerotignaceae > Anaerotignum_A. The sequence continues at coordinate 184,101 of CAJTKM010000004.1, forward strand.
TCGGCCTGTTCGGGGGTGATCTGCATTTCGACCCGAATCGTGTTCATAGAATCCGGGTAAAAGTCATATTGCGCCGTCAATTCCTCCGATTTTGGCGTGTCGAGGTCAACCAGCACGTCACCGCAACCCGCAAGGGAGAGGGACAGGACCGCCGCAAGCGCAAGAGCAACAATTTTTTTCATGTGGAATCCTCCATTCCGCCGCCCGGCACGCCGGGGGCTTGTGTTTTTTGAGGGCCGGACCGCCTGAAAATGCTGGCGTTCTGACCTTTAACACAATTATGCACGGGTGGCGTGTTAAAGTCAAGAATGAAGCTGAACTTTAACACAGGGCGGAGGAATCAACGTGAAAATATACGACTACAAAGGCCGGAAGAATCTATGCGGAAACCGGGTGAAAGAAGCGCGCGCCCGGAAGAACATTACGCAAGCCGACCTTGCCGCAAGATTACAGGTGGCGGGCGTGACAATGGAGCGGGACAGCGTTTCAAGAATTGAAATCGGAACCCGGTTCGTCACCGATTACGAACTTGCCGTTCTTGCAAAGGTGCTGGGCGTGTCTATGGAATGGCTGACCGAACAAGAAAAATGAATTTAATACTTGCGTGAGTATGAAACCGCCGTTATAATGTGATTGCGGGAAACGCCGCAATTACAAACGCGAAACCCGCCCTTGCTTTTAGGCTGGGCGGGTTTTGTTTCGGAGGGTTCAGCATGGGACACAAGTTCAGTCATCTTCAAAAGCGCGACCGCTACAAAATCGAAGCGTTATTGAATACGGGGCATAAGCCGCAGGAAATCGCGGACGAAATACACGTACACGTAAGCACGATATACCGGGAGATCAAGCGCGCCCGCATGGTACAGCTTACGACCGATCTTGAAGAGGTTGACAAATACAACCCCGACGAAGCCGAAAAGAGATACCGGGAAAACCTTTCGGCAAAGGGTCCGGCGCTGAAAATCGGGAAAGACTTTGAACTTGTGGAGTATCTCGAAGCAAAAATGCTGGACAAAGACAACCCGCGTTCGCCCGCCGCCGCCCTTGCTGACATCAAGCTGGAGGGCCGGACGTTCAAAACGTCGATTTGCGTAAGCACCCTATATAGCTACATAGAAAAGGGCGTTTTCCTGACCCTGACAAATGCGGATTTGCCGGAAAAGCCGAAACGGAAGCGGAAATATAGAAAGGTACGGGAAGCAAAGAGCGCCGCGGCGGGGGACAGCATAGACCGCCGCCCGCCGGAAGTTGACGACCGAAACACGTTCGGGCATTGGGAGGGCGACACCGTTTACAGCAAAAAAGACGGGTCAAAAGCCCTGCTTGTGCTGACAGAGCGATTGACCCGCCGGGAAATTATCATGCGGATAAAGGACAGGACCGCGGAAAGCGTGATTAAAGCCCTTGACCGTATAGAACGGAAATTCGGGGCCGACCTGTTCGCAAAGCTATTTCGGACGATCACGTTTGACAACGGAAAAGAATTTTCCGACGTGGAGCGGCTGGAACGGTCCGCCTTGCGTAAGGGGAAGAAGCGGACAAAGGTTTATTTTTGTCACCCGTATTCATCTTTTGAACGCGGTTCTAATGAGTGCCAAAACAAAATGATTCGGCGGCGCTTCCCAAAAGGAACGGATTTCGGCAAGGTATCAGACGCGGAGGTGGCGAAAGCGGAAGCGTGGGTGAACAACTACCCGCGGGAAATTTTAGGCTGGCAGACCTCCGAAATCTTGTTTCAAGCCTACCTTGCCGCCCTTGTCACCGCCCTGAAATAAAATTTTTTATATTTTTTTCGCATTTACTCTTGACATTTGCGAAAAATATGGTAACAACAGAAAAATGCAGAAAGGTATACTTTTTTACATTTTTCTACATTTTTTACCAAAAAAAAATGCGCAAAGAAAAACCATCCGCTTCGCAGATGGTTTATAGGATTTACACAAAAATATAGAGGGGATATAGTGAAATTTTACAATTATGTTTTTATCATAATACAGAAAAAACAAAGCAGGAACTGCCATGCAAATTATTCTGCTCGAATGGACAGTCAGGCAAACATTTTTTCGAAATAATTCGCTATTTTAAGAAACACAGTTCCGGAATTTCAAAAAAAGAAAAGCCCGATTGTCGTAACAGCGTGGGGCAGAACCGCTTTGTCCAACCTATAAAAAAACACCCAAAGCGGCGGTAGTTTCCCGCTGCCATTTTGGGTGTTTTTTGGTATATATTCGGTATACATTGCCGCGATTCCGCCCCCGCAACGCCCTCGAGCATATCCCGTTTACCTTCGGTTCATATGCTCCAAAGCGTTATTGGCGGCATTCTGTTCCGCTTCTTTTTTGCTTTTGCCGCTGCCAGAGCCCAACATCCGGCCTTCGTGCGTCACCTCCGCCACAAACACCTTATTATGGTCCGGGCCATGCTCCCGCACAATGGCATACTGCAACGGAATTTTGCTGATTTTCTGTATGATTTCCTGCAAATGCGTCTTACAGTCCAGACTGCGGAAATTATTTTTCGTTTCAGCAATACGCCCTTCCATTGTCCGCATCACATACGCCTGTGCCGCTTCAATCCCGCCGTCTATGCAGACCGCCCCGATTACGGCCTCAAACGCATCTGCCAAAATCGAATCCCTGTTCCTGCCTCCTGTGCTTTCCTCGCCTTTTCCCAAAAGAATACAGCGCCCAATGCCCAGCTTTCTGGCAAGCTCCGCAAGCGAGCCTTCACAGACCACTGCCGCACGCAGTTTCGTCAGTTCACCTTCCGGCATCTGCGGAAATTGACGAAACATATATTCGCTTACGACCATGTCCAGCACGGCGTCCCCTAGAAATTCCAGCCGTTCATTATTCTCATGCCCGCCCCTTTTAATCTCATTCGCATAGGAGCTATGGGTCAGAGCAAGCCGGAGCAGATGTTTGTTCAAAAACGTATATTCGATTTTTCTTTCAAATTCTTCAAGGTACAAATGGTTCATTTTTATTCTCCGCTGCTTTCTATAACCGTTCTGATATAATCCAAAACATCACCGACTGTTTTGATGTTTTCCGCTTTGTCGTTGTCAAATTCCATATCGAATTTTTCCTCCAGCGCAACGATAATCTGGAAAAGCTCCAGAGAATCCGCGTTCAGGTCGGCAAACGTTGTTTCCGGCGTCAGGCTTTCCTCCGGCACTCTCAGCTGCTCCGCAATCACTTTCAATACCAATGCTTCGTCCATATCTTATTCCTCCAAAACAATGTTTTTCTTAACTATACCCTATTTCTTCCCTTTTGTCAGCAGAAAACAGGGAAAATACATAAAAATTTCATCCGGCAGTTTTCCACGCTCACTCCCTGTGCTTTTTCCGGTTTTTCCAGTCCTTTTTTGCCTACCCTGTCGAAAAATCAAGTTCTTTCAAATCATTATCAGTGTCAAGCCATGCGCCATATCTTTTCGCACAGGCATTGATAACAATGATAAAAAAAACTCCGCGGAACACCGCCGCCAGGTACCTGTGCTGCAAAACAAACGCGTCCAGAGGACGTTTCCTCATTCGTCCATTTTTTCCGCCTGTACTGATATTGCTTCTTTCATCTTCCCCGTAATATCCGCCTCTGTGAACAACACGCACTGTTTGACGGCGTTTTTGACTGCCCTTGCATTAGAACTGCCATGCGCTTTCACAACCAGTGATTTCAGCCCGATAAACGGCGCGCCGCCCACCTCATCAGCATCAAAGCGTTTTTTCACATTTTTGAACGGTGTTTTCAGCATCGCTGCCGCCAGTTTGTACGCCCCAGCAGTAATTTCCTCTTTGATAATGTCAATAAGTGTTTTCGCCAGACCCTCGGACAGCTTCAGTATCGTATTCCCCACAAAGCCATCACAGACAATAACGTCCGCATCGCCGAACGGGATATTCCGCGGCTCAATGTTTCCTGCAAAGCGAATCCCTTCCGCCGCTTCCAGCCGTTCATACGCTTCCTTTGTGAGGGCATTTCCCTTTTCCTTTTCCGCGCCAATATTCACAAGCGCGACCTTTGGCTGTTTAATGCCAAACATATTTTCCGCATATATAGAACCCATTTTCGCAAACTGTTCCAGATAAATAGCCTTGCAGTCCACATTCGCGCCGCTGTCCAGCAGAAAGGAAAAACCTGTTTTTGTCGGCAGACAAGTACCCAGCGCGGGGCGTTCCACGCCTTCCAGCCTGCCCACCAGCAGAAGCGCACCTGTCAGGAGCGCGCCCGTACTGCCCGCAGAAACAAACGCATCCGCTTCGCCGTTTTTTACCAGATTCAGCCCCACTACAAGGGAGGAATTTTTTTTGCGCCGGATTGCCATTGTCGGCACCTCGTCTGTCCCGATAACTTCCTCTGCATGGACAACCTCAATCCGCTCCTTCGGGTAATCATATTTTGCAAGCTCGCGGGTTACATCTTCCTCACGCCCCACCAGCTTAATCAGCACGTCCAGCTCTTTTGCCGCCTCCGCCGCACCTTTTACGATTTCCACCGGCGCAAGGTCGCCGCCCATCGCGTCCAATGCCACTATCATTGTTTTATCCATATTCTCACCAAGCCTTTTTATCTTTTCCATTCTTAAATTTATTTCAGTATAAACAATTCCTGCCAAAATTACAAGCCTTGCGCCTGTTCTTCCTGTTCAACCCCTCCATATCTGCCTGCTTTATAAAGCTCGACTGGAAAAAATCCATCATGCTGCAATGAAATTAACAAATACGAGAAATTGCCGTAAGATAAGGGGGATTTTTTATAGAAGAATTAAAAGGCATCAGGGAGGAATTTACCGCATCCGGCCGGGAACTTATTTCCATTCCTGTACAGCAGCGGCTGGAAGGAAAAGCAGACAAAACCGTCCTTATCTCCGCAGTCAGACAGGCAGACGAGGAATGTGGCGGCTGCGAATTTGACCCACTATATAAACGGGCTATGGAATTGATCGGCTGACTGTCCAAACGGCAAAAAACAAGCTGATACCAATCCGTATCAGCTTGTTTTTCTCTGCAAAACGCAGTTTTTTACTTTCTGCCGTATTTCTTGTTGAATTTTTCAACTCTGCCGCCAGCCTCAAGCAACAGTTTCTGGCTGCCTGTGTAGAAAGGATGGCACTTGGAGCAAACCTCGACTCTGATTTCGTCCTTTGTGGAACCTGTCATAAATTCGTTGCCGCAGTTGCATCTTACCTTTACCTGCTTATACTCAGGATGGATACCTTCTCTCATTTTCTTTCACCTCATTCTCTGTTTTGTTGATCAATAATCCTCGTTATTTATAGACAACGGAAACAGTATAGCATATCCTCACACGCATTGCAAGAAAATTCTTGAAAAAAGATAAATCCACAGCCCCGCCCGCAATTTCGGAAAAATTGCAAAACCCTCTTGACAGTACTTGCGGGATGTGCTAGGATTAACTCTAAATTCATAGTTGCGATGAAAAAAAGGAGTACCCGCGGAGGACTTTCAGAGAGCCGTTGTTTTGGTGGAAAACGGCAGGACGATGCGGTGAAGGGCGTTTTGGAGCAGCAGGATACACGAGAGGGCTGGCAGTATTTTGCCAGTCAACGAGGGTGGAACCGCGGAAGAATATAAAGCTTTCGTCCCTTGCTTTTACGGCAGGGGAGGAAAGTTTTTTTGTTTTATAAAACTTACAGAACCTGCAGCACGACGGCCGGGGTCTTTCCCCGCATCCGTTTCCGTTATACGATTTTTGAAGGAGGAGAACAAAATGGCAGTAGAATCTATGGAAAAAATTGTTGCGCTGGCAAAAAACAGGGGTTTCGTCTATCCCGGCTCTGAAATTTACGGCGGTCTGGCAAACACATGGGATTACGGTCCGATTGGCGTTGAGCTGAAAAATAACGTAAAAAAAGCATGGTGGCAGAAATTCATCCAGGAAAGCCCCTATAATGTTGGCGTGGACTGCGCTATCCTGATGAACCCGCAGACATGGGTCGCATCCGGTCATGTAGGCGGCTTCAGCGACCCTTTGATGGACTGTAAGGAATGTAAAGAACGTTTCCGCGCAGATAAGTTGATCGAGGAATACATGAAGGAAAACAACATGCCCGAGGTTACGGTAGACGGCTGGAGCAACGAGCAGATGAAGAAATTCGTAGACGACAATCAGGTTGCCTGCCCTTCCTGCGGCGCGCATAACTTTACGGATATCCGCCAGTTCAACCTGATGTTCAAAACCTTCCAGGGCGTTACGGAGGACGCGAAGAACGTTGTTTATCTGCGTCCCGAAACGGCACAGGGCATTTTTGTAAACTTCAAGAATGTACAGCGCACAACGCGCAAAAAACTGCCCTTCGGTATCGGCCAGATTGGTAAATCCTTCCGTAACGAAATCACGCCGGGCAACTTCACATTCCGCACAAGAGAATTTGAGCAGATGGAGCTGGAATTTTTCTGCGAGCCGGGTACAGATTTAGAATGGCTGGATTACTGGAGAAAATACTGCCGTCAGTGGCTGCTTGACCTGAACATGACGGAAGAAAATATCCGTCTGCGCGACCACTCCCCCGAGGAGCTTTCGCATTACAGCGCAGGCACAACAGACATCGAATTCAAATTCCCGTTCGGCTGGGGCGAGCTTTGGGGCATTGCGGACAGAACAAGTTACGACCTGACCTGCCACCAGAACACCAGCGGACAGGATATGACGTATTACGACCAGGAAAAGAACGAAAAGTTCATCCCTTACTGCATCGAGCCTTCCCTCGGCGCGGACCGTATGACGCTGGCATTCCTCTGCGATGCTTATAATGAGGAGGAAGTCGGCGAGGGCGATGTGCGTACCGTACTGCGGTTCCATCCCGCACTTGCACCGGTAAAAGCCGCTGTCCTGCCTCTGTCCAAAAAGCTGGGCGATAAGGCGCGCGAGGTATACTTTGCGCTGGCAAAGGAGTTCCACTGTGAATATGACGAATCAGGCTCTATCGGCAAACGTTACAGAAGACAGGACGAAATCGGCACACCGTTCTGTATCACATATGATTTCGAGTCCGAGCAGGACGGCTGTGTAACCGTCCGCGACAGGGATACAATGCAGCAGGAGCGGATGCCGATTTCCGAGCTGTCTGCTTATCTGAAAGAAAAAATGGCATTTTAATGATAAAAAACCTTGGGGGCTATGCGCCCCCAAACCCTTACAAGGGGTTTCACCCCTTGACCCTTCTGCCGCCGCGTATTTACGCGGCGGAAATAAAGTTTGGGGCAAGCCCTTTTCAATAGGTACCGGAAAAAAGCCCGGACACCACAGGCGGCTTTGCCACAGGCAAAGCGCTGACAGGCTTGCAGGGTGCAGGACAGAGTCCTGCGGTTTTTAAGAGGTAGATACTATGGAACATTTTGAAGGATTTTCCGCCGATACAATAGACTTCCTTTGGGAGTTGCGGATGAACAACAGCAGGGAATGGATGGAACAGAACAGGGAACGGTATAAAACCACCCTCAAAGAACCGTTTGACCGCTTAGCAGCAGCACTGGTGCAAGCCGGAGAATCATACAGCGGCGCGGAAATGGCCAGCTCCATCTCCCGCATCAACCGCGATATCCGCTTTTCCCGAGATAAAAGCCCCTACCGCTCCTGCCGCTGGGTTGTCCTGCATGGTATGCAGACCGTTGGCACAGGCTGGAAGCTGCGCCCCGCGTTTTATTTTGAACTGAACCCCGAAAGCTATACCTACGGCATGGGCCTGTACCACGCCACTCCTCTTTACCTGACAACTTTCCGCAGGAAACTGGCGGAAAACCCTTCCGCTTTCCTGCGTATCGCTAAAAAGATTGAGAAAGATGCGAAATATAAGCTGGGCGGCGAGGAATACCGGAAAATAAAGGACGAAACGCTCGACCCGCTCCTGCAAAGCTGGTATCGGAAAAAGGAACTTGTGGTTTTGGCAACGGAGCCGCTGGGCGATGTGCTTTTTTCAGCGGAACTGCCTGCGTTCCTGACGAAAGAATGGAAACGTCTGCGGGAGCTGTACCAATTTCTGGAAGGAATCACAGAAGCATAAAAAACAGGCTTTGGGTATTCTCCCAAAGCCCGTTGCCTTTACTCCGCAAACGTTTTCGCCAATGCTTTTACAGCCTTATCCCCAATAATGGTTTCGCCATGCTCCAGCAGGTAATATTTCGCAAGCGGTGTGGAAATGTGTTTCTGACCGTATTCCTTCAATATCATTTCCAGGTCCTCGCTGCTTTCTTCCGCAGTGTATGTATCTCCCTGCAAAACAAGGAAATACTTCCCCTGATTCTTGTAAAGCCCGCTGTCTCCCCGCCAGTTTTCATACAGCCGCAGACTGACGTCAATTACATCGTCCAGAGTGGGGAACGAATAGATAAGAATATCCCCGTTTTCAGCGTCTTTATGCTCTACGGTGTCAAGAGGCTTCTTTTTCCAGCGGCGCAGATCGTGGGACTGGCTGATGCCGTCGGTTTCCGTCCCGATATCGCGTCCGCTCACCTTTGTGACGATAATCATAATTCCGTCCATGCCGACAGGAACGGCCTCGACCATCAGCGGTGTGTTCTCCGCAACGAAATCGTATTCGTCCAGAGCCTGCTCCATGATGTCCCTGAAAAGCCTCTGCGCCTTTTCGGTCGGATGAATCAAATCGTCCAGACTGATGTCGCGTTCCACAAGGTCTGCTTTTGTCAAGGTGAGCTTGAGTTGATTTTCACTGACTTTTTCTATCTTCATGTTATCACTTCCTTTATTTTTGTCAGAAGGAAACGGTCGTGCTTTTCCACTATACAAACAACTATAAATATAGTATAGTATAATGAATTGACGGGAAGATGTAAAGAGGATAATTCCGTCATTCTTTTTAATTTATTCAGAAAGCCCCGCACTGCGGCTGCTCATCGGTCGAATAAAATTCCCTCCGAGGTGCAGACATTGGGCGGGCAAGACAATATGAGCATGCCGGGCCCCGCCTGGAATGCGAATATTGGCTGCGGCTGCATGGGCAGCCAGCTTTCGTTAATCCCCCGCACTGCGGCTGCCCATCGGTCGAATAAAATTCCCTCCGAGGTGCAGAGATAAGCAACTGCATATAAAAAATCAGGCTTACTGGGAAAAACATGGTAAAACGCCAGTTTTGCCAATCAAAGTTCAGGTCAGGGCATTTCGCTTTTCAATGTTTACAGCGCAAAGTACCAAATGGCCTGCGGAATGCGGGGCGATGCCCCACAGCCTTACCATCTACAATATGAAAAGGAGGAGAAAGATGTGAGCAAAAAACGCTTGCTTCCTGTTTTACTGACACTAATCATCTGGGCGGGCATGTATTATTACTACCTGCCCGCCCTGAACATCCATTCCAACGAAAGCTGGGGCTTTTTCGTGGCAATGGTTGCGGTTGCTCTGGTTATCAACTTCTGGACACTGTTCAAGGCAACATTCCTGAGCCCTGCGGATACAGACCGCGCCACAAGGCTCCGGCGAATGAAGCGGATGCTTGCCCTGCCGCTCGGCCTGTGCGTGGTATATCTTCTGGGCGTGCTGCTCTCCTCGCCCATTCTGCGCGCGGCGGCATACCGCGAACTGCTTACCGTTGAAACAGGGGATTTCGCGGAGGATATCCACGAAGTCGATTACAGCCAGATTCCCATACTGGACAGTGATTCCGCCGCAAAACTCGCGGAGCGGGAAATGGGCAATATGGTGGACATGGTTTCGCAGTATGAGGTCAGCCCATATTTCAGCCAGATAAACTATCAGAACAAACCCGTACGGGTCACACCCCTGCAATACGGCGATGTGATCAAATGGATTATGAACCGAGGTACAGGCGTCCCCGCCTATATCCGCATTGACATGACCACACAGGATGTTGAGCTAGTGCGGTTGGAGGACGGCATTAAATACGCTCCGTTTGAACATTTCGGACGGAACCTGAACCGCTATATCCGTTTCCGTTACCCGACAGCAATGATACGCACAAGCAATTTTGAAATCAACGAGGACGGCGTCCCCTTCTGGGTCTGCGAGGTGGAGGACAAAACCATCGGGCTGTTCGGCGGCACGGATATCAAAGGCGCAATCGTTGTAAACGCCATTACGGGCGAACATGAGTATTATGACGTTTCAGACGTGCCAAAATGGATTGACAGGGTTTATGACGCACCGCTTCTGGTAGAGCAGTATAATTATTACGGCACGCTGAAAAAAGGCTATATCAACAGCATTTTCGGCCAAAGGGAATGTCTCCAGACAACAGAAGGCTACAACTATATCGCGCTGGATGATGACGTCTGGGTCTACACAGGCGTGACCTCCATCGGCGGAGATGAATCCAACGTAGGTTTCGTACTGATGAATTCCCGCACGAAGGAAACAAAATATTACCAGATTTCCGGCGCAAAGGAAACCTCCGCAATGTATTCCGCAGAAGGACAGGTACAGCACCTGGATTACCGCGCGACCTTCCCTATCCTGCTGAATATTGCCGATGAACCAACGTATTTCCTTTCTCTCAAGGACAACGCCGGTCTGGTGAAAAAATATGCTATGGTAAATATTCAGAAATATCAGATTGTAGCCATCGGGGATACCGTAGCGGAGTGCGAAAAAGCCTACCGTGCATTGATGGCAGGCAACGGCATCGAAATGACAGAAAGCTCCGACACAGAGGAGCTTACAGGCGTGATCCAGATGATGAAATCCATCGTGTCCGACGGTAACACCTACTACTACCTGATGCTGGAGGGAGAAAATACCCTTTTTGAAGCAGAAGCAAAAAAACATCTGGATATTCTGCGGAAGGAAACAGGAGATGAAATTTGGCTCAAATATATTCCATCGAAGGACGGAATTTGTGTCATCACAGAATTGAAATGAAGAAAACCAGGCCGGTACCGCACGCAAAGTCTTACAATTTTATGAAAACAGCCTTGTTTTGTTGACACTTCCGCAGTAAGAATGTACAATAATAAGATATAATGAGAAAATTATGGATTGAAATATACAGGCAGAAACTGCGGAGGCTAAAACATGAGCGATGATAGATTTGACCGTACAAACGGCGGAGCAAATGACGTAAACGAAACAGACAAAGGCTATTATGAGGATCTTTACAACGATCTGCCGAAGGAAGTCGTGGATATTCTGGTGCAGACCCATCCTCTTATGGGCAAGGGCGGAGAACGGAACACAGAAATGAGGAACGGCTGGACAGAGGATGACATGGATTCAAGGACGGCAGGCGGAAGCTCCCGTATGGGTACCGGTATGCCCCGCACAGGCACAGGCTTGCCACGCGCAGGTGCAGCCGCGCCAACCTACCGCTCCCGCCGCCCTTCCCGCGAGGATGTGGAGGAGATCAGGGAGGCGAGAATGCAGCAGGTGGGCAGCGAAATCAACGAAATCCGCCGCGCACCCCAGCAGGAGGGCGACCCGACCCGCTACGTTTCCCGCAGGGACAGAAACCGCGAGCCAATCGGGGAAGATGCGTATATTCAGGAATCCCAGCCACTCAGGGCAGATGAGGAAGATTATGACGATGGGATACAGTATGTCAGTGTAATGCCCGCGCGCAAACGTTCCAAAATCGTGGAGGAGGTCACATTGCAGACAACTGCCGCACCGCAGAAACGGCGGAAATCCCGGCGTGAACCTATGCCCTTTGAAGATATGGGGCGGGACAGCCGCGATAACCGCCCCCGGTACGAGGACATTGACTTTGAGGAACGGGCAAAGCAGGAGCATCTTGACAGCCTTTACAGCAATGATTATGACGACGAATACGTTGGCAGAGGGCACAATAAACTGGCAATCCTTCTGGGCGTTGCCGCCCTGCTTTTGATTATTTTCTTAATCTTCCAGACCGTAAGCCTCAGCAGCAAACTGGAAGAAGCCCAGAACAAGCTGACAGACAGCGAGGATTACAAAACAAGATATGAACAGGTACAGCTGGAAAAAATGCAGGTACAGGAGGAACTCGAACAGCTGAAAAATCCTGCATCTGCAAATGCTGAAAACGGCGAACAGGGCGAAAACGGAAACGAAGGCAGCAGCACGCCCGCAGGCATAACAACATCCGGCTCCTATACGGAATATACCGTAAAAGACGGCGAAACAGCATGGGCACTGGCACAGAGATTCCTTGGCAACGGCATGGATTATCAGAAAATACTGGACGCGAACAATATGAAGGAAAGCGACCCTCTGCGTCCCGGCACAACGATACGCATCCCCAAAAAACAATAAGGGAGCCGGAGCCCCGGTCCCGCACAAAAGACAGGAGAATAATATGGGCAATGATTTAGAGCGCAAGACCCTCGCGGAATTGAGGAAACATGCAAAGGAAATGGGTATTCCTGCCATTTCCGCCTTGAAGAAAAGCGAACTGATTGCAAAAATTGAAGAAAAACTGGCGCATACAGAAAAAGCACCTGTAAAGCAGGTAACCGCTTACGGCTTTTCTCTGAAAAAGCAGGAGGAACGCCCCGAACGGGAACCGGAGCAGGAAGAGCCGCAGCCCCGCCAGAGAGCAGACAGATCTGAACGTGCGGAGCCTTCCCAAAAAGATAAGCTGATGGAAAACAGCCCGATCGGGGAGGGCATACTGGAGGTTATGGCGGACGGCTTCGGTTTTCTGCGAACAGATAATTTCCTGCCCGGCACAAACGATATTTATATTTCCCCTTCCCAGATTCGCCGTTTCAGCCTGAAAACGGGTGATGCAGTAAAGGGCAATATCCGCCCTGCCAGAGAGGGGGAAAAGTTCGGTGCGCTGCTGTTTGTGCAGTCCGTAAACGGCGATAAACCGGAGGATGCCGCAAAACGCCCGAATTTCGAAGAACTGACACCCATTTATCCGGAAGAAAAGCTGCGTTTGGAAACAGAGCGCGGGGAGCTTTCCGGCAGGATTATTGACCTCATTGCGCCCATCGGCAAAGGCCAGAGGGGCATGATTGTTGCGCCGCCGAAGGTGGGTAAAACGATATTGCTCACAAAGCTGGCAAATGCCATCACCAAAAACCATAAAGAGGTTTACCTGATTGTACTCCTGATTGATGAACGTCCAGAGGAAGTGACCGATATCCAGCGTTCCATCGAGGGCGAAAATGTGGATATCGTCTATTCCACGTTTGACGAGGAGCCTGAGCACCATAAACGTGTAACGGAAATGGTACTGGAACGTGCCAAACGGCTTGTGGAACAAGGCAAGGATTTAGTCATCCTGCTGGACAGTATCACAAGGCTTGCGCGCGCCTATAACCTGACGATACCGCCCAGCGGACGTACCCTTTCCGGCGGCCTTGACCCTGCTGCACTGCATATGCCAAAACGGTTTTTCGGCGCGGCACGTAATATTGAGGGTGGCGGCAGCCTGACAATTCTGGCAACCGCGCTGGTGGATACGGGCAGTAAGATGGACGAGGTTGTTTTTGAGGAATTTAAGGGTACCGGCAACATGGAACTGGTACTTGACAGACGGCTGGCAGAACGGCGCGTATTTCCCGCTGTGGATATCGCCAAATCCGGCACAAGACGCGAGGAAAAGCTCCTGAGTGCAGAAGAACTGGATTGTAACTATACACTCCGGCGCATGGCAGGAAGCATGAGCGCGATGGAAATGACAGAAGGCTTTTTTGACCTGATGCGTAAAAGTAAAAACAACAAAGAATTTATGGAGCGTCTGCCCGTCTGGGAAAAGCTCCTGCATTGAATCCATATAAAAATGGTCTGGGGATATCCCAGACCACCAGTCTGTCAAAGAAGTCAGCACAAGCTGACTTTTTTTAGTATAATAAACCTGGAGATGAAGGATATGCTGGTAAAAGAAAATCCGAAAGAGATACATTGGAAATAGTAAGTATTGGACTGCTTGTCCCATGGGACCATCTTTTGCGTAAGATTGACCATGCAGCGGATTTTACCTGCATCTATGATTTCACAAAAGGCCTTTATTGTGCAGATAACAGGCGTCCCAGAATCGCCCCTGTTGTCCTGTTCAAGATGGTGCTGATCCAGCATCTGTACGGGCTCCCGTTGCTGCGGCGCATGCGGAGGAAATCAGCATGAATATTGTGTACAGGTGGTTCCCCGGATATCCACTGAACGAGCCTGTCCCCCATTTTACCACAATCCGTTATTACTTCAGGCATCGTTTTACAAAAAATATTATTAAGATGGTTTTTGCGTGGATTCTGTTTGAAATATAGCGCAGCGGTTATCTTTTCCCTGAAACCGTTTATATTGACAGCACCCATATCAAGGCAAACGCAAATATCAAAAAAACGATAGAACGCGTCTTCGCAGACGCAAAAGAAAAATATGGCAATATGGAAGTGGAATAATCAGGGTGGGACAACCGCAGCATGTTTTGCGAAATATGTGCAGGACATTTTAATACCGGCTTTGTCCAAAGATGGTATTATCGTGATGGATAATATGCGTTACCATCATGCAAAAATAGTAAGAGAGGTACTGGACGCATTCGGAATCAGATATCTTTATTTGCCGCCTTATCGCCCTGATTTTAATCCAATAGAAAAAATGTGGTCGAAAATGAAGGCGTATTTGAGGAAGTAAAAGACCGAAAAGTGGCAGAACTTCCAGATGCAATTGAAACGGCATTATCCACGGTCTGTTCCTCAGATTGTTTAGGGTGGTTTCGTTCATGTGATTATGTGCAATAATTTATTGGATCGCTATAGAAAAATCATCACTAGATAGTGTCTACACAAGGTGAATGGATTGTGATAAAATGGAAGCATCTTAAAGGACAGGAGAGAAAAAGATGGATGCTTCCTATCACCGACACGACATAAGTGACAAAGTATGGGCGCTACTGGAACCACATCTGCCGGGACAGCGCGGCCAGTGGGGAGGGATCGCCCAGGATAACCGCCGTTTTATCA
>CAJTKM010000005.1 GCA_910576545.1 Lachnospiraceae bacterium
CTGGCCGCGCTGTCCCGGCAGATGTGGTTCCAGTAGCGCCCATACTTTGTCACTTATGTCGTGTCGGTGATAGGAAGCATCCATCTTTTTCTCTCCTGTCCTTTAAGATGCTTCCATTTTATCACAATCCATTCACCTTGTGTAGACACTATCTAACAACACATTCTGCAACATTGAATAAGTTTGGCGTGGCAAAGTGATTCCTGCCTGTTTTTCTGTATCAAAAAATGCCTCCGGAAAAAGCGGTTTGCCATAAGAGAACAAATTTTCTTATGACAATGCCCGAAATAATCCGGAGGCAAAGCTGTTTTTACAGCAGATTCTTTTCGATGATAGCGGCGGCGTCCTGCATACAGCCGGGGCAGCTCCGCAGCATAACACCTGTATCCAGCCCCTTCAGCTCGCGGCAGTTGATGGATTTATTTTTATCCAAAAACTCCTGTGTCATGGGCGCAAGCGTATCGTAGCAGGCAAGCTTGCTGTTCGGCGCGTCCAGATTCCCGTCGGAAACCTTCAGGCCGACCAGATATGCCATTGCCGAAACCGCCCCGCAGGGACCCATCATGCCCATGCCGCGCCCGAAGCATTCAGTTGCGCGGAACGCATCTTTTTCATCTACATTATAAAGGTCAGCATATGCGCATGCAACGGACTGTGCACAGTTATAGCCCTTCTTAAAATTTTCCATTACCTTGTCGTATCTGTTTGTCATGTGAAAGACCTCCTTTGTCTTTTCGGTGGAAAAACGTTTCTGTCGGCAAAAAAAGGGAAAGCCGTTTTTTGCAGGCTTTCCCCGATGTGTCAGTTTATTAGAGGCTATTTACCAGCTTTGTCAGGGAAGATTTCTTTCTTGCAACTGTATTTCTGTGATAAATCCCTTTGGTATAAGCTCTGTCGATTGTGGATACCGCGCTCTTGAGTGCAACAGAAGCTGCGTCCTTATCCCCTGCGTTTACTGCAACGATTACTTTCTTCATCGCTGTTTTCACCTGGGATTTAATCATCTTATTTCTCAGTGTTTTCTTGTTGATAACTTTGATTCTTTTCTTTGCAGATTTAATATTAGCCAATGTTTTTTCCTCCTAAATACTCGTTTTGTGGTTTTCCGATATTGGGGAATATCGCTTTTTCAATTACCATTAACCACCTTTGAGGGCATTTCCCTCCGACACGGTCAGGCTCGCAAAAAGCCTTATGGTTAATTCAACATATAATATTTTACCCGATGAACAGAAATAAGTCAATGAATATATTTCAAAACCTGCGGAAAAAATAAGGGAAACAGCAGGAGGGCGTTGAGAATATGGAACAAAAGAGAGAAGCAGAGCAGCAGCCCGCATTTTCTGTGCGGACGGACCTTGCCATAGAGGCACGCGAAATGGCGGCGGAAAGCCAGCCCAAACAGGGAAACGAGCTGGACGGCGTTGAGGTGGAAACGCGGGAGGAAGAAGATTACAGCCTGACCCATGTGCGTATCCTTTCCGAGGCGGGCAGCCAGCTGATGGGAAAGCCTATTGGCAACTACATTACTATCGAATCCGAAAAGCTGAAGGAAAACGATATAGAATGCCATGAAGAAATGATACGCATTCTGGCGGAAAATATACGCGCTCTGGCAAAACTGGAGGAGGGCGACAGCGTGCTTGTTGCAGGGCTTGGCAACTGGAACATTACGCCGGATGCGCTCGGCCCGAAGGTGGTTTCGCGCATCCTTGTTACCCGCCATTTGCAGGGCACGCTGCCGGAAGAAATTGAGGAAACCGTCCGCCCTGTGGCGGCAATCAGCCCCGGCGTTATGGGGATAACCGGTATTGAAACAGGCGAAATCATACGGGGGATTGTGGACAAGCTGCATCCTTCGCTCCTGATTGCAATAGACGCGCTGGCGGCACGCCGTTCCAACCGCATTAACGCCGCGATACAGATGTCAGACACAGGCGTTGCGCCCGGCGCGGGCGTAGGCAACTGCCGCATGATGCTGGACGAGGAAAATCTGGGGATTCCTGTCATTGCCATTGGCGTGCCTACGGTGGTAGACGCGGCAACGCTGGTGAACGATACTATGGACAGGATACTCGGGGAAATGATAGAGCAGACGCAGGAGGGTTCGGAATTTTACCGTATGCTGCACAGCCTGGAGCAGGAAGAAAAATATCAGATGATTGCAGATATTTTAGGGCCGTATACGGGAAATATGTTTGTTACGCCTAAGGAGGTAGACGCGGTTGTTGACCGGCTGGCGAATATCATTGCCAACAGTATCAACATTGCCCTGCATCCGGGAATTACGATGGAAGATATGAACCGTTACAGCTGAATTTGGAGCAAGCCCGCCGGCGGCGGGTACATATTTGTCATATATTCTGAAAACGGGAAAAAGATTAGAAGAAAATTAAAAATAGTGAATACAATTTCCGGTTTTCCTTGCTATTTCAGTGTCCTTTCGTTATAATAAGAAAACATTGCAGAAAGAAGGAACGTACAGGAAAGGGACGGGACGATGGACGCGAAGGTTAGGAGTATGACAGGCTACGGCAGGGGGGAATTTACCGCGGAGGACAGGAAATTTACTGTGGAAATGCGGTCGGTAAACCATCGTTATAACGATATTACGGTGAAGCTGCCCCGCTTTCTGATTAGTCTGGAGGACAGGATTAAGAAAAAAACGGCAGAAAATGTATTCCGCGGGAAAACGGATATTTATATCAGCTTTGAAACGCTTTCCTCCGAGGATGTAGAAGTGAAGCTGGACGAGGCCCTTGCGGCGGCATATGCAGAAAAGCTGAAGCATCTGCGGGAAATAATAGGAGTTCCGCAGGCAGATGACGGGAGGATATTGGAGCTGACGGCGCGGTTCCCAGATGTAATTACAGTGGAAAAGGCACAGAAAGAGGAAGAAGTTCTGTGGGAGATTCTCCTGCCTGCGCTGGAGGATGCAGTTTCACGTTTTCTGGTGATGCGGGAAACGGAAGGCGAAAACCTGAAACAGGATATTTTGCAGAAGGGCGAGAAAATCCGCGCGCTGGTTGCTGGCGTGAAGGAGCGTGCGCCGCTGGTTGTAGAGGAATACCGTGAAAAGCTGAACAGACGGCTGGAGGATATTCTTGGGAATGTGGAGGTCGATCCGCAGAGGGTCGCGCAGGAGGTTGCTGTTTTTGCGGACAGGGGCTGCATCGACGAGGAGATCACGCGGCTGGAAAGCCATTTGATTCAGCTCGACGGGATACTGCGGGAAGGCGGACAGGTCGGGCGGAAGCTGGATTTCCTTGTGCAGGAGATGAACAGGGAATCGAATACGATTGCGTCCAAAGCGAACGATGTGCAGATTGTGCAGGCAACGATTGCGCTGAAGAGCGAGATTGAGAAGATACGGGAGCAGGTCCAGAATCTGGAATAAGCGCGTAAAAAGACATGAAAGCCTTGGGGGCCTTGCCCCAAGGCCTTTACAGGGGGAAAGAATGGAGAAGATACAGTTTATGAATATCGGCTACGGCAATGTAGTTTCAGCGAACCGTGTTATCGCAATGGTCAGCCCGGACTCCGCTCCTGTCAAACGTATGATACAGGACGCGAAGGAAAAGGGCAGCCTGATTGACGCGACATACGGCAGAAAAACGCGCTGCGTGATTATTATGGATAATGGAGCGGTGGTGCTTTCGCCCAATGTGCCGGAAACGGTGGGCGGGAGGCTTTCCGCAGACCAGAAAGGAATGTAGGCTTTTATGAAAGAACAGGGAATACTGCTGATAATTTCCGGACCCTCCGGCTCCGGAAAGGGGACGATTGTGGAGCGGCTCTGCGGGAACGAGGATTTTTCGCTTTCCATTTCCGCGACAACACGCCAGCCGAGGGATTATGAGAAAAACGGCGTGCATTATTTTTTCCATACAAAAGAGGAATTTCTTAAAATGCGGGATAATATGGAGCTGCTGGAATGTGCGGAATTCTGCGGGAATTTTTACGGCACGCCTAGGAAATATGTGGTAGAAAAGCTGATGGAAGGGCGCAACGTTATTTTAGAGATTGAAGTGCAGGGTGCGCTTCAGGTCAAAAAAATATATCCCGACGGCGTGCTGGTGTTCCTGATTCCGCCAAATCTGGAGGAGCTTGGCAAACGGCTGACGAACCGCGGGACAGAGGAAAAAGAAGAAATCAACCGCAGGATACACCGTGCACTGGAAGAATTGGAGCTGGTGCAGGAATACGACTATGTGGTTGTAAATGATACGATAGAGCAGGCTGTGGCAGACGTACAGGCGATTGTCCGCGCGGAACGCATGAAATGCAGCCGGAACAAAAATATTAAAAAGATATTCAAAGGAGAGATGGAATCATGCTAAGACCTTCTTATACAGATTTGCTGGAAGTTTTCAACCGTGAAACAGACGATATCACGCTGGGCAGCAGATATACAATCGTAATTGCCGCGGCAAAGCGTGCAAGACAGCTTGTAGACCATGCAGAGCCGCTGGTAGATGGCATAAAAGTGGATAAACCCGTTTCTGTGGCGGTAAATGAGCTTTATCAGGGCAAGATCAAGGTACGGGAGAGTCGACCTGCCGAAAATCCGTCTGAGGAAGAAGAAACCGCAGGGGAACAGGAGTCTGAAATGACCGGTGACATGGAAGATTTCGCAGAAGGCGATGGCATGGAAGAACCTTTGGCAGAAGAATAAAGCGCAGAAAATGAAAAGCGGACAATAAAGGCGGTATGCCATAAGAAAATTATTTTCTTACGGCATACCGCCTTTTACCTGTAAAAACGATGGGTCTTCTTATTTCATCCATTTCCCGTCAAAGATATCCTTTGCATCTCTGGTCAGCGGGAAAATATCGTTCTTTTCTATGTACTTTACGTCAAATTTTCTGTTCAGCGCGGCAAAATGTTTCAGGCCGAACGCAATGCGGTTCAGATAGGAATATACGCCAATTGCACCTGTGGAGAAATCATTCGCTTCGTTGCCGTAAATATCGCGCAGCTCCCGCAAGTCGGGGAACAGTTCGTCTTTTGTTTCACCGAATCTTTGCAGTTCCACAGGAAGGTTCCCGGCCTCAAGCAGTTCTCCAACCTTTTTCGCGCTCATTGCCGCCGCCATAGAAGAACGGCAAAGCCCGACGGCCTTTACATACGGCGCACCCAGAGCCAGAGCCTTATAGACCTGATCTTCCATTGTAAAGCCGCCTGTAATAGCGATATGCGGCAGTGTTACGCCTTCTTTTTCCAGACGTGACATGATTTCCGCCAGATAGCTTTCCATCGCCACAGTTGGCAGACACCATTCGTTCATCATTTTGCAGGGACTGTAACCGGAACCGCCGCCCGCGCCGTCAAACATCACCAGGTCAACCTGTGCTTCGCTTGCAATCCGCAGAACGTGTTCCAAATCGGCAGGGTCATAGCCTGCCATTTTGAAATATACATTTTTCAGGCCCATTGCACGCAGTTCATTGATTCTGGGCACAAGGTAATTTTCGTCCCACATCGGCAGACGTCCGTAGGAACGGAAATTTTCGCCAAAGCCTGCATTGTACCGTTCCACAACCTTCGGGTCGGAAGGGTCTGGAATGACAAGGAGCCCCTGCTCCTGTGCTTTCAGCGCGGCTTCCAGTGTTGCAAGCCGGTTGACGGGCTGCGTACCTTTTGCGGACTGCCCGAATTTGAATTCAATCGCTTCCGCACCGCATTCTTTTATGGCATACTCCGGTACACCGATACGGTCGTCATCTACGTTCACCTGCAATATAATCTGCCCATAGCCGCGGTAGTATTTGCGGAATGCGTCCAAAAATTCACCCAATTTCGGGCAGTGGACGACTTTCCCGTTTTCCAGCCGAAGTGTAGGGTCTTTCGTTACCGCGCCTTCGCCAATGACTGTGAGTACACCAGCCATTGCCGCTCCGCCGAAATAATCCTGCCAGTTCAGCTTGATCAGTGCGGGCAGGACGATGGGCAGCTTCAGCTTTACGGGATTGATTGTACCAATTACGGTTTCCAGATTTACGTCATGAATCGTTGCTTTGTCAGAATCTGCCTCCGCGCCGACTGCCCCGAATACGCGCCCATTGATATTAAAATGGGAATAATCAACAGGGTAAGTCTTTTCAGATGCAACCTGATTGTCGCCCGTTGTGGTGGGGTAAACCGCGTCTGCACCGCGCACAGCGGAAAGCCCGATTTCACACGTCCCTACGCAGTCCGCCGTACACATGGAGCACATGCCCGAGAACGTGCAGGGGTGGGCGGGGTCGCGCAGCTTTGTCCGGTTAAACGCAGAGCCTAATACTGGACTGAATGACATACATAAAACCTCCCTTTTTTACAATAAATGGAATTTGCCGCCTGTTTTTATTGTAATTATAGCATAAATTCTTCTGTTTGCAAGAGGTCTTTGATCGGCTTTTTTACTGAATATTGCAGCCTGTAAAGCTGATGGATTCTGCGCTGTTCAGTAAAAATCCACCCGTCAACCCGTATACGTTCAGACTCTAAACCGGTTTTTAAGAGCGTTTCTGTTTTTCAATTTCAAATATGCCAAAGCCCATTTCAGCGGCTTCAAGAATCACTGTGCCGCCGAAACGCATTTCAAGCTGTTTCAGCCAACAGTCCTTTTCACCCGCGAACGCCCGCAGAAGTCTGCCATCTGCGCGGACAAGTATCTCGTCATAAATCGTATTCGCGAAAATGCTTTCTGCCTGCCGCCGCATTTTTGTTACAGTCCAGTCGATAGAGGGTAAACGTCCCGTTCCTTCGCAGGCACGGCATTTTGTCGTCATCTGCCATCGGAGAGAGGGACGTGTTTTTTTCCGCGTTACCTGCATCAGCCCCAGTTCTGTCATGCCGATAACAACTGTCTTAATTCTGTCTTTTTTTACTGCCGATTCCAGCCTGCGGGTCAGTTCCTGCTGATTTTTTTTCTCCGGCATATCAATAAAATCAATGATGATGATACCGGAAAGGTTCCGCAGGCGCATCTGCTTTGCGGCTTCCTCAGCGGCTTCAAGGTTTGTGCGGAGGATGCTTTTCTGCAGGTCGCCGCGCCCTGCCGCCTTGCCTGTATTCACGTCTATGACAACACAGGCTTCTGTTTCTTCGATCACAAGGAAACCCCCGCTTTTCAGCCAGACCTTTTCCTCCAATGCTTTTTCGCTCTGCCGCTCCAGAAAATATGCCTCGAACAGCGGAGTTTTTTCTGTGTGGAGCCGCAGAACGGGCTGCCCCTCCCCGCCGAAATCGCCTGTTTCCAGCAGGGAATGGCAGGCGGCTTCGTCATTCAGTACAAACTCGTCCACATCGGCAGAATAAAAATCCCGAACAGCCTGATGGACAGGCTGGCTTTCCTGCAAAAGCAGGGCAGGCGGCAGGGCAAACGTCCCTTTTTCCAGCTTTTTGCATTTTTCCAGCAGCAGGGAAATTTCATTTTCATATTCTTCCTGACTGCGGTTTGCTCCGTTTGTTCGCACGATTGCGCCACAACCTTCCGGCAGGAGCGCGCGCACTGTCCGGCGTATCCGCTCCCGCTCTGCAGAATCCGTAATTTTGCGGGAAATGCCGATTTCCCCATCATCTCCGGGAAGGAGCACAAGAAATTTTCCGGGGAAGGAAAAGCGGTTTGTCAGCACTGCGCCCTTTGAACCGGCTGCGTCCTTTTCCACCTGCAATATCAGCGTATCCCCGGGCCTGGGGCGTGCGGGATTTTTTCCTTCATCGGAAACCGCACGTGCCGCGCCATAGTAATAGTAGCCGTTTTTTTCCGCTCCAATATCCACGAATGCCGCCTGTAAATTGGGAACAACGCTTGCCACGCGCCCTGCGTAAACATTTCCCAACAGGCTTTCATCGTGTTTGCTTTCATAATATAATTCTACAAGTTCCCCGTCCTCCGCCAGAGCGATTCTGGTGAGGTCCTCGGAAATATCCATCAAAACCCGTTTCAATGCGCACCTCCTGTTTCGCTGCATGAGTGGCTTTTGCTTATAAAACAATGATTTTTGTTGCCGCCGCATCCTGAAATACCCTGTCATGCTCAACGAGGAGCATGGTCGGGGTGTATTCCGCAATCAGCTGTTCAATCTGTCTGCGGGAATAAATATCAATAAAGTTCAGAGGCTCGTCCCAGATATACAGATGGGCTTTTTCGCAAAGACTGCCTGCAATCAGCGTTTTCTTTTTCTGTCCGCTGGAAAAATCCGAAATGTCCTTTTCAAACTGCGTCCGCTCAAATCCGAGTTTCCGGAGCAGAGCCTTGAACAGGCTTTCATCGATCCCGTGTGTACAGGCATATTCCGAAAGGGAGCCGCACAGATGGGAGGTATCCTGCGGGACATAAGAGATTATCATACCGGAGGCTTTTGTCAGTGTCCCTGTATGAGCAATAGGCTCTCCTGCCAGCAGTTTCAGCAGGCTGCTTTTTCCACAGCCGTTTTTACCATGCAGAAAGATGCGTTCGCCCTGACGTACTTCAAAAGTAACGGGGGTGCAGACAGGTATGCCGCCGTATTCCGGCGAAACGCCCTCAAAACGAGCCAGAACCCCGGCATGGTGTATGAGCGGGGAGATTTTGAGGGCCTCTGCGGTTTCCGTATTCCGCAGGAGTGCGGATTTTTCAGAAATGGCTTTTTTCTGTCGGGATTCGATGCATTTGGAACGCTTCATCATTTTTGCCGCCATGTGCCCGACATAGCCTTTGTCCGCCGCGCCGGCTTTGGAGGTTTCCACCTTGTCAGACCATGCCGCAGTACGCTTTGCGGAGTTTTCCAGCCGCCTGATATCTTTTTTCAGCCGTTTGTTCTGAGCGGCTTCGGATTCCTGCTGTGTTTCAAAATTTTCCAGCCAGGAGGAAAAATTTCCGTTTTGTACCTCGATATTCGTCCGGTTCAGCGCGAGGATATGGTCGACACAGCAGTCCAGTACATTCCGGTCGTGTGAAACCAGTATAAAGCCCTTTTTCTTTTTCAGATACGCCGCTACGCTTTCCCGCGCGCCGCTGTCCAGATGATTGGTCGGCTCGTCGATAAGCAGGAAATGCCCTTCGTTCAAAAAAAGAGCGGCAAGCAGAGCTTTTGTCTGTTCGCCGTTGGAAAGCGTGTCAAAGGGTTGCCAGAGAATCTCCGGCGCAACGTCCAAAAGGGATAATTCACGTATCAGCTCCCATTCCTCCGCGGCAGGGCAGACCTCCGTAAGGACCTCTGCTGTAAGGCGGCTTTTTTCTGAAACAGGGTAAGGGAAATAATCAAACTGTACAGATGATAAAATCGTCCCGGCATATTCATATTTACCCAGCAGAAGGTTCAGGAAGGTTGTTTTTCCTCTGCCGTTTCTGCCAACAAAGCCCAGCTTCCAGTCTGTATCCAGAGTGAAGCTGACGTTTTCAAAAATATTTTCAATGCCGGAGGGATAAGAAAATGTAAGATTTTCCACTTTAATCATTGACATAAGGCATCAACTCCTTTCATTGCTGTGAAATGAGGTGATAAAAAGTGGGACGCTGACAGTATAGCACAGCCTTTCGGCGGCGCGCAAGGGCGGAAAGGGGGAATAATGGAAATGTAATACAAATGTAACAGAAGCCTGCTTTCAGCCGGAAAGCAGTAAGCGGCAGTAAGGATTCTGCCCTGTGCCGCCGCTTCAATCCTTCGGGTTGACGTGTACCATGCAGTGCTTTACTTCCTCGAAGCTGTTTTCAATTGCGTTATGCACGCGTTCCGCAATCACATGTGCCTCCCGCAGGGGAAGTTCGCCGTCCGCCGCAATTTCCACATCGACATAAATCCGCGCGCCGAACAGACGGGTCTGCAAACGGTCGATACCCAGTACGCCCTCCTGTGCTGTGATGACGTGCCGTATATTTTCCAGCGTTTCCGCGTCACAAGCCGTATCCATCATTTTATCCACAGCATCCTTGAAAATCTCATATGCCGCTTTTACGATGAATACGCAGATGATAACACTGGCGATGGGGTCACAGACGGGATAGCCCAGCCGCGCCCCGATGATACCCGCCATGCTGCCGATAGAGGAAAGGGAATCCGAGCGATGGTGCCATGCGTCTGCCATCAGGGCTGCGGAATTCACTTTTTTTGCCGCGCCCCTTGTGTACCAGTACATCGCCTCTTTGACCAGTATGGAAAGAACTGCCGCCGCCAGAGCAAGCAGCCCAGGGGCTTCCAGAGATATGCTTTCCTGCCCGATGATTTTGCGGAACCCTGCCAGCCCGATGGCAAAGCCTGTAATGCAGAGAATCATTGACAGCAGGATAGCCGCGACACATTCAATCCGCTCGTGCCCGTACTGGTGGTTTTCGTCGGATTCCTTCCCTGCCAGACGGTACCCGACCATTACGACAACTGTACTGAAAACATCGGATGCGGAATGTATCCCGTCAGAAACCATTGCTCCGGAATGTGCGAGAAAGCCCGCCAGTACCTTGAATATGGAAAGCGCGATGTTCGCCGCCATACTGTAAAAGGAAACCCTCATTACAATTTTTTCGTTTTGCTTTGCCTGACCGTCTGCCATGCTCCTTCCTCCTGCCTGTGCGGAATGCTGTTTCTTTTATAGTATTGTATCATTTTTGCGCTGGAAATTTCCATGTTTCACTCTGTTTTCCGCAAAAAAACGCACCTGTAAAAACGAAAGCCGTCCCATAGCTGTCGCCTGCTGCCTGCTGAAACCAACCGGCAGATGGGGACTTTTTGTAATTCCATCTATTCTATGCTTTCATTTCTGCTTTGTCAAGAAAAACGTCAACGGAAATGGGGCATAGCGGACAATGCCATTTTCTTCATTTTTGATTAATTTTTACAGCCTTTTCTTGAAAATCTTTCCGGGTGATGCTAGAATTAAGGTTATCTGTAAAAACGCATGGCACCGCATGAAAAGAGGTTTCTGAATATGAATGTTTTTCGCGAAATGCAGAATGAAATAGAAGAATTTTTCCACAGCGGCCGTCTGACAAAAGCGGTCCTGTGGCTTTGTGTGGCCTTTTTCCCGCTTTATCTGACGCTTGCATGTAATTTCCTTTCCTATAGCTCGGGGGACAAGCTTTATGCGCTGGTGCATGAGCAGACGGGTTCGTTTGTGTTCGGCCTGTTTCTGGTCGGGCTTGTTTTTTTGGCGTTTGCCTGTCTGTTCCGCAGAGTGTTTACAGCGGCGTTGGTTTCCGCCGTTATTTTTACGGTAATGCCCTTGGTTGATTATTTCAAATCCAATATACTGCGGGAGCATTTCCTCCCTTGGGATTTGCTGCTGGCAAAAAATGCGGACAGCTTTACGCAGTTTCTGACCTCCCTCGTTGTACCGGACGCGGTTTGGGAGGTGGTCGGCGGCACAGTGTTTTATCTGCTGTTTTTGTTTCTGGCACGTCCTGTCCTGCCCGGAAAGCAGCGCTACCGTATTGCCGGTACGCCTGTACTGCTGATATTCCTGTATTTTTTTGTGGGAAACCCTTCCATACGTGAAGCGACATATGAAGCTGTTTTCGGGATTTCTCTGGACGAGGCAATGGACCAGGATACCAACTACACAAAGCATGGATTCCTGACTGCCTTTGCACTGAACTTCGGCGCACTGAACATGACGGAGCCACAGCATTACAGCAAGGCTTATGTTGAGCATATGTTCGAGAAGTATATTCCGGAAAACATGGATGCAGGGGATTTCCAAAATCCGGACGTTATCGTTGTGCTTTCCGAATCCTTCTGGGATCCCTCGGTATTACAGAATGTGGAGTTTTCCAAAGATCCTCTGGAAAATTATCATAGGATTGCGGAAAACTACCCCAGCGGGTCTATGGTTTCCTGCACATTCGGCGGCGGGACAGTCCGTCCGGAATTTGAGATACTGACGGGTATGACAACGAATATGCTGCCGCCGGGCAATGTCCCCTACCAGCAGTATGTATTCAGCGATATATTTTCCTATGCCCGCTTTTTCAAAGGGCTGGGCTATGATGCCCTTGGAATCCATACATACCAGAAAACATTTTATGAACGGGAACGGGCGTATCCGCTTCTGGGCTTTGATGATTTCCTTGGGGAGTACGACATGCACGCCGAACACCACTGGAACAGCGGCCCGTATATTACAGACGAAACCATTGCGGAGGAAATCATTTATCAGCTGGAACAGCCGCACGAAACAGGATTGTTCCTGATGGCAATTACCATGGAAAACCATGGGCTGTATTTCGATAAATATAAGCCGTTCGACTGGGATATCCGTGTAAAGTCGGACGTGCTTTCTGACCGTGAAACAAATATGCTGCAAAATTATCTGAAGGGCGTGAGCGATTCTGACCGTGCGCTTGGCGTGCTGTACGATTACATTATGGCAAGGGAAAAACCGACTGTACTTTTGTGGTACGGCGACCACCTCCCTACGCTGGGCGATGAATTTAAGCCCTACACCACAACGGGTACGATTTCTTCCGCGACTGCGGCAGAGTGGAACGAGGAAGAAAAATACACCATGTTTTCCACACCGTATGTGATTTTCAGCAATTACGATACAGGGCGGGAATACCGCGCGGAAGGGCAGGCCGTTTCGCCGTATCTGCTTTCCCCGCTGCTCTGCGATTATATTGCCGCGCCGGAATGTTTGCAGACACGGTTCCTGTTGGAACTTTTTGAAACCTGTCCGGTAATCAGCCCGTATTATAAGCTGTATTCCGATGTACCGGAGGATATTCGGGAGGAATGCATTGAGATGCACGAACTTTTGACCTACGATGAACTGCTGGGCAGGGATTATCTTTCTGCCATCCAGTGCGGAGAAGAATAAAAAATCTTAGCATGTCAAAAAAGGCTCAGGCTACGCCTTCAAGCCTTTTTTGAGGGACTGGCGGTATAAAGGGACTCGTCCCATCGGCTTTTGAAAAAGCCTTAAAACTCGCCCTTTTCCTCGAACGGGCAAAGCCCGCTCTGCGGATTCCACTCAGGAAACGCTTCGTTTCCCGAACCCTTCCGCGATACGAAAATAGTTTTTTTGACAATCTGTATCTGTCCATAAAAAACAGGCATGAAGCGGTTTGACGAAAGAAAGCAATTAGAAATTTGTTTTTTAAGTCAAGCCGTCATTTGCCTGTTTTATTGTTCTGCGGATACTGTCTATCCGGCAATAATTTATGTTAAAAATCTGCATGGTTCAGCGTCAGCTGGAATCGCACGCCGCTTTTCCTGTCGTGCCGCATTTCTTCGACAGCGGGCAGTACAAACTCCCTGAGCGGCTGCTCCTCCGCTCCTTTTACGAGGATACGGAACCGGTATTCTCCCCGCAGCTGTGCCAATGCCGCCGGAACGGGTCCTAAAATTTGGAACAGCCCTTCGCCGTCTGCTTGTGCCAGCCGCGCGGCAAGGCGTTCTGCCGCTGCCGCTGCTTCCGCTTTGCTTTCTCCTGTCAGCAGTATACTGAAAAATGCCGAAAAGGGCGGATAGCCCATCATGCGCCGCATTTCGATTTCTTCTGCATAAAACCCGTGAAAATCCTGTGCCGCCGCATAGCGCACAGCATAATGCTCCGGCTGGTAGGTCTGTAAATATACCCGCCCCGGCAGTCCGGCGCGTCCTGTGCGTCCTGCCGCCTGAAGCATCAGCCGGAATCCCGTTTCCGCCGCAGTATAGCTGTCTGTGTTCAAGGAGGTATCTGCCGCCATAATTCCCACAAGTGTAATACTTGCAAAATCATGCCCCTTGGCAATCATCTGTGTACCTATGAGAATATCCGCTTCTTTCTGCGAAAAAGCCGCCAAAATCCGTTCGTGGCTATGCTTTTTTGCTGTTGTGTCCAAATCCATCCGCAATATCCGCGCATTTGGAAAGAAACGGCGTGTTTCTTCCTCGATTTTTTCCGTCCCTGTCCCGAACTGGCGGATATAGCCGGAGCCACATTCCGGGCAGACTCTGGGCGAGGCCTCCCGTCTGCCGCAGGTGTGGCAGAGCAGTATGTTTTCAGTGGCGTGGTACGTATAGGGCAGGTCGCATTCTGGGCAGACCATGGCATGCCCGCAGCTGCGGCAGGAAACAAATGTAGCATAGCCCCGGCGGTTCAGGAAAAGCATTGCCTGCTCCCCGCGTTCCAGCGTTTCCGCCAGAGCCTTCCGCAGAGGCCGCCCGAATACGGAACGGTTGCCTTCCGCAAGCTCCTGCCGCATATCCGTTACAAAAATTTCCGGCCTGCTTCCGCCGCCCGTCCGTTCTTTCAGCTCCAGCAGGCGGTATTCGCCCTGTGTTGCCTTATAATACGCGGAAATATCCGGCGTAGCTGTTCCCATCAGAAGCAGTGCGCCATGCAGTTCCGCCAGCTTTTCTGCTG
Source organism: Lachnospiraceae bacterium (assembly GCA_910576545.1). GTDB lineage: Bacteria > Bacillota > Clostridia > Lachnospirales > Anaerotignaceae > Anaerotignum_A. The sequence continues at coordinate 14,308 of CAJTKM010000005.1, forward strand.
CTTCCCTTGCGTCATATTTGGGCGTTACATCGGAAAGATAGCTGGTTTCGTGTGCTTCGTCTATGATGATTGCCCCTATGTCCGCAAAAGGCAGGAACAGGGCCGAGCGCGGGCCGATGATAACAGAAATTTCCCCATCCCGCGCCCGTTTCCATTGGTCGACCCTTTCGCCTGTGGATAAGCGGCTGTGTGTGACGGAAACCTTTTCTCCGAAACGGGAAAGGAACCGTTCCAAAATCAGCGGGGTCAGTGCGATTTCCGGCACAAGTACAACAGCCTGTTTCCCCATTTCCAGCACATCTGCAATCATTTGCAGATAGATTTCTGTTTTGCCGCTGCCCGTCACGCCATGCAGAAGTACGGGGCGTTTTTTTTCCTGCTGCATTTCTTCCCGAAGGGCGGCAAGTGCTGCCGCCTGTTCTTTTGTTGGTGAAAACGCTTCCGTTCGGGTATACGGTTTTTCCGGCAGTACACGCCGCTTTTCCTCCTGACGCCGTTCCAGCAGCACACCTTTGGAAAGCAGTGTTTTCAGCGGGGATGCGCCTGCCAGTTCCCGCAGTTCCTCCGGTGCGGCTTCGCGTCCGTTTGCCAAATGTTCCAAAATCCGCCGCTGTCCCTCCAGACGGCGGTCTTTTTGGGCTTTTTGGCGGATTTCCCCCAAAAGCGGGGAATCTATATTCAGGGAATAATATTTTTTTTCTATTTTATAGTCGCTTCGGCGTAAACTCTGCCGCAGCGTAATCAGCCCTTTTTTTTCCAGAGAGCGGGCAATTTCCTGTGCCTTTGCGCCTGATTCCGGTTCGATTTCTGACAGGGCAAGCGTGCCGCGCTCCCGCAGAAGTTCCATAAATGTACATTCCCGTTCGGTCAGTCCGGATTCGTCCGCACCTTCTTTCAGGGAAACGAGCCAGACGCTTTTGGTGCGGATGCCCGGCGGCAGCATGATTTGCAGGCATTGATTGAGCGTACAGAAACAGCGTTCCCTGAGCCATTCCGCAAGGGCGAGCAGCTCCGGCGTAAAAACAGGCTTCCCGCTGTCCAGTATTTCGCGGATGTCCTTGAGCCTGCCCTCCGGCAGTTCCGTTGTTTCGCAGAGGGAAATGATATAGCCTTCTGTGCGTGTGCCGCGTGCGCCAAACGGGACAATGACCCGCACGCCCGGACGTGCAGATGCCTCCAGCTCTGCCGGTATTCTGTAATCAAACAACTTATCGACCTCCGGATGGCTAAGACCTATGATGACTTTTGCATATCCCATTTTTTCATTCACTCCTTCCGCGGAAAAGACCTGTTGCAATGAGCCTGAGCCGCTTTTACCATATCACCCAATGCGTCAGGTGTCAACTGATTCAAAATTCGGGCAGGAAATGATTTATTTATGATGTCTGAACGAAAAATTCTTGAAGATTGTCGCAAAATCCCGTATAATAATAAGATTAGTGGATTATGGAAGGAGGGCACGGAGATGCAGCGGAGCAATCCAAGGGAAGTGGCGGCGGAGGCGTTGATGGAAATCATGACAGCGGGCGCGTACAGCAATGTCGCGCTGCGCCGGATATTGCGGCGGAATGGCGCGATGACACGCCAGGAACGCGCGTTTGTGACAGAAACGGTAAACGGCACGCTGCGCAGCCTGATTTATCTTGATTATCTGCTGAACGCATTTTCCAGTATTCCTGTGGAAAAAATGAAGCCGTGGCTGGCGGCGGTTGTGCGTACGGCGGCATATCAGCTGATATTTATGCAGGTTCCGGATTCTGCTGCCTGCAACGAGGCGGTCAAGCTGGCAGAGGCACGCGGCTACCGCGCGCTGAAAGGCTTTGTAAACGGGCTTCTGCGGCGGCTGGCTCGGGATTGGGAAAGTACGCCTCTGCCGGAGGCGGGGACTGCGGAATGGATTTCTGTGCGCTATTCACATCCGCTCTGGCTGGTGAAAATGTGGGCAGCGTATTATGGTATTGTGGAAACGGAACGGCTCTGTGCCGAAAATAACCAGCCGCCCGATGTGTCGGTACGGGTGAATACATTGAAAACCACACCGGACAATCTGCGGAAGCTGCTTGAGGAAAGCGGTGTTAAGACCGCACAGGGAAGTATCTGCGAAAATGCCCTGCATCTTGCGAAAACAGCAGATTTGACGAAGTTAACGGCGTTTCAGGAAGGGCTGTTCCATATTCAGGATGAAAGCTCTCAGCTTGCGGTCAGTGTCTTAGACCCGCAGAAAGGGGAGCGCGTATTGGATATCTGCGCCGCGCCGGGGGGGAAGAGTTTTACGGCAGCGGAAAAAATGGAAAATGACGGGCAAATCGTATCGCGGGATATACATGTTCATAAAATAGAACTGATGGAGGAAACTGCCGCGCGGCTGGGGATTTCCTGCATGGAGTGTGCGCAGAGGGACGGCATGGAGCCGGATGAGGTTTCAGGGCTGTTTGACCGTGTGCTGGCGGATGTGCCCTGTTCCGGTCTGGGGCTGATGCGGAAAAAGCCGGATATCCGTCTGAAAAAAACGGGCAGCGAAATCGACAGCCTGATAGAGATACAGCGGAGAATATTGGAAAATGCCGGAAATCTTGTGCGTCCGGGCGGTGTGCTGGTATACTGTACCTGTACGCTGAGCCGCAAGGAAAATGAGAAAAATGTGGAGTGGTTTCTTGCGGGACACCCCGCGTTTGAAGCAGAGGACATCACGCCGTTCCTGCCCAAAGAATGGGACTGGGCTATGGAAACGGCAGGGAAAGGCTTTGTAACGCTCCTGCCGTACAGGACGGGAACGGACGGCTTTTTCATCGCGCGTATGGCAAGGAAGGGATAACATGGCAAAAACGGACCTCAGGTCAATGGACAGTGCTGAGCTGGAACAGTTTATTATAGAGATGGGGGAACCCGGATTCAGGGCAAAGCAGCTTTTTGAATGGATACACGGAAAGCATGCCGCGGATTTTGCGGAAATGACAAACCTTCCCAAAACGCTTCGGGAGAAGCTGGAAAGTACGGCAAAACTCCCGCGGACGGAAGTGGTGCGGAAGCTGGTTTCGCAGAAGGACGGTACGCGGAAATATTTATTTGCGCTGGAAAACGGCTCTGTCATAGAAAGCGTACTGATGAAGTATGAATATGGAAATACAGTCTGTATTTCCACACAGGCAGGCTGCCGTATGGGCTGTCAATTCTGCGCCTCTACGCTGGACGGTGTGGAGCGGAGCTTAACGGCTGGGGAGATGCTTTCGCAGGTATACGAAATACAAAAGGACTGCGGCGAACGCGTCAGCGGCGTTGTGCTGATGGGAAGCGGCGAGCCTTTGGATAATTATGAAAATGTGCTGAAATTTCTGCGGCTGATTAACGACCGGAAAGGGCAGAATATGGGACAGCGGCATATCACGCTTTCCACTTGTGGGCTGATTGATAAAATTTATGAACTGGCGGAGGAAAATCTGCAAATTACTCTGGCGGTATCGCTGCATGCGCCGAATGATGGGATACGGAACAGTATCATGCCGATTTCCAGGGCAAATCCAATGGACACGCTGCTTTCAGCCTGCCGTGCGTATGCGGAGAAAACGAAGCGGCGGATTACGTTTGAATATGCCATGATGCAGGGCGTGAATGACAGCGACGCATGCGCGCGGGAACTGGCGGGACGGCTACGGCATATGCTGTGCCATGTGAATCTGATACCTGTGAATGATGTGAAGGAGCGTGCGTTTGTGAAAAGCTCAGATGAGCGGGTGCGGCGGTTCGCGGCGATATTGCAGGACAACAGCGTGGAAACGACAGTACGGCGGCGGCTCGGCAGCGACATTGATGCGGCGTGTGGGCAGCTGCGGCGCGGGTATTTGAAGAAATGAAACCCTTGGGGCACCGCCCCAAACCCCCGCCCGCTTTTTGGAAAAAGCGGGGCAAAAACTTCTGTTCCCCACACTTTGTGCGGGGAAGGAAACACAAGAAAAGCAGAATATATTTTTGAAAAACAAAAATATGAAACAGTTAAAATCCAGCCGCATGGAATGCGGCTGGCAAACGGGTCAAGGGCGGAAAGCCCTTGCAGGGTGCGGGACAGCGTCCTGCGGTTTTCAGGCTCTTTCTAAAGGAGGTGGAGCAGTTTTGAAAGCGGTTGGAATCAGCGACATCGGCAGATGCCGCAAAAATAACGAAGACGCATACCATATTACAGCAGGTGATGACCCTGTGCATAACATCTATGTCGTTGCGGACGGCATGGGCGGCTGCAATGCGGGTGAGGTTGCCAGCAGCAGTGCGATTGAAACATTTCTGGAATACCTCCGGCAGGAAAAGGAACATGCCGGGAGCGAGGAAACACTGGACCTGATGACGGGCGCAGTTGCCGCGGCAAATGAGGCGGTTTACAGGAAATCCAATTCCGCGAGGGAATTTGCTGAAATGGGCACGACGCTTGTGGCAGCGGTAATTCGGGAAGAAAAGCTGTTTGTTGTCCATGTGGGTGACAGCAGGGCATATTTATACCGAAAAAAAATGCTGAAACCCCTGACAACTGACCATTCCTATGTGATGGAACTGGTAAAGATGGGTTCGATTACGAAGGAAGAAGCAGCGGAGCATCCGAAACGCAATGTTATTACGCGCGCAGTTGGCATACGGGACAGTGTGGAAACAGATACGATGATACGTCAGGTGAAAAAGGGCGATATGCTCCTGCTTTGTACAGACGGGCTTTCCGGTATGCTGCGGGATGATGAAATCGCAAGAATACTGGATAAACGCTGTTCTGTGGAACGGAAAGCCGCAGTTTTGGTCGATGAGGCAAATAAGCACGGCGGATACGATAATATTTCTCTGATTTTGGTGGAGATTTAGGAGGTTATAATAAATGTTACTGAATCCGGGTACTGTCCTGCGGGGCAGATACGAGATTGTGGAGAAGATTGGCTCCGGCGGCATGGCTGTGGTGTATCGGGGAAGGGACAGGGAGCTGGAGCGCTATGTGACGGTAAAGGTGCTTCGTGAAGAATATATTGGCGATGATGAATTTATTGAGCGGTTCCGTTCGGAGGCGCGTTCAGCGGCAAAGCTTTCCCACCCGAATATCGTGCGGGTATATGATGTTGGGGCGGACGATGATATAAACTTTATTGTTATGGAATATATTCATGGGGATACGCTGAAAAAGGCGATAAAGGAAAAAGCTCCGTTTGACTCCCGCTCTACCATCAATGTGGCAATACAGGTTGCGTCCGCGCTTTCGCAGGCGCATAAAGGGCATATTGTACATAGGGATATCAAGCCCCAGAATATCCTTGTGGGGACAGATGGCGTGGTAAAAGTAACGGATTTCGGCATTGCAAGAGCCGCGACCGCGACAACCATGACGACAACGGCAAATGCCGCGGGCTCTGTCCATTATTTTTCGCCGGAACAGGCGCGGGGCGGTTATGTGGACGAAAAAAGCGATATCTATTCCCTCGGCATTACGATGTTTGAAATGATTACAGGCAGGCTGCCGTTTCAGGGGAATAATTCCGTTTCTATCGCGTTGAAGCATATCAATGAGGAGTTGCCGGATATCCGGCAGTATAATCCGAACTGCAGCCCTTCTCTGGAGGGAATCATTCATAAGGCGACTATGAAAAAGGCAGATGAACGATATGCCAGCATTGAACAGCTTTTGGCGGACCTGATCCGCGCAAGGGCAGAGCTGACAGGCGTGGCAATTCCTCCTTTGATGGAGGACGGCCCGCAGAAAAAACAGGCGCAGTGGACGGAAGTTCCGGAGGATTCCGTTATGATGCGGCGTGGGTCTTCGACTGCACAGCGTATGTCGAATACCGGACGGCGGAATGCAAACCGCGCATCTGGTACAGATGGTAACGGTGGGGCTGGTACAGCGGCGGCGAGTGCCGAAGTTATGGCAGATGCGAACGGCACAGCAAACAGTGCTTCAGGCATAAACAATGTGTCGGGCACAAGCAGTGCATCAGGCACAGGCAGTGCGTCAGGCGCAGATGTTACATCGGGCACAGGCGATGCGGCAGGTACAGGCGACGCATCAAGTCCGAATGGTGCAGGAATCCGGATGTCCAAGCGGGCAGAAGCGGCGGCACAGCTCCGCGCGGCACAGGCAGCAAAGGGAAAAGCCGAGGACGGGCGCGCGCAGGCGGTACGGCTGGTGGAGGCTGTGGAACAGACGAAGCCGGCAGACCAGAAAGAACTGGAATATATCCGCACGCATAAGTGGCAGGAGCAGGCAGAAGAGCCGAGGGAGCTTGACGTGCCGCTTGTCAGCTTTGAGAAATATGGTAAAAAGCTGCGTCTGGCAAAAGAGGACGAGTATGAACGGGAATATATGGAGGCTGAGCCTTTGCGCGCAAGCAAACGTCCGGAAAAGGTGCGCAAAAATCCACGTCTGGAGGAGGATTATGACAGCGAATCCGATCGCCGTGCAGAGAAAAAGGTCATTATTGCGGCTGTTATCACTGCGTTGGTGCTGATTGGTGTGATTTCCCTTGTGGGTATGCGCGCACTCAGCGGCGGCTGGGGCTTTGGCGGCTTTGCTGCTTCGGACGAGGAGGTCGAAATGCCGTCCCTGCTGGGCAAAACGCTTTCTGCCGCGACAAAAGAAGCGGAGGCTCTGGGAATTGAACTGGTAGAGGAGGGGCAGGAACAAAGCAAGTATTACGATACAGGCGAAATCTGCTATCAATCCGCAGTGGAAGGCACAAAAGTGCCTGTTAACGGGAAAATCGGCATTAAAATCAGCACTGGACTGACTTCGGAGAAAATGCCGGATATGAAAGAACTGACAGAGGAAGAAGCAACAGAAAAAATTGTAAACCTTGTGGGGACAAATCCCAGTATAGAATATGAATATGATGAGGAAATAGAGGTCAAAAAGGTTATCGGGCAGAGTCCTGCGGAGGGAGAAACCATCAACGCCAAGAGCCGGATTGTTTTGACAATCAGCAAGGGCAAAGAGGGCGGCGATGTTGCTGTGCCGAACGTTGTAAATGCGACAGAGGAAAAAGCAAGGCAGGATTTGGAGGCAGTCGGGCTCGTTGTCGGCACTGTTTCCCATACGGAAAGCACGACGGTAGAAAAGGGCAGAGTCATTACGCAGACCATTTCCGCAAATCAGCAGGTGCCGAGCGGCAGCGTGGTAAACCTTGTAGTGAGCAGCGGCCCGCCGCAGACGAATGAGCCGGAGCCGCCTCAGCAGAACCCCCAGACGCCGGAGCCGACGACACAGACAGTGCCGGATAATTCCGGCAGCATGACGGAAGGGACGAAATATTTTACCATCAGCGCTCCTGCGGGCGGCGGTTCGCATTATGTGCGTGTGGTGAAAAATGACGCGGACGGGGCGTTCCCTGTTGTAGATGAATACCGCGATACGGAAGATTTCCCGTACAGCGTTGCCGTAACGGGACGCGGCAGCGGCACGGTGACGTGCTATGTTGACAGTGTGGAACAATGGACACAAAGTGTGAATTTCTCAGAATAAGGTGAGGCGATGGAATGCTGGAAGGCGTTATCGTAAAAGGAATCGGCGGGTTCTACTATATTGATACGGAGCAGGGAGTTTATGAATGCCGCGCAAGGGGGATTTTCCGCAAAGAGGGGATCCGCCCGACTGTGGGGGACGCTGTGCGGATTTCCATATTGGACGAAGCCGGAAAAAAAGGCAGCCTAGATGAAATTCTGCCCCGGCGCAACGAGTTGATACGCCCGCGGGTATCCAACGTGGATCAGGCGGTGATTGTATTTGCCGCGAAAAGCCCGAATATGAATCTGGACCTGCTTGACCGCTTTCTGCTGCTTGCAGAGGAGCAGGAACTGGAAATCCTGATTGTCATAAATAAAATTGACAAGGATAAAAACGAGGATTACCTTGCGGCAGCGGAACTTTACCGCCACGCAGGGTATCCCGTTATCTGCGCCAGCGCGCAGAAGGGAATTGGCATTGAGCAACTGCGGCACGCGCTGGAAAACAAAATTTCTGTTTTTGCGGGACCTTCAGGCGTGGGCAAAAGCAGCCTGATTAATACCGCTTTTCCGGGGCTGGAATTGAATACCGGAGAGGTCAGCCGGAAAATTCAGCGCGGCAGGCATACGACGCGTCATGCGGAGCTGATACAGGTTTCGGAAAAAAGCTATATCGTAGATTCCCCGGGGTTTACCTCCCTTTTGCTGAGTCATATTCCATCGGAGATATTACAGGCCTATTTTCGGGAATTCCGTCCGTTTTTGAATCAATGCCGCTATACCGGCTGTATGCATATCAATGAACCGGAATGTGCCGTCAAGGAGGAAATCGGCAGAGCCGTTTCCGAACGGCGGTACGAAAGATATAAAACGTTTTATGAAGAACGGAAGGAAGAAGAGAGGAGAAGATAACATGAACATTTTTCTTTCCCCGTCGCTGCTTTCGGCAGATTTTACGCGCGTGGGCGAACAGCTTTCCCTGCTGGAGGAGGCTGGCGTGCCTTACCTGCATCTGGACGTGATGGATGGGATATTTGTGCCGAATATTTCCTTTGGCATGCCTGTCATCCAGAGCATTCGCAAGGCAAGCAAAATGGTGTTTGACGTGCATCTGATGATTACAGAGCCGGAACGGTATGCAGAGGAGTTTGCGAAGGCGGGCGCGGATATCGTCAATTTCCATGCGGAGGCGGCGAAGGACCCTGCGGCCGTGCTTGCGAAGATAAAGAAAACAGGCGCAAAGGCGGGGATTACCATAAAACCCGGCACGCCTGTGGAAACAATAAAGCCGTATTTGCCTGATGTGGATATGGTGCTTGTGATGACGGTGGAACCGGGTTTTGCAGGGCAGAAATTCATGCCGGAGCAGGTAGAAAAAATCCGCCGCCTTGCGGAATGGAAAAAGGAACTTGGGTTTACGTATGATATCGAGGTGGACGGCGGCGTTACGCTGGAAAATGTGCGGACATCTCTGGACGCAGGCGCGAATATCATTGTCGCGGGTTCGGCTGTGCTGGGCAAGGCAGATATTGCGGGGGCTGCGGGAAAGTTTTTAGAAATATTCAAGGAGTACGAGTGATATGAAAGCGTTGGTTTTTGCCGGAGCGGAAATCTGGGATTATTCCTTTTGTAAAGCATATATGGATGGGGCCGGCGTTGTGATTTGCTGTGACAGCGGCCTGCGCCATGCGAAAGCGCTGGGGATACGCCCCGATTATATTGTGGGAGATTTTGATTCCGTTTCACCGGAGGTCTGGGACTATTATAAAGGGCAGGGGATTCCTGTGCGGCAGTTCCCGGCACGGAAAAATGAGACAGATATGGAGCTGGGCGTTCTGCTTGCGCTGGAGTTGGGCGCGAATGAGCTGGTACTGTTCGGCGGCATCGGCGACAGGTTTGACCATACGCTTGCCAATGCGCACTATCTGCTTTCCCTGCTGAAAAAAGGTGTGCGGGCAAGGCTTGTGGACGAAAAAAACTGCGTGGAGGTCATAGATAAGCACCTGACGGTTTGCGGAAAGGTGGGGGATATTGTATCCACTATACCGCTTTCCATGGAGGTCAGGGGCATCACGCTGAAGGGCTTTTCCTACCCGTTGACGGATTTTGATCTTGCGCTGGACGATGATTATATTGCCGTAAGCAACGTGCTTGCGGAGGAACGCGCGGAAATTGATATTCGGGACGGATATCTTTTCGTGATACGTTCCAGAGATTAAACAGCAGAATGGAACGGACCTGAATGAAAAAATCCCGCACATTCCCTGCATTTCCGGCATAGGAATAAGAAAGGGGGTGGCGGGATGCGCAGAAGATGCAACGGCGCGCCGCTGAAATGGCTGTGCGGCGTGGTAATGGCCGCGCTGGGGCTGGGTATGCTTTTGGCGTGCCTGCTGCCCCGGTGCGTTTTTCTTATCGGCGGACTTTTGCTGGGCTGCGGGATATGGCTTGTCAGCAAAAGTAAAAGATTTTGAAAAAGAAAAAGCCGTTCTTCCTTAATAAATAAGGAGAATGGCTTTTGTTCTGTGGAAATCAGATTGCGCGCGTAACCTTGTTGGAACGCATACATCTTGTGCAAACGTAAATAGATTTTACACTGCCGTTGTCTTCAACGATTTTGATTTTCTTTACGTTGGGTTTCCATTTTCTATTCGCACGTCTACTAACCTGACTACGGTTAATACTAATTCTATGGCCTCTAATCTGGCCCTTCTCGCAAATTTCACATCTAGCCATTTTTTGCACCTCCTTAGCTTGCCTATGTGACATAACAAAGATATTTTAGCAGAAAACAGGCGGGTTTGCAAGAAAAATCATATGGATTTTTCGGTTTTTTTTGCAAACGCGTACGGAATGGAGATTTGTAAGGATTTTGTAAGAAAAACGTAAGGAATTTTTCGGAAAGACAATGTAAGAATATGGTAATCTGAAAGAAAAGGGGGAATGGGTATGAAGCGGTTTGTTCTATTGGCGATGTTGGCAATGACATGGTGGTGTGTCCCTGCATTTGGTGCGGAAAGCATCAGGATATTGCGGAATGGGGAAGAAGTGCGGCTTTCGCAGGGCATACTCCGGCAGGACGGGACGCTGATGATGTCCATACAGGATTTGGCGGAGCTGACGGAAAGCGAACTGCGGCAGGATGGCAGCGTAACTGCATTCGGTTACCGCTTGAAGGAGGGACCTGTCGTTCTGGAAAATGAGCAGACGGCGACACTGGTTGAAGATGTGGTGTTGTATGACCATTTGGGTCGAAAAATTCCGATTGCGGGGAAGGTGCTCAGGAAGGACGGGGAAATTTATCTGCCCGCAAGGACAATTGCAAATGCGCTGGGCTATACGGTGAAATGGAGCAGGATGGACGGTGCAGAAACCTTTTCTGTGGAGCGTCCGGTTATGCCGAGGGTTACGCTGGACGTTGTGTATGATAAGGAAGAACAGCGCGTGACGGGAACGATATGGAACAGGGAGCCGCAAATATTTGATTATGGAGATGACTTTTTAGTGGAACGTATGACCGCGGAAGGCTGGGAACGCATGCGGGAGGCGGAACCAAAGTACATTGACGGGATAGGATATAGTATGAGCGGTTTGTGGGAGGGTTTGTTAGACGGGAAATGGACTTATAGCAGAAGGCTGTATTGTGCTTTGCCTGCTGGAAAATACCGCATTGGAATCCCGTTTTTCTTCAGATATGAAGGCACAATGTCGGAGGAATCCCTGCGGAAATATTTATGGGAGACACATGGGGTATATACAATGGAGGATATGAAAAAATTATTGCAGGAAGATATTGCGGAATACCAAAAAGGAAAGACGCCAGACGATTTGTGGAAATTGTGGTCTTCTCTTGAAATCATATACTCTACACAATGGGGAAATATGGCCTTTTATTTTGCGGGGGCGGATTCTAAACCGGAGTATAGTACCAGTACATACTATGTTTTGTACGGCGAATTTGAAGTAGAATAGGAAAATAAAAGCCGGAGAAACCAATTTACAGAGAGTTTCTCCGGTTTTTTATGCCTTATTTTGCGTCGGTCAGTCCATAGCATCGATTTCTTCCAGCGCGGTGAGCACTTTCTGCATATCATCTTCCGAAGGAATACGGAAACGCGCGGAATTTTTGCTGATAGTATAAAAATCGCTTCCGGAGATTACCAGAATGCGGCGTTTTGCAAATTCCCCGGCTAAATCCACTGCGGGATTGCTGTGCGTCAGCAGGCAGATAGATGTGCATTCTGCTGTTTCCGCAATGGAAATGTGTTTCCAGGGATGCGTCAGGAGCATATGCTTGAGCGCGGCTGTTTTTTCCCGAAGCTCCTGCAAAAATGCCGCGTCGCGGATGGTTTTTGCGGCAATGCTGCGGGAGATTTCCGACATACAGTAAGGATTTGTGATGTTGCCCATGTATGGCGTAAGCTGTTCCGGTAGGAGAAGATACCCGGCGCGGAGCCCCGCAAGCCCAAAGCCTTTGGAAAAGGTCTTGACAATAATCAAGTTGTCATATTTCGCGAACAGGTTTGCGGCGGCGTTTTGGCGGGGCATATAATCGCCGTAGGCTTCGTCTACGATAACGGCTGTTCCCTGCTTTTGTGCAGCCTGTAGTATGGTTTCAATTTCCGCCAGAGGAATCACCTGCCCTGTGGGATTATTGGGGTTATCCAGATAAATCAGTTTATGTTCTGGCTTGAGTGCGGCAAGCACGTCTGCCGGCGAAAATTTATAATTGTTTTCTGCTTTGAGGGGGACGCCGTCAAATGCACAGCCATACATTTTTACGTCCGTTTCATACTCCGAGAACTGCGGTACATAGCCGAGTACCCTGTCGCCGGGTTCCAAAAACAGACGGTTGATAAGATAAAGACCGGAAATAGAGCCGTCACAAAGTACAATCTGTTTGTAGTTTAAGGCTGTGTAATCCTTCCAGTAGTCGATGATGCTGTCTTTTATGCCGACGGAATGGGGGTAAGTGCGCAGCATTTCAAATGTCAGCCCATCGAAGGCTTTTTTTGCCTCGGGAGGAATCATAACGATATTGATGCCCTCTCCGCAGTCGATGTCATAGGGCAGGGGACCGGCGGATTCGATGGCATAGCTGACTTTTGTCTGTGATTTAATTGCGCTGTTGATTTTTAATTCCATAGGAATTACCTCCTTTGTATTTTTTGAAGCATTTTTTCTGTTGTACTATTATGCGTTAAAACGCTACTGTTACAATATACCGGAAGGGTGGATTTGTCAATGTGTTTTGCAGACAGGGGAATAAAAAAAGAGTTGTTTTCGGAAAGAAAACCCGCCGCACAAAATGTGCGGCGGACAGAAGGGTCAAGGGCGGAAGCCCTTGCGGGGGTCTGGGGGGGGGCAGGGCCCCAAACAGTGTGTCAAAAAAGGCTCAGGCTACGCCTTCAAGCCTTTTTTGAGGAACTGTCGGTATAAAGGGACTCATTCCACCGGCTTTTGAAAAAGCCTTAAACTTGCCCTTTTCCTCGAACGGGCAAAGCCCGCTCTGCGGATTCCGCTCGCGAAACGCTTCGTTTCCCGAACCCTTCCGCGACACAAAAATAGGTTTTTTGATAGTCTGGGGCAGAGCCCTCAAGGTCTTATCCTTTTACATTTCCTGATATGCCGTATCGTCTACGTCCAAAGCCTCTACAAGCTTGATTTCAGGATTTTTCTGCATGAAATTGTTCAGGGTGTACTGGTTGGCGAATAGCAGGAGCGGACGCTCAAAATGGTCATATACCAGCGAGCTGCGCGCCACAACATAATCCTTCAAATCCTTCGGGAACCCAGGCGCGGCCCACCGCGCTACGCTGTAATCCAGCGGCTCCATGCGTACCTCGGAATTGTATTCGTTTGCCAGACGGTATTCAAATACCTCGAATTGCAGCTGTCCGACAGCGCCAAGGATAACATCATTAAACTCATTGTGGTAAACCTGTATCGCACCTTCCTGTGCAAGCTGCTGTACACCCTTTTGGAACTGCTTTGCTTTCAGGGAATTGATAGGGTGTACCCGTGCGAAAAGCTCCGGCGGGAAGGTCGGCAGGGGCTCGAAAAAGAGCTTTTCCTTCCGGTCTGTCAGCGTGTCGCCAATCTGGTAGTTGCCGCTGTCATAAATGCCGATGATATCCCCTGCAATGGCGGTTTCTACGGTTTCGCGGTCGTTTGCCATCAGGTGTGTGGACTGGCTCAGCTTCATCTGCTTGCCTGTGCGGGAAAGTGTGACGTTCATGCCGCGGGTAAACGTGCCGGAGCAAATGCGGAAAAACGCCAGCCTGTCCCGATGAGCAGGGTTCATGTTCGCCTGTATTTTGAAAATAAAGCCGCTGAAAAACCCGTCTGTGGGTTTGACTTCGCCATCCGTTGTTTTTCTGGGACCCGGCGCGGGCGACCATTCCAGAAAATGCTGCAAAAATGGCGTTATGCCGAAGTCTGCCAGTGCAGAGCCGAAAAAGACAGGCGAAAGCCGTCCTTCTTCCACAGCCTTGAGGTCAAACGGATTGCCCGCGCCGTCCAAAAGCTCCATTTCGCCGCGAAGGATATCCAGATTTGCGTCAGAAATAATGCCCTCCAGTGCATCGCCGAATACACCGTTTGCGCCCAGTTCTACAATGCCATTCTTTTGTTTATATAGGTAAACTTTATTTTCCAGACGGTCATAAATACCCTCGAACGTCAGGCCGTTGCCGATGGGCCATGTAACGGCTGTAGAGGGCAGGCCGAGCGCGTCCTCCAAATCTGCCATACAGTCCAGTGGGTCTTTGGACTGGCGGTCGAGCTTGTTAATAAATGTGAAAATGGGAATCTGGCGCATACTGCAAACCTTGAACAGCTTGACTGTCTGCGCCTCTACGCCCTTTGCCGCGTCAATGACCATGACCGCGCTGTCCACAGAGGTCAGTATGCGGTAGGTGTCTTCTCCGAAATCGTTATGCCCGGGCGTATCCATTATGGAAACGACCTTGCCCTGATATTCAAACTGCATGACGGAGGACGTGACAGAAATGCCGCGCTGTTTCTCAATCTCCATCCAGTCGCTTTTGGCGAATTTCGCGTTGCGGCGGGCTTTGACCGTACCCGCTTCGCGAATCGCACCGCCGTGCAGCAGCAGTTTTTCGGTCAGCGTGGTTTTACCTGCGTCGGGGTGGGAGATGATGCCGAATATACGGCGTTTTTGTATTGCTTCTAAATTGCTCATAGGAATTTCCTTTCTGTAATAAACTGGCAGCTTTGCCTGTGCTTTTCCTATTTTACATGATTTTTCCCCGAAAGGGAATAACGGAAACAGGAAAAACGAAAAATATGAAAAATTCAGCTATCCTGCGGAATTCAAAAGGCCTATGGAAGACCAAGGTTTGACCGTAGGCAGGTTTTGTGGTATGGTATACAATAAGCTGAAAAATGAGCAGACAGCCGCTGAAAAGGAATTATCCCAACAGCGGAGATATATGAGGTGAAGAAATGGAGAAAAAACAGTCGATTATCATACCGATGCTGACGCTGCGCGGGATGACGGTATTCCCCAATATGATTGTCAGCCTTCCGGCAGGACGGGAAAAATCCCTTGCGGCGGTCAATGCGGCAGAGGATAACGCGAACCAGATTTTTCTGCTGACGCAGCGGGACGCGTCCGTCATGGAGCCAGGCAGGCGGGATTTATACAGCATTGGCACGCTGGCGGTGGTAAAGCAGATTATGAAGCTGCCGGGGAATTTGACACATGTTGTTGTGGAAGGGAAGGAGCGCGGCAGGCTGGAGGATATCCGCCCGAAGGGTTCCTGTGATTATGCCAAGATTACAACCATCGGGCAGGATTTCGAGGGGGAGCCGGATACGTACATGCTGGCGCTGATGCGGATTGCTGTGGAGCAGTATGAGGAATATATGAAGCGTGTGCCGAATACGACTTCTGTGGACTTGCTGGGAAATATCACAACGGCGAAGATGCCGGGGCTTCTGGCGGATATTGTTGCCACAGGGCTGGATATTCCAGTGCATCGCAAACAGTACCTTCTGGAAATACTGAACCCGATGGAACGCCTGGAAGCGGTTGTTGCGGAAATGCGGCAGGAACGTGCCGTTCTGGATATCAAAAAAGAGATTGAAGGCAAAACGAAACAGCGGATAGACCAGAACCAGCGGGAATATTTTCTGCGGGAAGAAATGAAGGTTTTGCAGGAAGAACTGGGCGATAAAGATGGAGTCGGCGCGGACGCCGCGGATTTTCGGAAACGGCTGGAAGAAAAAAATCCTCCGGAACAGGTGTGGAACACCATTGAACGGGAAATCAGCCGTATGATGAAGATTCCCGTTACCTCGCCGGAATCCAATGTATCCCGCAATTATATTGATACCCTGCTGAACCTGCCCTGGCAGGAGCGGTCAGAGGAAATTTTTGATTTGGAGCGTGCCGCAAAAATACTCGATAAAGACCATTACGGGCTGAAAAAGGTAAAGGAACGAATTTTGGAGTACCTTGCGGTGCGGGAAAACGCGCCGGAAGAAAATGCGACTATACTCTGCCTTGTCGGGCCGCCGGGGGTGGGCAAAACCTCTATTGCGCGTTCTGTGGCAAAGGCGTTAAACCGGAAATATGTCCGTATGTCGCTGGGCGGCGTAAAGGATGAAGCGGAAATTCGCGGACACAGGCGGACATACATTGGCGCGATGCCGGGGCGCATCATTAACGCGATGAAGCAGGCAGGAACTGTAAATCCGCTGATGCTTTTGGACGAGGTGGATAAGCTGGGCGTTTCGCATAACGGCGACCCTGCCGCCGCACTCCTTGAAGTGCTGGATGGGGAGCAGAATAATACTTTCCGCGATCATTTCGTAGAACAGCCGTATGATTTGTCCCATGTGCTGTTTATGTGTACAGCGAACAGCCTGGACACCATTCCCCAGCCCCTGCTGGACAGAATGGAAGTGATACAGCTGAGCAGCTACACCTCTCTGGAAAAGCTGCATATTGCTCAAAAGCACCTGCTGGGCAAGCAGAGAAAACGCCACGGCCTGACGGCGCGGCAGATTAAAATCAGTGCGGACGCCATTGAGGAAATGATAGACGGATATACGCGCGAAGCTGGCGTGCGCCAGCTGGAACGCGTCATTGGCACGGTCTGCCGGAAAGCGGTTAAGGCTGTGCTTTCAGGAGAGAAAAAAAGCCTGAATGTTACCGTTCAGAATCTGGAAGAACTGCTCGGTGTGCGGAAATATACGCAGGATAAGATTTATCAGGAGCCGCAGGTGGGCATTGTGCGCGGGTTGGCATGGACAAGAGCCGGCGGAACGACGCTTTCCATTGAGGTGAACGTAATGCATGGCGAAGGGAAATTTAAGCTGACAGGCAATCTCGGCAAAGTGATGCAGGAATCGGCGGATGCGGCAGTCAGCTTTATCCGCTCCCGCAGTACAGATTTCCGGCTGGAGGAAGATTTTTATAAAAAAAAGGACATCCATATCCATATCCCCGAAGGGGCAACGCCGAAGGATGGCCCTTCCGCCGGTGTGACGATGGCGACCGCAATGCTTTCCGCGCTGACAGGCGCGAAGGTACGCAGTGATGTGGCGATGACAGGGGAAATCACGATACGCGGCAGGGTGCTTGCCATCGGTGGCTTGCAGGAAAAGATACTTGCGGCGAAAAAGGCGGGAATTAAGACTGTGGTACTGCCGAAGGAAAACGAAAAAGACTGGAAAGAGGTCGATGAGGAAGCAAAAGAAGGGCTGGAATTTGTGCTTGCGGAAACCATGGAAGATGTACTGCGTGCTGCCCTTGCGGAAGGAGAAAGCGTATGGAAGTAAAAAACAGTTCGCTGGCGGCAGTTGGCACGAATTTTTCGCAGTACCCTCAGGATGGA
The DNA here is from genome assembly GCA_910576545.1 of Lachnospiraceae bacterium. Classification (GTDB taxonomy): domain Bacteria; phylum Bacillota; class Clostridia; order Lachnospirales; family Anaerotignaceae; genus Anaerotignum_A. The sequence continues at coordinate 31,635 of CAJTKM010000005.1, forward strand.
AGACCGGAAATTGCCTTTGCGGGAAAATCCAACGTAGGAAAATCCACGCTTATCAACGCCATGCTGGGGCGGCGGGCTTTGGCGCGCACAAGTTCCCAGCCCGGCAAAACGCGTACTATCAATTTTTATGATGTAAACGGTGTGATGTATGCGGTTGACCTGCCGGGGTATGGCTATGCGAAAGCCCCGAAAACGGAAATCGCTAGATGGAGCAAAATGATAGAGGAATATCTCCAGAAACGTGAGGAGCTTAAGGCAATCATACTGCTGATAGACATTCGGCATGAGCCGGGGAAAAACGACGTGATGATGTACGAATGGCTGAAACATTACGGATATGACATCATTATCGCCGCTACAAAATCCGATAAGCTGAACCGCAGCCAGATACCGAAACAGCTTTCTGTAATACGAAAAACGCTTGGCCTGGGCGCGGAGGATGTGCTGATTCCTTTTTCCGGCGAGAAAAAAACAGGCGTAGATGAACTCTGGGCGGAGATGGAACGGTTCCTGTAAAATAATGAGAAGAAGGGCAGCGGAACAGGCGGCTTGACAAAAGAAAATAACTTTTTCTTTTGCCAGCACCTATAACGCCGCCTTTTTTGCTATAATTTTCTTAACAGGCAGGTGAGGATGTATGGAAGAAAACTATAAAATATTGCTGGTAGATGATGAGGAAGAAGTGCGGACAAGCATTATCCGAAAAATAGACTGGGAAAAAACGGGTTTTACGGTAATCGGCGACGCGGAAAACGGCAGGGACGCGCTGGAAAAAATTGAACTGCTGGAGCCGGACGTTGTGCTGACTGATATCCGTATGCCTTATATGGACGGGCTGGAGCTTGCGGCGGAACTGCACAGGAGCCGCCCCTCCATACGGCTGGTGATATTTTCCGGCTATGATGATTTTGAGTATGCGAAACAGGCAATACGGCTGGATATAACGGAATATATCCTGAAGCCGGTCAACGCACGGGAGCTGACGGAGATATTGGAAAAGCTGCGTGCCAGTCTGGATGAGGAGATTGAACGACTGCGGGGCGAAACGGCTCTGCGGGAGAGCTTTGCCAAAAATCTGGACGTCCTGCGGGAGAATTTTCTGGGGAATTTGGTGAAAGGCAAGGCGGAATCTGCACAGATTGCGCGGAGCATGGAGGAGTATGGCCTGGGGCTGATGCGGGGAAACTGCTGGACAGCCTTGAAAATCAACATCGGCGGGGGCGGTTCCATTTTTTCCATGACAAAAGAGCAGAGCATGGCGGCGGTGCCTGTGCGCAGGCTTTTGGACAGCCGCCTTTCGGAATGGGGCGAATTTACCAGCTTTCATCGTCCGTCCGGCCTGAGCGTGATTGCTGCATTGGAAGATGAGGCGGCCCTCGCAGGGCTGATGACACTGCTGGATGATGTCTGCCGGGAAAGCCGGAAAATACTCCGCCAGCCGCTGACCGTTGGCATTGGCCGGATCGTCAGCCGGATTGAGGAAATCGAGCAAAGTTACAGTAGTGCGCGGGAGGCTGTTTCTTATGGCGGCATTGCGGGCGATGTCATTTACATCAACGATGTTGAGCCGCAGCAGAGGGCAATGCTCTGGCTGGATGATAAGGCAGGCGCAGAATTGAATCACGCGCTCTGCTTTGGGGATGAAGAAAGCATACTTTCCTGTGTGGAGAATATTGTGCGCCCTATGAAGGGCGGAGCGATGGCAAACGGTGTGCAGGCGTATCTGATTGGGATTCTGAATGTGATCCTGCGCGTTGTGCAGAAATATGGGCTGGATGAACAGCTGATTTTCGGGGAATACGGCGATTATAACGGTGTGCTTTCCGGCATTACGGAGGCAGAGGAAACAGCCCGCTGGCTTTCGGGTGTATGTTTTTCGGTCAGCGGCTGTGTTTCCAGCGCGCGCAGGGGAACGACCCGCACCATCATACAGGAGGCAAAACGCTATATAGAAGAAAATTATCAAAATTCCATGCTCTCGCTGGAAATGCTCTGCGGGCATCTGCATATGAGCACAGCTTATTTTTCAACGATATTCAAGCGGGAAGTAGGCGAAAGCTATACTTCCTATCTGACGGGGATACGCATGGAAAAAGCGGCGGAGCTTCTGAAAAGCACAGACGACAAGACGTATGCCATTGCCGCCCGCGTGGGCTATGATGAGCCGAATTATTTCAGCTATGTGTTCAAAAAACGCTTCGGCGTTTCGCCGAATAAATTCAGAGGAAAGTGAGGGGCTGCCGGTGGGGATTTTGGAACGGCTGAAGCAGGCGGTTTGGAGCAGGCTCAGGCTGGACGGCCAGCGGCTGGAATTACGCAGGGTAATATGGATATCGTTTACGGCGGCAGCGGTAGGAATCTCCCTTTTTATGGGGCTTTCGTTCTATGGGCGTTTTATGCAGCAGACGCGGGAAACTCTGCGGGAGGAAAACCGCTCTTTGCTGGAACAGGCAGGCTACCAGTTTCATGCGTATATCCGAAATATGATGAAGGTTTCGGATTCGCTGTATTACAGTGTGATAAAGCGGCGGGACGTAGATGAGGAATTTATTCTGGATTCTTTTCAGCTGCTGTACGATACGAACAGGGAGGAAGTGCAGAGGATTGCGCTTTTTTCGGAGGACGGTCAGCTTCTGGCGGCGGCACCGGCGGGGAAACTGCGGGAAGGCGTGGATGTTCACAGAGAAGAATGGTACCGGAGGACGCTTGCAAGGGAGGAAAACATTACCTTCGGGCATTTGGAAATCGAGCGTTTGTTTGAAACCCCGCCGGAAGAATATACCCGCGTGTTGCCTATGACGCGGGTGGTGAAAATTAGCCGCGGGGAAGAGGAAGAAAAAGGCATACTGCTCATCCAACTGAAACAGAGCGGGTTGCAGGACGTATTTTCAGATTTGCTGCTGGGGGAAGGATCTTATCTTTACCTGACGGATGCAGATGGGAACCTGCTCTGCCATCCGAAGCAGGAGCTGGTGGAAAGCGGCTTGCTGGAAGAATGGAACCCAAGCGGGGAATATGATTCCCGCCCGCAGGGAGGCGATAAAAAAGCGGAGTATTTCGTCAATACTGTGGGCTATACGGGCTGGAAGATTGTCGGCGTGATACAGAGCGGCATGGTCATGCTGAACGCTTTCCAAAGCAGTATGATGATATTGTTTCTGCTGCTGTTTTTTGTGAGTGTGATGGTCTTAATCAATTCCTTCCTTTCGCGGAAGGTTTCTGCACCCATGCGGCGGCTGGAGGAAGCGGTCAACCAGATTGAGGCGGGGGATTTGGATACCCGAATACAACCCTCCGGTTTTTACGAGGTCTGGCATCTGGGTAAGGCAATCAGCCAGATGCAGGAAAACCTGAAACGGCTTATGGCGGATATTGTGGAGGAGCATGAGGCCAAACGCAGGAGCGAGCTGATGGCTTTGCAAAATCAGATTAACCCGCATTTCCTGTATAATACGCTGGATGTCATTGTCTGGCTGATTGAAAACGGGAAACGGGAGGAGGCTGTCGAAGCGGTGACGGCTCTGGCGCGGTTTTTCCGAATCAGCCTGAGCGGCGGAAAGAACATCATCCCGATTGGGGACGAGATAGAACATGTCCGCAACTACTTAATGATACAGGAGCTGCGCTTCAAAAACCGTTTTACCTATTCCTTTGACGTGGAGGAAGGCGTGGAAAACTGCGGCACAATAAAGTTGATATTGCAGCCTGTTGTGGAAAATGCCATTTACCACGCTATGGAATTTATGGACGGCGATGGAGAGATACACATTTCCGTAAGGCGGGACGGCGGTGACATTCTGATAGACATAGAGGACAACGGCTGCGGCATGCCGGCGGAAACGGTGGAAAAAATACTGGCGGGCGAACGCGTCAGCCGGAAAAAGGGCGGCGTTGGCCTGCAAAACGTGCGGGAGCGGCTGAGGCTTGTGTTCGGTACAGAATATGGACTTTCTCTGGCCTCCGAGCCGGATGAGGGGACACAGGTTCGGATACGGATTCCTGCTGTGCCGTATGAAACGCTGGCGGAAAGGAGGCTGGATTCCTTTGGATAAAAAAATGAAAAAATTTTTGCTTGCTGATATATTCCTGCTGGTGTTCCTGTTCCTGCTGTCCTCTACGGATTTTCTTCTGCGGGAACGGAAAATGGATATCATACGGATTGCGGTACTGACGGATATGCCCGCAGGACGGCAGCTGGAAAATTTCCGGATGGGCGTGGCAAAAGCCGCGACGGAATGGAATGTAGATGTCAGCTTTTCCAGCCTTGCCGATATGCGGACGGGGGAGGAAAAGCAGGCGGCAGTCCAGCGGGAACTGGAAACAGGCTGCCGCGGCATTGTTTTGCAATGCAGGGACAGCCGCCATGCAGAGGAAGCGCTGGAAAGCGTGCCAGTCGGTGTACCGGTGGTATTGTATGACAGCGAAACGGATTCGGCACGCGTACGCGTCAGGATTGGCGGAAACGCGGAGGAGGAAAGCCGCCTGTTGGCGGAGGCTGTGCTGACAGGGCGGGAAAAAGGTGAAAGCGTGACGATTGTAGAACCGGTACAGAAAAGCTGGTATATGGAACAGCTGCATGGGCTGACGGAGGAGCGTCTGCGGGAGGCGGGCGTTCTGGTGCGTCGGCTTTCTCTGGGGGAAACGTCCGCTGTTGAAACGCTGCTGAAGGGCATGGCGGCGCAGGGCGGAAATATCCTTGTTTCCGGGGATAAATCAGTTTTACAGGCATTGGGGGAGGCGAATACAGAGGGGATTCCTGTCTATGGCGCGGGCTTCAGCGGAGCGATGCGCGGTTTTTTGGAGAAAGGCACAGTCCGCGGCACGGTCGTACACAGGGATTATGAAGCGGGATACCTCGCTGTGGAGGGAGCCGCGCGGATATTGCAGGGGAAGGGCGCGGCAGAGGAAACGGTTGTTGTAGAATCTGTGCTTGTGACAGCTGAAACGCTGCGTGATAAAAATGTAGAAAGCGTTGTGTTTCCCTATATTTAAGGAAAGAAAAGTTTGAGGGATTTTAAGCGTAAGGAGAGATAGCTTTGGGAAAGAAAGGCAGGAGGCTGCTGTGCCTGTGTCTGCTGGCGGCAGTTTTGGGCGGTGTCGCATGGAAAACGCACGATGCGGCGCAGAAGCCTTTGCAGATAGGCGTATCTATTTATCTGGATACGGATACATTTGTGGAGAAAATCATTTCCGGCATGGAGGAGGCAGCCCATGCGTATGAGGAGGAAACCGGCAGAAAAATCGTGCTGAATATTTCTGCGGCGAACGGCAGCCAGCGTTTGCAGAATGAACAGGTCAAGCGGTTTATGGCGTTCGGCTGTGACGCGGTGTGCGTGAATCTTGTGGACCGGACGAGCGCGTCCTCTATTATTGACATTGTTTTGCAGGAGGACCCTTCTGTTCCGGTTATTTTTTTCAACCGGGAGCCTGTTCCGGAGGATATTATGCGCGGGGAACGGATATACTATGTAGGCTCGGACGCAAAGCAGACCGCTGTGCTTCAGGGAAGGTCTGTGGCGGCGAGCCTGCGGCGTAGGCCGGAGATGGATAAGGACGGCGATGGTGTTTTGCAGTATGTCATGCTGGAGGGCGAAATGGGGCATCAGGATACCATCATGCGCTCCGAATACTCCGTTGAAACGATAGAGGAAGCAGGTATTTTGCTGAAAAAACTGGATTCCGGCACAGCGGACTGGGAGCGCGGGCGTGCCAGAATGCTCATGGAGCAATGGCTGGCGGCCTACGGCAGCGAAATCGAGCTTGTGCTCTGCAATAATGATGATATGGCGCTTGGCGCACTGGATGCGTTGGATGCAGCCGGTGTTTCCGCGGCGGTCTTTGGCGTAGACGCAACGGATGTTGGTATGGAGGCCCTTTCAGCCGGAAGGCTCTGGGGTACGGTGGACTGCAATGGCAAGGCACAGGGGCGGGCGGTATTCCGCCTTGCAGCGTGCATCGCCGCAGAGGGCAGGGTGCCGGGAGATGTGATGCTCCAGAAGGAACGATATGTCAGAGTGCCTTTATACAACAGAATGTCAGCAAAATAGCATGTTCTGGAGAATTTGCTGCTCTAACTGCCAGAAAAAATTGCGGATTTGAAAAAAAATTGTCGGATTTGACGGGGAAATCAAATAATTTTTATGGTAGTAGGAAAAAAAATCTATGTTTTGCTTTTGGACTTTTTGGTATAATACTCCCAACAGCGGACATCCCGCTGAATAACCTGTTACAGCCGCTGTGACGGCGGCAAAATAAGGAGGAGGATACTCATGAAAAAGAAATTTTTGGCGATGCTGATGGCATCCGTGATGGTTTTGGGCTTAGCAGCCTGCGGCGGCAGTCCCGAGCCCGCAGCAGACGGCGGTGAGGGCGAAGGCGATGGCGGTGCCCTTCCCACAGTAGGCGTTCTGATTTACAAGTATGATGATACTTATATTTCCACAGTTCGGAATGCCCTTCAGGCTGCGCTGGACGGTAAGGCTGAGGTTATCATGCAGGACGGCAAAGGCGATCAGGCTACACAGAACGACCAGCTTGACGTTATGATTGAAAAAGGCGTAGATGTTCTTTGCGTAAACATGGTTGACGCGAAGGCTGCAAGCGGCGTTGTGGACAAAGCAAAAGACGCCGGCATCCCTACTGTTTTCTTCAACAGAGAGCCTGACACAGAGGTAATCAAATCCTATGAAAAAGCTGTCTTCATTGGCACAAACGCTGCGGACGCAGGCAAAATGCAGGGCGACCTTGTAAAGAAGATTTTTGACGAACATCCTGAATATGACCTGAACGGCGACGGCAAAGTTCAGTATGTAATGTTCCAGGGCGAACCCGACAACCCCGAAGCAATCGCGCGTACACAGTACAGCGTAGAGCAGGCAGTTGAAAACGGCGTTGAAATGGAACAGGTTGGCGAAACTCAGGTTTGTAACTGGGATACAGAAACAGCTCAGAAAGCAATGGAAGCTATGCTTGCAGCTAACGAAGGCAAGATTGAGCTTGTACTGGCAAACAATGACGGCATGGCAATCGGCTGTATTGCGGCACTTTCCAACATTGGCTACAACACAGGCGCTGAAGGCGCAAACTTCATTCCTGTAATCGGCGTTGACGCAACAGATGCAGCGAAAGACGCAATCCAGAATGGTACAATGAGCGCGACAGTTCTGCAGGATGGCCAGGCGATGGGTAATGCGATTGCGGCAGTTGCACTGAACCTTGCAGGCGGCGCAGATTTCCTTGCAGGTACGGATTACAGCTTCGACGACACAGGCGTTGCAGTTCGTATCCCTTACGCACCTTACGAGGGCGAATAATACCGAATGGTAATTGCATACAGTTTTTGACTGTGGAAGAATGTTCGCACAGTGGGGGCTTCCTCACTGTGCGTTCTTCGATAAAAGGAAGCGTGGTGAAAATGCGGTGAATGAAAATCAGGAAAAGACGACTGCGGAAGTGGTGACACTGGAAAAGACACAGCCCGCATCCGAATTCGTATTGGAAATGACGGATATTGAAAAGCAGTTCCCGGGCGTAAAGGCTTTGGATCACGCGAAACTGCGGCTGCGCCCCGGCACGGTGCATGCGCTGATGGGCGAAAACGGCGCGGGCAAATCCACACTGATGAAGTGTTTATTTGGCATTTATAAACAGGACGGCGGCGAAATTCGCATTGACGGACAGTCGGTACATTTTACAGGTCCGAAAAACGCTATGGAAAACGGCGTTGCGATGGTACATCAGGAGCTGAACCAGGTTCTCCAGCGCAGCGTTATGGAAAATATCTGGCTGGGACGTTTCCCGAAGCAGGGCGGTCTTGTCAGCCATAAAGTAATGTTCGAGGAAACAAAAAAGGTTTTCGATGACCTTGATATTCCCGTAAATCCGAAGACCATCATCGGCAAGCTGAGCGTTTCCCAGCGGCAGATGGTTGAAATTGCAAAAGCGGTATCTTATAACGCGAAAATTCTTGTTCTGGACGAGCCGACTTCTTCCCTGACACAGGAGGAGGTTGAGCATCTTTTCGTAATTATCAATAAGTTAAGGGCAAAAGGCGTGGCTATGGTCTATATCAGCCACAAAATGGAGGAAATCCTCCGTATTTCCGATGAAGTTACCATCATGCGCGATGGGCAGTGGATTGCGACGGAACATGCGTCCGGGCTGACGACAGATAAGATTATCAAGCTGATGGTAGGGCGTGACCTGACGGAGCGTTTCCCGCCGAAAACAAATGTGCCCGGCGATGTTGTCATGGAAGTGAAAAACCTGACGGGGAAATATATGCCGAGCTGTATAGACGTCAGCTTTAACCTGCACAGGGGCGAAATCCTTGGTGTGGCGGGGCTGGTGGGCAGCAGGCGGACAGAGCTTTTGGAAACAATCTTCGGCATTGCCCACCATGATAAGGGCGAAATTTTGAAAGACGGCAGGCCGATTCAGAATAAAACGCCGAAAGATGCGATTGCAAACGGCTTTGCGATGCTGACGGAGGAACGCCGCGCGACGGGTATTTTCGGCGGCATGAGCATACTGTTTAATTCCGTCATCGCGAATATCAAAAATTACCGGAGGGGAATCCTGCTTTCCAACGCGACGATGAAAACAGATACGCAGTGGGTTATTGAGAGCATGCGCGTAAAAACGCCGAGCCAAAAGACGCATATCCGCTCCCTATCCGGCGGCAACCAGCAAAAGGTCATCATTGGGCGGTGGCTCCTGACAAAGCCTGAAATCCTCCTGCTGGACGAGCCGACCCGCGGCATTGACGTCGGGGCGAAATATGAAATTTATCAGCTAATCATCAACCTGGCGAACGAAGGGAAAAGCGTTATCGTGGTTTCCTCTGAAATGCCGGAGCTGCTTGGCATCTGCGACCGTATCATGGTAATGAGCAACGGCCATCTGGCGGGTACGCTGGATATTAAGGACGCAAATCAGGAAGAAATCATGCGCCTTGCCGCGATGTATGTATAAGGGGGTAACGTTACATGGAAGAAAAAAAGAACTGGTCTGAGTTTCTGCTGAATTACGCGCTGTACTTTATCCTTGGCATCATGATTATCTGCGTAATTATTGCAGACCCCTCATTCCTTTCACTGAATAATTTTCTGAAGATTTTGGCACAGGCATCGACGAGGGGCATCCTCGCGCTGGGCGTTGCCGGCATGATCGTGCTTGCGGGCACAGACCTTTCGGCAGGGCGTGTCCTTGGCTGCGGCGCGGCGATTTCCGCGTCCCTGCTGCAAAGCGTGACCTATGCGTCGCGTATGTATAAGGGCATTACGGAGCCTTTGCCGCTCTGGGTGCCGCTGATCCTTTCCATCGTGGTCTGCGTGGCATTCTGCTTGGTAAACGGCTTCGGCGTGGCAAAGCTGCATATGCACGCCTTCATCATCTCGCTGGGCACGCAGCTCATCGCATATGGCATCCTGTGCCTGTATATCGACAGCCAGGAGGGCGGCGCGCAGCCTTTGGCAAGCCTTGACCCTAGGTATATCGACCTTGTAAACGGGCGGCATATTTTAGGGATACCGAACTTGGTCTGGTTCTTCTTGATCTGTGCTATCGTGATGTGGGTCATATGGAACAAGACGACGTTGGGCAAGAATATGTTTGCGATCGGCGGCAATACCGAGGCGGCTGCCGTTTCCGGCGTAAACGTGGCAAAGAACATCATGCTGGTCTACCTGGTGGCAGGCGTGCTTTACGGCATCGCAGCATTCCTTGAGGCGGCGCGTATCCAGTCCGTTACAACATCAACAGGCTTGAACTATGACCTTGACGCGATTTCCGGCTGTGTTATCGGCGGCGTTTCGTTTAACGGCGGTATCGGTACCATCCCGGGCGTTATTATCGGCGTTATCATATTGCAGGTCATCAACTACAGCCTGTACTATCTGGGCGTAAACGCGTACCTGCAGTTCGTCATCAAGGGCCTTATCATCATCCTTGCCGTGGCGATTGACGTACGGAAATATATTGCAAAGAAGTAAGAAATATTCTGGAAAAAACAATAGCTTCCCCTCTGGTCTGCACAGGGAAATGGTTTATCAAAAATGTTTTGCTGGTTCCGCCGCGTATCACGCGGCGGGCAGGTTTTGGCAAAGCCCAAAGCTTTTTGATATACAGTTTTCTTGAAATAGCCGAGGGGATTTGTTATACTTGTAAGAAAAAGGAAATAAGGAAAGGAGCCGAAGCCTTTGGAGGAGAAGGAACGGGAACTTTTGACGGAGGAAGCCCTGCTGGAACGGCAGAGGGCTCTGGAACAAAAAGAGGAAGAACTGAAAAAAAAGGAAAGCGTACTGCAAAAAGCGGAAGAAAAGATTGCAAAGACGAAACACGGCATATATGACCGGATAGATGTTTCTGTTGGCACGATGGACAAAATCATTTTTGTGCTGGGAACGCTGCTGGTGATTGCTGTTTTTGCGGGCATTTTTCTGAAGTAAGGCAGAAGGGAGAGCAGGACGATATGCAGGACAGGGAAATCAAAGAAGAAAAGCTGTGCGAGGCGTATCCGCGGTTTGTGCAGGATAAAGAAACATATCTGGAACGTATCCGGCAGGTAAAGGAAGGCTTTGCAAAGACATATGGGAAAGAGAATCCCCGTATTTTCAGCGCGCCGGGGCGGACGGAAATCGGCGGGAATCACACAGACCATCAGCATGGGTGCGTGCTGGCGGCGGCGGTGGATATGGATATTCTGGCGGCCGCACTGCCGAACGGCACAAAGACGATACGCGTGCTTTCCGAGGGCTTCGCGCCGGACGAGGTGGATTTGACGGATGTCCATGTAAGGGAGGCGGAAAAGAACACTTCCGCTGCATTGATTCGCGGCGTTGCGGCAAGAATGATAGAGATGGGCTATCCTGTGGAAGGCTTCGATTTGTATGCCGTTTCCAATGTGCTGAAAGGCTCGGGGCTTTCTTCCTCGGCGGCGTATGAGGTGCTTTTGGGTACGGTCATCAACGGGCTGTTCTGCGGCGGGAAGGTTTCTCCTGTGGAAATTGCGCGGATTGGGCAGTACGCGGAAAATGTGTATTTTGGCAAGCTGAGCGGGCTGATGGATCAGACGGCTTCGGCGGTTGGCGGCATTGTGGCGATTGATTTTAAGGAGCCGGCAACGCCGAAAGTACAAAAGCTGGATTTCAGCTTTGAAACAACGGGGTACAGTCTGTGTATCATAGATTCCGGCGCGGACCATGCGGACCTTTCCGATGAATATTCCGCTATCCCGATGGAAATGCGTGAAGTTGCGGCAGAATTGGGTGCGGAAGTCCTGCGGGATGCGGACGAAAACACGTTCCGGGAAAAGCTGGCAGAAATCCGGCAGAAAACGGGTGACCGTGCTGTGGTACGTGCCTTCCATTTCTTCAGGGACAGCAAACGGGCTGTCGAGGAGGCGGAACTTCTGCAAAAGGGAGAGTTCCGGAAGTTTTTGCGGCTGGTGAGGGAATCCGGTCAGTCGTCCGTAATGTATTTGCAGAATGTGCGGGTAGAAGGGCGGCTGCGGCAGCAGGAAGTGCTGTATACGCTGGCGGCGTGTGATATGCTGCTGGGGGAAAGCGGCGCGTTCCGTGTGCATGGCGGCGGCTTTGCGGGCACGGTGCAGGCATTTGTGCCGAATGAGCTGCTGGAAGGGTTCCGGCAGGGTATGGAGCAGATGGTCGGCGCGGGGCGGTGTCACGTGCTTTCGATTCGCAGCGCAGGCGGTGTAGAGCTGACCTGAGAAAGTAAGGCATTAAGACCTTGAGGGTTTCGTTTCATCATTAAATTCCCACAAGCCCTCTGAAAAGGGCTTGACCCCTAACTTTATTTCGGAAAACTGCGTTTTCAGAAAAGAAAAAACGAGATGATCAGGCTAAAACGTTTATTTTCCCAGACGCATGGGAATGCGTCTGGAAAATGGGTCAAGGGCTGAAAGCCCTTGCGGGGGAGTGGGGCAGAGCCCCACGGTCTTTCATTCAAAAAAGGAGATGTGTGCATATGGCAATTTTGGTGTTGGGCGGGGCCGGATATATCGGTTCCCATACGGTAGCCGCGCTTTGCGAGGCAGGCAGGGACGTTGTTGTAGTGGATAATTTGGAAACAGGCCATAAAGAAGCGGTTCACCCCGATGCGAAATTCTATCAGGGCGACATCAGTGACCATGATTTTATCAGCGGCGTCTTCCGGAAGGAAAACATTTCTTCCGTTATCCATTTCGCGGCGTATTCTCTGGTCGGCGAAAGCGTGGAAAAGCCTTTGAAATACTATGAAAATAACCTTTGCAAGACAAGAGATTTTCTGGCGGCGATGGTCGAGAACGGTGTGGATAAAATTGTGTTTTCCTCCACAGCGGCAACCTACGGCGAGCCGGAGCGCGTGCCTATTCTCGAAACCGACCGCGCTGAGCCGACGAACCCCTACGGCGAAACGAAGCTGGCTATGGAAAAAATGTTCAAATGGACAGCAAACGCTTATGGTATCCGCTATGTTTCCCTGCGCTATTTCAACGCCAGCGGCGCGCATACCAGCGGTGATATCGGTGAGGCGCACAGCCCGGAAAGCCATTTGATCCCGCTGATTTTGCAGGTGCCGAACGGCCAGCGCGAATTTATCAGCGTATTTGGCAACGACTACCCTACGCCCGATGGAACCTGTATCCGCGACTATATCCACGTTACCGATTTGGCAATGGCGCATATTTTGGCGGTGGATTATCTGGAAAAGGGCGGCGAAAGCGATATTTTCAACCTTGGCAACGGTGTTGGGTTCTCCGTCAAGGAAGTCATTGAAACTGCAAGAAAGGTCACAGGGCATCCGATTCCCGCGAAGGAAGTAGCACGGCGCGCGGGCGACCCTGCACAGCTGATTGCCTCCAGCGAAAAGGCAAAGCGTGTGCTGGGCTGGAATCCCCGGCAGGACAGCCTGGAGGAAATCATTTCTACGGCATGGAAATGGCATCAGGCGCATCCGAACGGTTTTGAAAAGTAAGGAGGGGAGAGCATGGTAACCCGTGCTGTAAAAAATCTGGCGCGTTATGGCGTTGAAAAAGGGCTGATTCAGAAGTGTGACGAAGCGTTTGTTATAAACCGCGTATTGCAGGAGCTGGGAATGAACAGCTTTGAACAGCCCGCTGAATCCGAAGATTCCACGATGGAATTGGAAGAAATTCTGAAAATACTGCTGGACTACGCCTGCGAAAAGGGTATCATTGAAAACAGCATTGCATACAGAGATTTGTTCGATACAAAGCTGATGGGGCTTCTGACGCCGTTCCCGCATGAGGTGATTGCGGAATTTAAGCGCCGGATGCAGGAAAGCCCGGAGGCGGCGACTGACTGGTATTATGCGTTTAGCCAGGCAACGGACTATATCCGCAGCTACCGCATCTGCAAGGACCGCCGCTGGAAAACGGAAACGGAATACGGTGATTTGGATATCACAATCAACCTTTCCAAGCCGGAAAAAGATCCGAAAGCCATTGCCGCGGCAAAAAATACGCCCAAGGGGAATTATCCGCAGTGTATGCTATGCAGGGAAAATGAAGGCTACGGCGGCAGGGTGGACCATCCTGCAAGGCAGAACCACAGGATTATCCCCATCCGCATTGCAGGGAAGGACTGGTTTTTCCAGTATTCGCCTTATGTGTACTATAACGAACACTGCATTGCGTTTAACGGGGAGCATGTCCCGATGAAAATTGACCGCAGTGCATTTGAAAAAATGTTCGATTTCATTAAATTCCTGCCGCATTACTTTATCGGTTCGAATGCTGATTTGCCTATCGTTGGCGGTTCCATACTGGCACACGACCATTTTCAGGGCGGGCGCTATACCTTCGCCATGGAACTGGCAGAGGTGGAAAAACGCGTTATATTTGAAGGCTTTGCGGATGTGGATGCAGGCGTTGTGAAATGGCCGATGTCCGTAATCCGTCTAAGCTGTGCGGACAGCGACAGGCTCGTAGAGTTGGCGGATAAAATCCTGACAAAATGGCGGGGCTATACGGATGAAGCGGCGTTCATTTTTGCTGAAACGGAAGGGGAGCCTCATAATACCATCACGCCCATTGCCCGCAAACGGGACGGCAAATTTGAACTGGATTTGGTACTCCGCAACAACATTACAACGCAGGAGCACCCGCTTGGCGTATATCACCCCCATGCAAAGCTGCACCATATCAAAAAGGAAAACATCGGCCTGATTGAGGTCATGGGGCTGGCTGTATTGCCAGCAAGGCTTCTGGAAGAGATGGAGGCAGTAAAGGACGGTATCCTTGCGGGGAAGGATTTGCAGGCAGATGAAAAAACCGCGCTCCATGCCGAATGGGCTGAGGAATTTATGAAAAAATATGGCAAGGTTTCCCGCGAGGAGCTGAACCGCATCGTAGAGCAGGAAATCGGTTTTGTGTTTGCGCAGGTTCTGGAGGATGCGGGTGTATATAAGCGGACGGAGGAAGGGCGCGAAGCGTTCAGCCGATTCCTGAAAGCCTGCGGCGCGGAGGATGTACAGGCATGAAGCTATGGCATGAGGATTTTGGAAAAACGAAAGACGGGCAGAGCGTGACGCGCTGGCTGATGGAAAACGGGCAGGGCACAAGGGCGGCTGTGCTGGATTACGGCGCGACGCTGCAAAGCCTTGTATTCTGCGGAACGGATGTTGTTCTGGGTTTTGACGATATGGCAGGTTATGAAGCACAGGATGCGTACGTTGGGGCTGTTATCGGAAGGTTTGCGAACCGTATTGGTGGCGGGCGGTTTTGCTTGAACGGCAAAACATACGAACTTTATGCAAACAATGGGCCGAACCACCTGCATGGCGGCAGGGTCGGCTTTGATAAAAAAATATGGCGCACAGAGCCGCGGGAGGACGGTCTGCATTTCTTCCTGACCAGCCTTGACAAGGAAGAAGGCTATCCCGGCAGACTGGATGCAGAGGTTCGTTATGCGCTGGACGAGGAAGATGGGTTGGAAATCAGCTATTCTGCCAAAACGGACAGCGATACGTTGGTGAATTTGACAAACCACGCATATTTTAACCTGAACGGGCATGACGCCGGAACGCTGGACGGGCAGGAAGTGCAGATTTTTGCGGACAGCTTTACGGAAAATGACGAAAATTGCCTGCCGACAGGTGCGATTCTTTCTGTGGATGGTTCGCCGATGGATTTCAGAGAAATGCGGCTGATTCTGGAACGTATCAACGAGCCGGACAGACAGCTGAAGAACGGAAACGGCTATGACCATAACTGGATACTGCGGGGCGAAGGTTTCCGCGAATGTGCAAAGGCGCGCAGCAGAAAAAACGGGATCACCATGCGTGTTTTTTCTGACCAGCCGGGTATGCAGTTTTATACGGCGAATTTTCTGAAACCCGAAAAGCAGGGAAAAAACGGGGCGCGGTATGCCCCGAGGGCGGCTTTCTGTATGGAAACACAGGGTTTTCCCGATGCCGTCCGGCATGAAAATTTTCCTTCGCCCATACTGCGTGCAGGGGAGAAATATGAACGTCGGACAGTATTTCGGTTTGAAAAATAAAGGATGTACAAATAAAAAACGGCACACCCTGAGGAAAGGGCATGCCGTTTTTTATTTGTACATATTTCGGATATGCATATATACGGTGTTTTTGGAAATGCCAAGGTGGCTGGCAATGGTTACAACAGAATCTTTCAGATTGAAAATTCCCTTTTGGTGCAGCAGGGAAATGATTTCCTTGTTTTTGTTGGCAGAGGAGATGGAAAGATTTCCGTAAACCGTTCTTTTTGCTTCAGCCAGTGCGCTCAGCATCAGCTCCTCAGAATTTTCAACAAAGATTTCCGGAACGCACCTGCTGTCCAATCTTGCTACTGGAGAAAATGTCTGTAGCAGCGTGTGGAAGGGTGCGGTCAGGTAAAAATTGACGCAAAGCAACCCAATGATATTCTGGTGCGCCCCTTCGATGGCGCAGACAACAGACTTGTAGGATTCTCCGCGTTTTGTTTTGGAAAAGTATGTAATGTGGCGCAGGGAAGGATCGGCCATCATTTTATGTGCATATGTCAGGGCGGTATCCGATATGGGAGAACCTTCCTGCTGGCCGGAGCTGCGGCCATTGATAATCTTGATGACAGAGGCGTCTAGTTGAGCCAGATTATGGACGATCACTTCACAGCTTTCTCCCCAAAATTCTGCGATCCCTTCCGCGATATGCAAATAGGAGCGCAGGATTGCTTTGTCCTGTTCGGTCAGAAAAATGATTTGATTTTCCATGACGTACCTCCTGCAAATGGAACTATTTTCGATACAACATAAAAGTATTATATATGATTATGGCTGGAATTTTCAAGAGGGAGGTTAACATTTTCCTGTAAATTGTAAACCAAAATCAGGAGATTTTCAGCGATGAAAAAACGGCAGATTTTTCTGAAAGAAGGGATATCCGGCAACCTTCTGTGGGCTTTCGCAGGAACGTGAAGACGTGGAGGAGTTTCTGCGGAGGCTTTGCAAGGGGGCTGCCCTTCCGGCAGAGCTGGCGGCGCTGTGCGATGATTTTATTTCTGCACAGGAGTGTGCGGAGCAGGGGGATAGGCTGGCGGTATCGTAATGCGGCAAGAGAAAGTTTATGGAAACCCTGCGGTTGCCGTTAAAAGAAAGCCTGATTTTAGACAGGCTGACAGCAGAGGACTTTTTTTGTAAAAAAACACCTTCATTTACCCAGTAACGGCATGAAGGTGTTTTTATAAGTTCTGTTAACTGTTCTTTTTACCGCAATTCCGGCAATCCCCGCAGCAGCTTCCGCAGCCGCCTTTTTTGATATGCTTCAATGCGTAAAACACCGCCAGGGCAACCGCTGCCAGAATCAGGAAATCCATAAAGCCCATATCATTCCCTCCTTATGCAAATACGCTTAACAGCTGGAATACGCCAAACGCAATCAGCCAGGCTACCACGCATTGCAAAACGACTACGCCCAACGCAAGCAGGCCGGAATCCAGTTCACGTCTCACTGCCGCCACTGCCGCCACACAGGGGGTATACAGCAGGGTAAACACCAAAAAGCTGATGGCTGAAACCGGTGTAAACAGCCCGCCCAATGCAGTGCCAAGGTTCGTCATAGAAGTGCCGAGCAGTACGCCGAGCGTGCTGACGACTGCTTCTTTTGCCGTAAAGCCCGTAATCAATGCAGTCGGCACGCGCCAGTCCGGAAAACCGAGCGGAGCGAATACCGGCGATAATGCCTGCCCAATCATTGCAAGGAGGCTGTCCGCGCTGTCTGTTACGATATTCAGACGGCTGTCGAAGCTTTGCAGGAACCAAATGATGACAGTTGCTACAAAAATAATCGTGAATGCCCTTTGCAGGAAGTCCTTTGCTTTATCCCACATCAGGAGCAGTACCGTTTTCAGCGAGGGGAAACGGTAATTCGGCAGCTCCATAACAAACGGCACGGGTTTGCCCTGGAAAACGGTCCGCCCAAACAGAAGGGCAATCAGCACTGCCACAATGATGCCCGCCGCGTACAGCCCAATCATCACCAGAGCGGCACTGCGCGGGAAAAACGCTGCCGCAAATACGCCGTAAATGGGGATTTTGGCGGAACAACTCATGTAGGGCGTGAGCAGTATTGTCATGCGCCTGTCACGCTCGGAAGAAAGCGTACGCGTTGCCATTACAGCCGGTACGGTACACCCAAAGCCCATCAGAAGCGGTACAATGCTCCTGCCGGAAAGCCCGATCTTGCGCAGGAGTTTGTCCGTTACAAAGGCAATCCGTGCCATATATCCCGTATCCTCCAATATGGAAAGAAAGAAAAACAACACTACGATAATCGGAAGGAAGCTCAACACGCTGCCGACTCCGGCAAAGATACCGTCAATCACAAGGCTGTGTACTACAGGATTGATGCCGTATGCCGCCAGCCCAGTGTCTGCCGCCGCCGTCACGCGGTCAATCAGCAGCGCCAGCCAGTCGCTCAATATGGCGCCGAAAACGTTGAACGTCAGAAAGAATACCAAAAACATAACCAATATAAAAATTGGGATGGCAAGATATTTGTTTGTCAGCACACTGTCAATCTTCACACTGCGGATATGCTCCCTGCTTTCCTGACATTTGATAACGGTTTCCGCACAGACCTTTTCTATGAAATCATACCGCATATCGGCCAAAGCGGCGTTCCTGTCCATCGCATGCTCTGTTTCCATTTCGATTATGCTGTGTTCAATCAGCTCCAGCTCATTCTGGCTCAGGTTCAGCTTTTCCGCGATGGATGTGTCGCCTTCAATCAATTTTGTTGCGGCAAAGCGTACAGAAATGCCCGCCCGTTCCGCATGGTCTTCAATCTGGTGGCAGACAGAGTGTATGCAGCGGTGTACCGGACCGGAGGGGCAGAAATCATAGACCTTCGGATATTCCTTCTGCTTCACTACCCGCAAAGCACACTGCACCAGCTCACTGATACCCTCGTTTTTCACTGCACTGATGGGAACGACCGGAATCCCCAGCTTTTCGGACATTCCCGCAATGTCTATCGTGCCGCTGTTGCTGCGCACTTCGTCCATCATATTCAGTGCAAGGACGGTCGGTATTTTCATTTCAATCAGCTGCAAAGTCAGGTAAAGGTTGCGTTCGATATTCGTCGCGTCCACAATGTTGATAATGCCGTCCGGCTTTTCGTTCAGTATAAAATCCCGCGTGACGATTTCCTCGTTGGTATACGGGCGGATGGAATAAATGCCGGGAAGGTCAACAACGGAGCAGTTTTTTTCTTCCCGAATGGAGCCGATTTTCTGGTCGACAGTCACGCCGGGGAAGTTTCCGACATGCTGATTTGAGCCTGTCATTTGGTTGAACAGCGTTGTTTTGCCGCAGTTCTGGTTGCCAGCTAAAGCAAAAATCATGCCTGTATCACCTCCGCGACTGTGATATTGCGCGCGTCTTCCACGCGGATTGTCAGTGTATAGCCGCGCAGGCGCAGTTCTATCGGATCACCCATCGGGGCAACTTTTGTCACTGTAATTTTTGTTTTGGGGATTAGCCCCATATCCAGCAGGCGGCAGCGCAGCGCGCCTTCACCGCCGACATTTGTGATGATTGCCGCTTTCCCGATTGGCAGTTGATTCAATGTCATAAGTATCCCTCGCTTCTTTCGTTGTTTCAGGTATGAAAACCTTGGCAGGATATTACAGCCTTTTTTGGCCGTATTTTATATGGCCGGTTTTGGAATAAAAGTTTTCCTCAGCTAACTCATGTATCCTGAAAAACTTTTATCTCTGCCCTGCAATGTCACAAAACAGGCAGTTTACAATAAAGGAGGCAGGGAAAGGGAACCTGTAAAAGCTCCCTTTTGCCGCCAGATTACAGTTTCTTTTTCAGGCACAGCCCTGCATTTTTATTCTACTGTGACAGACTTAGCCAGATTCCTCGGTTTATCCACGTCACAACCGCGCTCCACGGCGATATAGTAGGCAAACAGCTGCATCGGCAGGATGTTATAGGAGCCGGTAAACAAATCGCCCGCTTTCGGCAGTGTAATCATTTCGTCCGCAACTTCCTCCATTGCCCCGCAGCCTTCCAGCGCAATGGCAAGTACCTTTGCGCCTCTTGCCTTAACTTCCTTTACATTGCTAACCAGTTTTTCAAACAGCCGCTCCTGTGTCGCGATTGCGACGACAAGCGTGCCGTCTTCAACCAGCGAAATTGTTCCATGCTTGAGTTCGCCGGCAGCGTATGCTTCACTGTGGATATAGGAAATTTCTTTCAGTTTCAGGGAAGATTCCATTGCCGCAGCATAGTCCAGCCCGCGCCCAATGATGAATACATCCTTGCTGTTGGCGTATTTTTTTGCGATATCTGCCATTTTTGCGTCCAGCTTCAAAATTTCCGCCGTCCGCTCCGGCAGTGTTTTCAGTTCCGCAAGGTATGCGGCGAAGCGGCTTTCATCCATCGTTTCCCGTATTTTCGCGAAATGCAGTGCGATTAGATAAAGCACGGACAGCTGGGTTGAGTAGCCCTTTGTTGTCGCTACGGCAATTTCCGGCCCTGCCCAGGTATAGAGTACATCGTCGCTCTCCCTCGCAATAGAGCTGCCGACTACGTTTACAATAGACAGTACTTTTACGCCCTGTTTTTTGGCTTCACGCAGAGCTGCCAGTGTATCCGCTGTTTCGCCGCTCTGGCTGATGATGATGCAGAGGTCGCCCTTTTGCAGGATTGGGTTGCGGTAACGGAATTCCGAAGCAATATCCACTTCAACCGGAATCCGGCTCACTTCCTCTATCACATATTTGCCGACGATGCCCGCATGCCACGCGCTGCCGCAGGCTACGATATGGATTCGTCCGCAGTTTTTGATTTCTTCCTCTGTCAGGGAAATATCTCCCAGATCAATGCCGTTTTCCGCCAGACGGGGCAGTATGGTCTTTTTCAACGCTTCGGGCTGCTCCATGATTTCCTTCATCATAAAGTAATCGTAGCCGCCTTTTTCGGCCGCGTCAATGTCCCAGGTCACGTGGAAAATATCCTTATGTATTTCGGAGCCGTCCATGCCGTAGATATGTACAGCGTCTTTCTCCAGCATAGCAATCTCGCTTTCCTCCAGCAGGTAATATTCCCTCGTGTATTCCAGCAGAGCGGGGATATCGGACGCGATGTAGTTTTCACCATCGCCCAGCCCAATCAGGAGCGGGCAGTCCTTCCGTACGGCAATCAGTCTGTCAGGGTGCTCGCTGCAAAGGATTCCCAGCGCGTAAGCTCCGCGGATAGTTTCCAGCAGCCTGCGTGCCGTCTGGAGCATATCGCCGTTGTAATAATACTCAAACAGCTGTGCTACGACCTCCGTATCTGTTTCCGATTGGAACGTGTAGCCTTTTTCCTTCAAAAAGGCTTTCAATTCCAGATAGTTTTCAATGATGCCGTTATGCACAACGGAAATTTTGCCGTTCTGGCTGTTATGGGGGTGGCTGTTGATATGGCTGGGAACGCCATGCGTTGCCCAACGGGTGTGCCCAATGCCGATATGGGAGAGTTTTTCGCCTTCTCCGGCAATTTTTTCTTCCAAATCTGCCAGCCGCCCTTTTGTTTTGATCGTTTCAATTTTACCGTTTTCAAAAATGGAAATTCCGGCGGAGTCGTACCCGCGGTATTCCAGCTTTTCCAGGCCGCTCACCAGAACGGGGACGGCCTGCGCCTTTCCAATGTATCCAACAATTCCACACATTGCTGTTACCTCCGTCATTTTATTCGTCCGTTGCCCTTCTTTTGTCGGGAAAATTGACTTTTCCGTTTTGTAAAAGGGCCTGCGTCCCTGAACGAATGGGCGGGAAGCATCCGCCGAATGTTCGATCACTTCCACCTCGTCAGCCGCCCTATCAGCGGCTCTGGCGCTTAAAAATAACCGTCCTTTCTTTGTCATAATAACCGATAGGAAGCCGGGTACCGGAGATTTCAGGAAAGAAGGTACCGTCACGTAAGTATATCATTTTTTCCTGTTCCGGTAAAGCCCTTTTCTTTTTTCCATTTTATGTATTCCAAAGCAGGTGGATTACAGTATACATGCTGCCTCGAAAAACAAAATGGAAATTTTTGAAAAAATGGATTGACAACAATAGTTAGTCGTGGTAAACTCTATCCAGAAGTTAGTTGAAACTAATACGAAGTGCAGTTCATTGGAAGGAGGGATATGGTATGCCCCTCACACTAGCGGAAATGGGAATACCACAGGTGATTAAAAAAATTGGCGGGAAGGACGAAACAAAGCGTTTTCTGGAGAAACTGGGCTTTGCGGCAGGTGGTGAAGTGACTGTTGTATCGGAGATTTCCGGGAATATGATTGTAAGCGTGAAAGAGGCGCGCATTGCCATCAGCAAGGCAATGGCGAGCCGGATACTGGTATAAGCTTAGGAAGGGAGAGAAAAAATGAAAACGCTGAGGGATGTGAAAATTGGCCAGACGGTAACGGTGCAGAAACTGACAGGGGAAGGCCCTGTCAAGCGGCGGATTATGGATATGGGTATTACCAAAGGGACAGAAGTATTTATTCGGAAGGTTGCGCCGCTGGGTGACCCTGTGGAGATTACAGTCAGGGGATACGAGCTTTCCCTGCGCAAAGCGGATGCAGAGATGATCTTAGTGGGGTGAAAGAAAGGGAACGAGACTGTTGTTCCCTGCCCTTTTTCGTTTAACTGCGTTGGGCGGAAAGAAGCAGATAAGGAATAATATTTGGTTAGCGAAAACTAACTATCAAAAGAGGAGGAAGAAGAAATGTCAATCAGGATTGCGCTTGCCGGAAACCCGAATTCTGGCAAGACGACTCTATTTAATGCCCTGACAGGCTCAAACCAGTTTGTGGGCAACTGGCCAGGTGTTACGGTAGAAAAAAAGGAAGGAAAGCTGAAAAGCGATAGAAGCATAACGATAACCGACCTCCCGGGGATATATTCCCTTTCGCCGTATACGCTGGAGGAAGTTGTAGCGCGGAATTACCTGCTGGAGGAGCGTCCTGACGTGATTTTGAATATCATCGACGGTACGAATCTGGAACGGAACCTGTTTCTGACGACACAGCTGGCAGAGCTGGGGATTCCGGTTGTAGTTGCTGTGAATATGATGGATGTTGTGTTAAAAAATGGTGATAAAATTGACACTGCGAAACTGGGAAAAAGGCTCGGCTGCAAGGTGTTTGAAATTTCTGCGTTGAAAGGCACAGGCATAGCGGAAGCGGTGCAGGGTGCGCTGGATGCGGCGAAAACAGCTGGAAACTTCCGTCCGGTACATTCCTTCAGCGCGAAGGTGGAGCAGTTCCTTACCGCGGTTTCTGCAAAATTGCCGGAACATTTGCCGGAGGAGCAAAGGCGTTTTTACAGTATCAAGCTGTTTGAGAGGGACGAGAAGATAATGGCCGCCCTAAAAGTGGAGGAGATTGAGGAAATCATTCTGGCGGCGGAAAAGGAAATGGACGACGATGCCGAAAGCATCATTACCGCTGAACGGTATCATTATATTGGAGATATCCTGAAAAACTGTTATTGGAAGAAAAATAGGGGTGGTCTGACGGTTTCGGATAAAATTGACCGCGTGGTAACAAACCGTTGGCTGGCTTTGCCGATATTCGCGGCAGTAATGTTTCTTGTATACTTTGTGTCCGTTTCAACGGTCGGAACATATGCAACAGACTGGGCGAATGACGGCGTATTTGGTGATGGCTGGCATCTTTTTGGCATAGGCAGTGCGGAGATGGCGGAAGCATCGGAGGCGTTTGAAGCGGGGACTTTGACAGAGGAGCCTGACCCTGCTGATTTCGGTGTGTGGGTGCCTGGCATTCCTGTCGTTGTCGGCGGTGTGCTGGAAAGCATTAACTGTGCGGAATGGCTTCAGGGGCTTGTTGTGGACGGTGTCATAGGCGGCGTGGGCGCGGTGCTTGGATTTGTGCCGCAGATGCTTGTACTGTTCTTTTTCCTTGCGTTCTTGGAGGCTTGCGGCTATATGGCGCGGATTGCTTTCATCATGGATAGGATTTTCAGGAAATTCGGCCTTTCCGGCAAGTCTTTTATCCCGATGCTGATTGGAACGGGCTGCGGCGTGCCGGGCATTATGGCCTCTCGGACGATTGAAAATGACCGCGACCGGAAAATGACAATTATGACAACAACATTTATTCCCTGCGGCGCGAAGCTGCCGATTATTGCCCTGATAGCGGGGGCGCTGTTCGGCGGAGCGGCATGGGTTGCGCCCAGCGCGTATTTCGTGGGCATTGCGGCAATCATTGTTTCCGGCGTTATACTGAAAAAAACGAGGCTGTTTGCGGGCGACCCGGCGCCTTTTGTGATGGAACTGCCCGCATACCATATGCCGACTCTGAGCGGTGTGCTGCGGAGCATGTGGGAGAGAGGCTCGTCCTTCGTAAAAAAAGCGGGGACTATCATATTGCTTTCCGCTATTGTAATATGGTTCCTTTCCAATTTTGGTTTTGCAAATGGTTCCTTTGGCATGGTAGAGGATTTAAGCGATGGGCTTCTGGCGGATATTGGTTCTGCTATAGCTGTGCTGTTTGCGCCGCTCGGCTGGGGAAACTGGCAGTCGGCAGTAGCGGCAGTGACGGGGCTTGTTGCGAAAGAAAATGTTGTAGCGACATTCGGACAGCTTTATGGCTTCGCAGAAGTGGCGGAAGACGGTGCGGAGGTCTGGGGCACGCTGGCAGCCAGCTTTACGCCTGTGGCGGCATATAGCTTTCTGGTGTTCAACCTGCTTTGCGCGCCCTGCTTTGCGGCAATCGGCGCAATTAAACGGGAAATGAACAGCGCAAAATGGACATGGTTCGCAATTGGATATCAAACGTTGTTTGCTTATTTGATTTCCTTCTGTGTATATCAGATTGGCTCTGCAGTGACAGGGACGGCATCTTTCGGGATTGGCACGGCCCTGGCGGCAGCGGCTGTTCTGGGCATCTTGTTTATGCTGTTTCGTCCGCAGAAACAGCTGAAGAAATGGAAGCTGGAAACGGCGGCGGAATGAAGGGGGAGATATGGAAATGTTTGGCATAAGCATGGGAACGGCAATTGTAGCGGGTATTTTGGTATTAGCTGTAGGTGCAGTGGTACGGAAACTGTGGAGAAACAGGAAAAACGGCGTTTCCTGCGGCTGCGGCGGGGATTGCGCTTCCTGCCGAAATTGCAGCGGAAAATAAGCGTTTCCTGAAAAGAACATAAAGAAAAACGCGTTTTGTCTGCGAATATAAGCAGATGGAACGCGTTTTTTGTGCGGAAAATCAATAAAAACGGGAGAAGATTCCAAGGAGAGAGGCTGTGAAAAGCAGGAAATGCAAAAGGGAAATTTAGGTTATAATTAGCAACACTGCTTCTGGCGGGCTGCGGTGTGCTTGCGCTGAGGCTCAAAAGCGAGGATATAAAACAAATAGATGTCCGCAGAGAAAGTACAAATCCTTTTTATATGCTGGACGCAAAAGCCGGAGCATGGAAAGGCTTCGGTTTTTCTGCCCGGAAAGGCGCAGGAAAAGGATAGAAATATTAATAATTGATTACAGTTTCAAGGTTGGATATTGAACTATGGAACGAAATGGAATATAATATAGGGCGTATTATGATTTGATAGAAAGGAGAATGTTTTCATGCAGAAAAGAAGGGTTTTGCCGCTGGCTCTGGCGGCCGTTCTGTTCGCGGGCTGCGCACAGAACGCGGAAAAGGCTGCGTTGAATGATACAGATACAGAAGCAGTCTATACCGAACAAGTTACAATGGAGGAAATCGAACTGGAGGATGAAGCAGTTGCTTTGGCGGCGTCTCCTGCGGCGCTGGGCACGATTTTAATGCCTCAGGCTTCGGGCACAACGGTTAAAAAGAACGACAGGGCAGTCATCGATTATTCCAATATCAGCGATGGCTATGTTATGGTCAACTTTACAGGAGCGACAAGCAAACGCCTGAAGGTGCAGATTGCGGGTCCTTCCACAACCTATACTTACGACCTGAAGGCTGGACAGTGGGCGACATTCCCGCTTTCTGACGGCAACGGCTCCTACAAGACAACGGTTCTGGAAAACACGACCGCAAGCAAATATGCAGTTGTGCTTTCTGAGTCTTTTCAGGTAAAGCTAAGTGACGAATTTGCACCTTTTATCCGCCCCAACCAGTATGTAGATTATGGCGTTGCAAAACAGACTGTGCAGAAGGCGGCGGAACTGGCTGGCGGCGTAAATGACCCGCTTCAAAAAGTGGAGAAAATCTACGACTATGTTGTTGCAAATCTGACTTATGACAAGGCGAAGGCTTCTTCTGTACAAAGTGGCTACCTGCCTGTTCTGGACAGCGTGCTTGCATCGAAAAAAGGCATCTGCTTTGACTATGCCGCACTGATGACGGGTATGCTGCGCAGCCAGGGCGTTCCCTGTAAGCTGGTTGTAGGCTATGCCGGTACGGTGTATCATGCGTGGATCAATGTCTGGACAGAAGAAACAGGCTGGATTGACGGCGTTATTTATTTTGACGGAACGGCATGGCAGCGCATGGACCCGACGTTTGCATCCTCCGGCGGCGGCAGTGACGCTATTATGCAGTACATTGGCGATGGGAAAAACTATACGCAGAAATACGTATACTGAGTTCTTGAGGTGAATCATGAATACAAAGATTTCCAATGAAGAATTATCTGCAATCTGCCTGGAGCTTTCGCTTCTGATGCGTGCCGGTGTTGGTGTAAGCGATGCGTTGTGCCTGCTGGCGGAGGAAAATGCGGAATACAGGGAAATGCTTTCCGGCATGATGGAGCAGACCGACATGGGTGCAACGCTTTCCACAGTCATGCGGGATACGGGGCGTTTTCCGGCTTATCTCTGCGGCCTTGTGGAGGTAGGCGAAAGGACAGGACGTACAGAGGAGGCTCTTTCTGCGCTGGCGAATTACTATGAGGAACGTGTCCGGACAGGGCGGCGTGTGCGCAGCGCGTTGCTCTATCCTGCTGTTATGCTGGCTTTGATGCTGGTGGTAATCGGTGTGCTTCTTGTGAAGGTACTGCCGATATTTGATGATGTTTACGCTTCGCTGGGCGGGCGGCTGACAGGTGCGGCGGGCGGCCTGCTCGTTCTGGGCCGCTGGCTGGATCAGGCGATGCCCGTTGTGTGGGTAATCCTTGTGATTGCGGCGGTTTGCGTAGCATTGTTCTCGCTTGTGGAATCCCTGCGGACAAAGGCTGTGTCTTTCTGGGGAAAACATTTTGGAGATAAGGGCGTAGCGCGGAAGCTGAGCGCGGCGCGTGTTTCGCAGGCAATGGCCATGGGCATGGCAAGCGGGCTGCCGCCTGAAGAAGCTGTTGCGCTAGCGGCAAGGCTGGAGGAGCACGCGGCAAAAGCCCGCTGTCTGGATTGTCAGGCACGGCTGGAGCAGGGTGAAAGCCTTGGCGCGGCAATGAAGGCAAGCGGCATGCTTCCCGCGAACCAGTGCCGCCTGTTGGAACTGGGGCAGAAAAGCGGCGCGGGCGATGTTTCCATGAGCCGCATTGCACAGAAGCTGACGGAAGACGGAGAGGCTTCGCTGGACGCGCTGGTAAGCCGCGTGGAACCTGCGCTGGTGCTGGTTTCTTCTATTCTGGTGGGGCTGATTCTGTTGTCTGTTATGCTGCCGCTGATGCACATTATGGCGGCGATAGGGTGAGCGCATGAAAAAGAAAATAGGTTTGAGGACTGTAGTCGGCTGGATACTGCCCCCTGCTGTTGCCGCCGCGGCTCTGCTGTGTTTTTCCGTTGCCCTTGACGGGCTGGAAAGCGGCCGCGCGGAGGAGGATATGCGGCAGTTGGAGGAAGCTGTGCGGCGGGGCTGTGTGGCCTGCTATGCGGCGGAAGGACGCTATCCGCCGGATCTGGAATACTTAAAGGAGCATTATGGCATACAGGTGGACGAAGGACGGTACACCGTCCGCTATGACGCGTTTGCGGAGAACCTGATGCCGGATATTACGGTTTTGGAGAATACGCCATGAAAAAAAGGACGACGCAACATCATATAGACGGTCTGGCGGCATTGCTGCTGTTCGGCATATTTGCCGTGTGCGTGCTGATGGTTCTGCTGACTGGCGCGAATGCCTACCGGAGGCTGACGGAAAGGGACCAGCAGGCATACCAGAGGCGGACATGCGCGCAGTATATTGCCGCGCGCGTGCGGCAGGCGGACAGGCTGAACGGCATAAAGGTGGAGCCGTTTGGAGATGGGAACGCGCTGACGCTTGCGGAGGACGCTGGTTATCATACGTTGGTTTACTGCTACGATGGCTGGCTGATGGAGCTTTACTGCGGCGTAGATGCGGAACTGGAGCCGCAGGATGGCGAACGCCTTCTGGAAATGGAAGGGCTGGAATTTTCTCTGGAGGATGGTCTGCTGACCGCTGTTATTGATGGTGCCGATGGGACGAAGGACGTGCTTCGTCTTTCTCTCCGCAGCGGAAAGGAGGGCGGCGCATGAAAAGCAAAATACCGCTTATTTTGATGGAACAGATGGTCATGCTTCTGGTATTCGCGCTGGCGGCGGCTCTCTGTTTGCAGGCTTTTGTGAAATCCGACCAGATGTCCGGACGCAGCCACGACAGGGACAGGGCAGTAACGCTTGTGCAGGAGATGGCTGAAACGGTGCGTCACTGCGGCGGCGTAGAGGAAGCCGCAAAGCTTCTGGAGGCAAACTGTTCCGATGGACATTTTATTTTGGCCTATGATGAAAACTGGAATCCAGGCGAAACGGAAGAAGTCCATTATGTATTGAAAGTGGAGGAAATCCACGGCGAGCAATATGGTCTTGGCATGGCTCTGGTCACACTGGAGCCTTGTGCTGCACCGGCTGAGCCGCTGTTCCAGGTGGCGGTCGCGTGGCAGGAGGATCTGGCGGCAGAGGAGGCGGTGTAGAATGGAACGTGAGAAACAGAAACGCTTTTCCCCGCCCGCTGTCGGCGGGATATCCCTTCTGGCGGCGTTCGCGGTACTCTGCCTGACGGTGTTTGCCCTGCTGTGCCTTTCGACCGTGCGGGCGGATATCCGTCTGGCGGACGCTGCGGCGCGCTCGGTGGAGGAATATTATGCGGCGGACTGCGAAGCACAGGAGATTTTGGTGCGCCTGCGGGCTGGTGAAATGCCGGAGGGCGTGACGGTTTCTGATGGGGTATATTCCTATTCCTGCCCGCTTTCGGATACGCGCGCGCTGAAGGTCAGCGTGCGGCTGGAAGGCTCCGACTATACCGTACTGCGCTGGCAGGCGGTTGCGACAGGAGAATGGGAAAGCGACAACACTCTGGAAGTTTGGGACGGGACAGAATTTTGACGGAGGAACGGTATGGAAAAATGGATGGAATACCTGAAACAAGCCGCTGACGACGGCGCGTCTGATTTGTTTTTTGTGGCAGGCGGCCATGTCTGCGAAAAGCTGGACAGGCGTATGAAGCCCATCAGCGAGGGGAAACTTTCCCCGCAGGAAACAGAAGAATGCGTGTGTGGGATTTATAGCGCGGCGAAGCGTGATATGGATAATTTTTACGCCACAGGAGATGATGACTTTTCGTTTGCCATTGCCGGAATGGCGCGGTTCCGCGTGAACGCGTACCGGCAGAGGGGCTCTATGGCGGCGGTTGTGCGCGTGGTGGCGTTTGATATACCGGCGTGGGAAAGCCTGCATATTCCGGAAGAGGTTATGAAGCTGGCAGAAGTGGGCCATGGTATGGTTCTGATTACCGGTACGGCGGGCAGTGGGAAATCGACCACGCAGGCTTGCCTGATTGACCGTGTGAACCGTACGAAGGACTGCCACATCATTACGTTGGAAGACCCTATTGAATACCTGCACCGTAATCAGAAAAGCATTGTCAGCCAGAGGGAAATACGAATTGATACAGCGGATTACCTTTCCGCGCTGCGTGCGTGTCTGCGGCAGGCTCCGGACGTCATACTTCTGGGCGAAATGCGCGACCAGGAAACCATTCATACCGCGATGAGCGCGGCGGAAACGGGCCATCTTTTGATTGCCACACTGCATACAAAAGGCGCAGTGAATACAATTGACCGTATTGTGGATACCTTCCCGAGCGGTCAGCAGGAGCAGGTGCGGATACAGCTGAGCATGGTACTGCATACGGTAGTTTCCCAGCAGCTGCTGCCGGGCAAGCAGGGCGAGATGATTCCCGCGTTTGAGGTTATGCATATGAATAACGCCATCCGCAGTCTTGTGCGGGAAAATAAGACGCACCAGATTGACAACGCGATTGCCGCCGGAAAAGCGGAGGGCATGATTTCCATGGACCAGTCGATACTGGGGCTGTATCAGGCTGGGCTGATTACGCCGGAAACGGCTCTGGAGTATGCCGATAATCCGGACCAGATGCGCAGAAGGCTTGGCTGAGATATTGCAGGCTTGCAATAAATTTTATATTCTGAAAAAATTAACCCCTGAAACATTTGTAAATGCTTCGGGGGTTTTTGACTGGCTGAAATTAGACGCTCTGTTTTGCTTTTCTTCCGTTCAGCAGGAGGCTGATAAGCAGCATGCCGCCGCAGAATACCAGATACAGATAGAAAGAGCTGATATAACTGCCGGAGCTTGCAACAAGCGTACTGCTGATAACGGAGGTAAACGATGAAACCATCAGCGTCAGGTTCATTACGCTGAAATTGGTTGCGTAATATTTCGGGCCGAACTGCTGTGCCACGAAAGCCGCCGAGGTTGTCGGCATTGCGCCGTATGCCATGCCTACCAGAAGAAGGCCGGGGATAACGGGCAGTGTTGCAGATGCTTTCAGGGAGAACAGCAGAAGCACGACTGCGCCCACCAGAAAGAGGATAGCCGTATACATTGCGCCGCCGCGCCCTTTGCGGTCATAAAGCATGCCGAAAAGCACGCGCCCGAAGCCGTTTGCAACGGACAGGATACCAACGCAGAGCGTAGCGATTGCCGCATTTACGCCGCAGTCCAGAACGATTTGCTTTGCATGGGAAATGACACCGGAACCGATGGCGGAACCGAATACCGCAAATACGAATACCATCCAGAATGCGCGTGTTTTCAGCATTTCGAACGTGGTAAGGCTGTTTTTTGGTGCATTCTGGGAAGCTGCCGCAGAAACGGCAAATGCCTGCAGTTCCTCTGCTTTCGGGAAACGCAGGAACAGGCTGCCGATTAAGAGGGCAATACCGGCAATTACGCCGAACAGCGCAAAAGTCATCTGCCATGAAATGATGCCGCCGTCAATGATGGCGGAGGCAAGGCTGCCCAGCACCAGCGTGCTCGCGCCAAAGCCCATCAGCAGTACGCCGGAAGCGAAGCCGCGTTTTTCGGGGAACCAGGAAGAAACGGAGCCGACAACGGCATTATAGGAAAAACCCGCGCCGCAGCCAACACATACGCCGTAAAACAGGTACAAAAGCAGGATATGCCCGAAAGTCAGATATGCTGTGGCGGCAAAACCGAAGCAGGTAAATACCGCGGACAAAAGCAGGGATACCTTCGGAGAATTCAGCTTTGTACAAATTACGCCGCCCACGATGCCGCTCAGGCAGAAAGATGACATCATTACGGTATAATTCAGGCTCAGTTCCTGACTGCTCCACTGATATGCGCCTGCCAGCGGTGCGGACAGGATAGACCATGCGTAAACAACGCCAACCATCAGCAGAAGGGCAACGCCGATTACCAAAAACAGTCCTCTTGTGCGGGAGGGGTTTGCTGTTGTATTGTTCAAGCTTTTCACCTCATCAAATGTATTTGTTTTTAGAACCTGTTCAGTATCCTGGGAAATGCCGGATTTGTCTGAAGTATGGCGGAAAAAGGCTGATGAAGCCGATGTTCCAAAAGATGCGGAACAGGTTCTTATATGCAAGGGCCAGACAGACGGAGCCTGTCTGGCCGGATTGCATTTGATAATATTTCTAAATTATCTCTTGTTTGATTTTCTCCAGATTTTCTGCGCTTCTGCGGCAGCAATCAGCTCATCTCTGAAATCAGGATGTGCGATGGAGATGATTTTTTCCGCGCGTTCCCATGTGGGCAGACCGGAAAGGCGTGCAACACCGTATTCCGTTACCATAGAGGGAGCCTGTGTGCGGGGGGTTGTGATAACGTCGCCTTCCGTAAACTTCGGCAGTATGCGGGAATGCATATTGCCCTGTTTATCCGTAAACGTAGAGGACATTGCAAGGAATGCCTGCCCGTGCTCCGCTGCATATGCACCTGTCACGAAGTCCAGCTGTCCGCCTGTACCGCTGATTTGGCGTGTGCCGGAGGTTTCGGAGCATACCTGCCCGTAAAGGTCCATAGCGATGCAGCCGTTGATGGATACGAAATGGTCCAGCTGGCGTATGGTTTCAGGATTGTTGACATAACGCATGGGCGCAGAAAGAATGTCCATGTTATGGTCAAGGAAGGTGTACAGCTCTCTGGAGCCGTTGCAGATGGAGAATACACCCTTGCCGCGGTTCAGCAGCTTCTTTTTGTTGGTGATTTTCCCTGCTTCATACAGCTTCAAATAACCATCGCTCATCAGCTCTGTATGCATGCCAAGGTCTTTCAGGTCGGACTCCGCAATCAGGCCGCCCAGTGCATTGGGCATGCCGCCGATACCGATTTGCAGCGTGATGCCGTCATACAGATAAGGGAAAATATTTTCCGCAATTTTCTGGTCGATTTCGCTTGCTTTGCCGCCGGGTGCAAGGCAGATGTCCTTGTGCCCTTCCACAACGTAATCCACTTCGGAAATATGGATATGGTCGCCCTCCATGCCGTAAACAACGGGCATATGCTCATTCACTTCCAGAATGATATGCTTTGCCGCATCCAGCATTTCCTGCATGCAGCAGTTTGTCAGGCCATAGCTGAAATAGCCGTGTTTGTCCATAGGGGCAACGGAAATCATAGCAACGTTTACGGGCGCGTAGCCGCGGCTGTAATAGGAACCGCAGTTGCGGAACAGCATCGGCGTGTAATACGCTCTGCCCTGGTCGACATATTTGCGGTCCAGGCCGGAGCAGTGCCATGCGTTATAGGTAAACGCCTGCTGTTCGGGGTCCTGCTCTACGACCTGTACCGGCTTCATTGCGATAGCGTTGCGTACCTTAACATCGTGCAGTTCATCTTTTCTGGCAGCAAGCGCAGCGTCCAGTGCTTCGGGGAAGGAACAGGTCTGGCTGTAATCCACCCAGTCGCCGTCCTTTACCAGCTTTACAGCTTCCTCTGCGCTGACCAGTTTTTTCTGATATTCCTGATAGATGTCCATAAAGGTCCTCCTTACATTTCAAAGCCTGCGCGGAATGCCGCAATATTGACGTCCTTCGCTTTTGCGGGCACGAACTGTGCAACGATGGGTTCCCAGTCGATGTCGTCCAGTTTCATGCTCTTAACCAGCGCGCCCAGCAGGACAATGTTCTGCGCGCGTGTATTCCCCAGCTTCTGCGCAACTTCTGCGGCTTTTACGACCATCACGTTGGGAATGGATTTTGCCAGCACGTCGATTGCGTCATGGGGATATTCCACTGTGCCTGTCAGTACGGGCATGGAATAGATTTCATGAACGTCCGTAATGACTGTGCCGCCTTTTTTCAGATAAGGCAGGGCGCGGATGGTTTCTGTTTTTTCAAAAGAAATAATGATATCAGCTTCGCCTTCACCGATGTTGGGCGCGTAAACCTTTTCGCCGTATTTGATCTGGGTGGTTACGCTGCCGCCGCGCTGGCTCATGCCGTGGATTTCGCTCATTTTTACGTCATAGCCCTTCTGTACGAGGCCAACGCTCAAAATTTTGGAAATCAGGATTGTACCCTGACCGCCAACGCCAACTAATAAGATATTTTTTGTCATATCATTCACCCACCTTTTCAATCGCTCCGAATTTACACATTTGCTGGCACAGACCGCAGCCGGTGCAGGATGCGGGGTCTGCGATAACCGCGCGGCCGTCCTGGAAAGCGATTGCCGGGCAGGTGATCTTCATGCACTGTTTGCAGCTCTTGCATTTGTCTGCGTGGATAACGCAGTGCTTGCCTGCATTTGCTTTGATTACGTCTTTAATCAGCGCGCAGGGGCGTTTTGTAATGATGATGAAGGGACCGGAAACCTCGATTGCAGCGTCCATAGCCGCCTGCATAGCGTCCAGGTCAAGCGGGTCTACAATGCGGATACGGTCTTCGCTGATGCCTGTTGCGCGTACCAGAGCCACAAGGTCTACCACAGGGGAAGGGCGGCCCATAAGGTTTTTCTCTGTGCCGGGGTTCTCCTGATGGCCTGTCATAGCTGTGATGGAGTTATCCAGAATACATGCGATAACATTTGCCTCAGAGCTGATAACATCAATCAGGGAGTTCAGTCCGGTGTGGAAGAATGTGGAGTCACCAACCATACCCAGAGCCTTGCGGGAATCTCCCTGCATCTTCAGAGCCTGAGCCAGACCGATGATGGAGGAAAGCCCTGCGCCCATGCAGATGGAGAAATCAAAGCCGTTCAGCGGTGCATTTACGCCGAGCGCGTAACAGCCGATATCGCCAACGGGAACGATTTTCTTGAGGTTTTTGCTGATGGTGTAGAAGAAGCCGCGGTGCGGGCAGCCTGCGCAGAGTACGGGCGGGCGGGGAGGAGCTTCCACAGGAACATTGCAGGATGCTTCCTTTTCGCCGCCTTTGAGCGCGGAACGTACGATTTCCGCATTCAGCTCACCGCAGATGGGGATTTTGTCCTTGCCGATGCAGTCAAAGCCCAATGCACGCACTGCATTCTCTAAGTATGGATCATTTTCCTCAATGACATACAAAGTTTCCATACGTTCTGCGAAACCTTTGATCAGATCTCTCGGCAGAGGGTATGTAAGGCCAAGTTTCAGATAGTTAGCATCATTGCCGAAAACTTCGCGGGCATGCTGGTAAGAGATGCCGGATGTAATGATGCCGATTTTGTCGTCCTTTGCGTTTTCCACGCGGTTATAGGGACAGGCATTGCTGTACGCTTCCATTTCCGCAAGCAGCTGTTCGCGGATGAGGTGACGTTTTCTTGCGGTTGCGGGAAGCATCGCGAATTTGTCAACCTTCCGTTCATAGGTCTTTACGGGAACAGACGCACGGACGCCCTGCTCAACCAGCCCTTTGGAATGGCATACGCGTGTTGTCATGCGCAGCATTACGGGGATGTCGAAGCGTTCGCTCAGTTCAAATGCCGCAATGGTGAAATCCTTGCATTCCTGAGAATCGGAAGGCTCCATCATAGCAAGCTTTGCGTGGGGAGCATACAGACGGTTGTCCTGTTCGTTCTGGGAGCTGTGGCAGCCGGGGTCATCTGCGGAAACGATTACCATGCCACCGTTTACGCCTGCATAGCCCATTGTGAAAATAGGGTCAGCCGCAACATTCATGCCGACGTGCTTCATTGCGCAGAGAGCGCGTGCGCCGCCGATGGATGCGCCTGCTGCAACCTCTGCTGCAACCTTCTCATTTGTTGCCCATTCGCAGTAGATGTCGTCCTTGTAAAGCTCACCGATGTTTTCCAGAATTTCTGTGCTGGGTGTGCCGGGGTAAGCTGCCGCAACGTGACAGCCGGCTTCGTAGACGCCGCGTGCGACAGCTTCGTCGCCGCTCATGATTACTTTGTTCATCATCGCTAGTGCCTCCTTTTTTATATTGTGGTTTTTGGTGATTATTGTTTTTTTTGCTCCTTATGTATTAAGTATAGCGGAAAACTTGACAAAAATAAAGCGACAATCTATACTATTGATGTGAGAAGTTGTCACATAAAAACAGATATTGCAGAAAGAAGGCTTGTACATGAACGCGCATAAACTAAAGGTTTTCATTACAGCTGTGGAAGCGGGAAGCTTTCTGCGTGCAGCTGATATTCTTGGGTATACGCCTTCCGGCGTCACACATATGATGGATTCACTGGAAAAAAGCATAGGGCTGAAACTGATGACGAGAGGGCGGCGTGGTGTCCAGCTGACGAAAGAGGGCGAACGCCTTCTGCCGCTTTTCAAAAAATATGTCGCGCTGAACCGCCGTCTGGAACAGGAGATTGAAACGGTGCGTGCCAATGTGAGCGACCGTATCCATCTGGGTGTTTACGCCAGTATCGCGCGGAACTGGATTCCGGTGTTTATGCAGGAATTTCGTTCTATGGAGCCGAATATCACGCTGGATGTAAAAGTAGGGGATATTGACGAGATTTACCAATGGGTGTACGATGGGACGATAGATATTGGCTTTGCCAGCAAAAATGAGAAATACCGCTGCGATTTTATCCCGCTGCATGAAGATGAGCATTATGCCGTATTTCCGCCGAATGTCAAGCTGAAATCCACAAAAAGCTTTCCGACAAAGGAGTTGGAAAACTATCTGTTCCTGATGCCTTCCTTCGGCATGGACAGGGATGTGCAGGAGGCTCTGGACAACGCCAACGCCTCCCCGAAGATTATTGATGTGAAGGCGGACGATTCCGCGATATTGTCGATGGTAGTGAAAGGGCTTGGCGTCAGTATATTCAGCGAACTGATATTGGAAGGGCTGGGGGAAAATGTGCAGGCTGTGCCGCTGTCGCCCCCTTCTCACAGACTGCTGGGCATGGCGGTTGCGTCCCATAAAAATATTACGCCGGCACAGGCGCGGTTCATCGCGTATGTGAAGAATAAACATCTGTAAAGGCGGTGGGATTGCAATGGAGATGATAAAAACGTTTTTATCTGCGCCGAAACAGTATGAAGATGCGTTTTGGGAAAGCGATGTCCTTATCTGGATAGACTGGCGGGAGTATGATGAAGATATCATTCGTTATTTTAATGAAAAACTGCCGGATGGGGATAAAATTGACTTTGTACGCAAAGATTCCGACAAGGAAAGAGGCGTTGACATTATACTGAAAAAGAACGGTGCCTGTATGCCGATTCCTTATGCAGATGCTTACATGGACAGGGATACTACATTGATTAGCATTCAGAAATATATTGCCCCAAAATACCAGATTCGGTGCTATGCGGGCTCTCTGGCGTGTGATACGCTTGCGTTCTGTATGTATCCGGCTGAGGAATGGAACCGGCTGGAGCAGGAATTTGGCGCGGAAATGGTTAACCGATATTTTGTGCCGGTGCAGGAGGGGAGCAGACTGTTTGAGATGGGTACCTTCGCCTGACAAGGGGGATATACCCTTGTCAGGCGAAGGTAAAGACGAGATGTACAGCGGGCTGGGCAAATTGGACTGGCTTAACCGCCGCGCTCCGGCTGTTTCAACTGAAATGAAGCGAAAAAACCGCTGTGGTTCCGGCTGGAATCACAGCGGTTTCTGGTATTTCAGTAAACCGGATTGTCTACGTTCACCTTATCGACTTCATGATACGGTGCAAGCGTAGAAACCATCTTCATAGGCGCATCGTAAGCGTTTTTGACATAATGCACCTCTCCGGGTTCAATATGAATCATGTCACCCGCGCTCAATGTATTCACTTTCCCATCTACAACGATATCTACTTTACCTTCCAGAATATAGAAGTTTTCCTCCATCACATTATGGTAATGCGCCTGAAAATCCTCGCCGGGATTGAAGCGCACCAGTGCGAAATTGGAGCGGGGGCCCTTCATGAGGTACTTCGGTCCGCTGTCCCCGAAACGGTATTCCCGTTCATTTTCGTTGATAACAAACATTTGTATATCCTCCTTAAAATGTCTATGTATAAATTATCCTGTATATCCCGATGCTTACAGCCCGGGCGCAATCCACATGTTTTTGGTCAGTTTTTCATCGCAGAGTGCAAGCTGCTTCGGATAAACCTTCAGCCAGTTTTTGTAAAGCTCATCATAAACCGCCCGGTTATCCATGTCAGGCTCAAAGCGGTGGTCCCATTTTACGGTCTGCCGCACGCCTTCCTCTATGCTGGGGTAAAGCCCAACGCCGTAGCCCGCAAGGATTGCCGCTCCCAACGCTGTGGCTTCTTTTACAACGGGTACTTTTACGGGCTTGCCTGTCACATCCGCAACAATCTGGCACCAGAGAGGACTTTTTGCTGCGCCGCCTGCAAAAATCAGTTCGTCCGGCTCATGCCCTGTGGCTTCTTTTACCAGTTCAATATGCCCGCGCACAATCAGCGCGGTGTTTTCCAAAATCGCACGGTAGAAGGTATAGCGGTTGAATTTTTCCGGCTCCAGATGGAAATTGGTGAATGTCGGGCTGGCGTGCTTCCAGTTGATAAAGTTCATAACGTCGCTGAAACAGCAGAGCATACCATAGCTGCCCGCAGGGATTTTTTCCGCCTGCTCATTCATCAGGTCATAAGGGTCGCGGCCTGTGCGTGCGGCTTCAGCCACTTCATACTGACAGAACCCATCGCGGAACCAGCGCATAACCATGCCGGGCTTGAACGCCAACGCTTCATACTGCCACAGCCCGGGGACTGCGTGGCAGTTTACGCGCACACGGCACTGAGGGTCTGTTGCGCCGTTTGCGGTATTAAATTCATACTGCCAGAAGCTGCCGCCGAATACGGCTGCCTGCCCTTCGCTGCACGCGCCGACGCCGATTGTGCCAAGCTGGCAGTCACCGCCGCCGACAACAACGGGCGTGCCTTCCGCAAGCCCTGTATCCGCTGCGCCTTTCGCGCTGACAACGGCAAAATTCGTGCCGCATTCTACAACGGGCGGGAAAATATCGGAGCGCAGGCCGCATTTTTCGGCAATCTCAGGGAACCAGTCGCGGCTCTGCAGATCCATGATGCCTGTTGTGCTGGCGTTGCTTGGCTCTACGGCAAGTTTCCCGGTTAGCTTATAAATCAGCCAGTCGTTGAACATGCCGAGCGTTGCGGTTTTTTCGTATACTTCGGGCATATGGTTTTTTACCCAGAGCAGGCGAGGCAGCGCGCCCAACGCGTAGGTTTCGCCGCTTCTGCTGTAAATGGCTTTTTCCAGTTCAGGGTCGAGCCGGATAAGTTCGCCAACCTCCGCGTCACTGCGCGCGTCTACATTGGCGCAGGCCCAGATTTCATTGCCGTCCTTGTCATAAAGCAGTATGCCCTCGCGCATACATGTGGTGGAAACTGCGGCGATTTCCTCTGGCGTGATGCCGGTTTCTTTCAGCACGCCGCGGATGCAGCCGCGGGCAAGCTCCCAGTTTGTTGTCCAGTCGAAGTCCATGCTGCCGGGCCAGCGGGGATCCTCCCTGTGTGTCCATTCCTCCTGTACACAGCCGACCTGTGTGCCGTCAAGGCTGAAGATTACGGCACGGACGCTGCCTGTGCCTGCGTCAACTGCCATCAAATATTTTGCCATGTGGTACCCCCCTTAGATTGTTTTTTTCTTTATGGTAAGACCCTGGGGCTCTGCCCCAATCCCCGCAAGCCGTTTGAAAAGGGCTTGACCCCGAACTTTATTTCTCAACCGCGCGTTTGCGCGGTTGCAGAAGGGTCAAGGGATGAAATCCCTTGCGGGGGGCGGGACAGAGTCCCGCGGTCTTTAACTCCTTTCCAGTAATGCCTGCGCGGTGTCTTCGTCGGTAATCAGTACGTCCAGGTACTTCCCGCGCAGCGCGGCCAGTATCGCATCAACCTTCATCGGCCCGCCTGCAACGCCGATAACATTTTCCAGCTTTTGCAGTTCTTTCAGGGGCGTACTCATCAGCCGCTGTTCCTGGCTGACGGAAATCAGGTTCCCGTCTTTGTCCAGAAAATGGCTGAGAACATCGCCCACCGCGCCCTGCAAACGCAGCACAGTAAAATCATTTTTACTGAAAATACCGTTGCGT
Organism: Lachnospiraceae bacterium; assembly: GCA_910576545.1. Lineage (GTDB taxonomy): Bacteria > Bacillota > Clostridia > Lachnospirales > Anaerotignaceae > Anaerotignum_A. The sequence goes on from CAJTKM010000005.1 coordinate 70,831, forward strand.
ATAATGGTTGCATCATCATTCATGCTCCCGATGCCCACCACACTCATGCTGGACAGCGGTATCATGCGGTAAATCTCCTGTACGCTGGGTTCCTGCTGCAGGGACTGCAAAGTTTCCCTGCTGGAAAGTACCAGCGGCGAAGGAATCAGCCACAGCTTTGCGTTGAACACGCTGGAATACGCGTTCGGCAGGTAATAATTGACGCCGCCCGTCAGGCTGACAACATTCAGCGGCTTTTCCACCATCATTGCCAGACGGTTGAGCACGCGCCGCGTTGTGCCGCCGTAGCCCATGTTGATAAATGTTTCGTCCTTCAGATGGTGCAGGATGTACATTGCTGCCGCCTGTGCAAGGCTGTCATCTGCCTCCGCCGGTGTTCTGCCGACGGGAAAAGTCAGTACATCGGAAAGCCCGAACCGGGTAATCAGCTCCTGCTCCAGCTTTATGCGGCGGCAGCCGTCCTGCCGGATGCTGAACTGTACCACGCCGCTCTGCCGCGCCTTTTCCAGAAGGTTCACGACTTTAGTACGGCTGATGCCGAGCAGGTCGGAAATGGTCTGCTGGGTATAATTTTCCATATAATAATACCAAGCTGCCTTGACCGTCAGCATTTCTTCATAATTCTGTTTCGCGCTGCTGGTATCCAATGGAATCACCCTTTGCAACAAATGTCCAGTATCATATCAAATGTATTAAACATAGTCAGTATATCACCAGAGTGTTTTGTTTGTCAAATGGAAGTGGGCAGAGAAGGGAACCCATCTTTCATGTTTAGTAAAAACGGCGAAAATTTTTCTTTTTTATGCGAAATTGACAAATCTATGTGCCATTATTTTCATTTTTTGGCGAAAACGGTGGAGAAAGTGCATAAAAACAGGGGCTAAAGCCATTCGGATAGTTGACAAGCCATTCAAAAGACACTATAATAAGAAACTGAAAACAAAAATTCTACACAGAAACATTTTTGTGTTTCTGTTGAAAAAAGGGGGCTTGCAGCGATGAGTGGGACGGAAGAAAAAGCAGCTCCGCTGCTCTCGATTCGGAATGTTTATAAATCATTTGGATTAAATGAGGTGCTCAAAGGAATCGACATGGACGTCATGCATGGCGAGGTTCTGGCACTGATTGGTGGCAACGGTGCGGGAAAATCCACGCTGATGAAGATCATTATGGGCATATATACCCATGATAAGGGTGAACTTTTGTTCCACGGTGAGGAAATTGTCCAGACGCGCGGCACTGCGGCGGCATTGGCAAAGGGCATTTACATGGTTCCGCAGGAGCCTTTGCTGTTCCCCAATATGACTGTGGAAGAAAATATTTTGATTGGCTTTACCCAGAGCAAGGCGGAGTTACATAAAGAGCTTGTCGAAACAATGGAGGAAATCGGCTGGAATCTGGATTTGAGCCGGAAGGCAAGCAGCCTTTCCATTGCGGAACAGCAGCTGGTGGAAATTTTGCGGGGCATCCTGCGCCACGCGCAGCTGCTGATACTGGATGAGCCGACTTCCGCGCTGACGTTTGACGAGGTAAAGAGCCTGTTCCGGTGCGTTTCGGATTTGCAGGCAAAAGGAATCGGTATCATCTATATTACGCACCGCTTGGCGGAGGTATTTGAGATTGCGACGCACGTTGCCATTATGCGCGACGGCATGATTACCATACAGGGTCCCGTTGGCGGATTTACAAGGGAAGATTTGGTAAAGGGCCTTTTGCCGCCGGATGCAGAGATGACGAAGCATGCCGGAGCGGTAAGCGTTAAAAATGTGGATTATTCCGCTGCCCCTGTGCTGGAACTGAAAAATTTCAGCGGCTATGGCTTTTCTGATATTTCATTGAAGGTATATCCCGGCGAAATTCTGGGCGTTGCGGGCGTTGTAGGCGCGGGGCGTACAGAAATGGCAACAACGATATTCGGCATGGACAAGGTGCTTGGCGGGAGTGTCCTGCTTGGCGGCGCGGATATTACGGGCAGGAAAACGAAGCAGGTCATTGCTGCCGGTCTGAATTATGTCCCTGAGGACAGGCACCTGAACGGGCTGTTCAAGATTTGTGATGTGGCAGCGAATACGACAAGTTCGGCACTGTTCAGTAAAATGATGGGGAGTTTGTTCCTCAATCGCAAAGCGGAGCATGATGTGACGCAGAAATATGTGGACAGCTTCCGGACGAAAGTGACGGGGCATGACCAGCTGGCGGGCAGCCTTTCCGGCGGCAACCAGCAGAAAATCGTTATCGGGCGCAGCCTTTCCACAACGCCGAAGATTGTCATTTTGGACGAGCCTACACGCGGCATTGACGCGGCGGCGCGCGGCGATGTTTACAGTATTATCCACCAGCTGCGGGAGGAAGGCGTTTCCATACTGCTGATTTCCAGCGATATGGAAGAAATCATGGAGCTTGCCGACCGCGCGGTAACAATGTATCAGGGGAGAATCAACGCGGAATTCCGAAATGACGACATCAATCAGGATAACCTGATGGCGGCCTCGTTCGGTATATTAGAAGGGGGTGCGGACGCATGAACAGAACAAAGAAAATTTTCAAGGCGCGGGAAATGACAAGTTTCCTGTTTCTGATGGGCTTGTTCATCATTGTCGGCATACTGAATCCGAGTTTTATGAGTGTGAATAACGTGGCGGCGTGCTTCAATACCTCCGTTGTGTATACGCTGGTGGCGGTAGGCATGGCTTTCACGATATTTGTCGGGGAAATCGACGTTTCCGTTGGCTCGAACCTCGGCTTTGTGGCGACTGTTGTCGGCAGCCTTCTGCGTGATGGTGCGAATTGGGGTTTTGCGTTTACAGTCGGCATTATCATCGGCATCATCATTGGCCTGATCAACGGCTGGGGTGTTGCCATTATGAAGGTGCCATCTCTGATTTTCACGCTGGGTACAAACGGCATTTTGCGCGGCATGATGTACATATATACAGGCGGTGCATGGGTGGAAAACCTGCCCAAGAGCTTTAAGGACTTTTCGGCGGTGACGCTGATTGGCAAATTTACGGTATACTACTGCTGTGCGGTAATACTGGTTGTACTGATACATATGGCGCTGACCCGTACCCGCAGGGGACGATATTTCTGGGCAGTCGGCGATAACGCTGGCGGCGCGGAGCTGGTCGGTATCCCCGTTGTGCGGACAAAAGTTATGGCGTATGTCATTTGCGGCATACTGAGCGCTGCGGCGGGCATCATTTTTTGCAGCCGCATCGGCTTTGTTACCTCCGCAAGCGGCAACGGTTATGAAATGAAAGCAGTTGCGGCGTGCGTGCTGGGTGGCATCAGCCTGTCAGGCGGCGTTGGTACAGTCATTGGCGCGGCAATCGGCGCGGTCATCATGGCATCTATCAGCTATCTGCTTGTTTTCATGGGCTTTTCGTCTAATTATGATAACGCAATCACGGGCATTATCCTGATTACCATTGTGGTATTTGACGCGCTGATGCAGAGGCGTGCCGCTGTGAAGAACCGGCGCGCAAGGCTTGTTGCCCGAACTGCGGCTGGAACAGCAAAGGAGGCGGGAGAATGAAAAACCTGACGAAAAAGCGTCCTGCTTTTAACTGGACGGCGTTCCTTGTGCTCCTGCTGATACTTGAATTTGTGATTTTTGGCGGGACAAATGCAAAATTCCTGAAACCCGCTCTTCTGATGACGAGCGCAAACGATTTCCTGCCAATCTGTATTATTTCGATATTTGTGACGTTTGTTATGATAACAGGCGGCATTGATATACAGGTTGCGTCGATCATTGGGCTGACCTCTATCATCATTGGTGTGGCATGGCAGGATTTCGGCCTGAATATCTGGGCGGCTGTGCTTGTGGCAATATTGGTAGCGGCGGCAGGCGGCGCGCTTTCCGGCTTTTTTGTGGCTTACTGCGGCGTGCAGGCGATGGTCGTCACGCTGGGCGGGAGTTTCCTCTATTCGGGGCTTGCCCTGCTTGTTTCAACGCTTTCCAGCACAGAAAGCTATCAGGGTATCAGCGGCTTTCCCGCATCCTTCCGCTGGATTACGAAATATAAGGTGTTCGGTGTTGTGCCGTTCCAAATCTGTATTTTCCTTGTGCTGCTTGTGATTGCATATCTGTTGCTGCATAAGACAAAATACGGACGGAAGGTGTTCCTTGTGGGCGTGAATCAGTCTGCGGCGGAATATTCCGGCATCAACAGCAGACGTATTATTATGTCAACATATATTCTCAGTGCAGTCAGTGCGGCGATTGCGGGCGTGATTTTGACCTCCTACCTCGGAACGGCAAAATCTGACCTTGGCAGCGGCCTTACCATGAATATCATTACGGCGGTTGTTTTGGGCGGCACGCTTTCCACAGGCGGCAAGGGCAGCGCGATTGGCACGGCTCTGGCGGCAGTTATTATCGGGCTTCTGCGCTTCGGTATGCCGCTGTGCTTTAAGGTCAATACGCAGTATCTGGATATTCCTATCGGCGTGCTGCTGGTTGTGGTTGTCGTAGGGCGTTCCCTTGCGGGTAATCCGAACGTGATTGCGAAATTTGCGAAAATGAAGGAGCGTTTCAAAGGCGGCAGTGCGAAAAGCGGTTCCGCGGAGGCATGAACAGACATATTCGGGGAGATTTTCCTCTGGATATAGTAAACAATGGCAAACTATCTAAAAAATGGGAGGAATGTAAAATGAAGAAGTTTCTTGCAACATTGCTGGCAATGACAATGACACTGTCTTTGGCAGCCTGCGGCGGTGGCAACGATGCACCGGTAGAAGGCAATCCGAGCGATTCCGCAGAAGGCGGCGAGGTTGTTTCCGTTGAGGGCAAAACAGTCGCATTTATTCCGAAGCTGACAGGCAATGCGTTCTTTGAAGTTGCAAACGAAGGCGCGCAGGAATATGCAAAGGACTGGGGCATCACAGTTGAGTACATGGGCAATGCTGTTGCAGGCGTTGCAGAGCAGGTTGCGGTTGTTAACCAGGCGGTTGCTTCCGGCGTTGACGCAATCTGCATTTCTACAGTAGACGCGGCTGGCGTAGCTGACGCTCTGCAGGCTGCTATGGACGCAGGCATCGCTGTCTGCACATGGGACTCCGACGCGAACGTAGAAGATCGTGCGCTGATGGTTTCCCAGGGCACACCCGAGGTTCTGGGCCAGATGCTGGTTGACCTTTCTGTAGAAGGTCTGAAGGCTCGCGGCGTTGACCCCGACAACGATGCAGTAAACTATGCTTGGCACTATTCCCAGGCTACCGTTACAGACCAGAACTCCTGGCAGGTAGAAGGTGAGAAAATCATCAAAGAGAAATATCCTAACTGGGTAAATGTACAGCCTGACAACTACTATTCCGAACAGGACGCTGAAAAATCCATCACAGTTGGTGAAGCAGTTCTGTCCGCACATCCTGACATCGACCTGATCATCTGCAACGACTCCACAGCCCTGCCCGGCCAGCTTCAGGCAGCTGAAAACAAGGGTCTGACAAAGGACGATGTTACAATCACAGGCTTTGCAACACCGAACGCTGTAAAACAGTACTGCACAAACGGCACAATCCATAACTGGGGTCTGTGGGACTGCAAGATCCAGGGCGCAATGGGCTGCTACGTTGCAGCTTACCTGGCAGCAGGCAACACAGTTAAAGTTGGCGATGTTATCAGCATCCCCGGCCTTGGCGATTGTGAAGTAATGGCAAATGACTGTCTGGCGGCTGGCGTTTCCACAGCAGATACGAACAACGGCGTTGTTCTTCTGCCCGAACGCGCTGTATTCAACGCTGAAAACATGGATAACTACAACTTCTGATATTCACGTTGAAACAGACGGCCTTATCAGGGTCAGTACAAACGGTGGGGCATGGGGGTTTCCATGCTCCACTGGTTATAAAAAGGAGCAAAACCTTGAGGGTGTGGTCGAAGCAGTTCGCTTCACGAACCGGGCTTTCAGCCCGTCGCCTTCTCCTGGCGGTGCATGACACCTCAGGTACCCGCAAGGGACTTCGCTCCCTGCCCCGATTTTTCATCACATGTTTATGTGATGATATGAAAGGTAACTGCTTTGACGAATATGTGATAGTTTGTTCGGAAAACAAAGTTTTCCGTAATAAAGTTCTTTGTCCACTTTCTCCGAAAGAAAGTGGCAGGGGTTTGGGGACAGAGTCCCCGGAATTCTCATTAAGAAAAGCGGAGAGGAGATTTGGACAGTCCCTTGTGCGGTTTTCTTAAATAAAAATCAAACCAGATAAAGAAAACGAAGGAGGAATTTGTAATGGCAGATTTGGAAGGCCTGAAGGCATCAAAAGATTATCATGTTGACACACCCTTTGCGAATCAGGACGGTTTTTTCCTGAAAGGCATCAACCATCTGGACTGGGGCATGAAAAAGCATATGGCGAATATTTTTAACCCCAAAAGCGGGAATACGGTGATGTTCGCGTTTGACCATGGTTATTTTATGGGCTCGACCGCCGGTTTGGAGCGTCTTGACCTGCTCCTGCCGCAGCTTGCGCCTTATGTGGACTGCTTCATGGGCACGCGTGGCGCAATCCGCACCTGTGTTGCACCTGAAACGGCAAAGAGCATCGCTCTGCGTGTAACATCCGGCTCCTCTATGCTTCAGGACGATTTGAGCCATGAGGTTGTTGCAGTGGATATTGAGGACGCAATCCGCATGAACGCAGACTGTATGGCAGTACAGACGTTTATCGGTGCGGATGGCCAGCTGAGCAGTATTGATAACCTGAGCAAGGTCATCAATGCAGGTATGCGTTACAGCATCCCGACGCTGGGTGTTTGCGCGGTTGGTAAGGATATGGAGCGGACAGACCGTTTCTTCAAGCTGGCAACACGTATTATCGCTGAGATGGGCGTGCAGATTGTAAAGACATATGACTGCGAGAATTTCGAGGAAGTTGCAGCGGCATGCCCTGTGCCTATCGTTGTGGCAGGCGGTAAAAAGCTGGCAGAACAGGACGCGCTGAAACTGGCGTACAATGTCATGAGCAAGGGAGCGCATGGCGTGGATATGGGACGAAATATCTTCCAGAGCGAACACCCTATCGCAATGGCGCAGGCTGTCTGCAAGATTGTGCATGAAGGCTATACAGATAAAGAGGCTTGGGACTTCTTCCAGGAGGAAAGCCATAAATAAGCCATTTTTGCAGTGGCCTGTATTTTCCTCAGCTGCATAAAATGCGGCTGAAAAACAGGTCAAGGGACGGTGTCCCTTGTGGGGTGCGGGGCAGAGCCCCGCGGCCTTTACAAAAATACGAAAGGGAAGCATTTTCGGATGTTTCCCTTTTTCTAGGGGGAGATTGGATTGGTTCTTCAGGTGACACAAATGGTGCTGCCTATTGTTTTGATGCTTTTGCTGGGTATGCTCTGCCGGAAAAAAAATATCCTCAGCCCGGAAGGTCTGGCTGGGATACGCTCGGTTGTCGGAGATATCTGCCTGCCGGTCGTGCTGTTTAACGCGTTTTTTACGGCGCATTACTCCAAAACTGTTGCGCTGACGTTTCTGACGGTTTATATCGGCTTTGGCGCGGCGCTGCTGGCTGGCTTTGCTCTGCGCCGCCTGGTCGGCACGCATGGCAAATTTATGCCGCTTCTGCTGACAAGCGCGGAGGGCGGCATGCTGGGCTATGCGCTTTACGGCGTGCTGATGGGCGAACAGTCCGGCTTTGCAACGGTTGATTTGGGGCAGACTGTGTTTGCGTATACGGGATTCCTCGGCGCGCTTTTTCTGGCAGATGGCAAAAAACCGACTGCGGCAGGCCTGTTGAAAAATATGGTGACGAATAAATGCTGCATCGGTATGGCACTTGGTATCCTGCTGGGCGTATCTGGCGTGGGACAGGCTGTGCTTTCTGTTCCGGCAGGCGGCATACTGACACAGGCAATTTCCATGGTGACAGCGCCGACAAGTGCGCTGGTACTGCTGGTCGTTGGATACGATTTGGAGCTGAACCGCGGGATACTGCGCCCGGTTGTGATTACGGTTGTCTGCCGTCTGGCGGTGATGGCGGTTCTGCTGGTGGCCGTCAGCTTCCTGGTGTTCCGCTTCGTGCCGTATGACAGAAGCCTGCAAATTGCACTGATGATACTTTACGCGCTGCCTGCGCCGTTTATTATCCCGATGTTTGCAGATGTGAAGGAAGAAGGGACCTATATTTCCACAACACTCTCTTTGCAGACCATCTGCACGATTGTGCTGTTTGCGGGAATCGCGGCATACAGCCTGATGTGAGCCCTGCGGAGGGGCAGCCCCTTTGCCCGCAAATCTCCTGCCGGAAGAAAACGGCAGCGCAGACAGTCGATTCCGTTTGATTTTTCGACAAAAAAATGCTATGCTATGACCTGTAAACGGACAAAGCGAAAAAAGGGGGCAGCTCTATGAGAGAATATCAGGCAGTGGTGCGGGAAAAAACAGAGGTTTCCAAGGTAATTTGTAATGGCTGCGGCAGGGAAATCCCCTTTGCGCAGGCTGATTATTTTCACGGAGAAAAGACGTGGGGCTATTTTTCTGGACAGGACGGCAGACAGGACAGCTTTGATCTTTGCGAGGAATGTTATCAGGAGATGGTCGCCGGATTCTGCGTGAAAGTCGGCAAAAACTGAATAATGGACAGAAAACAGAAAGGCGCGCCCCAAAAGTTCAGGGGGCACGCCTTTTTTTGCTTGCGGAAAAGGATTATGCGTTTTCTTCTTTTTCAGAATCCTTTTCATTATTCAAAATTGTCATAAATTCTTCGCCGGTAATGGTTTCTTTTTCAAGCAGATATGTCGCGATTTCGTCCAGTTTTTCCATATTTTCCTGAAGGATACCAACGGCCTTATCATGTGCTTCTTTCACCATTGCAATAACTGCTTTGTCGATATTGGCGGCGGTTTCGTTGGAGCAGGCAAGGGAGCTGTCCCCGCCAAGATACTGGTTGTTTACAGTTTCCAGAGCGACCATGCCAAATTTTTCACTCATTCCGTAGCGTGTAACCATAGCGCGGGCGATGCGGGTTGCCTGTTCGATATCGTTTGCTGCGCCCGTTGTAATGGATTGGAATTTCAGTTCCTCTGCCGCGCGCCCGCCTGTAAACGTGGTAATTTTATTAAAGGCTTCTTCGCGGTTCATGAGGAAATGCTCGCCCTCCTCCACCTGCATGGTGTAACCCAGTGCGCCGTTGGTACGGGGAATGATGGTGATTTTATGCACGGGGGCAGAATTTTTCTGCATTGCGGCAACCAGGGCATGGCCGACCTCATGATAGGCGATGATTTCTTTTTCATGCTGCGAAATGACTGCACCTTTGCGCTGATAGCCTGCCAAAATAACTTCTACGCTTTCTTCCAAATCGGACTGGGAAACCTTTGCGCGCCCCATACGGACAGCACGCAGCGCGCCTTCATTGACGATGTTTGCCAGCTCCGCACCTGACGCGCCGGAGGTTGCCCGCCCAACTGCGTCAAAGTCAATGTTGTCCTCGGTTTTCACCTTTGCGGCATGTACCTTCAAAATATCAGTACGTCCCTTCAAATCGGGCAGTTCTACGGGGATGCGGCGGTCAAAACGTCCGGGACGGAGCAGGGCTTTGTCCAGGGTTTCGGGACGGTTTGTTGCCGCAAGGATTACAACGCCTTTCTTCCCGTCAAAGCCGTCCATCTCTGTCAGTAACTGGTTCAGCGTCTGTTCGCGTTCATCGTTGCCGCCCATGCCGTTGCCATCGCGCCGCTTACCAATGGTGTCAATTTCGTCAATGAAAACGATGCAGGGAGCTTTTTCGTTTGCCTGCTTGAACAGGTCGCGCACTTTTGCCGCGCCCATGCCGACAAACATTTCCACAAATTCCGAGCCGGAGATAGAGAAAAACGGCACTTCCGCCTCACCGGCAACCGCTTGCGCCAGCAGGGTTTTGCCTGTTCCCGGAGGGCCGACAAGCAGCGCACCCTTTGGCATTGTGGCGCCGACTTCGGCATATTTTTCCGGGTTATGCAGGAAATCCACAATTTCCCGCAGGGCTTCTTTCGCTTCGTCCTGCCCTGCAACATCGGCAAAGGTTTTGCCGGTCTGTGCCTTGACATAGATTTTGGCGTTGGCTTTGCCGAAAGCCATAGCGTTGCCGCCCATACCGCCCATGCGTGCCATCATTTTACTCATAACGAACCGCCAGAGCAGGAAGAATATGACAAACATGATGAAACTGCTGACCCAGGGTGAAACCTGCTTCGGCCTGACTTCTGTAAAAGCTGCGCCGGAGGTATCAAGCCTGTCGATGAGCATGGGGTCGTCCATGCGGACGGTAGAGTAAATCTTTTCCGCCGCAATAAGCGTTTCCGTTTCTACGATATCATCTGCTTTCAGCACAAAGTAAATCAAATCTGCGTTTACTTCGGCAGTTGAAATGTTTTTGTTTTCCATTTCTGTCAGGAAAACGTCATAACTGACCTGTTGGATGTTGCTTTTTGCCAGAAAAGGCAGGAGAAACATATTGATTATGCTCATAATGACAAGTGCCATGAGCCAGTAAAACAGCAGGGGTCTTCGTTGGTTCTGCATTGTGTTCCCTCTCTTTCTTTTTGATTACATCAGGTTTTGTTTTATCTTTTCCAAAGTTCTGCGGAAAATGAGGAGTTCTTCCTCGCTGACGCCTTCCAGCGCGCGGCTTTCGACTTCCCGCATATGCTGCTCAGCCTTTGCGTGTATCCTCAGTCCGGCTTCGGTCAGCACGAGTTTTTTCAGCCGTGCGTCCTGCTCGACAGGCTGGCGGGAAATCAGCCCGCGGCGTTCCATGCCCTGTAAAATTCCTGTGACTGTGGAACGCCGGATTTGAAATTCCACCTCCAAATCCCGCTGGAATACATCGCGCGCACCGTTTTCGTAAAGATAATCGAGAACGATGCACTGTATTGCGGTCAGCCCTTCTATCTGGAGCATGGCTGGGCATTGCTCCGCCATACGCCGGATAAGGTTTGCCATTGTTTTCAGTTCTGCTGTGAGAAAAAAGTTTTGCATTGCCGCCTCCAAATTTGTTAGGGTGCTAACAGTATACCATCCCAAAAGATGGCAGACAATGAAAGGAAGATTAAAATTGATTAAAAAATAGTGAGAAAACGGAAAAATTTTCAATTTGAGATAAATTCCACATTCTTTTATGAGTTGTGCGCGCCGGAACGGGCATACTAAGCGCAGACAGAAAGAATTTTTTTTATGCGAGGGATTCAGTATGGAGAAATTTGTGGTGAAAGGTCTGGAAGAAGGTTTACAGGGAACGGTCAAGATCAGTGGATCGAAAAACGCAGTACTGCCGATTCTGGCGGCGTGCCTGCTGACGAGAGAGGTTTGCGAAATACGCAATGTGCCGCCTCTTTCGGACGTCATTCACATGACGGAGCTTTTGCGGGAGCTGGGCGCGCAGGTGGAATTTTCTGAGGAGCAGGAAATGATACGCGTGTGCGCGGAAACCATTGAAAGCGTGGAAAGCGAGTATGAAACCGCCCGAAAGATGCGGGCGTCTTTTTTAGTGGCAGGGGCTTTGCTGGGGCGCTGCGGGCATGCGCGGCTTTCCCTGCCGGGAGGGTGCCAGATTGGGAGCCGCCCTGTTGACCTTCATCTGAAGGGCTTTCAGGCGTTGGGGGCAAAAAGCAGGCAGGAATACGGCTTTGTGGAGCTGACGGCAAAAACGCTGAAAGGGAACAGTATTTATCTGGATTTTCCCAGTGTTGGCGCGACGGAGAACATTATGCTGGCGGCAGTGCTGGCGAAGGGCTGCACAGTCATTGAAAACGCCGCAGAGGAACCGGAAATCTGTGACCTGGCGGATTTCCTGCGGGAAATGGGGGCGGACATTACAGGGGACGGGACGGACGCGATCACCATTATGGGCGGGAAGGAGCTGCATGGCGCAGTGCATGAAGTGATACCCGACCGCATAGAAGCGGGGACGTTTATGGCAGCGGCGGCAATTACGGGTGGCAATATCCTTCTGGAAAATATCCGTGAAGAACACTTGAAGCCGGTAATAGCAAAGCTGGCAGAATGCAACGTCAAGACGGAGGCTGTACCAGAAGGGCTGCGGGTCAGCCGGAAGGGCAGGCTGCACCCGATACAGTTGAAAACAATGCCTTTCCCCGGCTTTCCGACGGATATGCAGGCGCCGTTCATGAGTCTGATGGCTGTAGCAAAAGGGACCAGCGTGATTACGGAAACCGTATTTGAAAATCGCTTCATCCATGCGGGGGAACTCCAGCGGATGGGCGCGGATATTAAGATAGACAGCCGCAGCGCAGTTATTGAGGGAGTGGAAACGCTGACGGGTACAAAAGTAAAGGCGACTGACCTGCGGGCAGGTGCGGCATTGATACTTTCCGCACTGGCGGCAAAGGGGGAAACGGAAATCAGCGACATTTACCATATTGAACGCGGGTATTATAAAATAGATGAAAAATTGCGGGCGCTGGGGGCGGAAATTGAGCGGAAGGACGTTCACTGAAAGTTTATAAACAAAAAAAACGGAAAAAGCATTTGCGTTTTTTCCGTTTTTATATTGTGTGCATTTACCGTTTCATTTTACCAGCGATTTCAACACGGACTTTTTTATTTTTAATCTTGGCGTTTTTCATGCCGTAGAGTACGTCCTGCACAAATTCCCGTGGTACATCGACGAAGGAATACGTATCAAACAGGTCGATGGCACCCAGAGCCTTGCCGGGGACGCCAGCCTCGTTTGCAATAGCCCCTACGATGTCTTTCGTGCGGATTTTATTCTTTTTGCCGGCGTTCAGGAACAGGCGGACCATTTTTTCGCCGCTGCCGCCATAGGCTTCCGTGCCGTTAAAATTGATATCATCGATGGCGTCAATATCATCAGAATTGATATTGGCAAGCTGAAGCTTCAAAAGTGCGGCTGCAACGTCGATGCTTGTGAAATCTTCTTCCATGAGCCTGTCTACCAAATGGATATATTTCGTGAGATGGCCTTCCGTAATGGTTTCTTTGACTTTCTCAAGGAAAAGCGTGGTTTTCATTTCTTCCACATCGCTGAGAGTCGGCAGCTTCTGCTGCAAGATTTTTGTTTTGGTAAAGCGCATGATATCGCGCAGCTTGTAGATTTCTTTGCCAACGCAGAAGGTAAAGGCTTTGCCCGCCTTGCCCGCGCGCCCCGTCCGTCCTATGCGGTGGACATAATATTCCTCGTCCTGCGGGATATCGTAATTAACGACGATGTCAATATCGTCTACGTCAATACCGCGTGCCGCAACGTCTGTTGCGACAAGGATCTCAATCGTGCCGTTGCGAAATTTCTGCATGACCTTGTCGCGCTGTGCCTGCTTCAAATCTCCATGCAGACCCTCCGCGAAATAGCCACGCCCCTGCAAAAGCTCTGTCAGGTCGTCCACGCGCTTTTTCGTGTTGCAGAATACCATTGCCAGATTTGGGTTATACATGTCAATCAGACGCGTCAGCGCGTCAAGCTTGCGCTTTTCTTTTACGTCAAAGTAATACTGTTCAATGTTGGGGACAGTCAGTTCCTTGCGGACGATTTTAATGAACACAGGGTCTTGCTGGAAACGTTTTGTGATATCCAGTATTTCAGGGGAAAGCGTAGCGGAAAAGAGCAGTGTCTGGTGTTCTCTGGGGATTTTTACCAAAATAGTTTCAATATCCTCACGGAAACCCATATCAAGCATTTCATCGGCTTCATCCAGAATCATCATCTGTACGCTGTCTGTTTTGAGCGTGCGGCGGCGCATATGGTCTATGACGCGCCCGGGTGTGCCGATGACAACCTGCGCGCCTTTTTTCAGGGCAAGTATCTGCCTGTCAATGGGCTGACCGCCGTAAATGGGCAGTACGCGGATATTATCCCTGTATTTCAGCAGCTTGCGGAATTCTTCGCTGACCTGTATTGCCAGTTCGCGGGTGGGGCAGAGGATTAAGGCCTGCAGACGCCTGTCCTCCGGGTCGATGCGCTCCAGACAGGGGATGCCGAAAGCGGCGGTTTTGCCTGTACCCGTCTGCGACTGCCCGATGACGTCCCTGCCTTCCATGACAACGGAAATCGCCTGTGACTGTATGGGCGTGGCTTCTTCAAAGCCCATATCCAGCACTGCCTGGCATATTTCCGGAGATAAGTTCATGTCTTCAAATCTAAGATGTTCCATTCTATATTCCTTTCTGGTGAAGGGAAACACATTCCCTTTTGCGTAAAAACAGCTGTATTTTCTATCATAACAGGAATGGGGGAGGATTGCAAGGCATTTTTTGTGCAGAAAGGAAAGGCAGGGTCTGTGCCCCGCCTTTCGCATTCTTTATTCATGGATTTTGAAGCTGTTGAGAAATTTCGCGGTTTCTGCCGTGCTGTGGTCGATAATTTGGCTTTTGCCTATATCCAAATCGGCGATGGCATCCATATCTTCTTTTGAAAGAGAGAAATCCCAGATATTGAGGTTTTCGTGGATCCTTTCTTCGTGGGTGGATTTCGGAATAATGATCACGCCGCGCTCAATATTCCACCGCAGTGCGATTTGCGCCGCAGTTTTGCCATACTTCTGCCCGATTCCTGTGAGTACAGGATTTGTGAAAATACCGAATTTGCCTTCTGCCAGAGGAGCCCATGCCTGCGGTTGGACGCCGAATTCCTTCATGTTTTCCAATGCGCCGGATTGCGCAAAGAAGGGATGCAGTTCCACCTGGTTTACCATAGGGGCAATTTTGGCGTTTAAGCATAAATCTGCCAGACGGTCTGGATAAAAATTACAGACGCCGATGGCGCGGATTTTTCCTGCTTCGTACAGTTCTTCCAATGCACGCCAGGAGCTGTAATAGTCGCTCACAGGCTGGTGGAGAAGGTAAAGGTCTATATATTCCAATCCCAGATTGTCAAGAGAATTCTGAAAGGCTTTTTTCGTGCTTTCATAACCGTAGTCTTGAATCCATAGCTTTGTGGTGACAAAAATTTCCTCGCGGGGTACGCCGCTTTTGCGGATTGCCGCGCCTACGGCTTTTTCGTTCAGATAAGCTGCCGCCGTATCTATCAGACGGTATCCGGCTGCCAGCGCACTGTGGACAGCCTGTTCACAGACAGCTGCTTCTGGAACCTGAAAAACTCCAAACCCTTCCATGGGCATTTTGACGCCGTTTCTTAAAGCAGTGTATTCCATGTCATTTCCTCCTTTTTGCCGTTTGTTTACAATTTACACTTTTTATGCTATGATTTTGTAGAAAATCCTTATGGTTCAATCATAGCCTGATTTCAGGAAAATGTACAATACGGATTAATTGTGCTTCTATAATGATATGGATATGGTAAGGGGGATGAAATGGATTTAACACAGCTGGAATATTTCAAGACGGTTGCCGAAGCGGGCTCTATGACGCGTGCGGCGGAAATACTGCATACCTCTCAGCCTTCCCTGAGTGTGATGGTGAAGCGGTTGGAAAAGGAACTGGATACAACACTTTTTGACCGCACGCCGAACAGGGCAAGGCTTAACAAGGCGGGAGAAATTGCTCTGGCGCATATCAACAATATTCTGTGCGAAGCAGAAGAAATGAAAAACGACCTGCGCCGTTATGCACAGCAGGATAAAATGCTTTCCATTGCTTTCTGTGACCATGATGTACAGTGGTACAGCATTCCGCGGTTTTCCTTTGCCTATCCTGATATACAGGTTTCCAGCCGGCTTTGCGGGGAAAACGCACTGCGGCTGCTGCTGGAGCGGGAATGTGATGCTGCTGTGGTTCCGGAGAAAATAAAGCATAGTGATGTGCTTTGCATGCCGTTCCTTTTTGATCAGGTTTATCTTTCTGCATCTCCATGCGGCAGTTTTTTGGAGCAGAACAGTATTTCCCTGCGAGAACTGCCTGCCCAGCCGATGCTGTTCCCGACTTTTGGCGGCTATCTTGTCGAAACGATTGAGAGGATTATAAAAGAAGAAAGGCCGGATATTGCGATAGTCAGGAATGATTTTCCAGTGATGCAGCATCTGGTGCGGACAACAGATTTTCTGACTACGCTGTCTACGCTTTCCATGGAACTGCGCAATGACGGCGAAAACAGGCATTTTATTCCTCTAAGCGACCCTGAAATGTCCCTGACTTATCAGATTGCATATCTGAAAGAAAATCGCGGTAAAGTCAGCCGTTTTCTGGAATGGGCAAAAAAATGCGCGGAGGAACAGCGGCATGAGAATGCGGAAAAATAGCGGCAGACTGCAAAACGCCGAAGGTTTTGCGGGTAAAGTTGAACTTTGGCGAATATTGTGGTACACTGTTGAGGAAGGAGCGGGCGGCGGCAGAAAAGCAGGCCTGCCGTTTCCCCATATGTACAGTATGAAAGCAATGAAGATACAGAGGAGGAATTAAAATGCACATCAGTTACCAGCCGAAGGGCGTTTGCGCAGCGGGTCTGGAATTTGACATTGAGGAAGGCGTCGTAAAAAATATCAACTTTATGGGCGGCTGCGACGGGAACCACAAAGGGCTTGCCGCGCTTGCCGAAGGCATGCCGCCGGAGGAAGCCGCGAAACGCCTGAAGGGCATTACCTGCGGCAGAAGAAACACAAGCTGTCCCGACCAGCTTGCTGTCGCGCTGGAGCAGTTCCTTGCAGAGCAGTAAACGGCTTCGGCGTCCGGTTTTTTGAAATTTTTGTTGACAGAAGAAAAGACTTGTGCTATCCTTTTATGAGAAGACGCAGGTCTTTTTTTTATGCAGAATAAAAAATCTCATCAGGGACGGAGGTGGAAATTTTGAGAACACGGATTACCTTGGCTTGCACAGAGTGCAAACAGAGAAACTACAGCACGACGAAAGACAAAAAAGTTATGCCTGACAGAATGGAGATCAAAAAGTATTGTAAGTTCTGCAAAGCCCACACATTACACAAAGAAACAAAGTAATGCAGGGATATCCTGAGTATAAGGAAGTGAACGCATGGAAGAAAAGAACACCACAAACCAAACGAACGAAGTGAAACAGGCAGCCGAAACAAAACAGCCGAAGCCCGCACAGGCGGCAAAAAAGAAAAGCGACAAGGACACTTTTGCGGATTATAAGGCGGAATTCAAAAAGATTATCTGGCCCGACCGCGCGGATATGGTAAAACGTACAGCAACGGTTATTGTTACGTCCCTGCTGGTAGGCGTTATCATTTTCTGCATGGATACAGTGTTCTCCGCAGGATACAGCGCGATTCTCGGCCTGATGGGCTGAGGCGGCGCAGGGCATCGTCTGAATGGAAAACGAAAAGGATGGTATTATGTCTGAAGAAATCAATAAACCGGCGGAATCAGCGGCGGCTGACGAATCCAGGTGGTACGTTGTGCATACCTATTCAGGGTATGAAAACAAGGTCAAGGCCAATATCGAGAAAAGCGTGGAAAACAGAGGGATGCAGGATCAGATTCTGGAGGTCAGCGTGCCTTTGCAGGACGTTGTGGAAATCAAGGATGGTCAGAAAAGAACGGTCCAGCGCAAGGTGTTTCCGGGTTATGTGCTGCTGAGAATGATAATGAACGATGAAACATGGTACGTCGTCAGGAATACCAGAGGCGTGACAAGCTTTGTCGGCCCCGGCTCCAAGCCCGTACCCCTGACAGATGCGGAGGTGCGCGCAATGGGCATCGGCGGCGAGGTGGAAAGCCTTGACGTGGAGATTGGCGATACAGTCCGCGTTGCGGCAGGACCATTTGCGGATTCCGTTGGGCAGATCAAAGAGATTAACACCAACAAAAAGACGCTGGTTGTCAGCCTTTCTATTTTTGGCAGGGAAACGCCGGTAGAGCTTGATTTCGCTCAGATCGACAAAATTTAATCATCAAACGACTTGGAAGGCGGCACACGCCGCCGGTGGGAGGGAAAATCCCCGCTAATTACCACATTTATAGGAGGTGCCATAATGGCAAAGAAAGTAACAGGCTATATCAAATTACAGATTCCCGCGGCGAAGGCAACGCCCGCACCCCCTGTCGGCCCTGCGCTGGGTCAGCATGGCGTAAATATCATGGGCTTTTGCAAGGAATTTAACGAAAAAACAGCTTCCCAGGCTGGTCTGATCATCCCCGTAGTCATTACGGTTTATCAGGACAGAAGCTATTCCTTCATCACAAAGACGCCCCCTGCGGCGGTTCTGCTGAAGAAGGCGGCAGGTCTGGAATCCGGTTCCGGCGTACCCAATAAAACAAAGGTTGCGAAGCTGCCCAAGGCAGAAGTAATGAAGATTGCCGAGATGAAGATGCCGGATTTGAACGCGGCTGACGTTGAAGCTGCGTACCGCATGATCTGCGGCACGGCAAGAAGCATGGGCATCGTTGTTGAAGAATAAGCCGGAAGCGGCGTAAGTGGGAGGGATTTCTCCCGATACTACCACATAAGGAGGTCACGAAAGTGAAAAGAGGAAAAAAATACAGCGAGGCTGCAAAGCTCGTTGATAAGGCAATGCTTTATGATACAGCAGACGCGATTGATCTGGTGCAGAAAACATCTACAACGAAGTTTGACGCAACAGTAGAAGCGCATATTCGTTTGGGCGTTGACAGCAGACATGCTGATCAGCAGGTGCGTGGCGCCGTTGTTCTTCCACACGGCACAGGCAAAACAGTTCGTGTTTTGGTATTCGCGAAGGGCGACAAGGCTGAAGAGGCTCTTGCAGCCGGCGCGGATTTCGTAGGAGCAGAGGATTTGATTCCGAAGATCCAGAATGAAAACTGGTTTGGTTTTGACGTTGCAGTTGCTACGCCTGACATGATGGGCGTTGTTGGCCGTCTGGGTCGTGTGCTTGGCCCTAAGGGCCTGATGCCTAACCCGAAGGCTGGCACAGTTACGATGGACGTAACAAAAGCAATCAACGATATCAAAGCCGGTAAGATTGAGTACCGTCTGGATAAGACGAATATCATCCATGTTCCTGTAGGCAAGGTATCCTTTGGTTCTGAAAAGCTGGGAGAAAACTTCCAGACTCTGATGAGCGCAGTCATAAAAGCAAAACCCACAGCTGCAAAGGGTCAGTACCTCAAGAGCGTTGTTCTGACAACGACAATGGGCCCCGGCGTGAAGGTTAACCCCGCAAAGATTTCTGAGTAAAGACCGCGGGGCTTTGCCCCACACCCCACAAGGGCTTGCGGGGTTCGGGGCGGCGCCCCGAAAGGACTTAAAAAAATTTGCGGAAGTCCTTGACAGGCACCCGTTTTCGCGGTATGATAAACGGGTTGAAAGAAAAATCCATATCTGCCGCAGACAGCAGGTGCAAGAAATTGCGTAAACCCTGCCGAGGAAACCAAAAGCGTGAGCTTACAAGCCTCTTTGTCTATGTGCAGAGAGGCTTTTTCAAGACTGGAATACCGAAAAGGATTTAAGGAGGTGTAAAAAATGGCAAAGATTGAACAGAAGCAGGTTGTTGTGAACGAGATCAAAGAAAAGCTGGAAAAGGCGGCTTCCGTTGTTATGGTGGACGCAAGAGGCCTGACAGTAGAGCAGGATACCGCCCTGAGAAAACAGCTCAGAGAGGCCGGCGTTGATTATAAGGTTTACAAAAACACAATGGTGCATTTCGCAATTCAGGGCACGCAGTTTGAAGGACTGGACGAATACCTCGCAGGTCCCAGCACGTTTGCGTTCAGCTATGAGGACGCAACGACAGCAGCCAGCATCCTGAACAAGGTTGCAAAGGATGTAAAAGAACTGGAATTTAAGGCGGGTGTTGTGGAAGGCGTTGTATACGATGCGGCAGGCATGAAGCTGATTGCAGATATTCCTTCCAGAGATGTACTGCTTTCCAAGCTGCTCGGCAGTTTCAAGTCCCCTATGTCCTCTTTCGCGCGCGTTATCGACCAGATTGCGAAGAAAGACGGCGAGGCGGCAGCAGAATAAGAAGAATCCCTTTTCCACCCCGATGTGGGCGGCAGGGCTTTATACTGAAAACAGACAAATATTATTCGGAGGTGCTTAACAATGGCAAAATTGACAATCGAAGAAATCATTGCAGCTGTAAAAGAGCTTACAGTTTTGGAACTGAATGACCTGGTAAAGGCAGCAGAAGAAGAATTCGGCGTATCCGCAGCAGCGGGTGTTGCGGTAGTGGCTGGCCCTGCAGCTGGCGGTGCAGCAGAGACAGAAAAGACAGAATTCGACGTTGAACTGACAGAAGTTGGCGCAGAAAAGATTAAAGTTATCAAGGTTGTTCGTGAAGTAACAGGCCTGGGTCTGAAAGAAGCGAAGGAAGCAGTTGACGGTGCTCCTAAGGTTCTGAAAGAACAGGTTTCCAAAGAAGAAGCTGACGGCATCAAAGCAAAGCTGGAAGAAGTTGGCGCAAAGGTAACACTGAAGTAAGAGTTTTCCAAAACCAGCAAATAAAAACGGCAGGAGTCTGTTTTTCAGGCTTTTGCTGTTTTTTATTTGCGCCAAACTGGGAAAGCTTTACGAAAACAGGTGGTATCTGATGGCGGGAACAGGAAGGGGCTTGGGGAGTATGCAAGGCTGGTTTTATTTAGGAAAGTTGTAAAAAGTAAAAAGGGCAGAACCAAAGTTCTGCCCTTCCGTATTACCCGTCGCAGCGGGTGATGGCTTCGCAGGGATTTTTTTCCGCGTATTCTTTTGCCATATCTGCAAGTGTGATATCATCTACCACCTGGTCTACGGCCTCTTTCATGCGTTTCCATATGGAGAGGGAAACACAGCTGTCAAAGTTCGGGCAGCCGGGATGGTCCACACAGCTTACTGGCGAAAGCGAGCCTTCCAGCACGCGCAGCACCTCTCCGACGGTGATTTCTTCCGGCAGGCGGTTCAGGGCATAGCCGCCCTGCGCGCCGCGGTAGCTTTTGACAAGGCCGGATTTCGTCAGGGGATTGATAATCTGTTCCAAATACTTTTCTGAAATATTCTGGTCTTTCGCGATGTTCTTTAACGGAACCGTGCCGCTCCCATACTGCAAAGCCAGCGCAAGCATCAGGCGGATTCCATAACGTCCTCTGGTCGAAATCTTCATATAAATAATCTCCTTATTGGTTTATTCCGCATCCTGCCAGCCCTTGCATACGTCCACCCATTCGATACATTTGCCATAGTGGAACAGCTCGTCACAGGTCAGCTCGATTGCGGAATTGCTGCTGCCAGCGGCGGGAAAAACAGTATCGAAGCGCTTCATGGAAATATCGGCATAAGCCTTTGTGGTTTCCGGCAGGGCAAAGGGGCATACGCCGCCGACGGCATGTCCGGTTGCGTCAAGCGTTTCTTCGGGGGAAAGCATTTTTGCTTTCAGACCAAACGTGTCCTTGAATTTGCGGTTGTCGATTTTCGTATCGCCTGCTACGGCAATAACAATTGGTCCTTCCTTGGACATCAGGCAGAGTGTTTTTGTGATGCGGGCAGGAATAACGCCTGCCGCCTGTGCGGCCAGTTCCACAGTTGCACTGGAGGTTTCAAATTCCAAAACTTCTTTAGGGCATTCCATCTCTTTCAGATAAGCCCGTACTTTCTCAATAGACATTTCTGTGACATCTCCTTTGTGATTTGCATATGGGCGGTTTCTGCCGCCGCTTGTATTAACATTAAGCATATCAGAAAAGGGGAATTTCTGCAAGAAAGAAAGTGTTTTTTTGCAAAGAATAAGGGGGATTGTCCGCGCAGTGTGGAACTGTCCGGTTTCTGGAAATTTTTCATAAATCCTGCTTTACGCCGGTGCAAAAAATGCTATAATGGTTGCATGGCTCTAAAATTTTGTGTTTTTTGCTCTCGTAAAAGAATTGTAAGGAATTTTCAAGTTTTTTGTAAAAGAATACTGCTATAATGGAACGGACAGTGATGCCCGCATCTGGGGCATCCGGACAATGGGAAACCGGCGGAAGGGAGCGTTAGCATGGAGCAGTTTAATATTTTGGTCTGTGATGATGACAGGAGTATCGTTGAGGCGATTGAAATTTATCTGAAACAGGAAAATTATCATGTGATAAAAGCGTACAATGGGCTGGAAGCGCTGGAAGCTCTGGAGGAAAATGAAATACACCTGATATTGATGGATGTGATGATGCCGCTTCTGGACGGGCTGAATACGACGGTCAAAATCCGTGAAAGCATGAACATCCCCATAATTATACTTTCTGCAAAAACGGAGGATACGGATAAAATCCTGGGGCTGAATTTTGGCGCAGATGATTACATCAGCAAGCCGTTTAACCCTCTGGAGCTGCTGGCGCGCATCAAAAGCCAGATGCGCCGCTATACCATGCTGGGCAGCATTGCGGAGAAAAGCAACGTAATCCGCATCGGGGAACTGGAGCTGGACAAGGACGCAAAGGAGGTGCGCGTAGGCGGTGAGCCAATTAAGCTGACCGCAACGGAATACGGCATTTTGCAGCTGCTGATGGAAAATGCGGGAAAGGTTTTTTCCATTGACCAGATTTATGAAAGTGTCTGGAACGAAATGTCCTTTGCGCCGGAGAACACGGTTTCGGTGCATATCCGCCGCATCCGTGAAAAAATTGAAATCAACCCGAAGGAACCGAAGTACTTGAAGGTGGTGTGGGGGATTGGCTACAAAATCGAAAAATTCTAATATGTACCGTACAAAGTGGAAGGTAACAGTGACGATAGTGTTTTTTGTTTGCGCACTGGTGATGTTTTGCTGTAGTATACTGGCGGGAATGATTTCAAAGCAGTGGAACTGGGACGCTGTCAATGCCGAAACGGTCTATGATACGGAGGAGTTTCATGAAGCCTTTCAGACCGCGCTGGACAGGGCGATTACCGCGGATATTCAATACCAGAGCAGGGAACGGATTACATTAGGAGATGCGGTGCAGAGGGAAGAAGTTATTAACGGCTTTAAGCGGTATTATGGCATCGTTGATGGGGTGATTTCCAACAATACGGAAATTAACGCGACATATGACGGGCTGGCGATTTATGGGGAGATTCCCCAATCGCTTTACGCAAATTTGCAGGAATATCAGTATCTGGTAGAGAACAGGCTGCCAATGTATTACAAAATGTATTTGCAAAGACAGCTGGACGAATACAAGACCTGTGTCCGCTATCTGGGCGGGCTGCGGAACTTCCTTTATTATATTGAGGACGAAGCAGGCAACCCTGTTGGCGGGAATACAACGAAGGGCGAAATCAGCGATGAGGAACGCACGCTTGTGCTTTACGCGGGCTTCAGCAGCGACCATCTGGGCGAAATGCCGGATTATTTCGAAACGTATTCCAATGTCACGCTGGAGGAAAGCGGGCTGCGGCTTTACGGTGCAATCTGCGACCCTCTGCACCCCGGAGATGAGTTCTACGAGCTTTGGCAGAGCTTCGGTTTTGCGAAGAAAAGCCTGCCAATACTGCTGGGGGTGTTTTTTGCTGCGGCACTCCTGCTGGCGCTGTGTACGGTCTACCTGATACGGGTGACGGGACAGAAGGAAAAGGGCGGCATTGTGGAGTATATGGTGCAGGACAGGCTTTATAATGAGGTGCATTTTCTGCTGGTTGCGGCGTTTTTTACATTTTCTCTGGCAGGCGGAACGGCTCTTGCGAAGAATATATTGCAGGGAAATGCAAATTTCTGGTCGTATCTGTTTATCGTGATACTGGGTGCCCTGTATCTGGCAGATGTGGCTGTGGGGCTTGGCTTTCTGCTTTCTGTTGCCCGACAGGTAAAGGGGCGGCGGATTTTCCGAAACACATGGGTTTCTGTGACAATCCGACGTGTATCTGAGCTTTTTAACGGAAAAACTTTTCGTGGCTGGATGCTGATTGTCATGCTCTGCTATGGCCTTGGCAATTGTGTCATCATGGGGCTGGCAGTGCTTGCGCCGTATTATGGGCAGTGGCGGTTCGGCGTGCTTTGCGGGCTTGTGCTGATACTGTTTAATGGGATATGTATGTATTTTTTCCTGCGCGCACTGCGTTCGCTGAAAAATATCATGATTTCAGCGAAGGAAACTTCAAAGGGGGATTTTTCTGTCCCGCTGAGTCTGGCGGAGATTTCGCCTTCTTTCCAAAATTTTGCGATGGATATAGCAAACATACAGGACGGGCTGAAAAATGCCGTAGATGACGCGGTGAAGGGGGAACGCATGAAAACGGACCTGATTACGAATGTTTCACACGACCTGAAAACGCCGCTGACCTCTATCATTACGTATGCCGATCTGCTCAAGCATGAGGAGCTTTCTAATGAGCGGGCAAAGGGCTATGTGGACGTTCTTCATGAAAAATCCTATCGGTTGAAACAGCTGATTGAGGATTTGATAGAGGCAAGCAAGGCATCCAGCGGAAATCTGACTGTAACGAAAATGCAGATTGATTTCCGACAGCTGACATTGCAGGCAATGGGCGAAATGGAGGAAAAGATAGAGGCAGCGGGGCTCTCGTTCAAATTGAGCTGTCCGGAGCCTGTGCGGATAGACGCAGACGGGCGGCATATGTGGCGGATATTGGAAAACCTTTTTTCCAATGCAATCAAGTATTCCATGCCAAATTCGCGGGTTTATGTGGATATTTTTGAAATGAACGGCTTTGGCATGCTGGTGATGAAAAATATTTCCGCTTCACCGATTGATTTTGACGAAACAAGGCTGACGGAGCGTTTTGTGCGGGGGGACGCCTCGCGGACGACGGAGGGCTCAGGGCTGGGGCTTTCCATTACACAGAGCCTTGCGCAGATACAGGGCGGCACGTTTGGCATTCAGGTGGACGGAGACTTGTTTAAGTCCATCGTCAGTATCCCGCTTTGGGAGAACGGGGAAGAAACGGAAGAAGAAACAGCGGAACCCGAAGGGCTGCCGGAGGATTGAAAGGAGCGAAGCAGAAATGTGGAAGGAAAAAGAGGAAGACAGGTTTGAAAAGACGTATTTGCAGGGAAAAGTGAATATCATAGAGATATGGGTGGACAAGCAGACGGGCGTGCAGTATCTGTTTCGGTATTCGGGGTCTGCCGGAGGGCTGACGCCCCTGCTGGACGCAGATGGGAAGCCACAGATTGACCCGAATTACCGGAAAACACTTTGATAAAGTATTGCCTGTTGTTTTACCAGTTGTATTTTGGAGACAACGGAAAAGGGTTCTCCGCAAAATACAATTTTGTTGCTGAGAGGTCAGGGAGTGAAACTTTTTGCAGGGTGTGGGGCAGAGCTTCACGGTTTTAGGGCTTAAAGGTGGGGAGGATTTTGAGAAATAAACTGCGAAAATTCATAGAAAATGCGGAAAACAGCGAAGATATTTTCGTCACTTTTTTGGGCTGGTCTTTTGCGGGAGCGGTCATAGGTATGCTCGTGGGTCTTGCGGGTATCGCCTTCCATTGGGCTTTGGAGTGGGCGGCGGTATTCCGTACCGCTCACCCGGCCATACTCTGGCTTCTGCCTTTTGGCGGCCTGCTGATTGTGCTGGCATATCGTCAGGAGCATATGGAAAACGATAAAGGCACCAATTTTATATTGATAGCGGTTCGCTCCAATGTTGCCGTTTCCATTCGGACTGCACCGCTGATTTTTTTCAGTACCGTTGTGACGCACCTGTTTGGCGGCTCTGCCGGCAGGGAAGGCGCGGCGCTCCAGCTGGGCGGCAGCATCGCCTCGTGGCTCGGCAGGGAAGTGGAGCTGAATGAACGGGAAGAACGCATAATGACGATGTGCGGCATGGCGGCAGGGTTTTCGGCTCTGTTCGGCACACCGCTGACTGCTGTAGTGTTCGCGATGGAAGTCATTACCGTTGGGGTGATGCATTATTCTGCAATTGTCCCCTGTACGATTTCCGCGCTGGTGGCGGCAGGGCTTGCCAGAGGTGCAGGCATTACAGCACCGTTTTATCATGTGCTGGGGATTCCGGCAGAAATTACGTTGAATGTCGGCTGGTGCGTGGGGCTTTTGGGGATAGGCTGCGCTTTGCTGAGCATCCTGTTCTGCGTGGTGATGGAGCAGGTTTCAGGCAAATACAGGCAGTATTTCCCGAATCCGCTGCTGCGGGTGTTCGTGGGCGGCTTTCTGGTGATTGTGCTGACGTACCTTGTTGGCACAAGGGATTACAACGGCGCAGGCATGGAACTGATTGAACGGGCAATTGGCGGAGAGGCGGAAACGGGCGCTTTTCTGCTGAAAATACTTTTTACAGCAATGACGCTCGGAGCGGGCTTCAAGGGCGGTGAAATTGTCCCTTCCTTTTTTACTGGCGCAACATTCGGCTGTGTGGTGGGCCCTTTGCTGGGGCTTTCGCCTTCGTTTGCGGCTTCGCTGGGAATGGCGGCTGTGTTCTGCGGTGTAACGAACTGCCCGATGGCGTCTGTATTTCTCTGCATTGAGTTGTTTGGCGTGAAGGGCACGGGGTATTACGCGCTTTGCTGCGGGGTCAGCTACATGCTTTCCGGATATTACGGGCTGTATTCTGAACAGAAAATTATGTATTCCAAGGTGCAGCCGGAGTTTATCAACAAGAATGTCCATTAAGGAAAAATATGTCAGGAGATAATGCATAAAATAATTTTATGCATTATTTTATGCAATGAAAAAAGTTCGTGAGCAAGAGAAATTTCCTTGTAAAAAGTGTAAATGTGTATAGATTTTACAAAAAAACGGGAATATTATTTTTTTTATAGTGGAATTTGGTTATTGTATTTTATACACGATTCTAGTATAATGCCCGTATGAGAAAAAGCAAAAAATGCAACAAAATGATACAGAAAATGGGAGGAAGAAAAAATGAAAAAGTATTTGAAAAACATTATGGCAGGAACTATGGTATTTGCAATGGCAGCGGCTTTGGCCGGCTGCGGCAGCAATGAACCCGCACCCGCAGAGGACGGCGGCGAGAAAGTTGAAGACGCAGGCACACTGATTATGGCAACAAACGCGGAATTCCCTCCGTACGAGTTCCATGAGGGCGGTGAAATTGTTGGTATTGACGCGGAAGTTGCAGCTGCGATTGCGGAAAAGCTGGGTATGGGATTCCAGATTGAAGATATGGCGTTTGATTCCATTATCCCTGCGGTAACAAGCGGCAAGGCAAGCTTTGGCATGGCTGGCATGACTGTAACAGAAGAGCGTTTGCAGAATGTTGACTTCTCTGACTCCTACGCAACAGGCGTGCAGGTAGTTATCGTTAAGGAAGGTTCCGCAATTGCAACGGTTGACGACCTGTTTGCGGAAGGCGCAAATAACCTGGTTGGCGTGCAGACAGGCACAACAGGTGACATTTATGCGACAGGCGATATTGAAGACGAAGGCCTTGGCACAATCGAGCGTTTTAATAAGGGCGCGGACGCGGTTCTTGCACTGACACAGGACAAGATTGACTGCGTAATCATCGACAATGAACCTGCAAAAGAATTTGTAGCGGCGAACGAAGGCCTTGTTATTCTGGATACAGCATATGCAGAAGAAGACTATGCGATCTGCTTCGCGAAAGACAGCGAGCTGACAGAGCAGGTAAACGGTGCGCTGAAAGAACTGATTGCTGACGGTACCGTCCAGAGCATCATCGACAAATACATCAACGCAGAATAAAAACCCTGGAGGCTTTGCCCCTGACCCCCTGCAAGGGACTTTGCCCCTTGAACGGTCCGCTGTTTTTATGTGGCGGAAAGGCAGGGGTAAAGGAAAATGATACGGAAATGATATTCGGAAAACGAAAATTTCCGCAATAAAGTTCTTTGTTTCCTTTTTTAATCAGGAAAGGGACTGGGTTTCAGGGTGGAAGGGCGGCAAAAGCCGCCCTTATTTTATGGCAATTAGGAACGAGGAGGGGAGATTGCCAGATGGATTTCAAGAGTAAGTTTATTGCTAACTTTATTGACGACGACCGCTGGAAATACATTTGGAATGGTTTGGGAGTTACGCTGAAGGTGACGTTTTTTGCGGTTCTTCTGGGTATCGCAATCGGCGTGCTTGTGGCGATTATTCGTTCAACCCATGAGAAAAACAGCAAATCCATGCGGATGGGGTTTGGCAAGGCTGTTCTGGCCATTCTGAATACCATTTGCAAAGTATATCTGACGGTAATCCGCGGCACACCTGTCGTCGTCCAGCTGATGATTATGTATTATATCATTCTGGCGGATTCCAGGAACAAAGTGCTGGTGGCGACGCTGGCGTTCGGTATCAACTCGGGCGCGTATGTTGCGGAGATTTTCCGCAGCGGCATTATGTCGATAGACGAAGGGCAGTTTGAAGCGGGGCGCAGCCTTGGCTTTAACTTCGTACAGACTATGCGCTATATTATTATCCCGCAGGCATTCAAAAACGTGCTGCCGGCATTGGCAAATGAATTTATCGTACTGCTCAAGGAAACGTCTGTCGTGGGTTATGTCGCGCTGCAGGATCTGACAAAGGGCGGCGATATTATCCGCAGCCGGACATTTGACGCGTTTATGCCATTGTTTGGCGTCGCACTGATTTACCTGATAATGGTGCTGTTCTTTACATGGCTGGTGGGAAGGCTGGAAAGGAGGCTGAGGAACAGTGAACGGTGATACCCTGATAAGAGTGGAAAAGCTGCAAAAACATTATAATGGCGGCGTAATTAAGGCGCTGGACGGTATCAATACGGAGATTAAAAAGGGCGAAGTGGTCGTTGTCATTGGACCTTCCGGTTCGGGGAAATCTACATTCCTGCGCTGCCTCAACCTGCTGGAAGTGCCTACCGGTGGGAATATCTTTTTTGAAGGCGTGGATATTACCGATGAAAAGGTAAATATCAATATCCACAGGCAGAAAATGGGCATGGTGTTCCAGCACTTCAATTTGTTTCCGCATATGACAATACTGAAAAATATGATTATTGCGCCGATGAAGCTGCGGAAAAAAAGTGAAGCCGAGGCGACAGAACTGGCGATGAAGCTGTTGCGGCGCGTTGGGCTGGAGGACAGGGCAAATGCGTATCCTTCCCAGCTTTCCGGCGGGCAGAAGCAGAGGATTGCCATTGTGCGCGCCCTCTGCATGGAGCCGGAGGTCATGCTTTTTGACGAACCGACTTCCGCGCTTGACCCCGAAATGGTCGGCGAGGTATTGGAGGTTATGAAACAGCTGGCGCATGATAATATGACGATGGTCGTTGTGACGCATGAAATGGGCTTTGCACGCGAGGTTGGCAGCAGGGTCATGTTCATGGCAGAAGGGCGGCAGGTCGAGGAAGGCACGCCGGAGGAAATTTTTGACCACCCGAAAAGCGAACGTTTGCAGACGTTCCTGGCAAAGGTGCTGTAAAGATTGCAGAGCATGAATTGCAGATAAAAATAAAAACCGTGGAGCGGTATGATATTCCACGGTTTTTTTGCGGGAAAAAAGTCTGCCCGCAGACGAATATTCGTTTTTATTAGCCAAACCTCTTATACGTCCATAATGATAGGCAGTATCATCGGGCTTCTTTTTGTTTTCTGCCAAATATAATTTTTCAGCGTATCTTTGATGAGCCCTTTGATATAGTTCCAGCTGGTGACGTTCCGTTCTTCGCATCTGAGCAGTGCGTCCAGTACGACTTTTCTGGCTTCGTCCATCAGGTTTTCCGCTTCGCGCACATACACAAAGCCTCTCGAAATGATGTCCGGCCCGGCAATGATGGTGCCGTTTTCTCTGTCCATGGAAACGACCACAACCATCAGGCCATCCTGAGAAAGATGTTTTCTGTCCCGCAGGACGATATTTCCAACGTCACCGACGCCAAGGCCGTCTACCATGACCTGACCTGTCGGCACAGAACCGGTGATTTTTGCCTCGTTTTTATTGACTTCCAGCACATCACCCAGCTTCATGACAAAGATGTCCTTTTTATCCATTCCCATGGAAAGCGCCAAATCCCTGTGGCAGGAAAGGTGCATAAATTCCCCATGGACAGGCATGAAGAAACGGGGCTTTGTCAGCGCAAGCATCAGTTTCAGTTCCTCCTGCCTTGCGTGGCCGGATACGTGGATATCTTCTGCATCGCCGTTTACAACGTTTGCGCCGCGTTTGACCAGTTCATTCATCATGCGGAATACGCTTTTTTCGTTGCCGGGTATTGCGGATGCGCTGATAATGATTTTATCATCCGGCTTGATGCTGACCTGTTTATGCTCATTGGAAGCGATGCGCGAAAGCGCGGACATTGTTTCACCCTGGCTGCCGGTCATGATGATGACGAGCTGTTCGTCTCTGTAATTCCGGATTTCATTGATGTCAATAACTGTCCGCGGCGGTATCCAGAGGTAATCCAGCTCCGAAGCTGTTTTTACGGCGTTTACCATGCTGCGCCCGATGATGGCGACCTTTCGGCCGTACATATAAGCCGCGTTGATAATCTGCTGTATCCTGTGGATATTCGAGGAGAATGTCGCTACCATGATGCGGTTGCGCGGTGTTTCCTCAAAAATGCGCTCGAACACCTTGCCTACTGTTTTTTCCGACATGGTGAAGCCTTTCCGTTCGGCATTGGTGCTGTCGCTCATCAGAAGCAGCACGCCCTGGCTCCCCAGCTCAGCAAAACGCTGAAGGTTGATAATATCGCCGTCAATCGGCGTATAATCCACCTTGAAGTCCCCCGTATGCACGACAATGCCCGCGGGCGTATGAACGGCGAGCGCAACAGCATCGGCAATGGAATGGTTTGTGTGGATAAATTCTACCATCATCTGCCCCAGCTTGACCTTTTCGCCGGGCACGACTGTGTGCAGACGCACTTTATCCAGCATTTTATGCTCGCGCAGCTTGTTTTCCAGAAGACCGAGCGTCAGCAGTGTGCCGAATACCGGCACGTTCAGCTGCTTCAAAATATAGGGCAGTGCGCCGATATGGTCCTCGTGCCCGTGGGTCAAAACAATTCCTCTGATTTTGTCTGTGTTTTTGGCAAGATAGGAAATATCGGGAATGACAAGGTCGATTCCAAGCATATCATCCTCCGGAAACGCCAGACCGCAGTCGATGATGACAATGTCATTGCCATATTCGAGTACAGTCATGTTCTTCCCGATTTCCTCCAGTCCGCCAAGAGCGATGACCTTTATGCTTGGCTTCGCTTTGGCTTTTCCACGTCCTCTGGTTCTGGGCTTTGCCGTTGGCTTTGTTTCCTTCGTTGTTTTAGCCGCTTTGCTTTCCTTCATTTCCTTCGGCTCTTTCTTTTCTTTTTTTTCTGCCAAAAAACACACCTCCTTTCGTTTTCCGTAGTGTTTATATTTTTATAGTATGGCGTAATAAAACGCAATTTAACCGCAAAAGTAAAAACCTTTCGCAGGGATTTCCTGAGTTATTGCAGAATGGCATACGGTGGATTTGCTAAGAGCGCTGCCGCACTATACAAGGTTCCCAATGAACACAAACTGGTATGCAAGTGTCCCGTTTTGGCGCAGCACAATATTGCAGCGCCATTCGCAGCCTCTTCGAGCCAGCTCATCACAGTGTCGCAGTGCCATTCGCAGCCTCTTCGAGCCTGCTCATCACAGTGTCGCAGCGCCATTCGCAGCCTCTTCGAGCCTGCTCATGAGTGCTGTCGCACTATGCAAGGTTCCCAATGAACACAACTGGGACACAAGTGTCCCAGTTGTGTTCATTGGGAACCTTGCGCACTGCTTGTAGCAAAACAAAAAGACAGTTCTTTCCTTTCCCCAGAAAAACTGAATCCGCCTCATTCCTTTCCGGAGATGACACTGCCTTTTTCCATTTGCTTTAATTTACCAATAGACTGCAATCAGTGAAGCTCTACCTCATAATCCTCGCCCTTCTGGGCAAACAAATCCGCAACGCGGTGGAATTCTGCATCATCTTCGACCAATTCATATGTTACATCGTCCATATTGATTGAAATTTCCTTCAATATAATTGCTTCTGTTTCATCATCGTCCATCAGCTCTGTTTCCACAACGAGCAGATAACGCTCCCCGCCACAGGCAACGTTATCAATGATGGAAAATTCTACCTCTGCACCATCGTTATCTGTCATGGTGACGACTTCAAACTCTATTTCATCTGCTTCTTCAAAAATATCGCTCATTCTTACTGCCGCTCCTTCTTTTATTTGCTTCGGCTGTCCAGATATCCCTGAAGGATATGGACTGCCGCCATTTTGTCAATCACCCTTTTGCGTTGCCCATGGCTGAGGTTGGCTTCCCGCAGCGCACGTTCTGCTGCCACTGTGCTGAACCGTTCGTCCCACAAAACAACTTCCGTTTTTGGAAAACGGTTTTTCAGGCGTTCACAAAAAGCCTTCGTTTTCTCACATCTTTCCCCTTCTGAATTATCCAGATTCTTTGGGTAGCCCAAAACGATGGCTTCGGCATGGTATTCTTCTATCAATTCTCCCAGGCGGCGCAGACTTTTTTTATACTCCGCAGGGTTTTCCCTGCGGATGATTTCCACGCCCTGCGCTGTCCAGCCGAACGGGTCGCTGACTGCGACACCGATAGTTTTATCTCCGTAATCCAATCCTAAAATACGCAACTGTACGCCTCATTCCCAAACAGGTTTTATTCGTTCCGCTCAAGGTAATCCTTTACCAGCTCTTCCAGCAATTCGTCGCGTTCCAGCTTGCGAATCATAATTCTTGCGTTGCGGTGGCTGGTAATATAGGTTGGATCGCCGGAAAGGATATAGCCGACAATCTGGTTTACAGGATTATAGCCCTTTTCCTTCAATGCGGCACTGACCTCCATCAAAATTCTTTTGACTTCGTTTTCCGGTTCTTTTTCCAGCTTTCCAAAATATTGCGTTTCGTTGATGTTGCCGTTTGTGTTTTTCAAATCTTCTCACTCTCCGTCCTGCGGCCCAAATACCGTTATTTTCTGCGCGGACTGCGGGTTTCCTGCCGCTCTGCCCCATTCTTTATATGATAATACAAACCATTGCCATTTGCAACCAAAATCTTCTTACAGAATTATTACAAATTTATAAAGGCCTTTGTGCGGCTGCATTTGGCGGGCTCCCGCCGCCTGTTATACCTGGCGGACAGCCTTATGATAAATAACAAATCAGTGGCTTTCGCATAAATGGGGGATAAATTCCAGGCAGATAATAGATACAATTTGAAGATATGATACAAGCCATAACGTTTATTTTGTGTTAAAATAAGGACGAAAGTTTCAGTAAAGGGGCGTTATCCGTGAAAAAAGAAATGCGAAAAGCAGCCTATGATTCGGTTCTGAATATAGAGGCCTGCCGTTTTCAGGGTATCCTTCAGCCGTTCCCACCGCATTTCCATGAATATTATGTCATCGGATTGATGGAAGAGGGGGAAAGACGGCTGATTTGCGGGAATATGGAAACGGTCACACGTCAGGGTGATATTCTCGTGTTTTATCCGGGGGATACGCACAGCTGTGTGCAGGCAGGGGCGGAACCGATGGATTATCGCGCACTGCATATTCCAGCGGCCGAAATAGAACGGCTGGCAGAGGAACGGCACATATCTGTTCTGCCGGCTTTTTCCCAGACGGTAGTTTCTGACAGGGAACTGGCGGATTGTTTCCGTCATATACACCAGAGTATTATGGACGGGCGTGGCGCGGAAAACAGGGGAAAGCTCCTGCGCTTTCTTTCTGCGCTGTGGGTGAAATATGGCGGGCAGTCTGCCGCGCCTGTGCAGGAGTACCGAGAGGTGGTGGAGAAGGTCTGTGCTTTTCTGGAAACACATTTTGCGGAGCATATTACGCTGGAGGGGCTTTGCTGTTATGCGGGGCTGAGTAAATCCACGCTTTTGAGGGCGTTTACGAAAAACAAGGGCATTACCCCTTACCGCTATTTGGAAACACTGCGCATCGGGGAAGCGAAAAAACTGCTGGAACAGGGCGTTCCTCCGGTGGATGCCGCTCTGCGGACTGGATTTTCCGATCAGAGCCATTTCAGCAGGTATTTCCATCTGCTGATCGGGCTTTCCCCCGGCGCGTACCGTGATATTTTTACAGGAAACAATACAGAAGAAAAGGAGTGATTGGATTTGGATACAAAAGATGAAAAATGTGTGATGGTGATTGACAGTTCCCTGCCGCTGGGAATCATTGCCAATACCGCCGCGATTATGGGGATTACAATGGGACAGGAGAGGCCGGATGTGGTCGGGGCGGATACGACTGACCGGACGGGCAGGCGGCATCCCGGCATTATTGCGTTTCCGGTTCCCATACTCAAGGGGAGTCCGGAAACCATCAGGGAAATCCGTGAAAAGCTTTACCAGCCGGAATTTGAGGGCTTGACAGCTGTTGATTTTTCGGATTTGGCACAGGGTTGTAAGACTTATGAGGAATACGCGGAAAAAATGCTTGCTGCTTCGGAGGAGGATCTGAGGTATTTCGGGATTGCCATTTGCGGAGAGAAAAAGAAGGTTAACCGTCTGGCGGGTAGCCTGCCCCTGCTGCGGTGACATTTATACTTTGGCAGTAAACCGTTTTCGGCTGTAATATGCGGCTGAGAACGGTTTTTTTTATATGGATAAATCCGAAAGCAGAGAATTTGACTTATAGGCTTGGCAGGCGTAAAATAAGCGTAAGGATGGCAGGAAATGAGTAAAAGGGGGAAGGATATGGAGCGTTGCGGCTGGTGTTTATGCAATGAAAAAATGACAAAATACCATGATGAGGAGTGGGGTGTGCCTGTCCATGATGACAGGAAACAGTTTGAATTTCTTATGATGGAGGTCATGCAGTGCGGCCTGAACTGGAATATGATGATACAGAAACGGGAAATTTTCCAAAACTGTTTCGATGGGTTCGATTTTGAAAAAATTGCGGGCTACGTCGAGGAAGATGTGCGGCGGATATTGCAGACGGAAGGCATGATACGCTCAGAGCGGAAAATCCGTGCTGTGATTCAAAATGCGCAGTGTTTTCGGGCTGTGCGGGAGGAATACGGCTCGTTCAGCGCGTATCTCTGGCAGCTTGCCGGAGGAAAGCCGATACGCTACATGGGCCACCAGAAAGGCGCACTTCCGGCAAAAAATGGGCTTTCTGACCGCATTGCCAGGGATTTGAAAAAACGCGGATTCAAGTACCTTGGTTCGGTTACGGTATATTCGCATTTGCAGGCATGCGGCATTATAAACGACCATGTGGAAACCTGTTTCCGGTATGGGGAACTGGTACGGCAGTATTCCGGCGTGCGAAAACGGAAGGACGGGGAGGAGTAAACCGGAACGGCGGCTTTCCTGCAAAAGGACAGATTTTGATATAACAGGAGGAATGAAAATGGATTGCTTAAAGTTGTTTGAGGAATTGAAACGGAATACCATTGAACTGCGGTTTGAAACGGCGAAAAGCGCACTGCCGAAAGGGGCGTCTAAATTTGGCGGAAAGCCTGAATTGCCGGAGGGTTTCCAGTGGAGCTATTTCACAACGGATACGTTTGACGATGATGAAGTGAAGCCGCGTCCGCTGGCGTTTCTGGCACAGATGAACTGCGCGGAGGTTTCCGCGTATGACAAAGAGGGGCTTTTGCCGGAGAAAGGGATGCTCTATTTTTTCTATGAGCTTGGCTCGCAGAAATGGGGCTTTGACCCGGCGGACAAAGGCTGTGCAAGGGTATTCTATTATGAGGGGGAGTCCGAGGGGTTGACGGAAATGGAGCTGCCGGAGGATTTGGCAGAGGATTACTGGCTGCCGGAACTTTCCATATCGTTCTGGAACAGGGATGATGTACCGGATTGGGCGGAATATGCGGAATACCATGATACAGACGGTGGTTTTGAGATATATGGTGAAGCGCGCGAAAAGCTGATTGGCGGCGGGAATGAAAATTATATCACAAAGCTGCTGGGCTATGCCGATATTATACAGAGTGATATGCTCTGTGAATGTGAATTAGTCGGTGGGCGTGGGCTGAACATCGGGAGGGGCTTTCCCGAAATGACGGAGGAGGAAAAAGCGCAGCTTGTGCGGGATGCACAGGAATGGATTCTTCTGTTCCAGATGGATACGGTGGAAAAGGACGGTTTTGAGCTGATGTTTGGCGACTGCGGGCGCATCTATTTCTATATCCGCAAGGAAGACCTGCGGAACCGGAATTTTGAAAATGTCTGGCTGAGCCTGCAATGCTATTGAGATGTCGGAAATGGTTTGCGGGAGGGGCGGGGATGGTTCTGAGAAAATATGCAACGGCAGACTGCGGAGAATTGGTGCGGCTGTTTTACGAAACCGTTCACACAATCAATGTGGCGGATTATACAAAGGAACAGCTGGACGCATGGGCACCTGAAAATGTGGATTTGGAGGAATGGGACAGGTCGTTCCGGGAGCATGACTGCGTTATCGCGGCCGAGGACGGAACCATTACAGGCTTTGGGGATATGGACAGAAATGGATATTTTGACCGTCTGTATGTCCATAAGGATTACCAGAAAAAGGGCGTTGCTACGGCAATTTGTGACAGGCTGGAGCGGACGGCTCAGGGGAAAATCATTACCCATGCGTCTATAACGGCAAAGTCCTTTTTTGAAAAAAGGGGTTACAGGGTGATGCGAAAACAGCAGGTATTCCGGCGGGGGATTGTCCTTGTCAATTTCGTGATGGAAAAGGACATATAAGAACCTATCCGTAAATTATCTGCGTACAGCCTGCTTCATCTTTTCCGGCAGTCTTTGTTGCTTTTCCCTGCCGTACCGCTCAGTACGCCTGCAAAAACTCCCTGCCTGCCGAAAAATCTGGCTGTGCAATCTGCACGTATCTTATTTACGGATAAGTTCTAAATCTATTTTCCGTTTGCGAATTTCTTTTGCCTCCCCCTTTCCCATAGGCGGAAAATGTTGTATACTGAAAGAAATCGGAGAGAATCGGTGGTGAGGATTTGCGGGAAGAATTGAAAGAATGTCACAGAATAGTTGTCAAGGTTGGTACATCGACCATTACATACCCGAACGGCAAGCTGAACCTGAAACGGATTGAAGAGCTTGCATGGGTGCTTGCCGACCTGCGGAACAGGGGCATGGAAGTCACGCTTGTAACAAGCGGCGCAATTGGTGTAGGCGCGGTGCGCATGGCGATGCGGGAACGCCCGACTGTTATGCGGGAAAAACAGGCGGCAGCGGCCGTTGGGCAGGCTGTGCTGATGCAGATTTACCATAATTTTTTTGACCGCTATAACCAGACTGTGGCGCAGGTATTGCTGACGAAAGAAGAAATCAGCAGTGAGGAACGTTACCAGAATACAAAAAATACGCTGGAAACACTGCTGGAAATGGGGATTGTACCCATTGTAAACGCGAATGACACGATTTCTACATATGAGATCGAAATTTCTGATAATGACCAGCTTTCGGCGATGGTGGCGGAAATCATACAGGCTGACCTGCTGATACTGCTGACGGACATTGATGCATTGTATGATAAAGACCCGCGTTCCAATCCGGATGCGGAACGCATTGCGGACGTTGCGCGGGTTACACCGGAGATTGAGCGGATGGCGGGCGAAAAAGGCTCGGCGTTCAGCGTGGGCGGTATGAAAACAAAGCTGGAAGCGGCAAAAATCTGTGAAAAAACAGGTGTGCGTATGGCCATTGCACTGGGGGAGGACCCGAAGGTCATCCACCGTCTTTTGGACGGGGAGGACGTTGGCACCTGCTTTGGCTGGAACAGGGAAAAGGAGGAGTAAAACATGAGTTATTGTCCGAAGTGCGGCAGGGAGATACTGGATGAAAGTCTGGGCTGTCCTGTCTGCGGCGTGCATGAGAACAAGGTTTCCTTGAAAAAGGAAGCAAGCGAACAGAAGGCGGAGCCTGTGACATCGTTTACGGTGGAGGACAGGAACGGCGGTTCCCAGCGGTTTGAGAGCCGTATGGAAAGCGGCGCATGGAGCGGGGACCCCAGTATACAGCCGGAGAGCGCGAAAACGCTGCCCGTCGCGCTGAAGGTCGTTGTCATCGTCATGATGGTTCTGGTTGGCGGAATTGGGGCGATTGTCGGGCTTTTGGGCGGCATTGCCATGATGAAAAGCCCCTTTGAGGATTATCGGGCATTTGGCAAGACTATGGTAATCGTCGGCTGTGTGATGCTCGCGCTCTGGTTCCTGTGCTGCGTGATGAATTTCGCGGTCATGGGCACAGTTATGAACCATATTCCGTATACATACTAAAACTGATGGAGCAGGTATTTGTTTTTTTAGATGAGATTGGCGCGGCAGTCTGCCACAGGCTGCCGGAACGCAGTTTTTTCTGGGGCGGGCGGCAGATGCCGCTCTGCGCCCGCTGTACGGGGCTGTATACAGGGGCGTTTTTCGCGTCCTGCTTTTTCTTTTGGAAAGGACGACAGAAAGGCGAAAAGCCTTTTTCCACGGCGGCAATGCTGCTGACAGCCTGCGCTTTGCTGCCGATTGCGGCGGACGGCTTTTGCAGCTATATCGGGCTTTGGGAAAGCAGCCAGTTTCTGCGCGTTCTGACAGGGGCGGCAGCTGGGGCGGCAACGCCAGGGCTGTTTCTTCTGGCGGGGAATTTTGACCCTGTGCAAGAGCCGGTGCGCCCGATTTACGAAAACACGAAAGAACTGCCTGTCTTGCTGGCGGCGGCTCTGCTCTGGGGGCTTGCGCTCTGGCTGGGGCTGCCCGTTTTTGCGGCTGGTGCGGTTATGTCGGCGGCTGGCGTGGCCTGCTTTTGGACGGGA
This sequence comes from Lachnospiraceae bacterium, assembly GCA_910576545.1. Lineage (GTDB taxonomy): Bacteria > Bacillota > Clostridia > Lachnospirales > Anaerotignaceae > Anaerotignum_A. Next base: position 109,301 of record CAJTKM010000005.1, read on the forward strand.
GTGGGGTATGTCCTGCTTCATGGGCTGCTTCCACGAAAGAGCCTGCCATTCTGGCGGCTGTCTGCGGGACTGGCAGCGGCTTTTTTATGGCTATTGCGGGCTGTGCAGTAGCTGTATTCGGAGGGAGGAAAACAATGAGTGCATTAACGGAAATGGGAAAACGGGCAAAAGAGGCGGCGGTCGTTTTGGCGACATTGCCTTCACCCCGTAAAAATAAAGCTCTGCTGGCTTCTGCAGATGCATTGCTTGCGGCGGAAAAGGAAATACTTGCGGCAAATGCGGCAGATGTGGCGGCGGCTGAAGCGGCTGGCGTGAAAGGCGCGTTTATCGACCGCCTGACACTGACAGTAAAACGCCTTGCGGAGATGGCGGACGGGCTCAGGCAGGTTGCCGCTCTGGACGACCCTGTCGGGGAAATGCTTTCCATGAAAACGCTGGATAATGGGCTGATTATCGGACAGAAGCGCGTGCCGATGGGGGTAATCGGGATTATTTTCGAGGCGCGCCCCAATGTGGCGGCAGATGCATTTGGGCTCTGCCTGAAAGCGGGCAGCGCGGCAATACTGCGGGGCGGCAAGGAGGCATTCGGCACGAATCAGGCAGTTGTTGCGGCTCTGCGCGGCGCGCTTGCGGCGGAGGGGTTGCCGGAGGACTGCGTGCAGATGGTGCCGGATATTTCCCGGGAAACAGCAAATGAAATGATGCGGCTGAATGGGTATCTGGATGTGCTGATTCCACGAGGCGGAGCGGGGCTTATCCGCAGCGTTGTGGAGAACAGCACAGTTCCGGTGATACAGACGGGCGTTGGCAATTGCCATATCTATGTTGACGAATCGGCGGATTTGGAAAAGGCAGTGCGTATTGTGCTGAATGCCAAAACGCAGAGACCGGGCGTATGCAACGCCTGTGAAAGCCTGCTGGTACATGAGGCTGTTGCGGAGAAATTCCTTCCTGCTGTCGGCGCGGCTCTGCGGGAGAAAAAAGTCGAAATCCGCGGCGATGAGCAGACGCTTGCACTGATTCAGGACGCTGTTCCCGCCACAGAGGAGGACTGGGCCACGGAGTACGAGGATCTGATTCTTTCTGCAAGGGTCGTGCGGGATTTTGATGAAGCGGCTGCACATATCCGGCGTTACAGTACGGGGCATTCCGAAGCGATTATCACGGAAAATTATACGAACGCACAGCGGTTCCTAAATGAAGTGGATGCGGCGGCAGTATATGTGAATGCGTCTACACGTTTCACGGATGGCGGGCAGTTTGGCTTCGGCGCGGAAATCGGCATCAGCACACAGAAGCTGCATGCCCGCGGTCCGATGGGGCTGAAAGAGATGACAACAACGAAATATATTATTTACGGCAGTGGACAGATCAGGGAATAAATGCGGGGAGGGAAACGCGTGAAGCTGGAAAATGCCCGTTACATGGATGAATGGATACGTGTGCCGCTTTGCGGTACAGGAGATAAGCTGTACCACTATACTACAGCGGAGGGCGCGCGGGGTATCGTGCAGGATAAGAAATTTATGGCAACCAAAAGTGATTTCCTGAATGATAAGCTGGAATTTCAGTATGCGCTGGAGGTCATGGAAAAGCTGGTTCAGACGTATCTTGTAAACGAAACGTTTGCGGAACGGTTTTTCACGCTGGTAAAGGAGGAAATCCGGCGTCTGGGTATCATTTCCATTGAGGATGGCGAAGATGGTCCTTCTGACAGGATGAGTTTCTATGTGGTCGCGTTTTCCAAATTGCAGAATAACGCCCTGCTTTGGGCGGAGTTTACGGAGTTCCATGGGTACTGTCTGGAGTTCAGCTATGAAAAGCTGGTAGAGGGTTTCGAGGAAAGGGCTTTTTTGCATGGGACTGTAATCTATGACGAAAAGGAGCAGATGACCTGCCTGCTGGAAGGGCTGCTTTCGTGTATTCATGGGCTGGTGCGCGAAGGAAGGACGGATTTGGACGGCTTTTTTGAGGAAAATGCGGAGGTTTCAGAGGAATCCTTGCAGGCTCTGGCGGAAGATATGGCAATGGTATGTTCTGTGTATGCGATGTTTTTCAAGAAAAGTTTTTTTGAGGGCGAACAGGAATACCGCTTTGTGTTCACGCCGCTGGAAAAGGGCGGGATAGAGGAACAGCCGAAATTCCGCCTGTTCTGGCAGATGTTCCTGCCGTATATTCTGGTGGAATATGGCGGAGGGGAAGAGGCTCTGCCGTTGGAGAGCGTGATGCTTGGCGCGAAAAACAACAGCGACATCGCCACACGCGGCATGAAGCATTTCCTCAAAGTGCAGGGGCTGGATATTCCGGTGCTGCTTTCGGATATTCCGTTGAGATACTGAAAAAGATACTGAAAAATTGCATATATGCAAAAAGGCGGTGCTGCCCATTGCTGGGGCGGCGCCGCCTTTTTAGAAAGCAGGGATACTTCCTTTGAAGGAGGTAACGCCTCTTTCAGGGTCATAGGTGATATGCTCGGTGTAGATTTTGTAAACCTCATCGGAGGTGGCAAGGATTGACCCGTCTTTCAGGGAAACGGCAAACTGCGTCATTTCAGGGTTGATGATGATAATGCTATCTGCAATATCATTGTGGTTCAGTGTATGGGAATTATAGTGAAATATTTGAGGATACGTTTTGCCGTTCCACTGGATGAAAGCCCACATTTCTTCCCGGCCTGTTTTTTCAATGGCATGAATAAAAAATATCCCTTCAAAGGAATTGTCGCGGAACAGGTAGTTTGTCCGCTTGCCGCTGATGGAAACATGGGTTTGTTCTGAAACAACGCCGTTTTTGTATATGGCGGCGGGAATTTCCTGCTCGATTTTGCTGCTGAACGGTATTATGGATAGAATCCAGAGAAAGACTATGGAAATTACAGCTACTTTCAGTATTTTTTTCGCCTGTGGCATATCTATCACCTCATGAAAAGTATATCATGGCGGGAAGGTGAAATGCAATGCTGGAGTCTGATTTTCAGAAATATGTATCTTTTCATTGTAATTTTTTCCATGGCAATATAGAATAATAGAAAATAGGGCAAAGCCCTGAAGTCTGCATTTTAAGGAGGCGGAACATGAAGCGGTTCAGAAGGCTGCGCACATCAGAGCCTATGCGTCGGCTGGTGCGCGAAACGAAGATAGCGGCGGAGGAGATGATTTATCCGATTTTTGTAATAGAAGGGGAGAATATCAAAAATCCCATTGATTCCATGCCGGGGATTTACCAGTATTCACTGGACAGAATGGACGGGATTTTGAAGGAAACAGCGGAAAGTGGTGTTTCCGGCATACTGATTTTCGGGATACCCGCGCATAAGGACGAATATGGCTCACAGGCATATGCGCCGGACGGCATTACCCAGCGGGCGGTACGCCAAATCAAGCGGGATTATCCCAACCTGCTGGTAATTGCAGACGTATGCCTCTGCGAATATACTTCGCACGGGCATTGCGGGCTTGTGGAGGAAGGGAAGATACTGAATGACGAAACACTGCCGCTTCTGGCAAAAATGAGCGTTTCCCTTGCGGAAGCGGGCGCAGACATCATTGCACCTTCCGATATGATGGACGGGCGTGTTGCCGCAATCCGGCAGGCGTTGGACGAAAACGGCTTCCCTGACGTGCCGATTATGGCGTACAGTGCGAAATTTGCTTCGGCGTATTATGGACCATTCCGGGAGGCTGCCCATTCCGCGCCCTGCTTTGGCGACAGGCGTTCCTACCAGATGGATTACCACAACATAAAAGAAGCCCTGCGGGAAATCGAAGACGATATTGCCGAAGGGGCGGATATCGTCATGGTAAAGCCTGCTCTGGCGTATCTGGATGTGGTGCAGGCGGCATCGGAACGCTTTGACCTGCCTCTGGCGGTTTATAACGTCAGCGGGGAGTATGCGATGGTGAAAGCGGCGGCACAAAATGGCTGGATTGACGAAAAGAAAATTGTAATGGAGAACCTGACTGCGATGAAGCGCGCGGGAGCAGGCATTTTGATTACGTATCACGCATTGGATGCGGCGAAGTGGCTAAAGGAGCAATGAGGATATGGACTGGAAAAAATCAGAGCAATGCTTTCAAGCCGCTGGGAATATCCTTCCCGGTGGTGTAAACAGCCCTGTGCGGGCATTCCGCGCTGTGGGCAGGACGCCGTTTTTTGTGGAGCGGGGCAAGGGTTCCCGGCTCTGGGACGTGGACGGCAATGAATATATGGATTATGTCTGCTCGTGGGGACCCGGGATATTGGGACATGCGCGGGAAGAAGTTGTTGCGGCCGTGCAGAAGGCGGCGGCGAACGGACTAACTTTCGGCGTGCCGACAGCGGCGGAAACGGAACTTGCGGAGCTGATTCGGGAGGCAATGCCGTCTATGGAGATGCTTCGCATGGTCAGCTCTGGTACGGAGGCTGTTATGAGTGCGGTGCGGGCTGCGCGCGGCTTTACGGGCAGAGAGAAAATTGTGAAATTTACTGGCTGTTATCATGGGCATTCGGACGGACTGCTTGTAAAAGCAGGGAGCGGGCTTTTGACGGGCGCGGTTCCGGACAGTGCAGGCGTGCCGAAAGGCTATGCGGAAAATACGCTTTTGGCACGCTATAACGACGCAGAAAGCGTGCGCGCACTGTTTGCGGTAAACTCCGGCAAGATTGCCTGCGTGGTGGTGGAGCCTGTGGCGGCGAACATGGGCGTTGTGCCGCCGGAAGAAGGCTTTTTGCAATTCCTGCGGGATATCACGGAAGAAAACGATGCACTGTTGATTTTTGACGAGGTGATAACAGGTTTTCGTGTTTCCTATGGCGGGGCGCAGAAATATTATGGCATTAAACCTGACCTGACTACGCTGGGGAAAATCGTGGGCGGCGGTATGCCTCTGGCGGTTTACGGCGGCAGGCGCGATGTTATGGAAACCATTGCTCCGTTGGGCGCCGTATATCAGGCGGGGACGCTTTCCGGCAACCCTATGGCGGTTGCGGCGGGGATTGCGACGCTGAAAATACTGCGGGAAACGCCCTCTGTTTATGCGGAGCTGGAACAGAAAACCGCAAGGATTGAGCAGGCGATGCGCGAAAAGGGCTGGGCGGTCAACCGCGTTGGCTCCCTTCTGAGCGCTTTTTTCACCAAGGGAAAGCCTGTAACGGATTACGAAACCGCGCAGACGGCGGATACAAAGGCGTATGCCGCGTATTTCGGGCATATGCTGGAAAACGGCATCTATGTCGCGCCTTCGCAGTTTGAGGCAATGTTTGTTTCTGCGGCGCACAGTGATGCGGATATTGAAAAAACCTGTGCCGCCATTCGTGCCTATGGGGGCTGAGGAGAAAAAGCCGAAGGTCCGGGAGCGGGTCGTGCAGGAATTTGCGCCCGTCTGCGATGCGCATTCCAAAGTGCTGATTTTGGGAACAGCCCCTTCGCGGAAATCCAGAGAGGCGGGTTTTTATTACGGGCATCCGCAGAACCGTTTCTGGAAAATGCTGGCGGCGGTGACAGGGGAGGAAGTGCCGCAGACAACGGAGGAAAAAAAGGCACTCCTGCTGTGCAATGGAATCGCCCTGCATGACGTGATACACAGCTGTGATATTATCGGGAGCAGTGACAGCTCCATACGGAACGTGGAACCGGCGGACTTGGGGCGGATACTTTCGGTGACGGGAGAGATCCCTGTTTTCTGCAACGGAGGAACGGCTTACCGGCTTTACAGAAAATATCAGGAGAAGAAAACAAAAATCCCTGCGCGGCAGCTGCCTTCCACCAGCCCTGCGAATGCCGCCTGGCGGCTGGAACGGCTGGTTGAGGAATGGGGGGCGGCGCTCCTGCCATATCTCAGGGCAGGAACGGTTGATTTGGAAAACGATGGGAGGGAATGACATGATAATACGAGAAGCATCGGAGCGGGATTTACAGAATATTGGACGGCTCTGCATGGAAAATTGGAAAAAGACATATGCCGGATTGCTGGATGAAAGCTATCTGAACGGGCTGACGCCGGAGGACTGCGCGAAGGAAAGCAGGGAATGTCTGGAGGACGAAAAAGCGCGGCTCTATGTGGCTTACGAGGGGGACACGTTTCTGGGCTTCGGCGCGGGATTGGAAGATAAGGAGTTGAAAAGATGCTTTTATCTCGCCTCTCTGCATGTTTCCGAGGCGGCGCGGGGAAAAGGCGTCGGGACGGCACTGCTTCGGGAAATCGGGCGGCATGCCCGCCATGGCTATGGGCGCATGAGCGTCTGCATTGTACAGGGTAACGATGGCGCGAAACGGCTCTATGAAAGGCTGGGTGCGGCACATTATAAATATTTCGAGGATGATTTTCATGGCACAAAATCCCAGTCAGAAAAACTGGTCTGGGAGGATCTGGAAAGATTTGCGTAAAAACAAATGGGCGGCTATCCTTTTCAGGGACAGCCGTCTGTTTTGAAGGGACTACTTTGCGGCACGAAGGGCGGCAAGCCGGAGCGCATCGCGGTAAAGCCCGCCTTTGTCCTGCAAATCGAGCATCAGCCATTTTTGCCCGTTTCCTTCTTTCGTCTGGCGGTAGATTTCTCCCAGTTCCTTGCTGCATTCCGACAGCATGGCTTCAAAAGGCTCCTTTTCTTTCTTGCCAACAACAAGCATCGCTGTAAAATAGGTTTCCCTTGGGTAGATGGTGCAGAGCGTTTTACCGGATTTTTTGAATTTGATATTCCAGCCCCGCTCCCAGCTGCACGAGCTGAATTCTATTTTTTCCCTGCATTGGAAAGTTTCCCTGAGTTCCAAACAAAATTCATGGAACAGGGGATTGCGAATGTATTCCCCAATTTCTTCCAATATGGGAGGGTGGTTTTTATCCTGTAAATCAATCATCTGTTGTCCTCCATTTCCCAATGCATACGGTATTCTTTTTCACCGGTGTTCCCGTCAATGGATTCCTGACGGATTCGAAAGCCTTCCCGCTGGTAAAATCGGACGGCATGCGCATTTTTCCGGTATACGTTCAAACTGAGATGGTTTTTCTTCCCCTTCGCGTAATCCAGCAGGCGCTTTCCGATTCCGCAGGATTGTGCCGTGTGCCAGACAAAAATTCCGGCGATATATGTGCCGTCCAAACCAATAAAGCCCTGTATTTCCTTTGGGTTTTCTTCTTCGTATACATAGATTTCTGCCTGCAAAAGCATTTCCCGCACTGGTTCAAAGTTTTCCTGCCAGTATTCTGCGGGGATAAAGCTGTGTGCCCGAATATTGGTATCCAGCCAGATTTCCGCGGTTCTGCCAACATCGGATTTTTCCAGTGCCCTAATCATAGTATCCTCCTGTGCTTTTCGGATTTGTGCTGCCCTGTGGCATTTGATAAAGTGATTTTTCAAAATAGGGAATTTTTAATCCTCAAATTCAAAATCATCGTCGTTTACAAGCCCCCGAATAAATTCCTCGAAATTATCGGCTAAAGGGGTGATTTCGTAATCACATTCCTGGTCGATATGTACTACTTTAGGTTCCCCCTGTGGACCGCATTCCCGATAATCTAAAAAAATCATATCATGTCCAGCGCTGGGACAGTCACAGATGGCTACTCCGATAGCGGGATATTCCCATTCGTTAATCATAAACTGGCTTCCAAACTTCCCACATAAAGAATATTTTTTTTCCCGCCCAATACCGAAAATTCCTGAGATAGCTACATGGTCATCTGCCCAGCTGGTAGAACAATCCGTAGGAAAACAGGTATTGAAAGGTATACCGCCATTATGCTGCTTCATCAGCCAAATATAGGAGGCTGGCAGTTTATACCCTAATTCCTGCTCTATGCTGGCAATCAGTTCATCAGAAGGCGGCTTATTGACATATTCTCTCAGCGCATACGCGTCATCTTCCCAAAAGTTCGTAAAATCAAAGTTATCAAACATTTTTATTCCTCCTGTTCCAATTGACAGATACTCTTTGCAAACAATACTTGTGTTAGACTGTCCAAATCGCTGTTGGTTTCCTCAAATCCTGATTTGTTAAATTGATTATAATACACAAAGATTACCATATCAACCTGATTTTGCAGAAGCCGCAGAAGCCATACCGCGGCAGCATTTTTCCCAAATGGGATAATTTTATATTTTCTGTTGACAGGAGCGGGATTCTCTGCTACGATATAGGCGCAAGTAAATAAAGAACTTATCAAGAGTGGTTGAGGGACAGGGCCCTGTGAAACCCGGCAACCGGCGGAAACGCATCGGTGCCAATTCCCCCGCTTTGCGCACAGCAGGGCGGAAGATGAGATGTTTGCAAAAAGCCCTGAAGGCTTTTTTTCTTTTGCTTTCGGGCGGAATCTCTCCCTGTGCTTTATTTACGGTTAATAGAATACATAGATTTTCAGGAGGAGAACGAGTATGAGCAGAAGACTTTTTACATCAGAATCGGTTACAGAAGGGCATCCCGATAAGATTTGTGACCAAATTTCCGACGGTGTTTTGGATGCGCTTCTGGCAAAAGACCCGCAGGCACGTGTGGCGTGTGAAACGGCTACAACAACGGGCATTATCTTTGTAATGGGCGAAATCAGCACAAGCGCGTATGTGGATGTGGAGAGCATTGTGCGTGAAACATTGAACGAAATCGGCTATAACCGTGCGAAATACGGCTTTGACAGCGAAACCTGCGCCGTTATCACCTCTATTCATGGGCAGTCGCCTGATATCGCACTTGGCGTTGATAAGGCTCTGGAGCATAAAAAAGGTGAAGACGACAGCGAATTTGACACAGGCGCGGGTGACCAGGGGATGATGTTCGGTTTTGCCTGCGATGAAACGGAGGAGCTGATGCCTCTGCCGATTTCTCTGGCGCATAAAATGACAAGACGGCTGACAGAGGTGCGCAAAAATGGCACGTTGAAGTATCTGCGTCCCGACGGCAAATCTCAGGTAACTGTAGAATATGTGGACGACAAGCCTGTGCGCGTGGATACGGTAGTGCTTTCTGCACAGCATGACCCCGAAGCAACGCATGAGCAGATTGAAAAGGATATCATAGAGCAGGTTGTGAAAAAGGTCATTCCCGCAAATCTGCTGGACGAAAATACAAAATATTATATCAATCCGACAGGGCGTTTTGTGATCGGGGGACCGATGGGTGACAGCGGTCTGACAGGGCGGAAAATCATCGTAGACACCTACGGCGGCTATGCGGCGCATGGCGGCGGTGCGTTCAGCGGCAAAGACCCTACAAAGGTAGACCGTTCCGCCTGCTATGCGGCAAGGCATGTTGCAAAGAACATCGTTGCCAGCGGCATCGCGAAGAAATGTGAAGTACAGCTGGCATATGCCATCGGCGTGGCAAAGCCGGTATCTATACTGGTGAATACCTATGGTACGGGCAGGATTTCCGATGAGGAAATCACAAAGCTCGTACACGAGAATTTTGACCTGCGCCCCGCGGCGATTATCAAGAACTTTGATCTGCGCAGGCCCATCTATAAGCAGGTAGCGGCTTACGGACATTTCGGCAGGACGGATATAGACCTGCCCTGGGAAAAGACGGATAAGGCGGACATATTCAGGGAAAAACTGTAAAGGATTGGCGCTGGGCTATTGAGGTTTTGCCTTGGATTGGAAAGGAAACGGCTCCGGAAAGAAGATTTCCGGGGCCGTTATGTTGTTCCTTCTGGTTTTTATCATGAATTCGGGTTATCATGCCGCGTCACACCACCAAGAGAGGTGTTTTTCAAAGGGATATCTGTAAAAATAATGACAATTTCATCCTTATTTGCTCCCGTTATGGCTGCAAGTTTGTCTGTTATGGCTGTCATGATTTTTTGTTTTGCCTCCGGCGTGTGGTCAGGCATAGCTGTCCAATCAATCAATACGACAGGCGCGTTTTTCTTTCTTACATTTTCCGGCTCCCATTCTTTAATATAGACATAAATGTTTTTTGCCAGCGTACTTGTGTTGGCGCAAATCTGCTCCGCAATGAAATCCATGAGTTCCTGCTTTATCAGGGGTTCCTGTTTTCCGACGAATTCTACTTTTACGATTAGCATAATTTCCAACTTCTTCTTTTGTATTTTCCCAATCGATTTGGGATTACATGGATTTTAGCACTGTGGATTGTATTTTTCAATGTACATAGTGTGAAAAATTGCAAAGAATTAAGACGTTTTTTGTGCAGCAATATACAGGCAAGAAAAATTACCAGAGATTTCTTTATGAAACACATATGCTTTATGCATTATGGCATGTTTTTTGATATAAAAAGGCAGAACACGAATTTGTTCTGCCTTTTCCATCAATAATCGGGAAACCCTTCCTGCAATGCAGATTATCCTGCCTTCTGTTCCAGGCGCAGTCTGTCGGCAATCAGCGCGATAAATTCAGAGTTGGTTGGCTTGCCCTTGTGGTTATTGACGGTATAGCCAAAAAGCGCGTCGATGGCGTCCACCTTCCCGCGGTTCCATGCCACTTCGATAGCATGACGGATAGCGCGTTCCACTCTGGAAGGAGTTGTATTGCATTTTTTTGCGATGGAGGGATAGAGCTCTTTTGTAATATAATTCAGGACGTCCATGTCGTTTACGCTCATAATGATGGCTTCGCGCATGTAGTGGTAGCCGCGGATATGCGCGGGGACACCGATTTCATGCAGGATATTCGTGACCTTTGTTTCCAGGTCATATGACGTGGAAAGGCTCTGTGCCGCAGGAAAATTCGTCCCTGTTTTCAGCATGGGACGCTGTGCCTGCATCAGCTGGCGGATACGCTGTGTGAGCGCGTCCATATCGAAAGGCTTGACCATGTAATAAGACGCACCCAGATCCAGAGCCTTCTGCACGACCTTATCTTGGCTCAGTGCGGAAAGTATGATCGTGATGGGGCGGTATTCCTCATCGTTTTTTTGCAGGCGTTCCAGCACGCCAAGCCCGTCCAGCCGTGGCATGATGCCGTCGATGATGGCAACGTCCGGACGGGTATCGCGTATTTTGTTCATCGCGTCAATGCCGTCCACAGCAACAGAAATGACTGACATGTCTTCCTGCTGGTTGAGGTGTCCGGCTACAACATCGCAAAAATCCTTATTATCATCTGCTAACAGCACTTTTATTTTATTTTGGCTCAAAATGAATCCCTCCGATTGTAATTTGATTGTAGTTTTGTGAATGATTATGCAGATATTCCTTGCTTTTAGGTTGATTATAGTACAGAAACAGAGGGGTGACAAGAGCCATTCGCCAGACAAATTGTGTGTAGAAATGCAGTGAATTTGCATAAACTCCCATTCTTTGCTTTGGGGAATATTGCCAGTGTCGGAGGGTGTCAAAGGGTGGCTGTCGAAACCGCAAAGCAGAGGGAAAAACGGCGGAAAAGAAAGACGGAAAACGCCCGGAAACGAAGCCGCTTGCCACCGAAAGAGGGCGAATCTGTGTACAGGATAGTATTTTATACTGCATGATGTGGGAAAAAGCGTTATGATTCGCCAAAATATACAAGATGTGCCACATTTGGCAAGAGGGGAGAACGACAGAAAAAGCCGCCCGTCAGGGCGGCACAGCGTGTCAAAAAAGGCGCAGGCTACGCCTTCAAGCCTTTTTTGAGGAACTGCCGGTATAAAGGGGCTCGTTCCGTCGCCTTTCTGAAAAACCAGAGAAAGCCTTGAAACTCGCCCTTTTCCTCGAGCGGGCAAAGCCCGCTCTACGGATTCCACTTGGGAAACACTTCGTTTCCCGAACCCTTCCACGACACAAAATAGGTTTTTTGACAGTCTGAACTGCCCGTCAGGGAGGCAGATGAGTGAAAGAAAAATATTTCTGCGTGTGGAAAACTGGACACTGAAAATAGTGCAGTTTCTGCCGCATTTGGCAGAAAAGAATCAAAACAGGCTTAACTGCGTCTGTTTTTCCTCAAAAGTGCGCAGATAGGCAAAAATCTGTTCATTATTATGGACGATGCCGTTTTTTTCGCAGGTGTTGTGGAACAGTTCCATAAGCGGTTTATTCTGCGGGCTGTTTGCCTGATACTGAAGTCCGTAGGTTTGAATGTATTTTTCCTTCATTCCGGGGAAATGCCTGTCCAACTGGCTGTAAAAGTATTCGCGGTTTCCCTCGCGGAGTGTGAGCCCCATCCCGAAGCAGATTATGCCATAAACACCTGCGTCCGCGCAGCTGTCCAGAATAGCCAGAATATTTTCAGGGGTATCGTTGATAAAAGGGAGGATGGGAGAAAGCCACACAACGGTCGGTATACCTGCGTCACGCAGCTGATTCAATGCTTCGATACGCTCCCTTGTGGTGCAGACATTTGGTTCCAGTTTTTTGCATAGCGCATCATCATAGGTGGTCAGCGTCATCTGAACCACGCATTTGCTTTTGCTATGGATGGCCTGAAGCAGTTCCAAATCCCGCAGAACCCGATTTGATTTGGTATGCAGAGTAATGCCGAAGCCATACCGGTGTATCAGAAGCAACGCTTTTCTGACGCTGCCTATGGTATCTTCAAGCGGAATATAGGGATCTGTCATAGAACCAGTCCCCAGCATACATTTTGAGCGTTTCCGTCGCAAAGCCTGTTCGAGCAGTACGGCTGCGTTTTCTTTCACTTCAATATCTTCGAAGTCGTGATTCATGCGGTAGCATTTGCTTCTGGAATCACAGTATATGCAGCCGTGGGAACAGCCGCGGTATAAATTTATCCCGTTATTTGCGGACAGAATCCCTTTGGATTGGACAAAATGCATCAGAACACCTCCTGTTGGCGCCAGTTTCCATTTATGGTATCACAATGGGCGGCATACTGCAATGCGGTCCCCAAAAAAGGTGTGTCCTAACGTGCATTTTATAAAATATTGTAAATAGGATTTTTTATTTTATTCCTCATCGCACGAAGGGCGATGGCGATCGGGGGCAAGGGGGCTGAGTCCCCTGCGGGAGTTTGAGGGCCTAGCCATAAACTCTGCAAATGGAGCACTCCCCGGAAGAAGGCTGAAATTTCAAGCCGGAAGGATAAAAAAGGGAAATTATATGTTGTACCGGAGTGGGAAATGAAGTATAATAAAAAAATATGCACTTTGCTTTATTTTAGGAGGAGATATTTTTGGCTGAAACCATTGCGAACTGGTTTGTTACAAATTTACAGGGGACGATATCAAGGGAACTGATTGTATTTCTTGTGTCCCTGCTGCCTATATTGGAGCTGCGCGGCGGCATTATCGCGGGCTTTGCCCTCCAGATGGGGTGGCTGCCGACATTCCTGATTTCCTACATCGGCAATCTTTTGCCAATCCCGTTTATACTGCTTTTTATCCGGTATATTTTCCGTGTGCTGAAAAAAACGCCCCTGCGCGGTTTCGTGGCATGGTGTGAGCGGAAGGCGGAGCAGAAAAGCGACCAGATACGGAAATATGCCTATTGGGGCGTTTTCCTGTTTGTCGCGATTCCGCTGCCCGGCACAGGAGCATGGATGGGTGCGCTGATAAGTGTTCTTCTGAATATGGACCCGAAAAAGACTTTCCCTGTCATCATGGTGGGGGTGCTGACTGCTGGAATTATCGTTTCTGTCCTCAGCTTTGGACTGCTGGGCAGCTTGCTTTGAAAGGAAGGAACTCATGAAAGAGCGTATTGCAACACCAACGAAAACCAGACAGATTATTCAAAAAAACAGCTTTGCTTTCAAAAAGGGCTATGGGCAGAATTTTTTAATTGATTCCAATATTTTAGACAATATCGTTTCCAGCGCGGAAATTACGCCGGAGGACTTTGTGCTGGAAATCGGCCCGGGTATCGGTTCACTGACACAGGTGCTGGCGGAAAACGTCCGCAGGGTGCTGGCGGTTGAGATTGATTCCGCACTGATTCCCATACTGAGGCAGACGCTGGCTGGATATGACAACATTGAAATTTTGAATCAGGATATTTTGAAAACAAACCTCGATACCCTGATTCGCGAAAAAAATGACGGCAGACCAATCAAGGTTGTTGCGAACCTGCCGTATTACATCACAACGCCGATACTGATGGAGCTTCTGGAAAAGCATTACCCTGTCACCAGCCTGACCGTTATGGTGCAGAAGGAGGTTGCCGGACGGATGCAGGCATTGCCCGGCACAAAAGATTACGGTGCGCTTTCCGTTGCAGTGCAGTATTACTGCGATGCGGAGATTGCTATGGTTGTGCCGCCGTCCTGCTTTATGCCGCGCCCGAAGGTGGCTTCGGCAGTCATTATGCTGCGTGTCCTGCCAGAGCGGCGGGTCAAAACGCTGGATGAGGATTTGTTTTTTCATATCGTCAAATGCGCGTTCGGGCAGCGGCGAAAAACCCTGCTCAACAGCCTGTCCAATCAGGGCAATCTGGGGCTTTCCAAAGAGGAACTGACGGAGATTTTGCGCGGTCTGGGCTGGGACGAGCGTATTCGGGGCGAAACACTGGGCCTGCCGGAATTTGCGCGCCTCACAGACGCCATTATCCATGCAGGCGGCGCGAAGCCTGCCGAGCCGGATACTGCGGTGTTCCGCTGAATATACCTATGTCAGGCAAAGGCAGGAATTAAAGGAGGCTGGACAGCGTGCCGCTTTCTGCCGCGTTTTTCAGGCGGAATGTAATATTTTCCAATGCACCGGAAAGGTACGCTGTCAGTTCCGTAGAATCGCCGTAATATTTCTGTATAAACGCCGCAACGGCGTTTTTTAATTGCTGTGTTATTTGTGGCAGACAGGTATTTGCGAATTTGCCGCGAATCCGCAGAAAATCCTCGTGGACAAATTCCCGTTCGGAAAGCGGCTTTCCAGCAAGCAGATGCCCAGCAAGCGTGGTCAGAACGATTTCGCAGACGTTTTCCATCAGGCTCCCGTATTGGCTGTTATAACGGGAGAGTATGCCTTTGACAGTTCCCTCAGGAAATCCGTTCAGAAATGCCTGTTCCAGATGGATACATTCGATAAAGCTATAAATCCGGTCTATCCCCGTCTGTCCGGAAAGGTCGCGCAGGAGGGGATAGTCCAGTGTCAGCATGGTTTCCTGCGGCATGAATTTTGTGTCATACCATTTGAAAAATTCCGGTAGACCCTGTTGAAAGGCATCGTATAGACAGCGGTTTCCATAGCTGTCGAAGTCTTGCAGGGTTTCGTGGTATAATGCCAGTGCCGCCCGTGTTTTTTCCTCCACGGCTGCCGCGCCGATTGCGTAAGCCTGCCGCGCGGAAAGCCCTTCTGCCTGAACAAGCGCGTTTGTCTGCACCTGTTCCGCTTCACGGATACAGTATAAAACAGCCTCTGTCAGCTGTTCGGCTGTTTCGTAGGGAATAGATGTACTTTCAAATGCAGTGTATTTTTCCGCCAGCTGTCCCAGTATGGGGAATAATTCTTCCATCGTGTATTCCATCGCGCTCACCTCCCGCAAAGCTCTTTTAATGTTTCCCGATACAGTTCGTAATCCCACCGCTGGACTTCGTCAAAGCGGGAATATTCCCCGCGCCCATCTGTAGCAAGATAGCCGCGGTAGCCTGCGCGCACTGCCTGTGCGAAATTACTGAGGCATGTCCCCTCCAAATAGTCCAGGTCGCCAAAACAAAGAAATTCAAACTGTTCCTTCATCAGGTGCAGGAGTTCATCGTCAGTGAGATTATCTTGGACTTCATTTTTGTACAGGTAGAAGATTTCCTGTAAGCGGACAAGCGTTTCAACATAATTCGACTGGCAGATGAAATCAGAATCACAAAATGTGTCGATGAGCTGCGGCAGTATGCCCCCACCAAACTCCACGCGCTTCTGCTCCCGCAAAGCATTGCCCCGTTCCTGCAAAAGCAGTTCCGCGTCCTGTCTGGTGAGAGTTAGCCCGAAACGCTCTGATTTTTCATTCGTTTCCAGCGTTTTTGTCAGCATTTCCTGCCGCTGATAAGCAAGCATCCAATCCATACATATGCGCCCCTTTCTATACTGACAGGTTTCCGTACAACCGTTGGATTTAGAGTATAGCACTCGGCGGGCTGCATTACCAGTCTTGAATTTTTGTCAGTTTTGTGGTATAATATTATTAGGAAGAAAGGAAAAAGAGAGCTTGTTTTTGGGAAACAAACGCCCATTATGCATAACATTTTATCGGAGGCATACGGAAGGTATGCTTTTTTTGCAGGACGGAGATGGGATTTCGTCAAATCGGGTGCAAATCATTCAAATTATAATCAAATCAAAGACGTACCATTGTGTCAATCATAGAGCTGATTTTATCTCGGCTGATTTTTTCCATGATTGCTTTTTTAACGAACTCGTCCTTGCTGTAACCAAATTCGTCGATATATTCCTGAAATACTGCCATTGTTTCCGCGTCAAGGGAAACCGTCAGTTTTTTGGCAGCTGTGCCGGCTTTTTTTGCGGCAGACTTGGCGGCAGTTTTTTTAGTGGGTTTTGCTGTGGATTTTTTTGCTTCTGCCATGGTTTGGCTCCTTTCTGAAAAGAAGAGGGGAATTTTATCCCCCTCCTCGAAATATACTGCTCAATCGTTTCTTTCGTCAGATTTCATCGCTTCCAGCGTGCGGTCCAGAAGCGTATCCAAATCCCAGCCGAGCCGTTCCGCACCGGACATAATGACATCGCGGTTGCAGCCGGCAGCAAAGCGTTTGTCCTTAAATTTTTTCTTTAAAGATTTTACTTCCATGTCACGGATGCTTTTGGAGGGGCGCATCAGTGCCGCTGCGCCAATCAGCCCTGTCAGCTCATCCACAGCGAAAAGCACCTTTTCCATTTCATGCTCAGGCTCTATATCGCAGACAAGGCCATATCCGTGGCTTGCAACAGCATGAATCAGGCGTTCGTCCAAATCCTTTTCCTTCATGATTTCCTGCACTTTTATGCAGTGTTCCTCGGGATAAAGCTCAAAATCCAAATCATGCAGAAGCCCAACGTTGCCCCAGAATTCTTCTTCATCGCCGTAGCCCAGTTCGCGTGCGAAATAACGCATTGCACCTTCTACCGTTTCGCCGTGGCGCAGATGGAACGGTTCTTTGTTGTATTCCTGCAAAAGTTCCCATGCTTCCTCTCTTGTCAGTTGTCTGCTCATATCAATACCCTCTTTCTTTTGTGATGTATCTGCTGCGTGATGTATGTATTCGTTTTCGTACCATTATAATCAACTTTCTGGTAAATCGCAAGCCTTTCCTGCCGGAAAATTCCGCTCTTGCATTCTTTCCGGGAACAGGGTAAAATGTTCCATAGGAAACGACTATTTTGGAAGGATTATACCTTCACTTGACAAGAGGATATACCCTTGTTAAGCGAAGGTAGAAGAAAGGACTGAAAAATATGGATGTGACAAGTTTTGGGATTGATCATGAACGCCTGCTGCGCGGAATTTATGTTTCCAGAAAAGACACAGTGGGCAATGGTGTTGCGACAACGTTTGACGTGCGTATGAAGGAGCCGAACCGCGAAATGGTTCTGGATACTTCTGTTATGCATACGATTGAGCATTTAATGGCAGTTTATCTGCGGGAACATCCTGTCTGGGCGGAAAAAACGATTTATGTTGGCCCGATGGGCTGCCGCACCGGCATGTATGTGATTTTCAAGGGGGACCTGGAGCCGCAAGACGTGGCGGCGGTCATTCGGGAAAGCTATGAATATATGGCAGCATTTGAAGGTGAAATTCCCGCGGCAAAGCCGACAATGTGCGGCAATTATCTGGACCATAATCTTGGTATTACAAAAATAGAATGTCGGAAATTTGTGGATGAAGTGCTTTCCTGCCTGAAGCCGGAAAACATGGTGTATCCGCGTCAGAATGGTTGAAATATGCAGGAAAGGCGGCAGCCCTGAAAGGGCTGCCGTTGTTTCGTTTCCGTGATTCTATGGCATTTTCTCCCCAGCCAGGCATATATTGATTGGGGGAGGTGGAGGAATGAAACGCAAAAAAATAGTGGTGGCAGTGATTGCGCTTGTCCTACTGGGAGGATATACGGCAGGAATCTACGCACAGCCTGCGGAAGGGGTAACGCGGACGCAGATGGAAAGTCCGGAGCTTGGGAAAAACCGTGAGGAAATCGCGGAAAGCGTTCTGCGGGATACGGGCAGAAGCGATGTATATGATTTGAATGAGTTGCAGAATGTAACGGTATATTATGGTGATGTTACGACAGGCCCGGAGCGGGATGCCGTTGTAACGGTCAGCTTTGGTCCGAATGATACAGTTGTGGCAGCATATTCGCCGGAGGGCGGCGTTTACCAGTTTGTCGGGGACATCGGGCAGTTTGAGGGTGTGCAGAATATACAGTTTATTCCTGTGCCGAGCGAAGGCAGGGACGTTGTGATTGTGCGGGAAACCTCTGACCAGGCGATCGGCGCGCATGAGGCAACGGAACAGCTGAGGGGATATCTTTATACTGGTGGCGAAAGCGAGGGAGGGGAGGAATTTTCCAATGTGCTGCAAACCACACAGCAGATACAGTCCATTTGGAATGCGCTTTGGAATACAGAGGAAGGCCAGAATCTGGACAACTGGCTGAAAGTGACAGAAAATACGGAAAGCGGCTGGAAGCTGGGGGAAGAAATTCCTTCGCTGGAAATTACACGGTATCAGGAATATTTGAAGGCGGATAGCGGGCAGAACGAACTGATTCCACAGGGGCAGGAATTTGAATCTGACGCGAAACGGGTTATTGTGGAACGGTATTACTGGTCGAACGAATGGAACCGCTTTATTCTGGGCGAGGCGACAGACAAAGCGACTGGGGAAAAAGTTGCAGTCATTGAAAATCGGGATGCTTCGCCGTATTTTCTGGCAGGGTTCCGAGATGACAGCTTTCTGATACAGCGAAGGGACGGAAGCGAGGATATCATAAAGGATTCTGGGCTGGAATGGCTCACAGAGCATCCGTAACAGGGGAAGAAATGGCAGCTGCCGGCGGTCTGGCTTAAGAAACAAATCAAAAGGAAAACATGTTTTCTTAAGCCAGGCTGTCTTTAGGCAGCTTTTTTATTGCGCTCCGGACTGTGTTTTCCATCGAACATGCTTTGCAAAAAATATTTTTTTGTGTTATAGTAGTATCGCATACAAAAATGCGGTGCAGGCGTGGGAAGGGAGGTGCAGCCGTTGCCGAGGGAGTTTTTGCTGGTGGACGGATACAACATTATCCACGCATGGGACGAATTGAGGGAACTTGTGGAGGACGTCAGCCTGGAGAGCGCAAGACAGCGGCTGATGGATATTCTTTCCAACTATAAAGGCGTGCAGAAAGCCACGATCATACTGGTATTTGACGGGTATCTGGTGAAAGGGAATATTGGGACTGTCTATGAGTACCATAATATATATGTTGTGTATACAAAAGAGGCGGAAACGGCTGACCATTACATAGAGCGTGTGGTGACGTCTTTGCCGAAGCATTACAGGGTGCGCGTAGCCACAGGGGATGGGCTGGAACAGCTGATCATTTACGGGCAGGGCGCAATCCGCATGACGGCGCGGGAGCTTCAACGTGAGGTGCAGCAGATGGAGCGTGAACTGCGGGAAAAATATATTGAAAAACGTCCGCCGAAAAACAACATGCTTGCGGACCATCTGGACGAAGAAGCCCTGGAATGGCTGGAGGCTCTGCGGCGGAGGAAATAATCAGGATTGTATGGAGATTTTTTATGAGGGGATACCTGAAAGAAGAAAGCTATAAAGATTATAGGGATGAGGAACTGGTGCGCATTGCACAGGCAGGAGATGACGCTGTGCAGGATTATCTGCTGGACAAGTATAAATCCCTTGTGCGGGCAAAATCCAGGGCCTATTTTTTGATTGGCGCGGACAGTGAGGACATCATTCAGGAAGGCATGATAGGGCTGTATAAAGCCGTAAGAGATTTTAATGGGGAGAAAAACACATCGTTCCGCAGCTTCGCGGAGCTTTGCGTCAACCGCCAGATGATTACAGCAATTAAGGCGGCGACACGCCAGAAGCATCAGCCGTTGAATTCCTATATTTCTCTGAACAAGCCGGTCTATGAGGACGAAACGGAACAGACCTACATGGATTTATTGCAGGAGGGTGCGTTTCTGAATCCGGAAACACTGCTGATTGGGCAGGAAAACAGGAATTTTTTGGAGGATCAGCTGGTGAAGCATCTGAGCGGCTTTGAAACGAGGGTCCTGATGCTCTATTTGCAGGGGCGGAGCTATTTTGAAATTGCGCGGACGCTGAAAAAACCGGAAAAATCTATTGACAACGCATTGCAGCGGATAAAAAAGAAGCTGGAACGTTTTTTGGAAGAAAAAGATGTTGACGGAATGGAAAAAATATGATAGCATATAAAAGCTGATGGACATTGCGATGATGTCCATATGCTGCTATGGCTCAGCAGGTAGAGCGTCGCCTTGGTAAGGCGGAGGTCACGGGTTCGAATCCCGTTAGCAGCTTTCAAAACCTTGATTTTTCAAGGTTTTTTCTTTTGCCCGAAATCAAACGGCATAAAAAGGACAGCCAATCGGCCAAATCTGTCCGTGCTGCTTTCTTATGTAAAAATGCCCTTCTGTAATTGATATCATAATGATACTATGCAGAGGGTCATTTTTTATTTGTTAAAATATTTGAAATTTTATACTCCTGCTGTAATCCGACTGCGTTAAATCTACCTGCTTTTGGATACATGAAGCGGAAAAACAAAGAAAATCATAACCACGAAAACAGGGCAGTTATTAAAAAGTGTACTTTTTAATAACTGCCCTGTTTTGTTTATTATGACAAGAATAACACAAAATATGCGGTTTTACAATACTTTTATGAAAGTTTTTTCATTCGAAAGGGCTTGACTGAAAAGTACAATTTTCAACAAAAAATCTGCCGAATCGTGTAACATAATTTTTTCAATAACATTTGAAGATTCCTTTTGTGCTGTCAGGATTATTGGAATGCGGAGGCGGTGCGGAGATGAAACACGCAACGAAAAAACTGGAGCTGACCGGTCAGAGGTTTGGGAAGCTGACTGCATTAAGCCCTGCGAAAAACATTGGAAACAAGACAACGTGGCTCTGCCGCTGTGATTGCGGGAGGGAGACTGTAGTCAAAACGCATCATCTGCGCAGCGGGCATACAAAAAGCTGCGGCTGCCAGAATGGCCCGGGAGGTCCGAGGACTGCACTGGGTCTGACGTACATAGACGGAACGTGTATTGAGATGCTGCGTTCCAAGCGCGTACGGAGCAACAACACCAGCGGGGTTCCGGGCGTAGACTGGCTGGAACAAAAGCAGCGTTGGCGGGCAAGCATCTGCTTCAAGGGAACCCGCCGCTATCTCGGCAGTTATTTGCGTTTTGAGGACGCTGTAGAGGCGCGCAAAAAAGCGGAGCATGAGCTGCATGATGAATTTCTGCGTGAATTTGCCGCAGATGTGGAAGAACAGCATCTGGCGGTTTCTTCATAAAAGGTATCCGGAAAGGGGGAGAGCAAATGACACAGGCGATACCGCCGTGGAATTCGCCCGCTGTCAGATACGTCCCTGTCAGCGGGAGGAGTAAAGGGGCGATTTGGCAAACCATGGGAAACTATGGGACAGCAAAGCTACGGGACTAAGGTGCGCCGATGGGGATTCCCGGAGGGCGGCACTATGTTTGCCGGGTTGCACAGGCAAACCATGGGAAACTGTGGGACGCAAAGCTAAACTATGGGGGCTAAAGCGCATTTGCGCAATGCCAGCCCGGCTGCCGGATACTTTGCATCCGTGATTATATGCAAAGAAAGGATGGAACAATATGATGAAATTTAAGAATGAATTGAAACGCGGTTTTTCTATGACGGTGGCCCTTGCGATGTGCATGGGTTCGCTTCAGGTAACTGCTCTGGCGGATGAAACTCCGGACACAGGCGTAATAAGCAACGGAGGAAGCTCCTCTGACGCTGCTTCTGATGTAAGTGAGGGCAGCGACACTGCTTCTGATGTAAGTGAGGGCAGCGACACTGCTTCTGAAGCTGCTGAAACAAGCACAGGTGTTACTGATACAGGTGTTTCTGTTGAGGTCGGCGAAAAGACAACAGTTGAGAATGCGGATGGTTCTACGACTGAAACAACAACTGCGACTGGCACAGACAAAAACGACAACAAGGTTGACATTGAAACCAGCACCACTACAAAGGAAACCGAGGAAGGAACAGAAACGACTGACAGCATCAAGGTTACTATTACTGATGAAGGTGAGCGTGTAGAAGATCCCGATCCGAATAAAGAGGTTCTTGCTCCGACAGAGAAGGAAGATATGGAGCAGACGAACAGCGATAAGAAGGAGGACTTCGAACTTGGGCAAGAAGTCAAGGTTGAAGGCTGGGTAGGTAATGGTGCGCAGAATAACACAGTAACAGAGGTCAAGGGCGGAAAGGTTAACTACGAGGAACTGGCGAAGAAATTAAAACCTGATACCAAAGACTGGGGCGAAGAAAAGACTGACAGCGAAGGCAAAACCTATTGGGAAAAACAGGGTGAGAAAGAAAACCAAATCATCCGTAAGACCATTGTAGAGATTACAAAGGAAGTGGAGGAGGCAGATGGAAAAAGCAAAACGGTTGTTATCGGATATAAGACGATTACGGAAACCATTACAACCAATGCAGGAGCAAAATATACGGAAACAGAAAGAAATCCTCTTGATCCAGATGCGTCAGATGCGTCCCTGCCTCCTGTAAACATGGAGGGCAATGAAAAGCCAGGAGATGTTGCTACAAAGGTTCCTGCTCCTGAAAAACCTGTTGAAGGCACAGTTGTTGACGGAGAGACGATAACAAGTGTTGTTGACAACGAAGATGGCAGCTATACTGTTACCTATGAAAAGGTGACCGGAGAGCCTGTTTCTACTCCCCGCGTAGATGAAAACGGGAACCCGGTATTGGATGAAAACGGTGAGCAGATTGTAGACCTTGTATATCCTACAGAAACCAGAACGGAAACGGTCCTTTATGAAACCAGCGAGGATACTTATCAGGTAGAGGTAAAGGAGGAGCGCAAGGACGAGGTTATTATTGAGACTGTTGTGGATGAAAATCGGGTAGATTTTAGTCAAGATAGCCTTGATTTGGAGCTGAAGCTTGAAACAGAGGACAAGAGTGAAATAAAAGCCCCTGATGAGAATATTGAACTTCCGGAAAATTTTATTGAAGAAATGAAAGGTCTGAAAGACTATCTGGATAAAAACATAATTAATATGAATTTTCTTGCAGGGACTACAGTTACGGTCACGCAGTCAAAAAGCGGTTCTAATGCGTATAGTGCAGATGCGACAATAAAACTGAATCTCAATAAGAGCCAGTTGAACAAAGACTTTGTTCTTACAGTAAATGGTACGGCATACCGTTTTTCTGAGGACGCGATTCGTAATGAAGCCGATAAAATCCTTGAATTTGATGAAAACGGAAATGTTAAAGATATCAGATTGGAAGGGATTCATACGGGACCTATTGACTTGCAGCTTACAGGCAAGCAGGAATTCAGATTCACAGCAGAAGATCTTGGATGGGGAGATTGCACATCAAGTCCCTTCCCGCTTGATAATCATGTTGATTTAACTGCTAGAATCCAAGTCACCATCACAGAAATTAAGGGTGATAAGGTATATGAGCAGTTTAAGGGAAGTGAAAACGAGGAAGAAACGAAAACCTTCAAAAGGACAGATACTGTTACGGAAAGCGAATCCACTCTGACAACGACAGTTACAGATGTGGCAGCTGGTACAAAGAATGATACAACCACACAGCCTGTACCTGACGATGGCAATGAGGACGACGGCAACAATAACGAGGACGACGGCAACAATAACGAGGACGATGGCAACAACAATAACGATAATACGCCCACAACACCCGGAGATGGCCCTGCAAACAACAACACCAACAATGTTGTAGTTGCTGACCCTGATGTACCTTTGGCGGAAATCCCTGAAACAGAAGTACCTCTGGCGAAAATTCCTGACATGGAAGTTCCCCTTGCGGATGCTCCTGTTGAAATGGATATCCCGGATGAAGCAGTACCTATGGCAGATGTACCCGCAGAGGTGGTTATCGTAGATGACGCTGTACCTCTGGCAGATGTGCCCAAGACAGGCGATACTTCTGACATTTGGTATGCAGCGGCAGTGCTGTCTCTTGGCGGCTGGATGCTGGTGAGCGGCAGAAAGCGCGAAGAAGAAGACGCATAATATGTTTTTCCGCAAAAAAGCTTTTTGAAACCGGATTGCCGGGGCCCTTCGGGGTTCCGGCTTTCTTCGAAAATGGAAAAAAGGAGTGGTGAAATGAAAGCGAAGCATTTGTGCCTGCTGGCGGCGGCGGTTTGCTTATGTGTTGGCTGCGGGCGGGAATATGACACTGCCCGTTTCCGCGAAAAAACAGAATTGCTTCGGCAGGAGGCTCTTGCGGATTGGGTACGGCAGGAACTGGGCGATGCACCCGCCGGGGACGCGGGACACGCAGTGTTCTTTTCCGTCAGCGATGGGACGAAAACTGCAAGTGTTTACTACGGCACAGGGGCAAGCGTGGATGAAGCATGGGAGAACAGCGTTTCCAATGCGGAGGAGGCTTTGAAAAAAAGCGGTACGGAGCCGGAATGGGTCAAAACTGATGTGGTATATATTGCCGGAAAAATTTCCGCTGAGGAATTAAAGGAATCCCTGTTGTATTCGGAAGTGGGATTCCTTTCCTACGGAGCGGCGTTTGACCCGGAATTTCAGACTGCCCTGCTGGAACAGGAGTTGAATGCCGCTTTTGTTTATGACTATGAAAACGGCGGAATTGATTTGGACGCATTGAATACATATTTGAAAAAAAGCAAACGGGAGAGCGTGAAAGATTTACCAGATGATTACATACTTTTCCGCTGTGCCGGATGGATTTGTGACGAAAAAGATGCCGTTTACCGCCTGAATGCCAGCGGTTTGGGCTATGGGCAGCGGATTATGGAACCGGTTGACGATACGGCAGCGGCTGGTTTGGTATCCGGAGCGGCAGAATATCTGATGCGGAATATTTCTCAGAAAGGCGAGATAAGCGGTACCAATACCATGCAGCAGGCGGAAGTTTTGCACGCGCTGCTCTGTGCCTGCCAGCTTTCTCCGAATGCGGAGCTGAAGGAAAAAATACCGCTGGTGGCGAAATATCTGGCGGAAAAAGTGAGTTATGACAGTGATGGGAATGTGTTTTTTCCAGATGAAGACGGTAACACAGCGGCTGTCTATGCGCTGACAGCTGCCGCGCTTGCAGAGTATATGGATGTGTTTGAAAGTCCGGAATATCTGGAGCTTTGCAGTAACATTGGCAGTCGGCTGCTTTCCGCACAGGAGCAGGAAACGGACGCTGACAGGAGCATGGCGGTCTATGCGTTGTGCAGGCTGTACGACATTACCGGAGAGACAGCATGGCTTGATGGGGCAGTGCGCGCTGCAGAGGGTATCGAGGTACAGGATTATTTGCAGCGTCAGGATTTCTGGACGTCTTTCGCTATGAATGAGCTGACAAAATATGTGCCCGACCGTGCGGAATATTATGTCCTTGCATTGGAAAATGCGCAGAAAAACCTGAAAACAGTCAGCGACATGGAGATTACCTCTCCGGCTGGGCTGGGTATGCTGACAGCGGCGTTTGAAACCTATGTTCGTATGACAGAGTACGGAGGTTCAGCCGACGGCTTTTATCTGCCGGTGCTTTTGGAAGGCATTGACGTTCGGGCAGAACGCCAGCTGAACGGCTACTTTTTCCCGGAAACAGCAATGTATATGGCAAACCCCCCGGATGTGCTTGGAGCATTCATGGAGCGCGAAAATAAGTTCGGCGTCAGCCTGGAAACCATCTGCCAAAATATAGAAAGCTATTATCTCTATTGTAGAAATTATGCGGCTATTGGGCAAAGCCGAGAATAGGGGGCGTTTTATGAGTAGGAAAAAGCGGCTGCTGGCAGGGATATTCCTGCTGATTTTTTCCGTTTGCGTTGGACGTATTTCATGGAAAGCATTAGACCACAGCAGGGGCGCGGCAGACTATGTGGAGGCGTCTGCGCTGGCAGGACTTGGAGCAGATGCGGATACTCTGCCGGAAACAGACGAATACGCCGCTGTGCTTGCGGAAACTGATTTATCTGCCTTACGGGAGGTCAACGGAGAGGTCGCGGGGTGGATTGCCATACCAGATACGGAAGTCTTTTATCCTGTTATGCAGGCGGCGGATAACAGCTATTATCTGGACCATACCTGGAACAGGGAAAAAAGCTCTGTTGGCGCAATATTTATAGACTGTGAAGGAAATCCGGATTTTTCGGACTTTCAAACATTGATTTATGGACATCAAATGCAGAACGGCTCGATGTTTGGCGGGTTGCATCGGTACAAGGATGATGCCTACCTGCGGGAGCATCCTGCAATATACCTTGCGACAGATGAGGGCGTGCAGCGGTATGATATTTTTGCGGCTTTTGAAGCTGGAGTGAAGGATGTTGTATACAGGCTGGATATTGAACAGGAGGGGATACAGCAGGAACTGATTGATTATTGTCTTTCCCGTTCTGTGGTGGATACAGGTATTGTGCCGAAAGCGGATGACCATATTATTACGCTTTCTACATGTACCGGAAGGGGTTATGCAACCCGCTGGGTGGTGCAGGGTGTGCGGCGATAATGCACATGCTCCAGTTATTGTTAACTCTCTGCCGGAGCGGTATACAACATGTACAGTAATATATAGAAGACGAATATTTATACTGACATCAGGGACATTGTCGGGCAAAACAAAAAGGGCAGAGCCTGTTAAAGAGGTTCTGCCCTTTCAGTATTACGGAAAGATAATTACTCCTCAAGGCCTGCCTGTCCTGGCAGGCGGTTTGCCGCCTTATCTTTTTCCTGTATAAAATGCCCTGCGGAGGGTATTTTTTTCGTCCGGTAATATTCCGGATTTTCTGTCTGAAATTCTTCTATTGTATATACTGCTGTGAGTGCGCTGTTCTTTTTCAACGTAAATACCTGCACACCTGAAACATTTTTTGTTGCGCCGGCGGGAATCAGCTCCGTATTCAGCAGAACGGCTTTGTCGCTGTTGCGGATAAGCAGGAGGTCCTGCTCCGCATCCAGCTTTTGCATCCGTACCAGCGGTGAACGCGCGGAATAAGCATTGACTAGCTTTTTCCGGTTCATTTTCGTTGTATAGACGGAAAGAGGGACTTTTGCGGCTTTGCCATTTTCAAAGAAGAATACGACCTGTCCAGCGTAGTCTGCTGTTGCCGTCATATAAACGATACGTTCCTCCGGCTCCATGTTCAGAAGGTTCGGCAGATAATCTCCCAGCGCACTGGCTTTGCTGTCTGCCGCATCTGCCGCTTTCAGCTTGTATACATTTTGTTTGT
The DNA here is from genome assembly GCA_910576545.1 of Lachnospiraceae bacterium. Taxonomy (GTDB): domain Bacteria; phylum Bacillota; class Clostridia; order Lachnospirales; family Anaerotignaceae; genus Anaerotignum_A. The sequence goes on from CAJTKM010000005.1 coordinate 136,579, forward strand.
CTGAGAAAAAGAGGATGTCCATGCGGTTTGCTGCCTCCTGCTCGACCAGCAGGCGGTCCTCTTCTTTCAGTTTCTGCTCTCCGGCAGAACGCAGGGAGGAAAGCGGGATTTTCTTAAAGTAATTGCCTTTCGTCAGGAACAGCTTTATGGCATAATCCTCAATGAAATCCTCAGGGCTGAGCGCGGGGACTTCCTCCTCCTGTATAATTTCTGTTTTCCGCGGCTTGCCGTATTTTTTTGCGACATTTTTCAGCTGGCGGCATATGATATTCTTCATTTTTGTTTCGCTTTTCAGCGTTTCGTTCAGCTCGGTAATTTCTTTTTCCAGCGTTTCCAGTTCCTCCAGCCGCCGCAGAATGTATTCTTTGTTGATATTGCGCAGTTTGATTTCCGCGATATAGTCCGCCTGTATTTCGTCAATCCCGAAGCCTGCCATCAGGTTTGGTACGACCATGCTTTCCTGTTCCGTATTGCGGATGATGGCGATAGCCTTGTCAATATCTGCCAGGATTTTGGAAAGCCCCAGTAAAAGATGGTACTTGTCGGATTTTTTCTGCACGTCAAATGCAAGCTGACGCCGGATAGAGCCGAGGCGGAAGTCTGTCCAATGCCGCAGAATATCGCCAACACCCAGTGTCATGGGTTTGCCGTCTATCAGCACGTTAAAATTGCAGCTGAAACTGTCCGCGAGGGGAGTCAGGGCGTATAATTTGTGCATCAGTACGTCTACATTTGCAGATTTTTTTATGTCAATGGCGATTTTCAGCCCGTTCAGGTCGGTTTCGTCCCGCACATCCGTAATGTCCTTCAGCTTGCCGGCTTTCACCAGAGCGAAAATTTTGTCTATGATCGCTTCAATATTTGTGGTATAGGGGATTTCCAGAATTTCAATGCAGCTGTTCTTTCTATCGTACTGGTATTTTGCCCGCAGCTTCACGCTGCCGCGTCCGGTTTTGTAGATGCGTTCCAGTTCCTCCCTGTTATAGACCAGCAGACCGCCCGTAGAAAAATCCGGTGCAAGGAGCGTTTCGCAAAGGTCGATGGTTTCGTCCTTGATAAAACGGATTGTCGTTTCGCAGAGTTCGGCAAGGTTGAAGCTGCAAATAGAGCTTGCCATGCCTACGGCGATGCCGAGATTCGGGTTTGCGAGGATATTGGGAAAGGTTGTGGGCAGGAGTGTTGGCTCCTGCATGGAATCATCATAGTTATTGATAAAATCCACAGTGTTTTTATCGATATCCGCAAAAATCTCGTTGCAGACCGCTGCCAGCTTGACTTCTGTATACCGCGGCGCGGCGTATGCCATATCGCGTGAATACTGTCTGCCAAAATTGCCCTTGGAATCAACGAACGGCACGAGCAACGCGCCGTTGCCCTCCGTCAGGCGGACGAGCGTTTCATAGATTGTCGCGTCGCCGTGGGGATTCAGCTTCATGGTCTGACCGACTACATTGGAGGACTTTGTCCTGTCGCCTTTCAGGAGGTTCATGAGGTACATGGTATACAGCAGTTTCCGGTGCGAGGGCTTGAAGCCGTCAATCTCCGGGATGGCGCGGGAAACGATGACGCTCATGGCATATGGCATATAGTTTGTTTCCAGCGTTTCGGTGATGCGCTGTTCCTGTATGAAGTTTTCGTGAATTTCTTTTGTTGTATTTTTTTTCTTCGGCATGGTTTCCACCTTTTCTGATAAAGACCTTGAGGGCGTCGCCCTCAGATTCCCACAAGCCTGTCAATACTTTGCCTGCGGCAAAGCCGCCTACGGTGTCCGGACTTCTTTCTGATACCCATTGAAAAGGGCTTGCCCCCAAACTTTAATTCTGGACACATATACATGTGTCCAGAATTATGCTTTTTGTGCAGTGTTGAACTGAATTTGCCTGAGTAAAACATGGTTTTCCGCAAAAACGCAGTTTTTGCACGATCGGGTCAAGGGCTGAAAGCCCTCGCGGGAGTTTGCGGGTGCTGAGCCTCCGGTGGAGGCTCGTTCAGCACCGACCGGAACAGAGTGCAGACCAGAGCTCTCAAGGTTTTCGGTCTTTCGTTCTTTAACTGATGTCCGTCATATCGAGGTACTTGTAGCCTTCTTCTGCAATAAATTCTTTCCGTCCGGAAAGGTTTTCTCCGAGCAGAAGCTCAAACATTTTCTGTGTGCGTTCCGCTTCATCGGGTGTGACCAGAATCAGCCGCCGGGTTTCCGGGTTCATCGTTGTTTCCCACATCATTTCCGGCTGGTTTTCACCCAGTCCTTTCGAGCGGCTGACTTTGACCTTCCCTTTCAGCCTGTCCAAAATCTGGCTCTTTTCTGTTTCGGAATAGGCAAAATAGGTGTTTTTCCCGTTTATGATTTCATACAGCGGCGATTCCGCGATAAAAACCTTTTTCGCGTGAATCAGCGTCGGGGTCAGACGGTAAAGCATTGTCAGAAGCAGCGTCCGTATCTGGAAACCGTCCACGTCAGCATCTGTGCAAAGTATGACCTTGCTCCAGCGCAGCTGTTCCAAATCAAACGAATTCATGCCCGTCTGGTGCTTTGACTTGATTTCCACGCCGCAGCCCAGCACCTTCAAAAGGTCGGTGATGATGTCGTTATTGAAGATTTTGTTGTAATCTGCTTTCAGGCAGTTCAAAATTTTCCCGCGGATGGGAATGATTGCCTGAAATTCCGCATCGCGTCCCAGCTTACACGCGCCCAGCGCGGAATCGCCCTCCACGATGTAGATTTCCCGACGGGTTACATCCTTTGTCCGGCAGTTTACAAATTTTTCCACGCGGTTATTCATATCCAGGCTGCCTGTCAGTTTTTTGCGAATGTTGATGCGCGTATTTTCCGCTGTTTCCCGGCTTCGCTTGTTTGCTAAGACCTGTGCTGCGATTTTATCCGCATCTATTTTATTCTCAATAAAATAGATTTCCAGCTGCTGACGGAAAAATTCTGCCATAGCATCCTGTATGAATTTATTTGTAATGGATTTTTTTGTCTGGTTCTCATAGCTGGTTATGGTGGAAAAGGAATTGATTACCAGTATCAGACTGTCCTCCACGTCTGAAAATGTGATTTTCTTTTCATCTTTTTTATACAGGCTGTTGCTTTTCAAATATTTATCTATGGCGAATACGAACGCGTTTCTGACCGCCTTATCCGGCGAACCGCCGTATTCCAGAAAGCTGGAATTATGGTAATATTCCAAACGGTTGATATGGTTGTTGAAACAAAAGGCTGTTTCAAATTTCAGCCGGTATTCCGGTTTGTCCTCCCTGTCGCGTCCGCTGGTTTCCGTTTGGAGGTAATGGATTCCGGTCAGGCTGTTTTCCCCTGCAAGCTCTGACAGATAGTCCTGTATCCCGTTTTCATAGCAGTATTCGAAATGTTCGCCGCTTTCCTCGTCAAATAAGTCGAACAGCAGGCCGGCGTTTACAACAGCCTGCCGTTTCAGTACATCTTGAAAATATTCCAGCGGGATGCGGATATCCGTAAACACATCACGGTCAGGACGCCATTTGATCTGCGTGCCGGAGGGGTGCCTGCGCGCCGCCTCCTTGATTAAGCCGCCGATATTTTCGCCCTTCTCAAAATGCAGCTGGTAGCAGGTATCATCTCGGTAGATGACCGCATCCATGTATTCCGAGGCGTACTGCGTTGCGCAGGTGCCAAGCCCGTTTAAGCCGAGGCTAAACTCATAATTTTCACCTGTGTTGTTCTGGTATTTTCCGCCTGCATATAATTCGCAGAAAACAAGCTCCCAGTTGAAGCAGTCCTCTTTTGGGTTATAATCCACTGGGATGCCTCTGCCGTAATCCTTTACCAGAAAGGAGCCGTCCAGATAACGGACGATCTCTATTTTCTTCCCAAAGCCCTCGCGCGCTTCGTCGATGGAATTGGAAAGGATTTCAAAAAAAGCATGTTCGCAGCCCTCCAGCCCGTCCGAGCCAAAAATAACGCCCGGACGCAGACGAACGCGGTCCGCACCCTTCAGGGAAGTAATGCTTTCATTATTATAGTTTGAATTTTGCTGTGTTTTCATTCTCACACCTTATCTTTCCTCTTTTTCAGCCAACTCTTACTTTACAGGACTTAGCCCAAAGTGTCAAGGAAAGGAATTCCACTTTTTTCTTCCCCTCCTGTCGAAAGGAGGGGACAGGGCGCAAAAAAAGAAACGCAGGGGAATGGTTGTTTCCCCCGCATTTCCGGATTTGTTATCTGCAATATTTAGAACCTATCCGTAAATTATCTGCACACATCCTGCTTCATCTTTTCCGGAAGTATTTGTCGCTTTTCCCTGCCGTACCACCCGGTATGCCTGCAAAAAAGGTCCCTGCCTGCCGGAAAATCTGACTATGCAATCTGTACGTATCTTATTTTCGGATAAGTTCTTAGTCGTCGATTCTGGTGATGTAGCCATCACTGTTCAGGGCGAGAGTAACTTTGATATCATCGCTGCGTTTGAAATATTCATCCATCCATGTCAGGAAGGAATCTTTATTATTGGCATTGATTTCATCATTATCAACCTGGAATTTATCATCAAACTCGTAGGTATATTCGTTGTCCTCTTTTGTTGTGATGTCAAGCGAATTCTTATCATAATCGTAAATTGTGCCGCTTACGCCGGTCACTCTGCCGGTAATTTCGGAAACGTAATCATTCTTTGTTTTTACGGTAACGGTGATTTCCTTTTTCTCCTTTATTGCAAGCTCAAGGTCATCCCAGCTATCAATATCAGATTCCTTCGTGCCGTCCTCAATCTTTATATCAATGCCGGCCTTGCTCTTGATATCAAAGCTATCGCCGCCATTGAGTTTCAACTTGGAGGAGGTCAGGGAAGCAATTACTCCTTTGTCGCTGCTGCTGCTTTCCTTTGTGGTAGCAGCGATTTTGCTGACAACATTCTTAATATCAGCCGTAACGGTAGCGGTGATGGTCTCATCGTCATCGAAAAGCTCCATCAGGTCCTCAAAGGTCTTTTTGGAGCCGTTGATAGTAACAGAAAGCTCATCGGCGTCCTTGATTTCGTAGGTCTTGCTCTTGCTGCCATCCAGTACGATTTCATCTTCGGCGAGGTCTGTGATCTTCCCCTTCTTTTCGTTGGAGGAGATGGTCTTGGCTTCGATTTTGGATACGCGCTTTTCTGTGTTCAGGGAAAGCGTTGCGTTCAGCGTCACGCCGTCTTTATAGGTATCCAGCAGATAGTCGAAGTCGCGCAGTGTGCCGTCCAGATATACCCGTACATCTTTCGAGTCTTTCAGCGGGTAGGTCTTGCCCTCGATTGTAATGCTGCTCTTGGAACAGCCTGTGATGTTACCGGTCAGGGCGTCAGACGTTTCCGCTGTAACAGAGATTGCGATAATGCGGTTGCCGCTGTCCAGTGTCAGCTTTGCGTTCAGTTCTGTGCCGTTGCGGAAAAGTTCAAGCAGTTCGTCCAGAGTGGAGCTTTTGCCGTTCAGCTCAACTTTTGCTGTGCCGCTGTTGGAGAAATAATAGTAGCTTGCGCTGTCCACAAAGTTTATGTAGAAGTTCGTCATGCCGCCTATTTTGCCTTCCAGCTTTGCCGCTTCAACAGGCTCAGAGGGTGTTTCCGGCGCAGATGCGGAATTTACCAGCAGGGTATACAGGTTGGAAACCAACACTGCAGTTTCGGAGCGGTTCAGCGTATTTTTCGGGTTGAAATTACCCTGATTGTCGCCGCTTACGATTTTCTGCTGTGCCAGCAGTGCGATGTAAGGGCGTGCGCTCTCGGAGATTTCCGCGTTATCGCCAAAAGAGGTCGAGCCGCCCGCAGAAAGGGACGGAACAGCTGCTTCAAGCGCGCGTCCGAGAATTTCAGTTGCTCTTTCACGCGTTGCCTCGCGCGGTGCGCCATTGTTCATAAAGCTGCTCAGGTCTGTAATGGCAACAATTTTCTTTTCCAGACACTGTGCCAGAGCGGGGTGCGCCCATTCGGGGATTTTATAGGTCTGCATTGTGGTAGACCATTTTTCCGTCACAGAATCATCGGGTGTCAGCTTTTTGGTGTTTACCATCAGCTTATACGCAAGCTGTACCGTTTCGCAAAGGGAAACCTTGTCCCGCGGACGGAAAATGGTTTTGCCGTTCTGCGTTTCGCCTACCATCAGCCCCAGGTCTGCCGCCTTCTGAATGGAAGTTTCTGCGCCGGGCCAGGGAACCTTGTCCAAATCGGAGAAGGTAACGCCAAGGGCGGAAACGGGCTGGCATGCAATCAAAGATGCTGCCAGAAAAAGTACCGGTTTAGAAAAATTTTTTTTGCTATGTTTCATATGTTGAAAGCCTCCTTGTGTTTTTTAATCAGTATAGCAGATAAATGTTACAGGATGGTTTGCTAAATATTAAAATAATATTAGAAAAATGAGAGAGTTTTAATTTTTCGACGATTTCCTTAATTTTCCACGATGCAAAAGTAAAAAAATTGAGATTTTTTGATTTTTTTGTTGCATTTTTCAGTGAAATATGGTAGTTTAATTTTATAGTATATAAATGAAGGAGGTGTATGATGAACATTAGAAAATCGGAAATGAATATATTAGAGGTGTTATGGACGGAAGGGGAGATGTCTGCAAGCCGGCTGTATCGCATCCTTGAAGAGAAGATTGGCTGGAAAAAAAGTACGACTTATACCGTAATCAGCAAATGCATTGAAAAAGGCTTTGTAAAGCGGGTCGAGCCGGGCTTTATCTGTCAGCCGCTGATTGCAAGGGAAGATGTGCATAATGCAAAGTTTATAGATATCCTCAAAGACTACTATAGCAATTCCAGAAGTTACTTCCTTTCAGCTTTTGTGAAAGAATCTCCGCTGACGGATGAAGAAGTGCAGAAACTGAATGATATTGTGGAGCGTCTGAAGTAATGAGGTAGTGCTGTGGATGTTTTAATCTGTAACCTTTCGGCAGGGATTATGATTATACTGACGCTGATTCTGAGAAAAATCGCAATATTCAGGATACCAAACAGTGTATTTTGTGTATTGTGGGCGATGGTCGGCATTCGGTTGATGTTCCCTGTTTCTCTCAGAATGTCTTTTAGTATTCTGAATGTTTATTTCTACGGTTGGAATAAACTGGCCCCAATCAAACGGCTTCAGGATGAAACGCTGTATGATGACCTGATGTTTCAAATTGAAACAGCCGGCAGTTATGCGGAGGAGCATATCAGCACTTTTCTGGTGCTATGGCTGATTGGGTGTACAATCCTTGCGGCGCATTTTATCAGCAGCTATTTCGGCGCTTGGAAGGACATGGGAGAATCAAAGCCGTTGGAGGATGCGGAATATCTGGAAAGCTGCATTGCGGAGCAGGGGTTTTGCCGTAAGATTTTGCTGAGAAGCAAAAGCGGTATGCTTTCCCCAATGACTTGGGGTATTTTTCGGCCGGTAATTTATTTTCCTTCGGATTTTGACAGGGAGGATAAGACACTGACGAGATTGGTTCTGCTTCACGAATGTGGACATATCCGGTATTTTCATTCTTTGCTCAAGCTGTGGAATATGTGTCTGATTTGTGCGTATTGGTATAATCCAATCGTCTGGATTATGTTTTTCAAATTTGAAAGAGATTTGGAAATCAGCGCAGACAGGTACGCACTGCGGCATACGGAAGGCGATGTAAGGGCAGTATATGCGCGCTATGTGATAGCGGCCATGCGTGAGGCGGGCAGAAAGTTTGAAAAGGCCCGTCAGGACAGAAAGAAAATCATGTATTTTAATATGTTTTATTATTGTAACAAGGGTAAAAATAAGGACAAATCAGAGGATATGAAGGAAGAAAGGGTTGAAGCGATTATGAATTTTAAGAAAATGGGAGCGTGTGCAATCGCTGCTACTTTGCTGATTCCCATGGGAATGACAACGGTATTTGCAACAACGAATACTGTTTTGAGTGAGAAAGAAACCGGCAGAGTTTTGGAGTATACGGATGCCGTTGATATAAAGGTAATTGATACAGAATGGGATGCTTCAAATGTGGCATCACCAGTTTCTTTATTTGTTGACTGGAAACACATTGAACCCTATATTGTTTTTAACAATATGGAAAGGGCATCCTATCTATATGTACAGAACTATGAATATGTTACTTACGGGACAGCACCCCCTAAAAGTATTGAAATTTCAACAACATTTGAGGGACATAAATATAAAGGCACATTGGACAGAACTGATTATAATTACAATGATGCAACAGATAAATACACAGGTTTTTATACTGGGAAAATTTATCGCCAAGACTAAAGTAAGGGTATAATGCTTCCGGGAGAAGTATTGGCAAAACGAATGTTTTGCCCGCGAAAGTTTGGGGTCAAGCCCTTTTCAAAGGGCTTGCGGAGGTTTGGAGGCAGAACCTCCAAGGTCTTTTAACAAAAATTTCAAATTTTTTAGAGGCTGGGGACAGCCTCTTTTTTTGTGCATTTTTGCATAGAAACAAAAAACCGCCTGTAAAGGCGGTTTCTGCATCATCTGTTTTTTACTTCAATATTACATTGTGGAAAGTCTTTTTGCCTTTCTGTACCAACAGCTTGCCATCGGTGAACAGGTCTGCCGTTACCTTGAAATCCACATCGTCTACAGCCTTTTCCGCAACCTTTACGCCGCCCTGCTGAACAGCACGCCTGGCCTCGGAACGGGAAGGAACTACATTGATTGCAGTCAGGAGGGACAGGATATCCATGCCTTCGCCTGCAAAATCTGCCGCGGGGAATTCTGTGGAAGGTGCCGCACTGGTTGCCGCGCCTTTGCCGAAAAGGGCGCGCGCTGCTTCCTGTGCTTTTGCCGCTTCTTCTTCGCCGTGAACGATTTTTGTCAGCTCAAACGCCAGCACTTCTTTCGCCTGATTGATTTCGCTGCCGGGGAGTGCGCCCAGACGGCGTACTTCGTCCATAGGCAGGAATGTCAGCAGTGCAAGGCATTTTTCTACGTCCTTATCGCCGACATTTCTCCAGTACTGATAGAAGTCGTAAGGGGAGGTCTTTTCGGGGTCGAGCCATACCGCGCCGCCGACGGTCTTACCCATTTTTTCGCCTTCGCTGTTTGTCAGGAGCTTGAATGTCATGCCGTATGCGGGCTTGCCCAGCTTGCGGCGAATCAGTTCCGCGCCGGCGATGATGTTCGACCACTGGTCGTTGCCGCCCATCTGGAGAACACAGCCATAGCGTTCGTGCAGTTCCAGGAAGTCGTAAGCCTGCATAATCATGTAGTTAAACTCCAGGAAGCTCAGGCCAAGCTCACGCTCCATACGGATTTTGAAGCAGTCTGCCGCCAGCATACGGTTTACCGTAAAGTGAATGCCGACTTCGCGCAGGAACTCAATGTAGTTCAGATTGCGCAGCCAGTCCGCGTTGTTGGCAATGATTGCGCCGTCTTCGCCGTCGTCAAAATTGATGAAGCGGGAAAGCTGTTTTTTAATGCACGCTACATTGTGGTCAATGGTTTCTACCGTCATCATTTTGCGCATATCCGCTTTGCCGGAAGGGTCGCCAATCATGCCCGTGCCGCCGCCCATCAGGCAGATGGGGCGGTTGCCGCACTGCTGCATGTGCGCCATTGCCATAACGGTCAGGAAGTGGCCGACATGCAGGCTGTCCGCTGTCGGGTCGATACCGATATAAAACGTAACGCCTCCTTTTGCAAACAGTTCCTTGATTTCATCTTCATGCGTCAGCTGTTCAATAAAGCCGCGTTCTTTCAAAACATCATAAGCATTTCTCATAGCAATTCTCCTTTACTTTATCATCATATTTTTTGTCTGCGGAATAAAAAACGGGCTTTCCCGCCAAAAGGACGAGAGAACCCGTGGTACCACCTTAATTCATGCCTATCATACAAAAAGACAAACATCTTCCGACCCCGGTAACGAGGGGTAACCGCCGCGCCATTGCCTGCGCGAAGCTCATGAGGCGTAATTTACAAATTCTGTTCTGCGGTCCTTTCACCTGCCGGACTGCTCTCTGCGGCTGTAACCAGATTTGCCCATATACTCAATCTTCGCTTTTTTCATTTATATCGCATATGGTATCACAGCTTTTTGGGAAAGTCAATACCTGTTTTTTCATATTTGAAAATGCACGATTGGCAGTTATTATTGTTTCAGTTCTGCGCCCAGCTGTGCAATGCGGATAATCACCCGCACCGCCTGCTCCATGGAGGGAATGGGGATAAACTCATGCGTGCTGTGGAAGTTATGCCCGCCCGCGAAAATATTCGGGCAGGGCAGACCCATATAGGAAAGCCGTGCGCCGTCCGTTCCGCCGCGAATGGGCTGTACGATGGGCGTGACACCGCAGTCCTGCATTGCCTGTTTTGCCAGCTCCACAATTTCCATATGCTCCGTAAGCTGAGAGGACATGTTGTAGTATTCATCACGCAGTTCCAGTTCGATGGCATCGGGATACTGTATATTTTTCCGCTCCACAAGCAGACGCAAAAGGTTTTTCCGGTACTCAAAGGCTTCTTTGTCAAAATCACGTATGATATAGGTCAGCGTTGCGGAGGTCACATTGCCTTCAAAAGAACAGAGGTGAAAAAAGCCCTCATAGCCGGAGGTTTTTGCGGGCGTTTCCCGTTCCGGCAGAAGGGAGGCAATTTCTGTTCCAATCAGGGCCGCGTTTACCATAACATTTTTTGCTGTGCCGGGGTGTACATTCCTGCCCGAAATGCGGATAATAGCGCGCGCCGCATTAAAGTTTTCGTATTCCAGTTCCCCGATTCTGCCGCCGTCCATGGTGTATGCAAAATCCGCGCCGAAAGCGGCAGTGTCAAAATAATCTACGCCCCTGCCGATTTCCTCATCTGGCGTGAAAGCAATTTTCAAATCCCCATGCGGGATTTCGGGGTGCAGCTGAAGGTATTCCATGGCGGCTAAAATTTCTGCAATGCCAGCCTTGTCGTCTGCGCCGAGGAGCGTCGTGCCATCGGACGTGATGATGTCCTGACCGATATATTCGGATAAAACGGGAAATTCCTCCGGTGTAAGGCTGCTGCCGTTCAGGGCAATGCTCCCGCCGCTGTACTGCTCCACGATGTTGGGCTTGACATTCTCCCCGGACGCATCGGGGCTGGTATCCATATGGGCAATAAAGCCGATGACAGGCGCACCCGTAACGTTCCCTGGAAGAACGGCGGTGACGTACCCATGCTGGTTTTTTGAAACATTCTGCAAACCGATTTCCTCACATTCCTTTGCGAGAAAATCCCCAAAAGAAAGCTGGCTTTTTGTGCTGGGGAAACTGGCGGATGCTTCGTCAGATGTGGTGTGATGCTTGACATAGGTCAAAAAACGTTCTGCAACAGTTTTCATATGTGCCTCCTTAATTATCAAATGTGAAAAATCCTATGAATGTATTCATAAGGAAAGTTTTCTGAAAGTGCAGATAAAATAAATTTTCCCATTTCTTCCCCTGTGGAAAAGCAGGGCAGCCGGTATTTTTTTATTTTAACATTTTTCCTCTGAAAAAGCCAGCGGCATGGAAACGGATTCCTTCCGGGCTGTTAAGAAATCTTTATTCCGTTGACATAATTGTAATAAAAATGTTAAAATAAATATCGCATACAAACTTTCACAGCTATATTCTGGAAAAGCTGGAAAGAACCCGGAAAGCACTTTTCCGATTGGATACATATTTTCAGGGCAGTATGGGGAAACCGCCCGTCTGCTGCTTTCCCAAAAGCCGCTTTTCAAAAAAACGCTTCTAAAAAATAATTTCCACATACACAGTTTCTTAAACCTATGGAGTGATGCAGAAAAGGCATATTTGCGGAGGCAGGAAAAGGAGGAATGATATTTGCAGAATTTAGCATTTAAGGAGAAAGTATTTGAATCACTGGCGTCTGTCCTTCCGCTGACAGCCATCGTACTGCTTTTGAGCGTCACGGTTACGCCGCTGTCCTCCGGTACGCTGGTGCTGTTTTTGTTCGGCGCGATGCTTCTGATTATTGGGATGGGCTTTTTTACGCTTGGGGTGGATATGTCCATGATGCCTATGGGCGAAGGCGTGGGCGTGCAGATGAGCAAGGCGAAAAAAATGATCCTCCCGCTGGCGGTCTGCTTTGTGCTGGGGCTTTTGATTACAATAGCGGAGCCGGACCTTCAGGTTTTGGCGGAACAGGTTCCGGCGATTCCGAACCGCGTGCTGACATTTGCGGTAGCTGCCGGAGTGGGGGCGTTTCTGGTAATTGCGCAGCTGCGTATTTTTTTTCATATTCCTCTGGCAAAAATGTTTTTGTTTTTTTACCCGCTCATATTTCTGCTGGCGTTTTTCGCGCCGGCGGATTTTGTGCCGGTTTCTTTTGACAGCGGCGGCGTGACAACAGGACCGATTACGGTGCCGTTTATTATGGCAATGGGTATCGGTATGTCTACGCTGCGAAGCGATAAACATTCGCGTGAGGACAGCTTTGGCCTGATTTCGCTTTGCAGTATTGGACCTGTGCTTTCCGTATTGTTGCTGGGGATATTTTATGAGCCGGATTCCGCGCTGTATACCCCGACGGCTGTGCAAGAGGTGCAGACGACGAAGGAGGCGGCGGCATTATTTTTTCATGCACTGCCGGAATATGCAAAGGAAGTGGCGACGGCATTCCTGCCAATCGTAGCAGTGTTCGCACTGTTCCAGCTGATGAGCCGCCGTTTTAAGAGGTATCAGCTTATGAAAATCGCCAGCGGTTTTGTTTTTACATATGTCGGACTGACACTGTTCCTCTGCGGCGTGAATGTCGGTTTTATGCCTGCCGGGCAAATCATCGGTTCGGGCATTGCCGAAAGCAGATATAAGTGGCTGTTGGTGCCGGTCGGCATGGTGATTGGCTATTTTATTGTCGCGGCGGAGCCCGCCATTCATGTGTTGAACAAGCAGGTAGAGGAAATTTCAAACGGCTCTGTCACGCAGAAAATGATGGGACGCTGCCTTTCCATCGGCGTGTGCCTTTCCGTTGGCATTGCCATGCTGCGCATATTGACAGGGATTTCTATATTTTGGTTCCTGATTCCCGGTTACGCGGCTGCGCTTGCGCTGACCTTTTTTGTACCGCATATTTTTACGGGTATTGCGTTCGATAGCGGCGGCGTGGCTTCCGGCCCGATGACTGCTACGTTCCTGCTGCCCTTTGCAATGGGCGCGTGTGAAACATTTGGCGGAAATATCATGACGGACGCATTTGGCATTGTGGCAATGGTTGCAATGACGCCTCTGATAACGATACAGCTGATGGGCCTGTTCAGCAGCCTGAAAGAGAAAGCAAAACGCCGTTACATCGAAATCCAGCTGCACCAGCTGGAAGACGATATATTGTATTTTGACTGAAACGGGGTGAGAGTATGAAAACATTGGAAATGGAACCTATGAAGCTGATTGTTTCCATTGTGGAGCGGGGGCAGGGAAAGGATTTGATCCGCCTGTTTACGCAGCAGAATATGCTCCACCATATGCAGTGCGGCGGAAAAGGGACGGCGACCTCTGAAATCATGGATTTGCTGGGACTGGACAGTCTGGAAAAAGACGTTGTTTTCAGCATTGGAAAGGGCACGCTGGCAAACCAGCTGATGCGGGATTTGAACCATGATTTGCGGGGAAGCCTGCGGGTAAAAGGCATTGTCTTTGACATGAAGCTGACAGCTATGGCGCATGTGACCGCGCTGGCAATATTGGCACCTGTGAAAAATGAGCAGGGAAGGGAGGACACGATGATGGAGGAAGGCAAAACAAGCAGCATGATTTTAGTTACGGTAAACCAGGGCTTTACGGAAGAAGTTATGGATACGGCAAGAAAAGCGGGCGCGCGCGGCGGTACCATTATCCACGCAAGATGGGCGGGCAGTGAAAGCGCGGAGGAGTTTTACGGCATTACGCTTCAGCAGGAAAAGGAAATCATCGCAATACTTTCCTCTTCAGAACAGCGTAAGGAAATTATGGAAGCCATCAATAAGGCGCATGGCTTGAAAACGGAAGCAAGGGGGACGGTGTGCTCTCTGGCGATTGAGGACGTTGTGAGGCTCGGATAATTGACAGAAACGGCAAAATGCGCTATAATGCAATAATGATTAAATTGGAAAGGCGGGATACATATGATTCTTGTAACTACAGATTATATCGAGGGGAAAACGCTGGAAATGCTTGGAATTGTAGGCGGCGCTACAATCCAGTCTAAGCATATCGGCAAGGATATTGGAGCAGGCTTCAAGACTCTTGTTGGCGGCGAGCTGAGGGGGTACACAGAGATGATGGAAGAAGCCAGAAGCATCGCGGAGAAGCGCATGGTGGAAAATGCGGAAAAAATGGGCGCGGACGCTGTGGTAAATGTGCGCTATACGACAAGCGCGATTATGCAGGGTGCGTCTGAGGTCATGGTTTATGGCACGGCAGTAAAATTCAGATAAGAAAACAGATTTGTAAAACGGCGGGATAAAGATTCCGCCGTTTTTCTATATGCTGCATGGAAATGCATTTTGTCATAGAATCCATGGATTTGGAAATAATGGAAACGGGAGGGCAGACGGTATGTATTTATTGATAAAAGACGGGGAATACCGCAGGGAAACGGCAGAATGGAAAGGGATTCCGGCGGAAGGGGAAGAAATTCTGGCGTTGTTCCCTTATGAGGAAGCAGGAAATTATGCGGAAAAATGGAGCATTGACGCGGAGGCGCTGGAGGAGGCGCGGCGGTTTGGCTATGCAAGATATGATTCTTTTGAAAATTACGACTGTGTCAGCTTGGAAATGCAGGATTTTGAAGATGTGCTTTTGAGCCGCGGCAGTGTGATTTTGTACCTGGAAAAGGGAAAGGCATTTTTTGCTACATCAAAAACCAAAGAGGTGGAGGAAATGCTTTTGGAGGGACTGGAAACGTTAGGGGAAAAGGTCACGCTGAACCGCCTGGTATTCCAGTTTTTTGAGCGGCAGACGCGGGAGGATGAAACGGCTTTTGACAACATTGAACGGGAAATTCTGGAGCTGGAGCAGGCTTTGATTACATCGGGGAAACGGGACTGCGTGGCGGAGATTATCAGCCTGCGTAAACGGCTTATGGTGCTGAAAAAATATTATGAACAGCTCTTGAATGTGCTGGATATTCTGGGGGAAAACGAAAACGGGATTTTTGACGGCAGGACGCTGCGCTTTTTCAAGATGCTGGCAAGAAGAACGGAACGTCGGTTCCAGAACGTGCTGAATCTGCGGGAGGCTGTGACACAGGTGCGGGAATCGTATGAGGCGGAAGTGGACATTAGCCTGAATACTACGATGAAAATTTTTACTGTGGTGACGACGATTTTTCTGCCGCTGACGTTGATTGCAGGGTGGTATGGTATGAATTTCCAGATGCCGGAATATGGCTGGGAACATGGGTATGCGATTGTTGCGGTGTTTTCTCTGGTGTTTATTATTGCCGGTGTGGCGTTTTTCCGAATGAAAAAATGGTTTTAAGTGCTGTGGCCCTGCCCATTTGCAAGGATGCAGAAGGAAGAATTGTGTATAAATTTTTATATAAAATGGTTGATTATCTCAAAAAAGCCTTGATTTACGGGCATACAAGCAGGATTTCAAGCCGAATTTACTACCAGTTTACTACTTTTGAGGGAAAGCGCCTTGATATGCCGCCCGGAATCCTGCAAGCCCCAATATCAGCACAGTATTGAGGGAATAAATGAAAACTGAATATGGCACAGACACGGCGTTTCTCTATCCCATAACAGGAAGAGCAGGAACGCCGCTTTTTTATACCCTCATGTTAGGAAAAGAGTACCCTTTTCCGCAAATCTGCCCGTCTGCGGCTTGACGGACAGATTTGCTTGTTGGGAAATATCCCAAACCCTCTTGATAGCTCTCTTACTACCTACAATACCGTACAAGACGATAAAAATGCCAAGCATTATTTAATTTCTTGAATTTATTCGGATAACCGTATATAATTATATTTATAGAACTTAGGAAAGCGAGGGAGATCGAAAATGTTAGAGTTTATTTCTGCCCCGGAAGCGGCGAAGAAATGGGGCATTTCAGAAAGACGGGTGCAAAAGCTATGTGAGGAAAACCGCATACCGGGTGTGGCAAAATTTAGTCGGCTATGGCTGATTCCAAAAGACGCAGAAAAACCAACAGATGCCCGGTTGAAAGCAGAGGGGAACAAAAATCATGAATAAAGTTTTAATTATTGATGATGATAGAGAACTTTGCGCACTAATCAAGCAAAGTATTTTACAAGAGTGTATGGAAGCTGACTGCTGCTATTCCGGGAAATCCGGCTTGCTGCAACTCAAAGAAAAGGAATACCAGCTTGTTATACTGGACGTAATGATGCCCGGTTTCGATGGTTTTGAAACATTAGAACAGATTAGACAGGAAAGCAGTCTGCCTATTTTAATGTTCACATCAAAAAATGACAGTGCTTCAAAAGTGCGTGGTTTGCGGGCAGGAGCCGATGATTATTTAACAAAACCTTTTGATATGGACGAGCTGATTGCCCGTATTGTTTCATTGATTAGACGCTATACCCGCTTCAACCAAAAAGACGGACAGACACAGAAATTTGAGTTTGACGGGTTGACGATTGATTTTAATAGCCGTTCCATTGTCGCAATAAACGGAGAATATGAACTTCCCCCGAAAGAATTTGATCTTCTTCTGTTCCTTGCTAAAAATCAAGGAAAAATACTGACAAAACAGCAAATATATGAAAAAGTATGGGGCGAGGAATATGTGTATGATGATAGTAATATTATGGCAATCATTAGCCGTTTACGGAAAAAAATAGAAGAAAATCCCGGAAGCCCTAAATATATACAGACGGTAAAAGGGATTGGATACCGTTTCAGCAAGGAGGTATGACCGTTGTTTACAGAAGCTATCATTATGATTGGGATAGTGATTGTCCTTTTTTCTGTTTGCAGTTCCGTGCTGACCGTCCGGCATGTAAAAAAGGAGATTTCGGAAATATCTGATGCTTTGGAAGATATAAAAAATGGGAATGGAAACAGGCGTATTTTAGCAGAAACACATGAGCTTGTTGCCCCTGTTGCATATGCAATCAACGATATTATCCTGTCTTATGAAAAAAGGCTTTCTGCCTATCGTCAAACAGAAGAAACCAACAGGCAGCTTATGACGAGCCTTTCCCATGATGTGAGGACGCCGCTTACCACACTGATAGGATATTTGGACGCTGCACATAAAGGGATTGTTGATGGGAAAGAACGTGATGACTATATAGAAACTGCCCGCCGGAAAGCCCACGATTTAAAAGAATATATAGATGTGCTTTTTGACTGGTTCAAGCTGGGTTCAAATGAATTTTCGATGAAAATAACTATTGTTGATTTAACGGAACTGACACGGAACATACTGATTGACTGGATACCCATATTTGAGGATACACAGATAGATTTCACAGTGGACATTCCAGAGCAGCCGTTCCGGGTGCAGATTGACCCTGACGGATATATGAGGATATTGAACAATCTGATACAGAATGTGGTTTCCCATAGCCATGCGGATAAAATAGAAATATCTTTATCAGGGCAGGGAGGGAATATAAAAATTCTTTTGTCTGATAATGGAGTAGGGATTGATAAGAAGGATTTGAAACATATTTTTGAGCGGCTTTATAAATGCGATAGAGGGCGGTCTGAAAAAGGCAGCGGACTTGGCCTGTCTATCGTACATCAACTTGTAGCCAAATTGAATGGAACAATAACAGTGGAAAGCACACCGGGAGAGGGAACCGTTTTTATCCTGTTTTTTCCACTGGCAGAATGAATCAGCGCTGTTTTTTATGGTGGCAATAGAATCTCCGTCCTGCGGGGATTCTATTTTTTCAGAGATTTGCTTCATTTAAATGCAAGGTTAATGCAAGGTTCGCGCAAGGTTAATGCAAGGTTGGCGTGATAGAATAGTAGGCATGAAAAGGAGGTTTCGTAATGAGCAAATATGTAATTGAAACAAAAAATCTTACAAAACAATATGGAACACAAAAAAGTGTTGCCAATCTGAATATCCATGTTCAAAAAGGGCGTATCTATGGTCTGCTTGGCAGAAATGGAGCCGGAAAGACAACGACCATGAAGATGCTGCTTGGACTTACACAGCCGACTTCCGGGGAAGTGTCGATTTGGGGAAAGCCTTTGGCGGCAAATGAAAAAAAGCTGCTACCCCGTATTGGCAGCCTGATTGAATCCCCTGGATTTTATCCTAATCTTACTGCTACGGAAAACCTGCGTATTTTTGCTACCCTGCGGGGTGTGCCGAACCGCAACGCAATTAAAAACGCACTTGATCTGGTTGGTCTGCCTTACAAAGATAAAAAGCTGTTTTCCCAGTATTCACTTGGCATGAAGCAGCGGCTGGCGATTGCCCTTGCCATTATGCACGACCCGGAACTTTTGATTTTGGACGAACCGATCAACGGTCTTGACCCGATTGGAATTGCAGAAGTCCGTTCCTTTATCCGTGATCTCTGCAATGAGCGTGGAAAAACAATATTGATTTCCAGCCATATCCTTTCTGAAATTGCATTATTGGCTGATGATATAGGCATTATTGACCACGGTGCATTGCTGGAAGAAGAAAGTCTTGCAGAACTGGAAGCAAAGAGCAGCAAGCATATCCGATTTGTTATTTCTGATACGGCACAGGCGGCAAGAATTTTAGAACGTATCTTCCATGAGAGCCGGTTTACCATACAGGACGACCACAATATACAGGTGCATAACCTTGATTTACCAATAGGAAAAATTGTTACTGCTTTTGTAGAAAATGGCTTGGAAGTATCGGAAGCCCATACTTGTGAAGAAAGCCTTGAAGATTACTTCAAACGTGTAACAGGGGGTGAGGGGATTGCTTAAACTTGTTATTTGTGAGTTTTCAAAACTAAAGCGGAAAAAATTTATATGGCTGGTTGTCCTTTCAGCGTTTCTGTTTCCTGTGCCGCTGACAGCAATGATGACAATGCCGCAGACAGCAGGACAATACGACAGCAAAGCAGAGATTTTCAATGATTATTTTCAGTTTGTCATGGGCTATGGGGTAGAGCTGCTTTTGCCATGCATGATTGGGGTGATTGCAGCCATGCTCTTTTTTATGGAACGGGATAATGATACTTTCAAAAATCTGCGCACAATTCCCATCACAAGCACGCAGATGATTCTGGCAAAGATTATTGTCCTGTTCTTTTTTGGAATTATTTTCAGTCTGACATCGGTTCTTATAACAATCCTGTGCGGTGGGCTGATCGCAGAAGTAAACAGCATTGTTTATCGATTATTTTTTGCGTTGGAAATGGGAATTTTTATTACAGCCGGAACGCTGCCGTTAGTCGTTTTTGTGGTTTTCTTTAGTAAGAACTATGTATTTTCTGTTTTATTATGTGTCTTTTATAGTGTCCTGAGCCTGACAGCCGAATCCTCTTTTGGCGCACTGCCCAAAGTGATGTGCTGGCTGATGCCTATTCCGCTTACAACCCTGTGGAGCGCAGGAAATTTAATCGCACATGGCGCTATGGACGGCGTGGGGATGCTGGAAAATTTAATTCCGACTACATTTCAGACAATCATTATTTTAGCCGTTATCGCCTTGCTTTCAGTAATAGTGATTGATTATATGTATAAAAAGAGAGGGGATGAATGATATGTTTCGCATGGTTAAGACCGAAATATGGAAATTAAAGCGGTATCATATGATATGGGCAGGTGTTTTGCTAATGCTGCTCTCCGTTGTATTAACGCTTTTTTCCACAACCGCATTGGACGGAACGGTCTGGACATTTGCCTTTTTTACAGAACAGGTAATCAAAAATAATGCTACAACGATTTTCCCCATGTGCATTGCCCTCATTGCCGGATATATCATAGCAAGGGAAGGGAAAGACGATACGCTGAAAAGTATTATGACTATTCCTGTTCCTTATAGCAGCCTGTTATGGGGGAAGCTGCTTGTATGTGCGCTGCTGTCTTTGTTTTTTGGGCTGGTAAGTGCGGCATTCACGGTAACTGCCAATTTGATGATGGGATTTCCGGGAATTTCTGTAACATCAGTATTGCAGACGTTTATTCAGATTATTCTCAACTGTCTGTTTTTGTATTTTGCGGTCATGCCTGTAATTGTATTTGCCGCTCGTATACCAAACGGACATATGCTTGGAACAATTATTGCCTTTGTTTATGGCTATGGCGGTATGTTTGCTTCTGGAAATGTTACATTAGCAAATATTTATCCTGTTACTGCAAGTTTAGGCTTGATCAGCTACCGAAGCTATGATCCAGCGGTACACTGGAATGCGTTAATCTGTCTGTTTAGTATGATTGCCGTATTGATGATTACTGCTGTTTTTGTATTCACTGCAAAAGGAAACGTGCCAGCCAAGGCAGCAAAAAAGCACAAAAGAACAACAACAAAAAAAGGCTGGTAAGGGAGGATATAGGAATGAAGAGAAAATTGACTATCGGGATTGCAGCAGTTGCAATACTTATTGTAGGTTTTATTGGTTTTTGTATGTGGTTCCTTTCGGGAACTGGCAGCACATACTATTATTCACAGGTTGATAACAGTAAAATAGAACAGACCGAATCAAAAAGCGGCGTAATTAACTTTAGTGGAAGTATGGATCACTCATACACTTTATTTTCTTACGATGAGAATGGAAAAGGAAAAGACATTACATTCGGAACATCAAAGGAATTGAAAGAGGGAGCTTTTATCCGTTTAACGGTAATGCCGATCCGGGGTGTTCTTGAATGGAAAGAGGTGCAATATGATGAACTTCCTGCCGATGTGCAAAGCAATTATACAGTACCAGCGAATGAATAAGGGCGGTTATGGATTTGGAACTAAAAATAACAGAAAGGTTGATAATATGTGTTATAGAAAAAAATGTTTCCGTTTTCTTACGGTAAGTGCCTTGGTGTTTAGCTTGACGCTTGTGGGATGTTCAAAAGATGAAATTCTGGATCAGTATAATAATATTGTTCAATCAGCCGGAAATACGGCACTTACAAGCGATTTTTCGCTGAAAGGGAATCGGGCATTTGGGGAAGATTGCTATACTGGAACTTATACGGCAGATTATAAGGACTTTTCTAAAACAGAATATCTTTTTGGTGGAACTTCTATCGAGCGTGAAAACGGCAAAAGTATTTCCGTTTCCTGCGACTTGGAAATTACCGGGGGAACAGCGCAAGTGTTTTGGGTTTCTGGCAGCGATGACCCGATGATCCTGCTTGAAGCAACTGGCAGCTATTCCGAAACAATAACATTGCCGGAAGGCGGAAACTATATTGGCGTTATTGGAAACAACTTTACAGGGCATTTAGAAATGAATATAGAATAATAATCTGCCGGACGACGGCAAAAGAAAAAAGCTGTCGTCAAGCAGAGGTCTTTTCACACGCCTATTCGTACACGGTGGCTTTTGAGAAATCAAAGCCGCCGTTTCTTTTAGACAGTGTCTACACAAGATAAGCGCGGATAACAGCCTAATTAGCGATACAGCGGACGTGTACCGCAGCGATAAAGGCATCAGAAGTCCTGGCATAACGAGTAGCAATCCCTCTCCAGCGTTTCAGGGATAGAAAGCAGTTTTCTACCAGATGACGCGGTTTATAGAGATATTTATCATAGTCACGCTGTTCTTTGCGGTTTTTCTTTGGCGGGATCACAGGTTCCATTCCTGACGAAACCGCATAGGCCGGGATATCATTTGTGTCACAGCCCCGGTCTGCCAGCAGGGTTTCCGTAGAAATACCCTCTATCAGGTGGACAGCTTCTTTACAATCCGCCCGGGTACCTTCTGTAACAAGGATTCGGACCGGCATACCATTCGCATCTACGGCCAGATGTATTTTGGTGTTTTTCTGCGCCAACGGATGAACCGCTGATGAACGCTGCCCCGTTTTCCATAATCGGGAGGCAGGTCCCGCCAGGGAGCCCCGGTTCGCAATACCCAAAACACCGCATTGATAAAGCGACGGTTATCCCGGGCGATTCCTCCCCGCCGGCCGCGCTGTCCCGGCAGATGTGGTTCCAGTAACGCCCATACTTTGTCACTTATGTCGTGTCGGTGACAGGAAGCATCCATCTTTTTCTCTCCTGTCCTTTAAGATGCTTCCATTTTATCACAATCCATTCACCTTGTGTAGACACTATCTAGGGATTTACAATATAGTGGCTTATTGAAGGGCTGAAAAATGGCCGTTCCCTTGTGAAAGAAACCAAGGCGGCAGGCGGCTATATACAGGATAACGAAGCGAAGGAAGTAGAGATACATGATGGGAAACGCACCACGCTGAAGGCCACGAATGCCCCTGCCTCTTCCGTGCTGATAAGGAAGATTGACTCTGTGACGAACAGGGCTATATCTGGATACGCAGGGAGCTGCCGGAGGGCAAGTACAAGCTGCGTGAGATCGAACCGGCAGAGGGCTGCCTTTCCGACAACAGCGTGAAAACATTCTATGTGCAGAAAGGGAAAACAACGGAGATCACATGGGAGAACACCATGGAGGCAGGCCAGATCGTCATCACGAAACGGTCTTCGGAATACAACGAACTGACGGGGCTCCCTGCGGGCTCCCTGCTCTCCGGCGCGGTGTTTGAGATCTACAACACCACAGGCAACCTGCTGGACAAGATCGTATCTGATAACCGCGGCATTGCGGGCTCCAAGGGCTTGCCGACAGACGCCGCACGCGCGCTGAAGGTGGTCACAGGGACATACTCGGAAAGAATGTACTATTAAAATCACATATAAAACGAACTACTGTGATTACCGTACACTGGCGGACAACCTGCTGACGAAGAACAGATATGAGTACGCCTGCACCCGAACGCACTGGGGCTTGCGAACGGCGAGCATGTGACGGACGTGCGGCTGGAGTTCCCGAAGGGCAGCCCCGGGTTCAAAATGCTGAAGAATATGTCGGGATACCGCCATGTGATGCCGGGCATACCGAAGGATTACCGGATCATCAACCACGCGGATGTCGGCGGGCGGTACGGCAACGAATGGGAGAGCGCGAACACGACCGTATGGGCAGCACCCACGCCGACTGTGAAGCTGCCGAAAACAGGATATTAAAAGAGAGAAAGACCTTGGAGGCAGAACCTCCCGAGTTTCTTAGAAAAAACATGAAACAGCCTTGACTTTTCAAAATCAGCAAAATATACTATACAAAATATATTATTATGAAATTTGTAATAATATGACGGCATAGTTTATCGATGATGAAGAAATGGAGGGCGGATTATGGCTGCAGCTGCAAAACGTTATACTGAAGAATCTCTTCTCGGAATGGACAAGAAGGCAAATAAAGCAGTTATGGCAATGACAGGCGCAGGTGTCGGTGTAGGTTTTGCACCTGTCATGGTGGATGTCGCGGTGCTGATGGCAGCAATGGGCGGCGGTGTTGTATCGATCGGCACCTGTTATGATATGCGGCTTACAAAAGAGGACGCGGCAGAATTGATCAAAGAATTTTTCAAAGCGGCAGGTATGACGTTCAGCATGGTATTTGCCGGCCAGAAAATCACAGCCTCCATTTTGAAATCAAACCCTGTTACATATGTCCCGACCATGATCGCAGATGCGGCAATGTGCGGCACGATTGCTTTTGCCGTTGGGGAAACCTCAAAAAAGTATTTCAGGCGGTTGGCTTCCGGAAAAACAGTTTCGAAGAATGATATGAAGAAATGGATGACGGAAGGCAAAAAGAATGGCAAGAGCATTGCAAAAGAATATGCGGAACAACAGGCAAAGGACATAGGAAAATAACAGAAGGACTTACAGTGGGGCTGATCAGTTTTATCGCGAAACGGATTTTGAATATGGACGATGCCGATATGGACGATTTTGAGGATTTTGATGATGCCTTTGAGGATGATGCGGAGGAATGGGATTCGCTTGGACCGTCTGAAGATGAAATAAATGACTTGATGGAACAGGCGGCACAATCTGCAGATATCGATGCAGACCCACAGGATGCAGAGGATATTTCTTTCACAGGCAGGAAAATATGCGCTACAAGGCATGGCTGTACAGGCACAACGAATTGTGATTCATCTTATGGCGCGCCAATTGGAAGGTGAGCGGCATGCTGTATATGGATGCAGAAACGATAGAAACAGTCGGCTTGATCATAACACACAGGTGCAATCTGAATTGTGTGTATTGTTATATCAGTGAGAAACAAAACAAAGATATGCCTTTGGAAACGGCAGCTTCCATCCTTGCGCCGCACCTTTCCCGAAAGAATGCCCCGCCGCTCCAAATCTTGCTGATGGGCGGTGAACCACTTCTGGCATTTGATATGATACGGGAGCTAATATCATGGTGTGCTAAAAAGGGATGGGATAGAAAATATTGTTTTTTTGCAAGTACAAACGGTACCCTTCTGACAAAGGAGAGGAAGGAATGGATTTCCCGGTATAAAGATGTGCTTACATTAGCACTTAGCTATGATGGTTTGCCAATGGTTCAGGATAGAAACAGGACGCAGTCCTCAAGCCAAATAGATCTTGATTTCTTTCTGGAAAACTGGCCATGGCAAAAGGTACAAATGACCATTGACGCGCAGTCTGTATATAGGATGGCGGATGGCGTGATTTATTTGCTGGAGCATGGGTTTGATGTCAACGCGAATGCTGCATATGAAAAAACGCCATGGCCCGCAGAAAGTATCCGCGAATATGCACGGCAGCTAAGGAAACTGGTTTATTATTACAACGAAAACCCATCAGCCAAAAGGATTTACCAGTTTTGCCACCCTTTTGCTGCATATGCTGCTGCTATTGGGCAGCCAATGGAACAGGAACGGCAATGTGGTGCAGGAGATGGTTTCGTTGTATACGATAATGATAAGAAGCCTTATCCTTGCCATATGCTTTCTCCGCTTGTCATGGACAAAACACTACTGGAAAAAATGGAATTCGACCCGCAAAATAAAAAGATGTTTTTTGATATGCGCTGTGAAGAATGTCCTTATATTGTGGATTGCCCAACTTGCATTGGATGCAATTACCGCTATCGCGGGGAGTTTTGGCGGAGGGATAAAACACACTGCCTGCTCATGCAGATAGAGGTTTTGGAGGCAATGAAACTGGAAATCCTGAGGTTGAAAAAAACAGGGTTTACAAAAAAAGACATACAGACGATTCAGGCAATCAAAAAATTGTACCAATACATCAACAAAAAACGATAACTTAAAAGCAGGAAAAAGTCGGTCTATATGAACCGACTTTTTTGTTTGGAGGGATAAATATGGAAAAGAAAAAAGCAGGCTGCCGCTTGCGGCGGCTTGGCTTGCGGCAACGCTGCTGTTCACATCAAATGCATTCGCCGCGCCAAACGCCGGAAACGTATCCGCAGCGATAGAATCAACATGGAAATCGGCGGCAGCACAGATCAAGACCGTAACGAACAACGTCATTTTCCCCATCGTGGACTTCGTGCTGGTCATCATGCTGTTCGTAAAGCTGGCACTGCTGTACTTCGATGCCGCAGGAGCTGGTGGAAAAAAGCCTCGGCCTGAGCCTTTCCGACCAGTATTGGATGCGCCCAAAGGGACAGGATACCAGATGGCTTGATGTAAATTTTTCAGGAATGATTTTTCAGGGGACGTTGGGAATGCACTGTTTGGCAATAAGCCGGAAAGTGCCAAATTGGATATGCCATACTTATTTGTGAAGAGCTGGCTGCCCAATACAAAAATAGAGAGTATGAAAAAAATTCTGTAAAAACTGAATCGAAGTATTCTGAAAAGGTCTTCTATGATAAAATAAAAAATCATAGGAGGCCTTAAATTATGGCAAACAGAAAAAAAGAAGTTTACAAACAAAAACCAATGACAGAGGGAAAAAGGAACGTCATCCAGGGTCTGCTCCGGGAGTATGATATTCAAACGGCGGAGGACATCCAAGACGCCCTGAAAGACCTGCTGTCTGGCACGCGATGAGCCTAATCATCGCAACGGGACAAAGCCCAAGCGCGTCCGCAGCAAATACGGTGAGTTTGAGGTAGATATGCCGCAGGACAGGCAGAGTTCCTTCGAGCCTCAGCTACTGCCAAAGCGCAGGAAAGACATTTCAGCCATTGATGACAAGATTATTTCCATGTACGCCAGGGGGATGACGGTGCGACAGATTTCGGAAACAATAGAGGACATATAGGTTTTGAGGTCAGCGAAGGCATGGTGTCAGACATCACCGACAAACTGCTGCCAAAGATTGAGGAATGGCAGAACCGCCCCCTGCCAGCGGTTTATCCGATCGTATTCATAGACGCCGTGCATTTCTCCGTCGGAAACGACGGAGTCATCCGGAAGCTGGCGGTTTATGTGGTTCTGGGGATTAATGAAGAGGGGAAAAAAGAAATTCCAGCCATAACGATCGGGGAGAATGAAAGCAGCAAATACTGGCTGAGCGTGCTGAACAGCTTAAAAAACCGCTTATAATCATCTAAGAACCGTAACAGAAAAATGGGAGGGACAGTACCCGAACGCGATGAATCGTTGGCACGACAACTGGGATGCTGTATCCCCAATCTTCAAGTTTTCCAAAGACGTCAGGACGGCATTCTACACGACAAATGCAATAGAATCGCTCAATTCCTCCTGCCGTCGCCTAAACCGCCAGAGGAGCGTGTTTCCGGGTTCGCAGGCATTATTAAAAGCCCTGTATCCGGCAACATTTGAGGTCGTGAAAAAATGGACAGTCCCAATCCGGAACTGGGGAAAAATCCGGGGAGAGCTGGCAGTCATGTTACCCAGAGAGGATGCCAGAGTAACAAAAAAACGCCGGAATGCCAAGAGTAAATATACGCCCGGATTATACGAGCGCTCTTGACATACCGGCTTATTTTTGATATGTATTAATCAAGGGCTTAACAACAGGGTCTGATGCCAAGCCCTTTCAATTATTATAGAAGCTCTGAATTTACAGAGAAATTTCATATCCTCTCTTTTGCTTTGATCCCGGTTATGTCCGTGATACATTTTTTGAGTGGTTCACTGGAGTTGAAATCCCTTTTCAGCAGGTCCTCAGATTTACGCGCCTCACGACCTGCTTTGGTGATCCCGTTTGGTCTGTGTTTCGGGCGATGGCTCAGCCCGATCTCTTCCATGATGCGGCAGACAGTGCGTTCACCGGGAATGCGGACGCCTTCCGGCTGTTTTAAAAGAAGCGCCTGATACATACGGATCCGTCCGTAGGTGTCGTTGCATTCATCCTCAGACACGACTGTCCTCATGGCATCAGCTAACTGCCGGTATTTCCACGGACGGTCTTTGTTTGCCGGATATTTATAAAATCCCTGCCGCGTTACTTTCAGCATCCGGCAGTAGAAAGAAATCTTTCCCTTTATAACGCCGTCCTCGGTTTTATGGCAAGGAACATCATTCTCTGCCTTTTGCAGACTTCCGACGGCTGGCAGTGAAAAAAGCGCCTGCCTCTTCCAGAAATTCGTTTTCCTCTTTCAGGCGGCAGATTTCCTTTTCCTGCTCCTTGACCTGTCTGCGTAGGAGAGCCAGTTCTTCTGCAAAATTCATAGCAGTTTCCGGAGTATGTGAGCCGGAACCGACATTCAGCCTTCCTTCTCTGGCAGCCTTTGTCCACGCATACATAGTATTTTCAGGGATACCTAACCCGGCTGCAGCCTTTGCACCGCCAGGCTCTTTTGCTGATTTTACGGCTTTGATTTTATATTCCATGTCGTATTTCCGTTGTTTTTTTGCCATTGCAGTTGCCTCCTTGATTCTCTTTGATTATACATCAAATCCTTGTGTATAAGGTGTCAACTAAAATGATACAACATTAGATTTTGAAAATCTAAAATGGTTGACAATTAATAATGTACGTAATAAAATACAATATAGTATAATACATATGTAAAAATGAGTTTGTCTGATTCAGGCAAATCCATTGAGAGAGGAAGGGGAGAGGACGATGAAAAAATTACTTTCGTTATTGCTTGCTTCAGCCTTGACGGTCACTTTGCTGGCAGGCTGGGGGAGCAAGGAGCCTGCGCTTACGGACGGCAAGCTTTCTTTGGATGTAGACGCGATGTTTGATGGTATGGTTGCAGAGTTCGAGGAAATCGCTAAAATCCCGCGCGGTTCCGGTAATACAGACAAAATCAGTGATTATCTCTATGCATGGGGACAAAAACATGGATTTGCTTCCATGCAGGATAAAGTTGGAAATGTCCGTTGGGATATTCCTGCAACGGCTGGTTATGAAGAGGCGCCGCTGACTATTCTGCAGGCACATATGGATATGGTGGTTGTTTCTGATGATGGCCGCGATATGACGAAGTCACCGATTACCATCGTAGTAAATAAGGCGGAGAATAAGATTACCTCAGATGGCCATACCAGCCTCGGCAGCGATGATGGTATGGGTATCATCAGTGCTATGTATCTGGCAACAACGGACGAATACGTTCATGGCCCGCTGCGTGTGATTATCACCATTAATGAAGAAGGCGGAAGCCCCTCTGGCGTTGGCAACATGGACCCGGCATGGGTTACGGACGCGGCATATCTGATCAATATTGATTCTGAAGATTATGCGACCTGCACTGTGGCAGCCTGTGGATTTTCGTCATATACGTATGAATTTCCTTTAAGCAGTGAAGCGCCGGCAGCGGATAAGGTTGCTTATACGATTGACCTGCATGGAACAAAAGGCGGCCATTCAGGTGTAGATATCGAAAAGAACCGTGCCAACTCCATTAAGGCTGTGGATTACTGTCTGGCTTGGGCAAAATATACCGGTATTGATGTGCAGATTGCCTCCTTCACCGGCGGCACAGGCATGACTGCGATTCCGACGCTCTCCAGCGCGACAATCGTTTTCTCTGCGGAATACGAAGATATATTTAAAGAACAGATGGAGCAGGCGATTACATTATTCGGCCAGCAGTATGACCGGACCGAAAAGGGATATTCTTTCACTTTTGAAAAAACAGATATGCCGGAATCCGTACTGACGGTGGATTGTTCGGCAGCCATAATTGATTTTGTAGCTGCTGTGGAGGATGGTGTCAATACCATCAGCCAGCGTTACGAAGGTATCACGGAAACTTCGTTTAACCTTGGCACGCTGGACGTGGCGGCAGGAAAGGAAAATACCGCTATTACTGTTGCCATGCGCTGCAGTTCCCGCTGGCCTGTGATGCTTGCCAACATGCAGTTTGTTGCGCTGGGCAATGCGTTTGGTGTGGAAGTATCCTCGCGTTCATCGGACCCCTTCAATCCGGATAATATCAACGTGGGCTGGGAGGAACGTGAAGGAGATATGATTGCCCAGTTGTATAAAAAGGCTTTCGAAAAATATACAGGTGACGAATGTGTAATCACAGCTGTGCATGGTGGTCTGGAATGTGCGGATTTTGCATCATGGAGCGAGGAACTGCAAATCATTTCGGTAGGTCCGACTGTGGAAAACCCCCATTCGTGCAGTGAATATGTGGAAATTGATACTGTGACGAAGACTTGCGGCGCGATTGCTACAACGATTGAGTATATTGCCGATGGTGTGACTGTGGAAACGAAATAATTAGGGCTGAAACTGGAGATTTTTTAGTAGTGTCAAAATATTTGTTTTTAAGCAGAAGGCTGTAGGAATGCAGCCTTCTGCTTTTTGCATAGGGAAAACTACGCGACAGCCGTGTGTTTCACTGGATTTTATTTTACCATACATAAAGATAGAATGATAATAAAATAATCCCAAAATGAATGTCTGAAATTTATGAAATCGAAAGGGATTGTAATAAAAAAGGCTGCCTGGATCCCAATATTAAACTTAGAACCTATCCGTAAATTATCTACACGCATCTTACTTCATCTTTTCCGGCAGTCTTTGTCGCTTTTCCCTGCCGTACCACCCGGTACGCCTGCAAAAAAGCTCCCTGCCTGCCGAAAAATCTGGCTGTGCAATCTGCACATATCTTATTTACGGATAAGTGCTTAATATTGATTTGAATTTAAGTGTTTTTGCTTTTTCTGACGTACTATATATGACCGGTTAGTTTAAGCATAAGAGGTGATGTCTTTGAATGACGAAAAAACGATATCTGCAATCAGGCACAGAGATGAAACTGTCATCAATGAAGTTATCAATAAATATTCTAAACTTCTTTGGTCAGTCTCCGGAGCGATTCTGAGCAGTATTGGTTCCGCGCAGGATATTGAAGAATGCGTAGCTGATACATTTATTTATTTGTGGGATCATCCAGACAAATACAATCCGGAGCGGGGGAAGTTAAAAACATGGCTGTCAATTATTGCAAGAACACAGGCGATCAATCGATGCCGCGAAATTACAAAGAGAGATACAGTTCCTTTTGAAGATGAAGATTTCATGATTCACATTGGTATTGCTGATGATATTTTGAAAGAAGAAACGCGGCGTACTTTAATTGCTGCAATAAATGCCTTGGGTGAGCCGGATCGGGAAATTCTGATCCGCCGCTTTTACTACGGGCAAAAACCAAAGGAAATTGCGCTTGTGCTGGATATGAGCGTAAAACAAGTAGATAACCGCCTGTACCAAACAAAGCTGAAATTGCGTGAAACGCTTTCTAATTAAATTGAGGAGGTTAATATGGATTCTTTCAATAAAACAAACTTACAGAACATAAAAGATATTTTTGAGAAAAAAACATGCGTTAAACTGGATAGCAGGAGGTCTTTCTGCTCTTACAAAATGGTGCTGGTTACTGCAGTTTTGCTAATACTCTGTTTGAGCACAACCGCTTTTGCGGTTAACCGGTTTTCCTCATTGTCAGGGGACGATTTGGGGCTTTCTGCTGTTTATAACGGGAATGGAATTGTATCAATCCTGGTCGAAAATAGGTCGGATAAAGAAATCCAATTCCAATCTGAACTGAGGCTGATGCAATGGGCAACCAGTGAAGAAATAGAACCGCTTGCAAAGCAGAACGTATCTTTTCGCAACACAAAAATACCTGCTCATTCCAGCGGCACAATGACTATTGACCTTTCGAAGGCCTACAATATGGCGCTTCTGGAAAAGCCGTTGGCGGAAAATGACTGGTATTATTTCGTCCTGACAAACGACCATTTTGTTTTTGGACAGGACTGGATGTGCTCAGTTGATTTTGTGGAACGCGACATTATTCAAACCGAATATCCCACTCCGGTTACACCTGCTGAAGCAGATGCAAAACTTACAGCGGGAATGGCGGAAGAATTGAGGCCTTACTTTGAAAGCTATACCACTGACCCCGCTGAGAAAAAGAAATTATCTGAGGAGTATCTGGCTTTGTGCCAGAAGCTGCTGGAAGAAGTGGACGGTACAGTCGTTCCTTCTGTATGCCCGCCGGACTTAACTGTAATAGACAACGGCCAGATTCCTGTTTTTGATACATCTGTACCGATGGATATGCAATTGCAGCTTACCGGCCTGCATCGCCGTACAACAGACGGCTATGACAAGAAAATCGGATCTTCTGATATGGAACAGGCGCTGGTGCTGAGTGCCTATATACCGCAACATAAGGGAGAAATTGACGGTGGCGCAGATGTGCCTTTGATTTATGTTTTCACGTATGAGAAAAGCGAAATTACAACTCCACAGGACTATGCTTTTATCCGCGGCCGGTTTATGACCTTTGAGCAGATGGAGCAGTATAAGATTTATGAGGACGAACAATACATTTGCTACGATGTCAGCCACTTGTTCTACTCTGAACTCCGCCCATATGTGGATAGTATGGTCAGCCAGAGGAGTGATGCTTATTTTGATGAACAAATTTGGGAGCGTATACAAAACATTTATACCTATTATAAAGAAAACATGGGAGCACTTCTTGGATACAGAAATTCCCAAAACTTTGGCGAACCAGAGAATGAGGGTTATGCTCCCAATGAAATGCTTCCAAACTGAAATATGCCTGGATAATCTGGAATATCCTGTTTCTGAGCAGAATTTCGATGTTGGTGAACCGGATTGGAATGATGGGATCGTTTCATCTGTTGCGCGGCAGTAAAGAAAATACCATTGTGAAGGCAGAGGTATTGTGACGCACGAATCAGCGGCTTTTGAGAAATCAAAGGCCGCGTTTCTATATCACTGGCGGCAACAGGAAAATGCCGCTATGGTGTTATGGTACAGGCGGACTGATTTATCAACGAATTGCAGGATTACAGCTGCTTACAGGTCAGTACTCATTTTTTCGTAAATATATCGTAAATATATAGGGAAGAAAGTGGGGGATGCAGCCAGGGACATTGCATTCCTGCTGGACAGTATTCTCATGTATAACAGCATTATATTATACCAGTTTTTTGAAAAATGTCCAGAACAAACGGCAAGGGAGATTTTAATGCGGACAATATTCCGTAGCTGCGCAGCCAGACGATCCGAAAAAACCGAAAAATTAGAAAAATAAGCGGTTTTCTTATCAAATTTTCATGAAAAACGGCTGTTTTCAAGTGGATTATTCGTAGAAATGTGTGTCTGTAAGGGTGTAAAAAAGGCGTTAATTTTTAGGCTAATACGATAAAATTTAGAAAAAATAGTTTCAGGGAAATTGTATAAAGTGATGTTTTTGGGGGATGAACAAAATACTTTACGGAAAAAGTGATATAAAAAAGTCTTGTTTTTTCTGGAAAAACAGTGTAAAATGATGTAGCTAAAATGTTTTTGGATAGCTTTTCTTCAAAAAAGAACTAAAAAAATGATTTTCCGTTTTTCGTGGGGAGCGGAGCCGTTTCAGAAGGACTTTTTTGTAGGAAACGATCCCAAATTCATGCTGTACTATCTTTCATTGTACTTATCTTTTACCGCCGCAAAAGCGTTCGGCTGGAGTCCGAAAGAAAAATGCGCTGGCGTGCAGGAAATTTTTCGGATTTTCAGAAATTCGACGCTGCGGCACATTCATTCATGGTTTAGAGGAGGGAAAACATGGCAGCATTTAATGATTTTGTAAGCACCATCAATGGTTTCGTGTGGGGCCCGGTCATGCTGGTTCTGCTGTTCGGCACACACGTATTCCTGACAATCCGCACAGGCGTGATTCAGAGAAAAACATTCACAGGTGTAAAGCTTTCCATCACACCGGATAAAGAAGCATCTGGTGACGTATCCGGTTTTGGTGCGCTGGCAACAGCTCTGGCGGCTACCATCGGTACAGGTAACATCGTAGGTGTTGCAACTGCTATCGGCATGGGCGGCCCTGGTGCAGTATTCTGGATGTGGCTGACAGGTCTTTTCGGTATGGCAACAAAATACGGCGAAGCTCTGCTGGCTATCAAATACAGGGTTAGAGCAAAAGACGGCTCCTTCATCGGCGGCCCTATGTATGCTCTGGAAAGAGGTCTGGGTCAGAAATGGCTGGGTATCATCTTCGCTCTGTTCACAGGTATTGCCTGCTTCGGTATCGGTAACATGACACAGGGCAACTCCATCGCTGAATCCGTAAACGGCACATTCGGCGTTCCCAAGATTGCAACTGGTATCGTACTGATGATTATCACAGGTCTGGTTATTCTGGGCGGCGTTAAGTCTATCGCAAAGGTTTGTGAAAAGCTTATCCCCTTCATGGCTGGTCTGTACATCCTGGGCTGCGTAATTATCTGTATCCTGAATGCAAGCTACATCCCCGAAGCGTTCATGACAATCATCAAATCCGCATTCAACCCTGCAGCAGCAGGCGGCGGCTTTGTGGGCGCAGGCGTAGTAATGTGTATCCGTGCAGGTATCGCGCGTGGTCTGTTCACAAATGAATCCGGTCTTGGTTCCGCGCCTATCGTTGACGCGGCAGCTGCAACGAGAAACCCTTCCCGTCAGGCTCTGATTTCTATGTCCGGCGTATTCTGGGATACAATCGTTGTATGTCTGCTGACAGGTCTGGTTCTGGTTTCCGCTATCCTGAAAGACCCCGTTGGTCTGAATGGTCTGGAGGGTGCAAACCTGACATCCGGCGCGTTCAACGCTATCCCCATTGTTGGCCCTGCTGTTCTGACATTTGGTCTGATTACATTCGCATGGTCCACAATCCTTGGCTGGAGTTACTATGGCGAAAGAGCATGGGTATACCTTGCGGGCACAAAGTCCATCATGCCTTTCCGTATTGCATGGACAATCGTTGTACTGGTTGGCTGCGCGATTGAGCTGAAGGTAGTTTGGAACGTAGCTGATACACTGAACGCATGTATGGCATTCCCCAACTTGGTTGCCCTGCTGGGTCTGAGCGGCGTTATTGCATCCGAAACAAAGAAATACGTTTGGAGCAACAACCTGGACGGCTGGATGGACGACGAAGCTCCTATGGTAGACAAATAAGATATTTTCTGAAAAAATCCCACGAGGAAAAAGACGCCGTAAGGCGTCTTTTTTTATGGAAATTCATGGTTATTTGCGGGGGATAAAAAAGAAAGCGCATACCAGATGATATACGCTTTTTTCCGTGAGTGACATGATTCGAACACGCGACCTTCTGATCCGTAGTCAGACGCTCTATCCAGCTGAGCTACACTCACACAATATATTAACTTTGGTTCTTCAATCGACCGAATACTATCTTACAAGATAATGGGAAAAATGTCAAGCCCCTTTTTCAAAAAAAGCGGAAAAATTAAAAAGAAACGGATTTACCGCGTTTCGCAAAGGGGGCAGGCAGGTGCGGATATATTCCGCTGTGGATATCCCGCTATGGGTGGATACGTTTGGCACAACGCTGGACGGGAGCTCTGTTTACAATGAAATTGTCGGGGACCTGCGGCTTTTGCAGCGGAAAAAAGCCAGCCGCCTATTAAGGCGGCTGGCAGGTAACAGGTTATTTTTTTGATGCGGCAAAAAGATGGTTGGCTACTTTATGCGACCGCCGCGCCATCATGCGGGGAATCTTCGTAATGCCTTTTGCCGCTTTCGCGCCGATGACCAACGGGATTACAGGCGCGGAAATACGTTTCGGACGCTCGCCGCTGTCCAGTATTTTCTGGTAAAGCTGTTCAACACTGTCAGCGAATGCCTTTACGGAAAGCCGTTCCATCGCCTGTATGGATGCTTCGGAAAGCTGCGCGGAAAGTGCTTTGTCTGTCAGCACGCGGTAAAGCAGTCCAGGCAGGTCTGCGCTGTCCTCGAACAGCAGTCCAGTTTCGCCATCTGTAATGATGTTTTCAATACATTCGTCCTTTTTGGCTACGACCGGCACGCCGCCCGCCATTGCTTCCGCGAAGGTCAGCCCCTGCGTTTCCGAAACGGACGCGCTGCAAAATACATTGCCCAGCTGGTAGTATTTCCCGATTTCCGTCCATGGCTTTCCGCC
Source organism: Lachnospiraceae bacterium (assembly GCA_910576545.1). Taxonomy (GTDB): domain Bacteria; phylum Bacillota; class Clostridia; order Lachnospirales; family Anaerotignaceae; genus Anaerotignum_A. The sequence continues at coordinate 171,848 of CAJTKM010000005.1, forward strand.
GGTAAATATGACATGTTCCCCGACGCCGATGGATTCGGCAAATTTCCCGAGGTTTTCGATTTCATTTCCTTCTCCGACAATCACCATTTTTGTTTCCGGCAGCTTTTCCAAGAGCTCCGGCAGCGCGCCGATGACAACGTCAATGCTTTTTTCTCTGGCAATGCGCCCGATGGAAATAATGACGGGCGTTGTTTCCTCCAGACCGAGAGAATGGCGCAGTTCCAGAATTTCCGCAGGGTCATACTGCGCTTTTTGGAAACGTGAGGTGTCTATCCCTGTGGGGATGACGGAAATGGGCTTTGTCACGCCATAGCTTTTCAGAAGCTGTTCCGTTTTATGCGTCGGAGCGATGACGTCCATTGCCGTATTGCAGAACATACGGCTGAAATCCCGCGCCATATCCGGAGTGACGACGTGTCCGCCGCCGATGTAATGCACGTAGTCCTCGTACATGGTGTGATAGGTATGTACCATGGGAATCCCCTGTGTGGTGGAAATCAGCTTGCCAAGGAAGCCGAGGGGGAACTCCGTCTGCGTATGGATAATGTCAAGGTTCATGCCGTGGATCTTTTTCAGCACATGCGGCGGACAGATGTAGCCGGCGCGGTAATTGCGTACGAAAAAGACCGGAATGCTGGGCAGGCGGAAAACATTGGGTTCGTTTTCATTCCCGCAGCGGGGGTCGGACGGCGTAAAGATATATACATGGTGTCCGCGTTCCTCCAGCGCGGTGGAAAGCGTGCGGATTGAGGTGGCGACACCGTTCAGCTGTGGAAAATATGTGTCGGAAAATATACCGATATTCATGATGTACCTCCTGTTTTTTGTACAGATGTTGTTTGGGCACGTGGTTTCAAGCCTTTATACACTTCTGCATTTTAATACACTTCGCTTTTTTTTACAACAGAGAAATTGTTAGGATTTTGGAAAGATTTTATTAAGAAAGGACCTTGAGGGCTTTCCCCTTAAACTCCCACAAGGAGGTTCCACCTCCTTGACATGGGATTTCAGCCGCATATCCATGCGGCTGGACAGCATGTTTTTGGAAATGATGGGTTTTGCAGACGCATAGAGGAAAAATGTGTTATAATGGTTGAAAATTTGTATATCAAAAAATAAATTCCGCCCATGCGGATGTATGGGCAAAATATAGTTTGGGCTCCAACCCTTTCCAAAGGGTTGGCAGGGGTTCTGGGACAGCGTCCCGGAGGTTTTCCCCCAAGGCCTTTAGAGTTTTTAAGGAGAACATACATGCAAAAACAACTGAACCATAATCAACGTGCAGCGGTCTGCCATGAAAATGGGCCGATGCTTGTGCTGGCAGGCCCGGGCAGCGGTAAGACGACTGTCCTGCTCTGCCGAATCCGCCGCCTTTTGGAACAGGGGCTGGCGCGCCCGAACGAAATACTCGCGCTGACATTTTCCCGCGCCGCGGCAGACGAAATGCGGGAACGCTTCCGCGCGGCGCATGGTGCGGACGGCGTCAGTTTCGGCACATTCCACAGCATTTTTTTTCGTATACTCAGAAGCCGTTACGGCTGGGGGATGGAACGCGTGCTGGCGGAGGAGGAACGCCGCAGCGCGGTGCGCGGCATTTTGGAAGAAATGGAATGGGACATTCCGGATTTAGATGAATATACGGCACAGTTCCTGACGCAGCTTTCGCTGATGAAAAATGAACTAGCGGAGCTTTCAGCCTTCCGGCCGAATGGAATCCCGCCAGCGGAGTTCAAAAAACTCTGCCGCGCATATGAGGGCTATAAGGAACGGCAGGAAAAAACGGATTTTGACGATATGCTGACGGAGTGCTACTGGCTGCTGGAAAAGGATGCGGAGGCGCGGAAATACTGGCAGAGGCGGTTCCGTTATATTTTGGTGGACGAATTTCAGGATGTGAACAGGGCACAGTTTGAATGTCTGCGCATCCTTGCAGAGGAGCATGGGAATTTGTTTGTGGTGGGCGATGATGACCAGAGTATTTACGGATTCCGTGGCGCGCGTCCGGATTTTCTGCTGAAATTTCAAGATGTCTTTCCGAATGCGGCAAGAGTGACGCTGAATATCAACTACCGCTCGACTGACCGCATTATTCTGCTTGCGGAAAGGGTTATTTCGCAGAACGGTGCGCGTTTTACGAAAGAGATGACAGGCATAGGGGAAGAAGGGCAGAAGGTCACATTTTTTCTGGCGGCAACCCCTGCGATGGAAGCGGAACGTATCGGGGAGAAGATCGCCTCGCTTCTGGATGAGGGTGTGCCGATGCGGGAAATTGCAGTAATCACACGCACTAATTTGCAGTGCGGCGCGTTTGCAAGGGAGCTTTACCGCCGTTCTATACCCTACGAACTGCGGGACAGCGGTGGGAACATCTATGAGCACTGGATAACAAAGGATTTGCTGGCGTACCTCCTGCTTGCGGAAAATGAGGAGGCGGACAGCGCGCTGCGCCGTATATTGAACAAGCCCAAACGCTATATCAGCAAGGAACTGCTTGCGGAGGCGGAGAAAATGCCGTATACGCTTTTGCGGAGTTTTTTTGTCTGCCCGTCATTGAAAAAATGGCAGGAGCAGCAGCTGGAAAATCTGCAGGAGGACTTGGCGAACATTCGGAAGAAAATGCCTTACGACGGGCTGAAATACGTGAGGAAGGTGATTGGCTACGACGAATATCTGGAGGAGTATGCCGCCTACCGCAAGACCAGCGCACAGGCACTATGGGAGATTGCAGAGGAAATTACGGAAATGGCAAAGGACGCGGCTGACGCGGCGGCATTCCGCGAAGGGCTGGAGGAGATGAGCCGCCAGATGAAGGAAAGGCCGAAGGACAGCGGCAGGGAGCGGAATGGCGTTGTCCTGACGACAATGCATGGTGCGAAGGGGCTGGAGTTTCAGGAGGTATTCCTGCCGACGCTTGTGGAGGGCGTTGTGCCGCATGAAAAGGGCGTTTCCGCCGGAGAGCTGGAGGAAGAGCGGCGGCTGTTTTATGTAGCAATGACACGCGCAAAGGAGCATCTCTGCCTTTCCGCTGTGCGCAGCAGATATGATAAAGAAACGGAGCCTTCCCGCTTTCTGGGCGAAATGGGGCTGGACGCCGCGTCGATTTTTCAAAAAAAGATTAAGAAATCGTAAGAAAGAGTTAAAACATTCTCATACGCGGTTTGGTATAATAATGGAAATCGGAAAGCCGCTGATTTTACCGCCGGTATGCATATCAGCGGCATCTGTTCAGCGCGTTTACAAAGATTTTGGGATTCGTAAAGCGGCGGCGTCCCATGGGTCTTTGACAGCTTTTCAAATCCGAAAGGGGAGGTTACATGAAATATCAGGAAAAACAGAAACGGAAACGAACGGCGGCGGCTGTGATTGCGCTGCTGATTGTACTGGCAATGGTCGCGGGGCTGGTCACGCCGTTCATCGCGTATGCCGCGCCTGTTTCGACGCAGACGGTTACGATGACAAACGGCGGAACAACCGGAACAGCGCAGGCAACTCCTTCCACATGGCAGGAGAAAGAATTTGGACAGGAACAGTTTACGCTGGACGTGGTAGTCGGCTTTGACGGGGAATATATCGTTGGGAAAACCGCGTCCCTGAAAGGCATCATCACGAACAACGGCGCGCCGTTCCGCGGAGAATTGCAGGCAAAGGCGTATACCTATGAGAACACAGGGCGGAACGGCGTGGAATCAGCTTCGGCGGAATATGCTGTGTACTATCAGGAACTGGAACTTTTGCAGGGTGCGTCCCAGAAAATAGACATGGAGCTGAACATAGGGACGATACAGCGGTTTTTGCAGATTACGCTGGTAGATGAGAGCGGCCGAACGGTATTCCTGCAAAATGTGGACCTCAAGCCGAAGCAGCCGGAAACGCTGGCATTCGGTATTTTAAGCGAACGCCCGCAGGATATGCAGATTCTGGCGGGCATGATGCCGCAGGGTACGAATCAGGTGGAGGCATCTGCTTTTTATGGAACGTATTTTTTTGACGGGGAAGGCTTTCCTTCCAGCGAGGCGTTGATGGAAAATTTCCGTGTGATTGTGGCAGACGGCATTGATTTTGCCGCTTTGACACAGGCGCAGAGAGATGCCCTGAACGGCTGGGTTACAGGCGGCGGCATGCTGGTGATTGGCACAGGTGAAGCGGGTGCGCGTACGCTTGGCGGGCTGGAACTGACGGCAGACGTCCAGATTACAGGCACGGCGGCGGGCAGCCTGCAGGGCACGCCGGTTACGCTGGCTGTTCTGGAGGGTGACGGCGTGGAACCGCTCTGGCAGGAAAACGGGGCAGTTCTGGCATACCAGAAGAAGGAAGGCGAGGGCAGGATTATCCTGCCGGCTTTCAGCATTGCCACAACGCCTGTCGCGGCTATGGCGGAAACGCCTGCTGTCCTTTGGCAGATTTGCAGTATGGCGGATAGCAGCTATCTGGTTCTGGACAATATGGAAGACGACCGTTATTACCATTACAGCTCCATGAGCAATTTCCCGCCGCTGGGTATGGGCACTGTGAAGCTTCTGCTGGGGCTTCTGGCGGTTTATATCTTCATTGTGGGCCCTGTGCTTTATCTGGTACTGAAAAAACTGGATAAGCGTGAAAAGGGCTGGATTGCCATACCGGCTCTGGCAGCTGTGTTCGTGGCGGCAGTTTTTGCGGTTTCCCGAACCAGCCTTTATGGTAAAGGCATGCTGCGGATGACTTCTGTAGTAGAGCTTTCAGCGGGGGCAGACACCGCTGCGGCGGAAACAGACATTTATTTGAAATCCGCTGATGCGGGCAGCCTGACATACAGCAACGAGGACAATCTGAACATTTTCCCGCAAAAGGAGGACTATTACTATTATAACCTTTCGGCGGGCGACGTCAGCTGCGGCTATAAAATGCTTTCCGGTGACAGGACGGAAATTACGTTCTACGGAAACCAAAGCTGGCAGACGAACCATCTTTCCGCGAAAACTACGGTGCAGACCGGCGGCGCACTGGAAAGTACGCTCCGGCTGGAGAACGGGCGGCTGAAAGGTACGGTTACCAACGGCACGAACACGGGGTTTGTAGATACCATACTGAATGCGAATGGGACCTGGCTGCGGATCGGACAGATGCAGGCGGGTGAAACGCTGGAGATAGACCAGCCTGTGGATCCGGACAGCGCAGGTCTGGGAAGCTATTCGATGTTTGAGCGGCTGTTTTATGATGATTACAGCAGCAATACGCCGCCATTGCGGGAGCGCGTGCGCAGGGGCGAAATCAGCCGCGAGGAAGCCTTCCGCATCCGCAGTGAACAGAGTCTGTTGGACAATCAGACGAATATCAGTGGTAAGGAAGGGCTGTCGCGGGATGGGAAACTTCAGATGGATATTTATGCGTTCAGCGAAGTACCGATTTGGGACAGCGCAGGGACAATCAACGGCAGGGAGCCGTTTGTCAGCGCGCTGACGCTCTACCACCAGACGTTTACTACGGAACTGGCAAAGCTGGAATCCTTTGACACGTCCTTTGCGATTCTGCCGGAGGCAGTGGAAACGGCGGAACAGTATGACTGGATCACCCGCTATGGCGTTGAGTTTTTCTATCTGTATGATGAGGGCGAAGCGGAGCTTATTTATCACATTGCAGACGGAATCGAACTGGAACTGTTCCAGTTTGAGGAAATAGAAAGACACAGCATTGAGGAAAAAGCACAGATTTACAACGTATCCACAGGGGAATGGGATATCCTGCGGACGCGTGAATACAGCGCGCCGGGGGAATATGACCCCGCGCAGTATATTTCCGCTGACGGCAAGGTACGGCTGAAGCTGTTCATGCTGGAAGGAACTGAAGTTGAAGTGCCGAGAATGAGAATGAAAGGAAGTGGTCTGCTTGCTGGAAATTAAAGATTTAGTGAAACGCTACGGGAAATTTACGGCGGTCGACCATTTGAGCCTGAGCGTGCCGGAAGGGACGATATACGGCTTTGTCGGCCCCAACGGAGCAGGCAAGACGACGACCATGCGCATTATGGCAGGCCTGCTGACGGCAACAGAGGGCAGCGTGATGATTGACGGGATAGACGCAACGAAGAACCCGAAAGCCCTGCGGGAAAGGATTGGCTACATGCCGGATTTCTTCGGGGTGTACGATAACCTGAAAGTGACGGAGTATATGGATTTTTACGCTGGAACATATGGGATTCCCTATAAAGAGCGCGGAGGCATGATCGATAATCTGCTGGAAATCGTAGATTTGACGCACAAAAAGGAGTTTTATGTGGATTCGCTTTCGCGCGGCATGAAGCAAAGGCTCTGCCTTGCCCGCAGCCTGATACATGACCCAAGCCTGCTGATACTGGACGAACCGGCATCAGGGCTTGACCCGCGGGCGAGGGTAGAGATGAAAGAAATCCTTAAGCAGCTGCAGTCGATGGGAAAAACCATCGTAATCAGTTCGCATATCCTGCCGGAGCTGGCGGAAATGTGTACGCAGGTCGGCATAATCGACCATGGCAGGCTGGCGGCGGCTGGGTCTGTGCAGGAAATCATGCACAGGCTGACGCAGAAGCGTGTGATATATGTCCGCCCTGCTGCGGAAATGGAGAAAATGCTGCGCATATTGGAGGAACAGCCCGCTGTGCAGGGACTTGTGGAAAATACGCTGGACGCGGAATTTGATTTCGACGGTACAGATGAGGAGCTTGCGGGCATTTTGAAGCGGCTTGTTTTGGCAGACGTGCCGGTGGTGGCGTTCAGGGAGAAGGAAGGCAATCTGGAAGAAGTGTTTATGAGAGTGACAGGAGGCGAAAGCGTATGATGAATCCGGTTTTGCGGCGGGAGGCAGTTACGTCCCTCAGGGGCTGGAAAAATTTCGCCGTACTGACGTTTTATCTTGGGGTAACAGCACTGGGCGCAGGCATGGTGATTTATACGGGCATGTTTGACAACTGGGATTTCAGCTTTGACCCGCAGATTATGATGGTGCTGTATGTTGTGCTTGCGGCGGTGCAGATGGCTTTGATCACGCTGACTGTGCCTGCGCTGACGGCAGGGAGCATCAGCGGGGAGCGGGAACGGCAGACGCTCGACCTGCTTCTGGTAACGAAAATGTCGTCCTTCTCTATCGTAATGGGGAAACTGCTGGCATCTCTGGCGTTTATACTGCTTTTGATTGTGGGGACGCTGCCGGTGCTCTCGCTGGTGTTCTATTTCGGCGGAATAAAGATTTCAGCAGTCCTGCTGATGGTCGGCTTTATGCTGATGACCGCACTGATGCTGGGGTCGATATCGGTATTTTTTTCCTGCATATTCAAGCGGACGGTTGTTTCTATCATGCTGGTGTATATCATCATGGGTGTGCTTTGTCTGGGAACGATCCTTGCGGCTGTACTGCCTCTTGCAGTGCGGGATTATAACGCGGTAAACATGATAAACCTGGAATCGGAATACTGGCGGATTGCGCTGACGCTTATCCCCAATCCTGGCGTAGCGTTTTTCTCGCTGGTGGACGCACAGCTTGGCAGCAATATCGTTACCAGAGAACTGCTTTCCATGCTGAACAGCAAAAACAGCGCATTGAACTGGATTGTGGAAAATATCTGGATGATGAACATGCTGTTTGACGCGGCTGTGACGGCATTGTTTATTGCCCTTTCCTGCCGCGCGATTAACCCTGTGCGGGAACACAGACATGGCGGCGCGGAGAGAAAGCCGAAGAAGGAACGGAAAAAAGGGAAAAAGAAAGAGGCTGTGTAAATGAAGGAGTTTTGCAAGGCATTGCTGCCCCTGCGGAGGAGGCTGACGCTGGAGGCTTTTCTGAGGTATTTCCTATGGTGCATGATAATGGCAAGCGGGTTGGCCCTTGCCGTATTCCTGCTGTCTGCTTTTGTGGTGCTGCCGGAACGGTTCCTTGCGGCGGGCGTGCTCTGGCTTGCCGGATTTCTGGCGGCTTTGTGTGTGGCTCTGTTCTGGAAACGCCCGGGCTGGAAAGCGGCAGCGGAAGCTGCGGACAGGCTCGGCGGCAGGGAGCGCATGATAACGACGCTGGAACTTCTCGCGCGGGACAGCCGAAATGAGATGGAGGAAATGGCTGTCAGGGACGGCATGAAAATGGCAAAGGAGCGGGATTTTGCAAAGGAATACCGTTTCCGTCCGCCCAAAAAGCCGCTGGCGCTGCTCTGCCTTCTGCTGGCGCTGACGTTTGGCGCGGCGTTCCTGCCTTCCCCGAAGGAGGAAGGGATTGAGGCATATACACAGGCGGAGATTGCGCGGATTGAAAAGGTTTCCCGTGAAATTGAAAAGGAAGAAACGCTTGACAGCGAAGAACGGGCAGAATTCCGCAGACAGACGCAGGCATTGACAAAGGAACTCAAAAAAGCAGCAACAAAAAAAGAGGTGGAGCAGGCGGTGCAGAAGGCTCAGCAGGAGATGAAAAAGCTGGAAAAGAACAGCATACCGAAGGACCTGCGGGAAATGGCGAAGGGGCTGGAGCAGAACGAAAAGACGAAGGAGCTGGCGGATGCGCTGAATCGGGCAGACGAAGAAGCGATACAGGCGGCAATGCAGGCGTTGATGGAACAGCTTGCTGGGCTTTCTGCGGAACAGCAGGCAGAGCTTGCGGAAATGCTTGCGCAGGCTGCGGGAGAGCTGAGTGACGAGGAACTGCGGGAGGCTTTGGAGGAATTGGCAGAGGCGCTGGAGAATGGCGCGAACCTGACGGCGGCAGGGGAACGGCTGACAGCCGCTGCGAAGGCACAGGCTGGGAAGAACGCTTCCTTACGGGCGGCTCTGCAAAAAATGAACGGGCAGCTTGCGGCAGGGCAGAATCAGGGTAATGGACAGGGGCAAGGACAGGGCAATGGACAGGGGCAGGGACAGGGCAATGGACAGGGGCAAGGACAGGGCAATGGACAGGGGCAAGGACAGGGCAATGGACAGGGGCAGGGACAAGGCAATGGACAGGGGCAGGGACAGGGCAATGGACAGGGAGCAGGACAGAACAGCGGGCAGGGGCGTGGCTTCGGGCATCAGGAAACGGAACGTGTTTTCACACGCAATGCGGAGGGGAAAGCCGGATTTGACGCGAAGGTGGAAGGGCAGGAGAACGAAAGCGGACAGACCAGCATGACGGAACACCGCACGATGGGCGAAGCTGGGGAGAGCCTGCCCTATGAACGGGTCTACCAGACTTACCGCAATGAGGCGATGAAAACGCTGGAAGAGGAAAACGTGCCGTATGGCATGCGGGAAATGGTCGCGGAGTATTTCTCTGCTTTGGAATAAGGGGGAGGAGAGCTTGAAAAAAGGAAAAATAGCAGGAATGGCTATACTGCTGCTTCTGCTGGCGGTTTTAGGGTATGCGTTTTTGGGCAGCCCTGCCGAATGGTACCGCCGGAGGGCGCTGCGGCAGGCAATGGCCGCGGTGGAGGACGGAGAAGTCACACTGAATGAAATCATCCCGTTTTCATGGGACAGCGTCTATTCCTTTGGTCCTTATACCACGCAGGAGCAGATGGAGGAAATTATGGGCATTTCAGCACGCAGGCTGGAGGAATCCCCCAGTGAAGGCATGGTACAGCTTGTGTTTGTGAATGGGGGTCAAATCGTCTGCGGTGTATGCGGATATATCTCCAAGGAAGGGTATTCTGTGTCCTTTGACGAGAAAATCAACTTTGCGGACAATGTTGTTTTCAGGGCAAAAAGAGATGCCGATGGGATTCTTTGGCTGACAGAGCCGCATGATTGATTTCTCTTTTTGTAGCGCCGCGCAGGGGGCGGCGGCGAATGGGCCAAGGGGTGAAACCCCTTGCGGGTATTTGAGGGCAGAGCCCTCAAGGTCTTCCTTCTTATCTTTTCATAGAAATGAGTGGTTTTATGCGCTTTGCTTTGCCTTTGGGCTTTTTGGCACTTCTGGCTGTGCCGGTAATCGTGCTGATGTATCTTTTGAAACAAAAATATGAGGAAAAGGAAATCCCCAGCCTGTACCTTTGGAAAAAGGCATTTCCTGAAACAAAATCCGCACAGCCCTGGCAGAAGCTGCGCAAAAACCTGCTGATGTTTTTGCAGATTGCGGCGGCTGTTCTGCTGGCTGTTTCTCTTGCGGGACCTTACATTATGGGGAAAATGCAGGTGACGGATTATGTGCTTGCGCTGGACTGCTCCATGAGTATGCAGGCAGAGGATGTCGGCAAAAGCCGCTTTGCAGCCGCAAAGGAGGCGGCGCGGGATATTGTGGAAAACGCCCCGGCAGGCAGTTCCTTTTCGCTGGTTCCGGTTACGGATAAGCCTTATGTTGCCCTGAGTGCATCAACGGATACGCAGACTGTACTGCGTCGGCTGGATGCCTTGCAGCCTACTGCGGGCGGCGCGGACTGGCAGACGGCAAAAACGCTTTTGCAAACAGAAAAAAATGTACTCGGCGGGGAAATCCTGCTGTTTACAGATGACTATGGACAGCTGGACGGGCTTTCGGCATTGGAAATCGTTTTGAACGGCGGCGGCGAAAATGCCGCGCTGACCCTGCTTTCCAGCCGAGAACAGGAGGATGGCCTGCTTGCGTTGACCCGTGTGGAGAATTACGGGAAAGAAAGCTGCGAAAGGACAGTGACGCTTTACGCCGATGGCGCAGCGTTTGATACGGTTTCGGTGGAACTGGCGGCAGGTGAGGCACAGGATGTGACGTTTTCCGGTATCCCTCTGGGGACGGAAACGCTGATGGCGCGGATTTTTCCGGAGGACGTTTTGACAGCGGATGATGTTTTATATCAGGGCGTGGCGGGTACGGCAAAGCGGAAAGCCCTGCTTGTGACGGAACAGAACCTGTTTCTGGAAAAAGCACTTTCTGTAATGGGCCAGCTTGAGCTTTACAAAACCAGTCCGGAAAATGCGGAGAACCTTTCAGGGTATTCGCTTTATGTGTTTGACGGGGCTTTGCCGGAAACTCTGCCGGAGCATGGCTTTCTCATGCAGTTTGGCGGCGGGGAAAGCGGAATGCGCGGTTTTTCCGGCAGGGCGCGCGGCGTGGAAAATAAAGACATTGCAGGGGCGGAAAACGTATCGTTTGATATTGCCGAGGGCAGGACGCTTTCGGAATCCTGGGGACGCTCCCTGCTGCGTGCGGACGGGCAGACCATTGCCGTCTACGGTGAGCGGGACGGACGCAAAACGGCCGTTTTTGGCTTTGACCTGCATGATACAGACCTGCCGTTGACAGCAGGCTTTCCCGTACTGCTGCATGGGCTGATGGAATGGTATTTCCCGCAGAACACGGCAGATATTGCTGGAGCGGCAGCAGGGGAGGACATAGAGCCTTCGCTCCTGCCAGAAACAGAACAGGCATGGATAGAAACACCGGCAGGAGAGCGGGCAGAAATCGCACCGCCGTTCCCGCCCCGGACGTTTTCCGGAGATGAACCGGGCATTTACCGGCTGGTACAGGCAGACGGAGAAGGAAACCTGACAGAAACAGCCTTCGGCATAAACGGCAGGAATGGCTTGGAATCCAGCCTTTTGCCAATGGGCGAAGCGGCGGCGTATGAAGCCGGAGAAACGAAAACAGTCAGCATGGGCAGGAATATACGCAATGGCGTGCTTCTTCTGCTCCTGTTGGTTTTGGCGATAGAATGGCGGGTGAATTGCCGTGGGGATTGAATGGACAAAGCCGCTCTGGCTGCTCCTGCTGCCGGTGATGGCGGTATATTTGGGCTATATGGCGAAAAAAGGAAGATTTCCCTCTGCGTTCCAGAAAAAGATGCAAACGGGAATGAGGTTCCTTGTGTGCGTGCTTTTGGTACTGGCAATGGCAGGGCCCTGGATTTCCAGACAGGCGGACATTACCACAACGCTTTTTGCTGTGGACTGCTCTGCAAGTATGCAGGGTGAAACGGATACGGCGGCCTTTCTGCGGGAGGCGTATGCAGCTAAGGGAAAAAAGGACAGCCTTGGACTGCTCTGCTTCGGCAGACGCGCGGGCGTGGAGCAGTCGCCGTCTTTGGAGGCAGTGCCGCCTGCGGAGGGTTTTGTGACCTATACCGATGGGAGTGCAACGGATATTGCCGCCGCACTGAAGCTGGCGGAAGGCATTTTTCCGGAAGGGACGGCAAAACGCCTTGTCATACTTTCAGATGGGGAGGAAACCGCCGGAAACGCTTTGGCACAGGCAAGAAGCCTGACGGAAAACCGTGTTTCGGTGGACGTTTTCCCGATATCCCCGCCGGAAGCGGACGAGGTGCAGCTGACTGCGCTGGAATTGCCAAAGGCGGTCAACCGGAATACGGAATATGAAATTGCCCTGCGCATTGATTCCAATGTAGCAACAGATACGGCAGTACGGCTTTATCAGGGAAATACGCTGATTGGCAGTGAGCAGATTTCTGTCACGAAAGGGGAAACGCGTGTTGTTTTTACCGCAAAAGCGGAACAGGGCGGCAGTGTTTCCTTCCGCGGAGAAATTTCGCCGGAACGGGATACAGAGCGGAAAAACAATCAGGCGTATGCGTATACGTTTGTGGATGATATTCCCCAAATCCTTTTACTGGGGACGGAAGATAATACTGTTGAATGGCGGAAACTGCTGAAAAGCAGCCATGCGGGGATTGTCAGCCTGCCGCCGGAGGCCGCGCCCGTCACGATGGAAGGACTGCGGGAATACGGTACGGTTGTGCTGGCGAATACGCCGGTTTCCGACCTGCCGGAGGGCTTTTTGACAATATTGGAAAGCTATATCCGCACAGCGGGCGGCGGGCTTGTTGTCAGCGGGGGAGAGGATTCCTTCGCGCTTGGCGGCTATAAAGGCACGACGCTGGAAGAAGTCCTGCCTGTGGAAATGGAACTGAAAACGGAGGGCGAAACGCCGGATTTGGGCATGGCTCTTGTGATTGACCATTCGGGGAGCATGTCTGACGGCAATTATGGTGTGACGCGTATGGAAATGGCAAAGGAAGCCGCAATTCGCAGTCTGGATGATTTGGGGCCTGAGGACCAGATTGGTGTAATCGCGTTTGACAGTATAGCGGATTGGACTGTGCCGATGCAGAAAGCGGAGGAGAACCGCGAGAGCATCACAAAAGCAATCGGCATGATACAGCCTGCGGGCGGCACGAGCATTCTGCCCGCACTGCGGCTGGCTGTGCAGGGCATGGAAAACATCAGCACAAAGCAGAAACATATCATACTGCTGACGGACGGGCAGGCGGAGCAGGAAGGCTACGATGGCATTCTGGAGCAGATGCGGAGCGGCGGTGTTACGCTTTCCGCCATAGCGGTCGGCAGCGGGGCGGATACGGCTCTTTTACAGCGGCTGGCAGAGGCAGGCGGCGGACGCTACTACTTCACGAATGAATTTACAGACCTGCCGGAGATTTTCGCGAAAGAAACGCTTCTGGCGGGCAAGGACTATATCAACGAACGCGGCTTTTTCCCGAAGCAGGGGGACGCTTCGGCGATATTGTCAGGAATTTCCTCTGTGCCGGAGTTGAACGGCTACATTGGAGCGACAGCGAAAAGCCGCGCCGATCAGGTGCTTTTGAGCGATAAGGACGACCCTGTTCTGGCGGTGTGGCAGTATGGGCTGGGGCGCACTGCCGTATGGACGGCGGACGTACATGGACAATGGAGCGCGGACTGGCTTGCCAGCGCGGAAGGTACGGCAATACTGCGGAACATGGTTTCCTGGACGATGAACGCTGAAGGAAACGCAGAGTTTCAGCTGACTGCGGAAAGCGGGACGGGCGAAAGCCTACTGCGGCTGGAAATGCCGTATGATGAAGCGATTGCGGGGATAACGGCCGCTGTGGCTGCTTCGGACGGCGAAAGCTGGGAAACGGAACTGCGGGCAAGCGCGCCCGGCGTATATGAAGGAAGTATTCCGACAGAAAAAGAAGGCGTATATACGGCGAACATCGGCATAGCCAAAAAGGATGGCGAAACTTTGCGGTATACCATCGGCTTCGCAATTGGCTATCCGAAGGAATACGATATGACGGCGCGGGGTGACGGTGAGGCTGTGCTGGAACAAATCGCCACAGCGGCAGGCGGGCGTATGCTGAAAAGCGGTGCGGACGTATTCGGGCAGGACGCTGACAGGGGGCTTGTTTCTCGGGAGCTGGCTGTGCCACTGATGGTGGCAGCGCTGCTGCTGTTTTTGGCAGACATCGTGCTGAGGCGTTTTCCGTCAGCAGCAAATGTGCTGGAACGGCGGTTTGTGCAGTTAAAAATGCCGAAAGCGAAGAAAGCCGGAAAGGAAACGGCGAAGGCCGTTCCTGAAACTTCCGGAGAGAAACGCGGGGCAGAGGTTCCGAAGCAGGCGGAGCCGCCTGTGCGGGAAAAAGCCGTACCCGAAACGGCGGGAACAGCACAAAGGCTTGCGGCGGCGAAGAAAAACCGCAGGAAATAGCGGCACAGAGGAAGTGTTTTGTATGCAGGCGGAGAAAAAGCCGGGGGATAACGACCTTCCGGCTTTTTCTCTTTATCTGCTCTGCTTATTCTCCTGTCCGCAAAAATTCCGTAAAGCCGTCTTTCCGATAGCCCATTACCTCTTTCATTTTTTCCGTCAGGCTGTGGCCGCTTTCCCGCAGCGTATCCAGCATAATATCTGCGGCCAGCTTGCCGTTTTGCAGGATAAGCGCGCGGTCGATGAAGTTTTCAATTTCGTTGATTTCATGTGTTGTGATAAATATGGTTTCTTCTCCGGTCAGGCTGCCTGCCAGAAGCTGCATAAAATCCTGACGGGTGAACATATCCTTTCCGAGGAACGGCTCATCCATGATGAGGTATTTCGTCCGTTTTGCCACGCCCGCCGCCACCTCGACCCGGCTTTTCTGCCCTTTTGACATCGTCTTGACCGGCTTTTCTTCCAGCTCAAAAAATTTCAGCAGTTTTTCATAATATGCCATATCGAAATGGGGGTAAAAATCCGCCAGGAACGCCCCGAACTGTTGCGGCGTTAAGTCGCGGAACCAGCTTCCGGCTTCGCTGACAAAGGCGATTTCGCCATAGTTTTCCTGTACGGGCTTTCCGTCTATCAATACCCGTACCGGTTCATTCTTCATTTCCTTCGATGGCAGCAGGCCCGCCAGTATTTTCAGCAGCGTGGTTTTTCCGGCGCCGTTTGCACCCAATACGCCGACGATCTGCCCGTCCGGGACGGAAAACGTCAGATCCTTCAGCACAAACTCAAAACCATCATAAAGATACCATATCCCTTTTGCTTCAACCATTGCTCTCCCTCCCCTTAATAAAGGTAGTAGTTATATTCCGGAGTATCGTAATATTGCCCGCCAAACAATGCATTGTCAGTTGCTGAAACGTCGTCCAGGGGGAGTATCCGCCCGTTTACAATGCGGGAATATTCCCCGCTTACCATCAAGGGGGCGTCCTTGTACTGCTTCTGGGCCTCCAGCGTGTCCGCCGGCTTGGAAATGTCGATTCGCGACAGCTCCTTGTTGAAATCCTCCGCAAAATCAGTTTCGAGCATGCCGCGGTAGAGCGTCCTCTCGGTTTCCTCATCTTTTACAGTGAAGGAAAGCTGAGTCCTGTTATCGCGGTAGGTATACCGCATGGCAAGCGTTTCTTTTTCCTGCACGGAATTTATCAGCAGCGTTTTGCCGTCGTTATAGTCTGTATATCTCGCATGTGCGGTGCCGTCCAGCCGCAGGAGCCCTTCTTGAGTAATGAGGTATTTGTCGCTGGTTTTAGCATCATATCGGGGCATTTCATCGTCCTCTGTGTTTTCCTTTATCGTTATGTCGATGCCGAGAATCGCGCTGTCCTTTCGGCGCAGCCCTTCAAAGTATGAACCTTCCCAGTGGAGGATTCCCTCTATTCCGGTGTTTTCCCTGTCAATCAACGTTCCTTCGAAATCGTAAAGCTCCAGATAAAGCGCGCCGCCCTCTGTCCGCGCGAGCAGGAGCATATCCTCCCCGCAGGCTGCCAGCGCAAGTATGCTGCTTTCCTCATTGACGTCAAATACAGCGACAGTTTCCGCTCCGCCATAAACAACACTGCTGTACGGCATGTCTTCCGGCAGGCGCCGTTGGTCATATGCCTGCATTTTTTCTTTCGGGAAACGCAGCAGGAATACTTCCCCTGTTACGTTATGGTTTGTGGACAATATGCCGTAAACCGCGTTTTCAGTGTCCGCTGTCAGGAAATCAAAGCCTGTTCCCCTGTAGCAAATGTTGTTGGAGTAGATATCCGAATAGCCGCCATCTTCCTTTTCTTCCCATGCCAGGTAGTAATACGGCCCGTCAGAAAGCGTCAGCCCGGTAAAAGCGCGGCTGTATCCCTCCGGTATGCCTATGGTGTAGCTTCTGCCCTCATAGGAGATTTCCCTCATGCTTTGCAGGTCTACAAAGAAAGAGGCGGCTTCGGCTTTTGTTCCCAGCACGCGGAACGCATCATTGCCATAAGGGTTTTCCTCGTAGCTGTGCCTTTCAAAGTAAGCCTCCATGATTTCCGGCGGCATGTCCTCCCAGCTTTGGAGCGGTTCCGACTCCGTGTCCTCCGCCGGGGCGGTTTGCAGAATAGGTTCATTGCGGTATTGCGTCTGTTCAGCTTCCAGGTGGAAATATTTTATCAGGGGGTTTATGCCCTTCCGATTGGCGTCGAGCAGGTTGCTGACGGTCTGCTCATTGCAGGGGTATGTTTTCCGCGTCAGTTCCCCGTTTTCCCACCGGTAATGGATTTGGTGAACGTCATCTCCGGCAGTTCCCTCAAAGGAAAATGCCGCCAGTTCAGAGCGTTCCCCCTCCAAATCGCGTATCTCGAATACGCCGTTATCTCCTGCACATGTCAGGTATGCTATCAGGACAGCTGTTACTATGGTAGTGCAGATAAAAATTTCCAGTATGATATTCCGTTTTTTCTTTTCCATGTTACCGCCTCCTTCAAAGCCTTTTCCTGCTGTCCAGCTTCCGTATCAGAAAAACCTGTATTGCGGCTGCTGAGATGATGGCAAGCAGCCCCGCTGCCATGCCTGCACCCAGGCTGTTTGCACTGTAGCGCCACCAGACAGCGAGCTGTGTGACAACCTGTGTCCGCAGCATGGGGCCGACGAAAAAACTGAGCATAAAGCATGCTGTGCTTATCAATACGCGTATTGCGGCATTTTCCCGATAAAACCCTGCAAAAAGTATGCCTGTCAATGCAAGAGCCATGCTCCCCAAAAACGGGAGAAGGCTCCAAAGGGAGATGGGAAAGCGCGAGGACAGGAAAAGGCTCCGCTGGAATGCCAGAAACAGCCCGTTCGTCTGGGAAACGTCAATTCCTGTTTCCGTTACGCCTTGCGTGACAAGGAACACCTGCTCCGCCGCCAGTTTCTGGTACGCCCACATGATGGGGAAATACGCCGTTGTTACAAGCACGAGCCACAGCAGGTGGAACAGCGCGATGGCCGCTGCCCCGGAGAGCAGGAAGGAGCAGTAGACTTCCCTGCGTTTCATGGGCAGCAGATAAAGCGTGTAAATGCCCTTGCTTTCCTTCTCAAAGCCGCTGATTTGGCGGAACAACGCCAGCAGGAGCAGGATAAAGCTGACAGAGAATATCAGCCCAAGGAAGCTTTGGTCAATCACCATATCGTACGAACGGAAGGATTTTGGCGTGTAGAAAGAATCCATATTCCGTATATTGGGCGCCCATGCCGCCCGGAGCAGTTCCAGCGCGCCGCAGGCTATGCCGCCCAGGAGGATGTATTTTCCGCGTTTTTTCCAGAACCAGCTGAAAAGGTAGTTGCTTAATTTCCATGTGTTGCTCATCAGTATTCCCCCTTCTCCCATTCCTGCCGCAGCAGGTGAATCACTTCTTCCAGTGTCAGCCCGTTTTCTTTGGCATGTTTTACGAAATCTGCCGCGAAACCTGCCGTCATTTCTTTTTGGATTTCGGAAAAGACGCTGCTGCTCCATTGGAGTATGCTGACGGAGTTCTTCGGCGTAGTGACAAATCCTTCTTCTTCCATTAGCCTCACCGCTTTCTGCACTGTATTCGGGTTGATTTTCAGCATTGCCGCCAGCTCCCGGCGGGAGGGCAACGGGTTTCCCTGTTCTGCCGCCCCTGTGAAAATTTGGCGCTTGACATAGCCCACAATCTGAAGATATACAGGTTCCGATGTATTCAGTTCCAGGCCGGAAAAATCCAGCATCTGCGTCCCTCCTTTCTGTGTATTATTCGTGTAATACACTTTTATCTGTATTATACAGCTAGTACACATTTCTGTCAACCCCTGTCTGCGCAGACATTTTTCTCCCGCCCGCAAAAGATTGTAATACGGGGAAAGATATGGTATAGTAAGGTTGTTTGGCCTTCCGTACAGAAAAAAAGTACAAAATAAGGAGGAGTGTTTTATGGCATTGGACGGCATTACCACGTTTGCCATTGTATCCGAATTAAAAGCTGCCCTTTTGGGAGGGCGTATTGATAAAATTCATCAGCCGCTTGCTGATGAAATCCGCATGAGCGTGCGTGGAAACGGCGCGCCCAAAAAACTGCTGTTATCCGCAAATTCCGGGCACCCCAGAATACATCTGACGGAGAGCAGCCGCGAAAATCCCATGACCGCACCGCTGTTCTGTATGGTGCTGCGGAAATATATTGCGGGGGGGAAGATTGTGGATATTCTCCAGCCGGATTTTGAGCGCATTGTGATTCTGAAAATCGAATCCGCGAATGAAATGGGCGATATCACGCAGAAGAGCCTGATTCTGGAAATCATGGGCAAGCACAGCAACCTGATCCTGGCCGATGAAAATGGGAAAATACTCGATTCCATCAAGCGCGTGACGCATGAGAAAAGTTCTGTACGGGAGGTCCTGCCGGGCAAGGAATACGCTTTTCCGCCCTCTCAGGGCAAAAAGGATCCGCTTCTGGCGGAGCGTGCGGATTTTCTCTTTTCCCTGCATTTGCAGGAAGGGAGGAGGCTCTCGGAATTTATTTACCAGACCTATACAGGCATCAGTCCGCTGATGGCGCAGGAGGCCTGCGTGCGCGCCTCTCTGGACGCTTCCAACGCCTGTCAGCAGACCACGCTGGAGGAGGGAGAACGCCTTTTTGACGCGTTTTCGGCACTGATGGAGGAGGTGCAGGAGGAACGTTTCCTGCCCGCCGTTTATACGCAGAAGGAAAACGGACGTATCATGGAGTTTTCTGTGCTGGAAATGCAGTTGTTTCGGGGGATGGCGCAAAAAAACTATACTTCTGTTTCCGGACTGCTGGAGGGTTATTATCAGGAGCGGGATAATGCCCTGCATATCCGCCAGAAAGCGCATGACATCCGGCGGCTGGTGCTTTCCAACATTGAGCGGTGCGTCAAAAAGAAGGACATCCAGCAGAAAACACTTCGGGATACACAGGGGATGCAGGCGTGGAAGAAAAAAGGCGAGCTGATAACCGCGAATATCTACGCCGTTTCGCAGGGCATGACGACATTCCGCACAGTCGATTTTTACGATGAAAATATGGCGGAAATTGAAATTGCGCTTGACCCGACAAAAACGCCCGCAGAGAACGCGCAAAAATATTTCGCGAAATACAACAAGGCGAAACGCACGCTTGCCGCGCTTGAGATCCAGCAGAAACAGAATGACGAGGAACTGGAATATCTGGAAAGCGTGCTGAACGCGCTGGAAAACGCTGTAGATGATGCAGACCTTTCGGAAATCCGTACGGAACTGGCCGAAAGCGGCTTCATCCGCCGCCAGCCGCAGAAAAAGGGAGCGGCACGCCCCAAAAAGGCGAAGCCCCTGCATTTTGTTTCTTCGGATGGGTACGATATTTTTGTGGGCAAAAGCAACCTGCAAAATGATGAGCTGACGCTGCGGACGGCGGAAAGCACGGATATCTGGATGCACGCGAAAAATATCCCCGGTTCCCATGTTATCATCCGTACGAACGGAACAGGGGAGGCGCCGGATACCACACTGGAAGAAGCGGCCAACCTCGCGGCGTATTTCAGCAAGGCGAAAAACAGCAGTATGGTGCCGATTGATTATACACAGCGGAAGAATGTGAAAAAACCGTCCGGCGCAAAGCCCGGCATGGTGATTTATCTGACGAACCGTACGATTTATATTACGCCTGACGAAGGGCGTGCGGAACGCCTGAAAGCAGAAAGCTGATGCGCGTTGCCGCTGTTTTTAAGGAGGTTATTTGTTGAACAATGAAATTTCTAAGGAATTTACGCTGTTTTCTTTGATTCGCTTTACTATGCCGACGATTGTGATGCTTGTATTTTTGTCAACGTATACCATTGCGGATGGTATTTTCGTTTCGCGTTTTGTCGGTACAACGGCACTTTCCGCAGTCAATATCGTTTACCCGCTTATCAGCACGATTATGGGCGTCGGCATCATGCTGGGGACGGGAGGCTCCGCCATTATCGCGCGACGTCTGGGCGAGGGAAAGGAGGAGCAGGCACGCGGAACATTTTCTCTGATTGTATGTTTTGCGCTTATAGTCGGCGTAGTGCTTTCGGTGCTGTGTTTTGTGTTCATTGCGCCGCTTTCCCTCGCGTTGGGGGCAGATGAGGTTCTTCTGCCCTACTGCGTGGATTACGGCAGGATATTGATGCTGTTTTACAGCATGTCTGTTATGCAGGTGCTGTTCCAGACGCTTTTTGTTACGGCGGGCAAGCCGGGGCTCGGGCTGGGGCTGAATGTACTTTCCGGCGTGTCAAATATCGTATTTGACTATGTGTTTATCGTGCTTTGTGATATGGGCATTGCGGGGGCGGCATGGGGGACGGTCACAGGCTATCTTATCGGCGGTGTTCTGCCTCTGTTTTATTTCGCAAAGCCGCGCACAGTGCTGTATTTTGTCAGGCCGAAATGGAATGGTTCCATACTGCTGAATGCCACACTGAACGGCTCATCGGAGATGGTAAATTCCCTTGCCACAGCTGTGACGACCTTCCTGTTCAATATTTCTATGATGCGGCTGGCAGGGGAAGACGGCATTGCCGCTATTACCATCATACTGTATGCGCAATTCCTGTTTTCTGCGGCATATCTGGGCTTTGCCAATGGCGTTGCGCCGGTCATCAGCTATAATTATGGCAACCGGAACATTGTGCAGATGAAACGCCTGTTCCGCATGTGTTTCGGGATTATATTGGTATCGTCCGTGGTATGCCTTGGATTTTCTTACATTATGGCTGTGCCTGCGATTGCGATTTTCACGCCGCAGGACAGCAACACCTTTGCCATCGCGCGGGACGGATACCGGATATTTATGTGGAATTTCCTGTTTGCGGGGGTCAATATTTTCGCGTCGTCGTTTTTTACGGCGTTATCGAACGGGAAGGTATCCGCGGCGATTTCGTTTCTGCGGACGTTTGTGTTCGTTGTAGGCAGCATACTTGTACTGCCGCACTTTTTGGAAATAGACGGGATCTGGCTTTCGATTCCGGTTGCCGAGGTCTGCACGATGGTGGTCGCGCTGTGTTTCTTTTTTGCGTACCGGAAGGTATATCAGTATATGTAAGGATAAAGACAAAAGAGGAAAGACCTTGGGGTTTCACCTGAAACGAGTTGTCAAGGACTTTTTAATACAGTTCACAGAATATTCAAAAAATCGACACAGCAAAAGCCGGGGGCCAAATGGCTCCCGGCCTGCTCGTGCGGCGCTTACTCCTGCGCCATCATTTGGCGGACTTCCTCACGGAGCATACGCTTGATTTTTTCCTCCATGGTTTCGGTGCTGGTTTCGCTGAAATGCGCCCACACAAGGTAAGTGGTCTTGCCGATTTTCTTCACCATCGAGGGCGGGGTGTCCGGCTTGGGGCGGGGGAAGGTCATGCCTGCGGTGGCGGGGGGAAGTTTGTTTGCCATAGGCGGCTCCTTTCAGTCCATCAGATTTTTCAGACGTGCCAGCTTGTCCTGCGCCGTTGCCCTGCGGAAGTTCTCTCCCGAAAAACGGATAGGGGCGCACATCTCCAACAGCCGGTCATAGATGCGGGCGTGGGCGGTGTCCTGGGGACGCTGCAAGTCCTGGAGGGACAGGTTGGTGGTGACAATCAGCGGCTTTCTGCTCCGATACCGGCTGTCAACCACGTTGTAGACCTGTTCCAAACCGTACTCCGTCCCGCGCTCCATGCCGAAGTCGTCCAGGATAAGCAGCGGGGCGCGGCACAGTCTGGCTATGTACTCGTTGCGGCCCTCAAAGCTGGCGGTCAGGTCGTTCAGTATCAGGGCAAAGTTCGTCATACGGACGGCCACTTCCTGCTCCATCAGGGCGTTGGCAATGCAACCGGCAAAATAACTTTTACCAGTCCCCACGCCTCCCCACAGCAAATAGCCGATGTTTTCCTCCTGCATGGTCGGCCAGTTCTCAACGTAAAAATGGGCGTGTTTCATCTGCGGGCATTTGCCGTTGTCGTTTGCTGGCTGACTTCTGCCTGTACCGGTGAAAAAACGGCGGCATGGGCGGTTTGTCAAACAGGCTCTCTAACTGCGGAAACATCAGGGTTTGAAAAATCCGGTCAATCTCAATGGTTTCCATGTTGCGCTGGGAGCGGCAGTCCTCCCGGATGGCTTCTCTGATTTCCTTAACGGTACACATATTCATTCCTTCCTCTCAATTTGTCGGGTTTACGGGTGGCGTTTCTTTTTGGGCTTGAAGTCCAGGATATGCCCCTCAATGACGCGGGCATACCGTTTGATTTTGATGTCCCGGCGTTTCTGGCTGGCGAGAACGGCCTGGTAGCCGTCCTCGTCCAGAAACAGGCGCGTTTCATCGCCGGGTGCGCCGTAGGCGGT